>CAZOOZ010000001.1:0-518137 GCA_964581565.1 uncultured Eubacteriaceae bacterium
AAATATTTGGGAGCACCTGGTGAAGGAAAACAATGGCATCATATTGTTGAGCAGTCTCAAATAAAAAAATCAGGATTTAGTCCTATTCTAATACATAATACAAATAACTTAATAGCAATTGATAAAGATATACATGCAAAAATCACAGGTTATTATAATAGGACAACACTTGATTTTACAAATGGCAAAAGCGTTAGAGATTGGTTGGCAGGACAAAGCTATGAGGAACAATATAATTTTGGACTAAATGTTATGAGGCAATTTGGTGTTGGTAAGTAAAAAATAATATTACTTGAGGTAGGATCAAATGAAAAAAAATATATCACCTGAAGAGATAATAGATAAGTATATTGAAATAGGAACGATATTAAAAGAAACAACTTTGAGTGGAGATTATAAAAAAGGCAACAAAGAAAGAAATAAAATTATTAAATTATTCAAATTATTGGAGGCTGATTTAGAACTTGCTAGAAGAACTTTGCCAGAATTATTTTATAATGAAAATGTTGTGACCAGTAATAAAGCGGCTGCACACTGTCTCTCGCTTAACATATGTGTAGATGAAGCATTAAGAGTATTAAAAAATGCTAAGGATGATGAAAAAAATGGAATATTCGGTTTCGAGGCCGAAATGACATTAAAAGTCTGGCACAAGCAAGGATATTTAAAAGTATATCCAGAGCAAAAGATATATGAAATGTAGGATAATTTAATAGCAGTTAGTTTGCAGGCATATAGAAAAGTAAAAAAACCTACTGTATGCCTGTATTTTATTATCACGATGTTGAATAAAGCAAGATTATAAAATATGATAGTTGTAAACATTTATATAGATGTTTTTAACAAGGCATGCATGGTGGCATTGTGCGATTGGGGCTGCTATAGTAGTAGGAACAGCAGTCGCGGTTGTTCTTACAGCAGGCGGAGCGCTTCTCGCATTGGCAGCGGTTGCATCAGTGGCAGGCGGCACCGTAGCGGCAACAACGGCTTCGACCGTGGCGGCAGGAACGTTTATTGGGACATCGATGGGAGAGAATACAGATTCTCAAGTGGAAAGAGAATTGATTTTATTGATTTTGAAAATAAAGTCATCTATGAGCTAAAGTCATATAATCCAAGAGCAATGCGCCAAGGATACAAACAATTAAATCTATATTTACAAGAAGTAGAGCAAATGAATGGTGTTGGATGGACTACAAAATTAGAAGTTTATTAAAAGATAAAATTATGAAAAAAAAAGAATTTAAACAATCATTAACTGAAGTTTTAAATCAATATGGGTTTTATTTAAAAGGGAATAACTATATTTTACGAACTAAAGATTTAATTATTGTAATAGCAACCCAAAAGTCAAATTTTGATAATAGTTATTATATAAATTATGGATTCTTAATAAAATCGTTAAATCCAAACTTAACGAAACCAAAAGATAACGATTGTGATGTATTTGGCAGATTCATATTTAACATTAATGGTAATGTGTATAATAGCGTTAATATAGATGATTTTGATACGAAAGAATTTTCATTAGCTTTAACGAAGTGTATTGAAAATGTAATTAAGCCTATCATTGATAATGGATTAAAGAAATATTTTGAAATTTATCCGGAAGCTATTAATGTAGTATCATTAAAAGTTAAAGAATATCTTGAGATATAAAAGTAAAATTAGAATAACCGATGATTTTGCTATATATTAATCTTATATAACTTGTATATATATTGTGCTAAACCACAGAAGTAGGAGGAGTTTGCCTTGAAAATTCTAACAATTCAAGAATTATTGTTACTTAATCAGTATGTACAAGGGGTCGTGTCTAAAAGTGAAGTAACTAAATGGTTTTTAGCTCTGAAAGAAACGGAAAAACAATCAGTAGTGAAGAATATATGGGCATTAGCTATTCAAGCACAGGTTATAGAGAGTGATATTCAAGATGCTATTGGAGCAGCTGGCTTAAAGCCGACACAGACTCCTGTGGTTATGATTTCAAAGGGGAACGTCTCATTACACAATAGAGGATACAAGCTTTCTATATTAAAGGATACCGTACTTAATCAAGCTTTTTTTCTTGTATTAGAATGTTTTGCTATAGCAGAGCGAAGAAGAAAGGAAAAAGAAGATCCATTAAATTGTAATCACTGGTGGCATAAAGATCTTTCAGATGAGCGAATTATAAAAGAGATATTAGAAAAATATTCATAAGTTACTATTGATAATCAAACCATAAAAGAGAAACATATTTTTAAAACCATTGATGCCCCTAGAAGCAGACCGTTTGTTTCCGATGAGTTCAGGCAAAGAGTGATCATGAATGATTTAAAAGGGTTTGATTTTGAGTTGGCGTGGGATAGCGAGGCACAGCATTAAATTATATCGAAATAACCAATACTTCACAGGCATATGAATAAATACCATATGCTTGTATTTTATTATTACGATATTGACTTTATACCATATAACTCAGGCGTTGGACCAATTATATAGCGGTTTTTGCGGTGATATCCAAAAATTCTCTGTTGTCATTTTGTGTAATCATATATTCCTCTAAAGGCTTGCTACAGCCAGTATTTTCTGTCAAGACTTCGATACTGCACCGCTTCGGCGATATGCGGGGTTTTGATTTCTTCGCTGTTGTCAAGGTCGGCAATCGTGCGCGCGAGTTTTAGAATTCGGTGATAAGCACGGCTGCTCAAATTCAGGGAAATAAAAGCTTTTTTCATCAGCCGTTCTTCATTTTCCCCAAGTCTGCAATAGCGCTCTATCTGCCTGGGATTCAGCGATGAGTTAAACAAAGTTTTTGTGCCTTTGTATCTTTGAAGCTGAATACTGCGCGCATGATTGACACGTTTTTTGATGCTCTGTGAGCTTTCCGTTTTAGCGCGGTCTTTTAATTTATCGTAACTCGTGGATGGCACCTCGATGTGGATATCGATTCTATCCAGCATAGGGCCCGAGATTTTGCCTAGATAGCGTTTGATTTCGTTGGATGAACAATGACACTTATTGGATTCATCACCAAAATAACCGCACGGGCACGGGTTCATGCTCGCAAGCAGCATAAAGGAAGACGGGTATGTGATCGTGGCATTCACACGCGAGATCGTGACAATTTTATCTTCCAGCGGTTGGCGCAGTGCTTCGAGAGATGTTTTCTGGAATTCTGGCAATTCGTCTAAAAAAAGCACGCCTAAATGGGCCAGCGAAACCTCGCCCGGTCGCGGAATGCGCCCGCCGCCTGTGAGTGAAGTATCGCTTATCGTGTGATGTGGGGAGCGGAAAGGACGCGATGTGATCAGCGGCGTCTCTCTTTTTAAAAGCCCGGCGATGCTGTATATTTTTGTCACTTCGAGGGATTCGTCTCTTGTCATATCGGGCAGAATGGAAGGAAAGCATCTGGCGAGCATTGTTTTGCCGCTTCCCGGAGGGCCTATCATGAGCATGTTGTGAGCGCCTGCGGCGGCAACTTCCATGGCTCGTTTGGCATTTTCCTGGCCTTTCACGTCCGAGTAATCCAAGCTGAATACTTGCTCGGCAAGCTGTTGTGTGGGTTCCAGTGGTTCAATGTCTGTCTGCCCGCTTAGAAACTCTGCAAGCTCTTTCAAGTTTTTTATGGCAATGATTTCAATGCCTTCAATCAGGCAGGCTTCCAGCCTGTTTTCATATGGTACGATTACGCGGTGCATGTGGTGGCGTTTGGCTTCGATGATCATCGGCAGCGTGCCATCCACACCCCGAATAGAACCGTCTAAAGCGAGTTCGCCGAAGGCAAGCGTGTTATCTAAATCGATGCTTGGGGATAACTGGGAAGAAGAAAGAAGTATTCCCAGCGCGATCGGCACATCATAAAGCGTGCCTTCTTTTTTAATGTTGCCGGGTGCGAGATTAACGGTGATGCGTTTGGTCGGTAATTGAAAACCGCTGTTTTTTAAAGCCGATGCAATTCTGTCTTTGGATTCCTTCACGCTGGCATCGGGCAGACCTACCGTAATAAAAGTCGGCATGCCTTTTACGATATCTGTCTCAATGTGAATTAAATATCCATCGACACCAATTAAAGTACAGCTTTTAATATTTGACAGCATTTCTATCACCTCTTATAATGAACAATATACACTACCGTAGTTGCCATTTCAAGTGGTATTTGAAGAAAATCAAACAAATGTTCTATGTTGTATAGGAGTATATGAAAAGATATGAATATGGATATATACTGGTTTTGGCTTAATGGAATAGAAAAACTGACCCCGCTGAAAATAAATAAACTGCTTGAAAAGTATCAGGACGCTTATGCCGTCTATAATGCTCCCTACGAAGAGCTCATCGTCGCAAATATTCTTGACGCTAAACTTATTGAAAATATTGTATGCAGCAAAGATTTGACAAAAGCAAAAGAAGAAATGGAGCAGTTACAAAGAAAGAATATTTCTTTTATCACTCCTGCGAGCACATCGTATCCGCTTAATTTAAAAAATATTTATAATAATCCGTTAATACTCTATCAAAAAGGAGAGTATACTTTTACGGATGAGGATATTTATGTGGCGATCATCGGTTCCAGAAAAGCAACGCAATATGGCGTGCGCACAGCGCAGAAAATTAGCTGCGAGCTTGCCAAACGGGGAATTATTATCGTCAGCGGCATGGCATATGGCATTGATGCGGCGGCGCACAGAGGAGCGCTGGATGCAGGAGGGAAAACAGTGGCTGTCATGGGATGCGGAATCGATAATATATATCCCAAAAGTAATGAAGTATTATATAAAGAAATTTTAAGGAACGGCTGTGTGATTAGTGAGTACCCGCCGGGCACTGAAGCGGCGCCTTATATGTTCCCCGCGCGCAACCGCATTATCAGCGGATTGTGCGAAGGATGTGTCATTGTGGAAGCGGCGCAAAAGAGCGGCGCGCTTATTACAGCCAAGCTTGCGCTCGAGCAAAACAGAGAAGTTTTTGCCGTGCCGGGTAATATCACAAGCCCTGAGAGCTGCGGCACAAACGAACTCATTAAAAACTGCGCGGCAAAACTCATTACATCCTATGAAGATATCTTAGCCGAACTGGTACCTTCTTTTAATAAACAGTTCGTTGAAGAAAAGCCTGCGCAAAAGGAAGAACCTTTGAGTATGAACGAAGAAGAAGCTGCACTCTATAAGCTGATTTTAAAGGGAATCAATACAATAGATGAGCTTGCAGTCTCGGCAAGTACAACAACCTCCAATGTCTCTGCGATTTTGACAATGATGGAAATCGGCGGTATAGTATATAAAGATAAAGGAAAATTTTGCATTTTATAATTGCAATTAAAAATTTCTTTGCTATAATAATTTTTCGTTAGAGACTATAAAAACATGAACGGAAGAAGGAGGAATATGAAAACTTTAGTAATAGTGGAATCTCCGGCAAAAGCCAAAACAATCAAAAAATATCTGCCGGCAGATTGCAAAGTGGAAGCATCTATGGGGCACATTATCGATTTGCCGAAAGAACAAATGGGTGTTGATATAGAGAATAATTTCAAACCGAGATATATTCCTCTAAGCGATAAAAAAGAAGTCCTAAAAAGACTGAAAGAAGCGGCGAAAAGCAGTGAAAATATTATTCTTGCAACAGACCCGGACAGAGAAGGGGAAGCCATCAGCTGGCATATAGCAAATTATTTGGGCGTTGATGTCAATGGCGATGCAAGAGTCGAATTTCATGAAATAACAAAAAATGCGGTTTCAAAAGCATTTGAAAATAAAAGAAAAATTGACATGAACTTAGTAAATTCTCAGCAGGCACGAAGAATCCTGGACAGACTTGTTGGGTATAAGCTAAGTCCTTTTTTATGGCAGAAGATTAAAAAAGGCCTCAGTGCCGGCAGAGTGCAGTCGGCGGCAACGCGTATTGTGGTAGACAGAGAACAGGAAATAAAAGATTTTGTGCCGAAAGAATACTGGCAAATTTCAGCTTTTCTTTCCAAAAAAGATGATAATAAAACTTTTGAGGCAAAATTCTACGGACTAAATGGTAAAAGAGCAGAAATAAATAATGAAGAAGCGGCAAAGGATGTTCTGGAAAGAATAAAAGATGGACACTATATCGTTGACGCAATCAAACAGGGTAAAAAACAGCGTAACGCACCGTTCCCATTCACAACCAGCACACTTCAGCAGGAAGCCAATAGAAAATTAGGATTTACCACAAAGAAAACAATGATGGTCGCCCAGCAACTTTATGAAGGAGTCGATGTTGAAGGGCTGGGGTATACAGGCTTGATTACGTATTTGCGTACGGATTCTGTTCGTATTTCAGAAGAAGCTAAGAATGAATGTTTAAAATTTATTACGGAAAATTATGGCAGTGATTATGCAATGTATGCAAGAAAAAAGACGGCAAAGAAAAACAATGTGCAAGATGCGCATGAAGCCATACGGCCCACCTCGGTGATGCATACGCCGCAAAGCCTTGCAGGCTCTCTGAGCAAAGATCAGGCAAGACTCTATGAACTCATCTATAAACGTTTTATAGCCTCCAATATGAAGCCGGCGCTCTATGATGTGCTTACTGTGGACATTGCATGCAACAACGTTATGTTTCGTGCAAGCGGCTCGGTGGTCACATTTGACGGATATTTAAAAGTATACAACAATAAAACGGATGAAGATGAAGAAAATATGCTTCCGGTTCTGTCTGTGGGCGAAGTTTTGAAGTTGAAAAAATTAACGCACGAGCAAAAGTTTACGCTCCCGCCTGCAAGATATACGGAAGCGTCGCTTGTAAAGACGATGGAAGAAAAAGGCATCGGTCGTCCGAGTACTTATGCGGCTACGATTGCGACGATTCAAAACAGGGCGTATGTGAAAATGGAAGATAAAAAATTTATACCCACTGAGTTAGGCGTGCTCGTGACAAATATTATGAAGGAAAATTTCAGGGAAATCGTTGACTTGGATTTTACAGCCCAAATGGAAAATAATCTGGATAAAATAGCCGAAGGGCAGGAAAACTGGGTTGAAATCGTACGCGATTTTTATACAAACTTTGAGAAAGAATTAAAAGAGGCGCAGACGATCGAGAAAATAAAAATTCCCGACGTGATAAGTGATGAAATATGTGATAAATGTGGCAGCCATATGCTGATAAAAGAAGGAAGATATGGAAAATTTTTGGCTTGCCAGGCATTTCCGAAATGCAAAAACATTAAGCCGATACTTGAAGAAGTGAAGGCCTCATGCCCGAAATGCGGCGCACCGTTAGTAAAGAAGAAAACCAAGAAAGGCAAAATCTTTTATGGATGCTCCAAATATCCAAAGTGTGATTTTTCTACATGGGATATCCCGTCAAAGGAAGTCTGCCCCACATGCGGCAATTTGAAATTTAAAAAAAGCAGGGCAAAGAATGCCGAGCCATATTGCTTGATTTGCAACCAAAGTGAAGACGAGAAAACAGACGGCGCACAGAAAGAATAATATTTCAAATAATTATTTAAAAATTCAGTATATTGTGATAAATTAATAGGCATAAAGCCAGATAAAAAATGAACATAAGTTCAGGGGGATAAAAATGTTTCATGCAACGACTATAGTGGCAGTTAAAAAAGGCAATGTTTCAGCAATGGCCGGAGACGGTCAGGTCACACTCGGAGAACATACCGTTATAAAGCACGGGGCTGTAAAAGTGAGAAAAATTTATAAGGATAAAGTTTTGGTTGGGTTTGCAGGTTCGGTCGCGGATGCGTTTGCTCTCTCTGATAAGTTTGAAGCGAAGCTGGAATTTTACGGAGGCAATTTAAATCGTGCGGCTGTGGAGCTCGCCAAGGAATGGCGTACAGATAAAGCGCTTAGAAAATTGGAAGCGCTGCTTATTGCGATGGATAATGAAAACATGCTCGTCATAAGCGGCACAGGGGAAGTGATTTCACCGGATGATGATGTTATTGCGATCGGCAGTGGCGGCATGTATGCTTTAGCCGCGGCTAAAGCGCTCAAGACTTATTCCGATTTAGATGCTGAGCAAATCGCGTATCAAGCGATGAAAATCGCATCTGAAATTTGTGTATATACAAATAACAATATAAAAGTAGAAAGACTGTAACAGGAGGTCACCTCATGACTGAATTAACACCCAAGGAGATTGTCAGAGAACTTGATAAATATATCATAGGGCAAGAAGAAGCAAAAAAGGCAATGGCGATTGCTCTTAGAAACCGTTACAGAAGAAGCCTGCTAAGTCAGGAATTACAAGAAGAAATAACGCCTAAAAATATTATTATGATAGGGCCGACGGGAGTTGGTAAGACAGAGATAGCCAGAAGGCTTGCCAAACTTGTCAAGGCTCCGTTTATAAAGGTGGAAGCCACAAAGTTCACCGAGGTGGGTTATGTGGGCAGAGATGCGGAAAGCATGGTGCGTGATTTGGTATATGCGGCGATCCGTATGGCAAAGCAACAGAAATTTGAAGAAGTAAAGCTAAAAGCAGAATTAATGGCCACGGAGAGGCTGCTTGATTTGCTTGTGCCCGCTTTAAAAAAGAAAGCAAAAACTCAAACTCCTTTTGATATGATTTTTGGCGGCGGGGCGAATGAGGAAGAAGACAGTGAACAAGTTGAGCTTACCGATGAACTGCGATTAAAGCGCTCGGAAATAGAAAAAAAGCTTATGGCCGGTGAGATGGAAAATGAAATTGTGGAAATCACGGTTGAAGATAATCAGAGTGTGCCGATTGGGGTGATCGGGGGCAATATGGGGGAAGACATGAATATCAATGATATGCTTGGCGGCATTCTTCCTAAAAAAAAGAAAAAAAGACGCGTCAGCATCAGTGAAGCGCGAAAAATATTAGTGCAGCAGCAAGCGGATAAACTCATGGATATGGATGCTATCATTGAGCAAGGGATTCGGGATGCCGAACAGAGCGGAATCATATTTTTGGATGAGATAGATAAAATAGCCGGTGGTGAAGGCTACCGCAGCGGTGCAGATGTGTCACGTGAAGGCGTGCAGCGAGATATCCTGCCTATTGTGGAAGGCAGCACGGTCAATACCAAGTACGGGCCTGTAAAAACAGATCATATTTTGTTTGTAGCGGCAGGGGCTTTTCATATGAGTAAGGTATCCGATTTGATCCCGGAGCTTCAAGGGCGTTTTCCGATCAAGGTAAAACTGCATAATTTAACGTATGAGCATTTCAAATTAATTCTCACGCAGCCTCAAAATGCTATCATCATGCAATATCAGCAATTACTTGCCACGGAAGGATTAGAGCTTGTATTTGATGAAGGCGCACTTGAGGAAATAGCAAAGGTGGCAATTTATCAAAATGAAAATAATGAAAATATCGGAGCCAGGAGATTGCATACGGTTATGGAAAAATTACTTGAAGATATATCATTTGATGTAGGCAAATATGCCAATTCGACTTTTACTGTCGATAGAGAATATGTGAAAAAAACATTCGACACGGAAGAATACCTAAAAAGCCTAGAAAAATACATTATTTAGGGATTGAAATTTTTTTCAATCCCATAGAGAACAGGAGAGGAAATGAATCTTTTAGAGAAAACAAGAAAACTCAATATGACACTCCAGCTGTCAGGAAACGGAGTCCTATCATTTGAAGAATTATGTTCCATGCTTCGAGATATTTTAAAATGCAACGTCTATATTGCGGATACGGAAGGTAAATTCTTAGGCTATGCGTATTTGCCCGAAGAACAGTGTGACAGAAATATGGAAGCAATTGAAGAAAAAAAATTCCCCAAAGCTTATAACGCTTATTTAATGTCTCTAAAAGAAAGTAAAGCAAACCAATATGAAGAAAACCCGAAATGTGCATATTCAGATGAGATGACTTGTGCGATGAAAGAACGATATGTGAGCATAGTGCCCATAAACGGCGGCGGAAAACGTCTTGGAACAATGGTACTGGCTAAAAATAGATTAAGTTTTACGGATGAGGATCTTGTTTTAAGTGAATATAGTGCGACCATTGTGGCGATGGAGCTCATGAGGCTTGAAAACATTGCCCTTATGGAAAAAGAAAGAAAAAACAACAATCTAAAATTGACTATCTCGACTCTCTCTTATACCGAAATTCAGGCGGTCAAAAGTGTTTTTGAAAGTTTTGGAGAAAACCGATATGAAGGGATGGTCATTGTAAGCAAAATTGCAAGCGCCACAGGCATTACACACTCCGTCATTGTAAATGCCCTAAGAAAGCTGGAGAGCGGCAGGGTGATCGAGACGCGTTCGCTGGGGATGAAAGGAACATATATTAAAGTAGTCAACAAAGAGCTAATAGAATTGCTGAAATATTATTAAAAAAATAATATTTTACATTCTATTATTTTTATGTTAATATATTACGGCATTAAAAAACACATTGTGCACAGATACAATGTATTTGCCATAGCGGTGCCGCGGGAGCGGAAGATATGGGGCAGCACAATGGATGAAATAACCGAGGAGGAAAAAATATGTCATATGTAAGCATGAAACAATTGCTTGAAGCAGGTGTTCATTTCGGGCACCAAACAAGAAGATGGAATCCTAAAATGAAGGAATACATCTATACGCAGCGAAATGGTATTTATATCATCGACCTGCAAAAAACAGTAGGAAAAATTAATGAAGCCTACGAATTCATTCGCTCAGTATCGGAAGAAGGCAAACAAGTTTTATTTGTCGGAACAAAAAAACAAGCACAAGAAAGCATCAAAAAAGAAGCTCTCAGATGCGGATGTGTTTATGTTGAACACCGTTGGCTCGGGGGCACACTCACAAATTACAAAACAATCAGCAAACGCGTAGAAAGACTCGAAGAACTCGAAAAAATGCAGGAAGACGGCACATTTGATCTTCTTCCCAAAAAAGAAGTTATCAAGCTTCTTCATGAAAAGGAGAGACTTGAAAAATTCTTGGGCGGCATAAGAGAAATGAAAAAAATGCCGGGGGCGTTATTTGTCATTGACCCGAAAAAGGAAAGAATTGCGATTTTAGAAGCGAAAAAACTCGGTATTCCGATCGTTGCGGTTGTAGATACAAACTGCGATCCGGAAGAAATTGATTATCCGATACCGGGCAACGATGATGCTATTCGTGCGGTGGCACTGATCGCCAGAGTTCTCGCAAATGCAGTCATAGAAGGCAAGCAGGGTGAGCAATTCACAATAGAAGAAGAAACAGAAACGACAGAGCAGGCAGAGCAGGAAAGCGTCAGCAGTGACAGTGAGCCGACAGAGGAACCGGTGCAAGAAGAAAATGTAGAGCAGAACACTGAAGAATAGATTTTGAAATTTCAGATATTATAAGGTTGAAGGGAGTCGGTTGAAAATGGAAATAACCGGAGCAATAGTAAAAGAGCTCAGAGAAAAAACGGGTGCAGGCATGATGGATTGCAAAAAAGCTCTTACACAAACAGATGGAAATATTGAAAAAGCGATAGAATTTTTGAGAGAAAAGGGGCTTGCGTCGGCAGCTAAAAAAAGCGGCAGAATCGCAGCAGAAGGCGTAGTAGCTTCTTATATTCATATGGGCGGTAAAATAGGTGTTTTAGTTGAAGTAAACTGTGAGACTGATTTTGTTGCAAAAAACGAAATATTTTTAAGCTTTGTTAAAGATATTGCAATGCATATTGCGGCAATAAATCCGCTTTATTTGTCAAAAGAGGAAGTGCCGCAAGATGTTATAGATAAAGAAAAAGCAATCTATAAAGCACAGGCAATCAATGAAGGCAAACCTGAAAACATTGCGGAAAAAATGGTGGAAGGACGATTGAAAAAATATTTTAAAGAAGTATGCTTACTTGAACAGCCATTTGTCAAAGATCAGGATAAAAGTGTTGAAGGAGCGGTCAAAGAAGCTATTGCGTCGATCGGAGAAAATATTAAGATCAGGCGGTTTACCCGTTATCAAATGGGTGAGGGTCTGGAAAAACGCAGCGACAACTTCGCAGAAGAAGTTGCCAGTCAAATGAAATAGCAAATATTTTAAAACCAAGCATACCGCTTGGTTTTTTATTGAAAATAAAATTTGTAAAATATGCGATTTTGTTGTATCATATTACACAGAATAAGCGAGAGGTTGGCACCCAATGATTAAACCGATATATAAAAGAATTGTAATAAAAATGAGCGGGGAAGCGCTTTCGGGTCAAAAGGGATTCGGGCTTGACTGGGATACGATTAAGGCGATCTGTCAAGATATCAAAGAGGTTGTTTTGATGGGTGTGCAGGTATGCATTGTTGTCGGCGGCGGCAATATCTGGCGTGGAAGAAGCGGAGTAGGAATGGACAGAGTGAATGCGGATTACATGGGAATGCTGGCAACAGTAATCAATGCGATGGCTCTGCAGGATGCTCTCGAGCAGCTGGGTGTGGACGTGAGAGTACAGACAGCTATTGAAATGAAAGAACTGGCAGAACCTTATATCAGGCGTAAAGCGATCAGCCATCTAAATAAGGGTAGGGTTGTTATTTTCGGATTTGGCACAGGCAATCCTTATTTTACCACAGACAGTGCAGCGGCACTGAGAGCTGCAGAAATGGAGGCGGATGTTATTTTATCTGCTAAAAATGTGGATGGAGTTTATGACTCCGATCCCAATAAAAATTCTGAAGCGACCATGTTTCAGGCACTTTCATATATTGATGTGCTCGATAAAGGTTTAAAAGTAATAGATTCAACAGCCGTATCGCTTTGCATGGATAACCATATTCCGATTCATATATTCGGATTACATCCGAGTGGGAATATTCAAAAGGCAATTTGCGGAGAAAAAATAGGAACGATTATAAAAGGAGAGTGAGAGTAGATGGTTAAAGATATTGAAACAAAAGCCGAAGATAAAATGGAAAAGGCGATTGAAGTCTTAAGATCTGAGTTAAACACATTGCGCGCGGGAAGAGCAAATCCCAAGATGCTTGATAAAGTTACGGCAGATTACTATGGAAGTCCTACGCCCATATCGCAAATGGCATCTATTTCGGCGCCGGAACCCAGGATGATTGTAATTCAGCCATGGGACGCAAAAGCCATCCCCTTAATTGAAAAAGCAATTTTGGCTTCCGATATCGGTATTAACCCTAATAATGATGGAAGAAGTATTCGCCTTGTGATTCCACAACTTACCGAAGAGAGAAGAAAAGACCTTGTCAAACAATCTAAAAAAGAAGGCGAAAATACAAAAGTCGCAATCAGAAATATCAGGCGTACAGCCATAGAAGAATTAAAATCAGCCCAAAAAAGCAGTGAAATAACGGAAGATGACTGTAAAAGCGGCGAGAATAGTATTCAAAAAATCACAGATAATAAAATCAAAAAAGTAGATGAAATCATAAAAGTTAAAGAAACTGAGATAATGGAAATATAAATATTAAATGAGTCCTTGACTATGCGGTATACATATGGGGAGCATGTATATCCGATACCCGTTGAAGGTACGAAGCAGCATTCAAACCTTTCATTGCGGGTATTTATGTTAGTAAATAAGTTGTTGTATAAAAGAGAGTAAGAATATGAGCAAAAAATACTGTGATGTAATCAATAAAAATAATATGCCTACACATGTTGCCGTTATTATGGATGGCAACGGCAGATGGGCGAAAAAGAAAAATAGGCCCAGACTATACGGTCATCGTCAAGGTGTCGAAGCAGTTCGCACAATCGTAAAAGCTTGTGTTGATTTAGATATAAAATATCTTACATTATATGCTTTCTCAACCGAAAATTGGAAGAGGCCGAAAGACGAAGTTGACGGACTTATGCGTCTGATGGTGGAATATTTCAAAAAAGAAATTGATGAGCTGGATAAAGAAGGTGTAAGAATACGCATTATCGGCGCAATTGACAAAATGCCTGAGGCTACAAGGAAATGTGCTGTTGACGCTATAGAAAAAACAAACAACAATACGGTATTAAATCTAAATATTGCGCTCAACTACGGAGGCAGAGCCGATATCATCCATGCAACGAAGCAAATTGCACAGCAAGTAAAAGCCGGCGAGTTATCGGTTGAAGATATCAACGAGGAAATGTTCGGCGGTTTTTTGTATACAAAGAGTATGCCGGATCCGGATTTAATGATCCGTACGGGCGGAGAGATGCGAACCAGCAACTTTTTGATTTGGCAACTAAGCTATGCCGAATTATGGTTTACAGATACTTACTGGCCAGATTTTTCTAAAGAGACCTTGTGTAATGCCATCTATGATTTTCAGAATAGAGACAGACGTTACGGAGGGTTGAAAAATTAAATGAGAATAAGAGTTATTGCATCGATTGTTATCGGAATATTTTTGGTAGCAGCTTTATTGACGGGGCAGGCATCAACTGCGGTGCTGGCAGGAATTGTTTGTGCTCTGGCGATGTATGAATATTTAAATGTTGTCTACCATAAGAGGAAAATTGATCTCATACTCACAATTGTGCTCGGTATTATTATTTATATCTCCGTCTCATATAGACCGATGATTTATTCGGTCGTTATAACGTTTAGTGTCATGGGCATTTTCATTTATAATATATTGAAAAAACAATATGAAGTAAATGAACTCATGTATCAGATATTTTCTTTGATTTATATTCCCTTGCCTTTGGGGCTGGTCGTGAATATTTTTTCTCTACATAACGGACACATTTTAGTATGGCTTATTTTTTTAGTTGCATGTGCCACGGATACAATGGCTTATTTTATAGGAATCAGTGTTGGCAAAAGAAGACTATGTCCGGCAATCAGTCCGAAAAAAAGTGTAGAAGGAGCCGTGGGAGGGCTTGCTTTTGGAATCATCATCAGCATATTGAGCGGTGTATTTTTCACAATGCATTTTCATCTCGCTGCACCGATCTGGCACTACGCAGTCGTCGGAGCACTTGGGAGCATTTGCAGCCAATTCGGAGATTTAAGCGCTTCTTTGATCAAAAGGAAATTTAATAAAAAAGATTTTGGTAATATACTTCCAGGCCACGGTGGCATATTAGATAGAATAGACAGCATATTATTTGTAATACCGATTATATATTTTTATGCTTTAATAGCATAAGGAGGAACAATTGATTAATATTTGGACAATATTATTGTCTTTGCTGATATTCGGCGTTTTAATTGCCGTTCATGAAGCAGGACATTATATATCTGCCCGCTTGTGTAAAGTGGGTGTTACAGAATTTGCGATAGGCATGGGCCCTCTGATCTTAAAAAAGCAAGGTAAGCATACGCTTTTTACTCTCAGAGCGCTTCCGATTGGAGGCTATTGTAAAATAGTCGGAGAATCTGACGAAGAAGAAAGTGAAGACAGCATTAATTCAAAACCAAAGTTAGTGCGCGCATTTATTTTTTCGGCCGGCTCTATTATGAATATCTTTACCGCATTTATTTTCTTTGCGATCGCACTCATGATTGTCGGCATTCCAACAACAACTATCGGAGGATTTTCTTCAGGCTATCCCGCAGAGCTTTCCGGCATGCAGACAGGCGATAAAATCATTATGATTGCAGATACCGAGATAAATCAATGGGAGGATATCAGCGCGGCGCTCGCCGATACCGATTCGTCGCAAACGCTCAGTGTGCAAGTATACAGACAGAGCACAGACGAATATCTCACATTTCAAATACAGCCTGCTTATGTTGAGGACGAAGACAGATATATCATAGGGGTAACACCACAGGCAACAAAAAATATTTTTGCGGCATTTGCGAGAGCGGTTGTGCTTGTTGGAACCTATATAAAGTTGATTTTTGCCACACTCATAGGGCTTATCAGAGGCCTTGTCGGAATCGATGCATTTACAGGGCCGATCGGTGTTGTAAAAATCGTCAGTGACATGACAAGCTACGGGGCAGCTGCCGTGTTGCAGATTGCAGGCGCTATCAGCATGAGCCTTGGCATTATCAATATGCTTCCGATTCCCGCCCTCGATGGCAGCAGAGTGTTTTTGCTTTTGGTAGAGGCCGTCAAGGGCTCGCCGATAAAGAAGGAACGCGAAAACGTATTTCATTTTATCGGGTTCGCTTTGATGATTTTGCTTGCCATCGTCATTGCTTACAATGATATTATACGATTCTTCTAATGGAGATGTAATGGATACAATTCAAAGAAAAAGAACAAACGAGGTAAAAATAGGTAGCGTCATCATTGGCGGGGAACAAAAAATTGCCGTGCAGTCTATGACAAAGACCAATACGGCGGATATAGAGAATACAGTCAGGCAGATCAATGAACTTGATAATGCCGGGTGTGATATTATTCGCGTCGCAATCCCCGACCATCGGGCAGCAGACACTGTGCGGCAAATCAAGCGACAAATTACGCTTCCTTTGGTGGCGGATATCCATTTCGACTATAGGCTTGCTATAAAATGTATGGAGAACGGAGCAGATAAAGTAAGAATCAATCCGGGCAATATCGGAGGATATGAAAAAGCTTCGCACGTCTTAAAAACAGCCGAAAAATACGGCTGCGCAGTGCGTATCGGAGTTAATTCAGGTTCGCTTTCTAAGGATTTACTCCAAAAATATGGTTCTCCAACACCGAAAGCTTTGCAGGAAGAAGCAATCAGATATGTGGAATTTGCAGAAAAAGAAGATTTCTCCGACTTGGTTATATCAATAAAATCTTCGGATGTATACACTACCTATCAGGCGAACATGCTTTTTAGCAGTAGCTGCACCTATCCTCTCCATATAGGCGTCACGGAAGCCGGCACTTATCATGACGGCATCATAAAGTCTTCTGCGGGTATGGGGGCACTGTTGTTAAACGGAGTCGGTGATACACTGCGGGTTTCCTTAAGCGAAAACCCGGTCGAGGAAGTGCTTGCGGCCAAGAGTATGCTAAGTTTACTTGGAATACAAAAATATGGGATTGAAGTAATTTCCTGCCCCACGTGCGGCAGATGCAAAGCAGATGTGATCCGTTATGCGAAAGAAGTCAGAGAAAGAACAAAAGAAATCTCTGCATATGTAAAAATAGCAGTGATGGGCTGTGTGGTAAACGGGCCTGGAGAAGCAAAAGAGGCCGATTTGGGGCTTGCGTTTGGAGCGAGCAATGCGGCTTTGTTTGAAAAAGGAGTTATCACACAAACAGTAAAAGAAGATGAAGCAATTTGTATTCTGCTTGAAAAATTAGACGAATTACTAAAAAGCAAACACTGATAATAGGGGAGGGAGTAATGAACAATAAACATCTTAGCGAATTTATTGATACAACCGGTATTGCAAATGCCGAAGGCTGTATCATTAAAAAAGTATTGCTGACTAAAGAGAATGATGCGGTTTTTTATTTACTGTCGGAGAATATTCTTGGCAGTGAAGATATTGATGAGATTAAAAAAAGAATATATGAGAAGTATCATTTTTTTAAGCAGATAAAAATTATGCAGACTACAATTAAAAAAATGAAGCTGGATACATATATTAAAGATAATCAGAAAAAAATTATTAAGTATCTTGCTGATGAAAACACGTCGTCAGCTTTATTTTTATCTGAAAATTGGTATGTCAAAGAAGATATCGTTCATATACCGGCCCTGTCAAAGAATCATTTAGATATGCTTTCGGAACAGCTGATCGAGCAGAAAATAAGATCTTATATAAAAAGAGATGCGGGATTAGATGCTACCGTACAGTTTGAAATCATACAATTAGATAACACTGCCGGCATTAAAGAAGATCCGGCGGACACTCATGACGAAAGCAAAAATATGCCGCAGCAAAAAAAGAAAAAACCAACAGATAGTTTTAATAAAAAAATGATGCAAAAAAATATCGGTCATGTAGCCGGAGAACTTCTCTATGGCAGGGCAAGCAAACAGAAGATACAAAGCCTTGAAAATGTATATTTAAGGCAGACAGGAGAGACGATTGCTGCTTGCGGGAGATGTTTCTATGCTGAAATTGTTGAGAACAGGCTGCGTTCTTATATCAAAGTATATCTCAATGACGAGCAGTCTTCCGCCGAAATTAGAATAAATTGTGATAAGAGTGAAATAGAAGAACTTTTTGATAAAATAAAAAAAAGCAGACACGCGCAAATTTTTGGGAAAATCGCATTTGATGAGTACAGAAACGATCGATATATCCAGTGTTATGGATTCTTCAAAACAGAGATCGGTGAATATACAGATGAGAGCAAGCAGAAGAGAGTGGAGCTTCATTGTCACAGTCAATACAGTGAGCGGGATGCGGTCTCTAAAATAGAAGATATTTTTTATAAGCTCAGCAAAATGGGTCATCAGGCCGTGGCTATTACGGATCATGCCGGTGTGTATGCGTACCCCGATGCGTATGCATTATCAAAAAAATATGGAATTAAAGTCATATATGGCCTTGAAGCGTATATGGTTGACGACGAAAGCTTTGTTTTAAGTCAGAAAACCGAGGCACCCATAGATAGTGAAATCATTGTTGTGGATGTCGAGACAACGGGGCTGTGTGCGCGAAATGATGAAATTATAGAGCTGGCCGCCGTTAAAATAAAAAATTCAAAAATCATTGATACTTATTCGGCATTGGTAAAGCCAAAAAGACCCGTTCCGCAGCGAATTACTGCGCTGACATCTATCACACAGCAAATGTTGGAAAATGCCGATAAATTGCAAAAAGTGATGGACGGATTTATGTGTTTTGCAAAAGATACGCAGGTGCTTTGCACACATAACACAGCTTTTGATTCCGCATTTATCAATAAAGCATTGCGCCAGACAGGGTATGACGAAAGATTTATTTATCTGGACACCCTCCATCTGTGCAGGCGTGTATATACACAGTTAAAGACATATAAGCTGAAATCGGTCACGAAATTATTAAATATTGATATAGGGCATGCGCACAGGGCTTTGGATGATGCGGTGGCAACGGCAAAAGTGCTGCTGCATATTCTCGCTGCCGCAAAGGCAGATGGCCTTTGCTCGGTAGGTGAACTCAAAGAGTATAAAAAATCACCCGAAAGTGATAAAAAGGCACCTCATATGCACTGTACAATTCTGGTGAAAAATAAACAGGGGTTGAAAGATTTATATAAGCTTGTCTCGAATTCTAATCTTCGGTATTTCTACAGGCGGCCAAAAATGTTGAAAAGCGAAATTGCTTTATATAAAGAAAATTTTGTTATCGGAAGCGCCTGTGATTCTGGAGAGATATTTCAGGCATTTATGGATGCGCGAAATGAGCAGCAGCTTTTAAAGCTTGCAGACTTTTACGACTATTTGGAAATTCAGCCTGTCGGTAACAGCATGCATTTGGTAAACGATGGTATACTTTCTTCAAAAGAGGATATTATACAAATCAATAAAGATATTATCTCTCTTACGGAAAAAGCAGACAAGTATTATGTAGCTACGGGAGATGTGCATTTCGTTGATAAAAAAGACAGCATATACCGCGCGGTGCTGCTCAATGCCTTAAAGTTTGACGATGCGGATAGTCAGGCACCGCTCTATCTTCGAAACACGTCCCAAATGCTGGATGAATTTTATTATTTGGAGCAAGAAAAGGCTTATAGGGCAGTCGTTGAGAATACACAAGCCATAACAAACCTTGTAGAAGATGCTATCCGCCCGATACCGGAAGGTTCCTATCCGCCGGTATTGGAAGGAGCGGAAAAAGAGGTTGCAGAGTATATCTATAAAACAGCACATGAAAAATATGGAAAAGCCTTGCCGGAACTCATTGAAAAAAGCATAGAAAAAGAAATCGGAGTAATTGAAAAATATAATTATTCCGTATTATATTACTTAGCTCAAAGAGTAGTGCATAAAGCAAAAGATGACGGATATCTTGTGGGTTCCAGAGGATCTGTGGGCTCATCACTGGCGGCAACATTTTTGGGTATCACCGAGGTAAACCCGCTTCCTCCTCATTATGTATGCCCAATCTGCAAACATACGGAGTTTGCGGATGTGAAAATATATGGCGTCGGTGCGGATTTGCCAGATAAAGATTGCCCGCATTGCAACTGCGCATATGAAAAAGATGGTTTTGATATCCCGTTTGAGTGTTTTTTGGGTTTTGAAGGTGATAAAGAGCCTGATATCGACTTGAATTTTGCAAGTGATTATCAAGGCAAAATCCATAAATATGTGGAAGAGATGCTGGGTGTTGAAAATGTGTTCCGTTCAGGAACGATCAGTAAAGTTGCGGGAAGCCTTGCGAGAAATTATGTTAAAAAATATTTGGATGACCGAGGGCTGGTTATGAATTCAGCCGAGCAAAAACGTCTCGAAATAGGATGCAGTGATGTGAAAAGTACTACAGGTCAGCATCCGGGAGGGCTTATCATTTTGCCGCAAGGTATGGAAATCTATGAATTCACACCTGTTCAGTATCCGGCGAATGATGAAAGCAAAAAAGTAATCACGACATCTTTTGATTATGATGCACTCAAAGGCAGGCTTTTAAAACTGGATTTGCTCGGGCACGATGATCCGTCTATGATCAATGCGCTTCAAAAATTGACGGGATATGATGTTAACAAAATTAAATTTGATAACAAAACAGTGCTGAGCTTATTTACATCGACAGAGGCACTGAATCTGAAAGACGGTGATATTCTCACGGATGTGGGCACATACGGCGTGCCTGAATTCGGAACAAAATTCGTTCGTGAAATGTTAAAACAAGCCCAACCGCAGTGCTTCGACGATTTGATACGTATATCGGGGCTTTCGCATGGCACGGATGTTTGGATCAATAATGCTGCAGAATATATTAAAAACGGCACAGCTACCATAAAAAATGTTATTTCAACGCGTGACAGTATTATGCTGTATTTGATACAAATGGGCATGGAATCCAAAACAGCTTTTGACATTATGGAACGTGTCCGTAAAGGTAAAGGTCTCAAAGATAGTGATATTGAAAAAATGAAAAAAGTCGCAATTGATGATTGGTACATTGATTCGTGCAATAAAATCAAGTACATGTTTCCAAAAGCGCATGCGGCAGCCTATGTCATGATGGGGTTTAGGGTAGCCTATTATAAAATATATTATCCGCTGGCGTATTATTCCGCATATTTTTCAATACGGTCTAAAGATTTTGATTTAAAAACGATTCTCAAAGGGCCGGATGCCATTAAAAAGGAAATAAAAAAATACTACTCATTAAAAAGCATGACGCAAACACAAAAAGATACGTTGATTACACTTGAAATCGCGCTTGAAATGTTATGCAGAGGATATGAATTTGAAACAATCACGCTCGGCAAATCACATTATAATGATTTTATTATTGCAGATAATAAACTGGTGCTTCCCTACAAAGTTATAGAAGGTGCGGGAGAAAAAGTTACGAAAAAAATTTATGAGCAAAGCAAGATTGCCTCTTTCACATCGATTGAAGATTTAAAAAAGCGAACATCGGCTTCAACGGCGGTGTTGGAAGAGCTGATTGCGCTCAAAGCACTGGATGGTCTCCAGAAAACAGATCAGTTTGCATTTTTTTAAGAATAAGTTGCATAAGCATAACAAATATGATATACTTGTTACGCATAAATGAGTGGGGCAACCCACTCATTGAGTTTTATATCGGAGGATAAAATGTCTAAAATCATACGAAAGGCCGAAGAAATAGCAGAAAAAACAGCTGAGTCATTAAGCCTTGAACTTGTATATATTGAGTTTGTAAAGGAAGGGAGCGCGCGTATCTTAAGGTTTTATATCGATAGGGAAGGCGGCGTTACAACGCAGGATTGCGAAGCGTTCTCGCGCAGCATCAGTCCTCTTTTGGATGCAGAAGATTTTATAGAGGGCAAATATTACTTGGAAGTATCTTCTCCTGGCATTTGTCCGCCTATTCGAAAAATAAGCGACTATAACAAATACAGCGGCAGACTGGCAGACATAGCCTTGTATACTGCATATGAAGGAAGAAAAAAATTTACAGCGCAGATAGTTAGGCTCTCTGATGATGAAAAAGAAGTATTATTTAAAATAGAAGATACAGTTTTTGCGGTTCCGATTGAAAAAATCAGTAAAGCAAAGCTTGCTTATGAGTTTTAACTGGAGGAAAAAATAAATGAATAAAGAATTTTTGCAAGCACTTGAAGAAATTCAAAAAGAAAAAGGCATCAACAAAGAAGAATTAATTGAAGCTATAGAAACAGCATTAATTTCTACGTATAAAAAACATTACGGGTCTGAGGAAAATATCAAAATCACAATAGACAGGGACACCGGAGATGTAAAAGTGTATTCTATCAGGCAGGTTGTAGATGAAACGCATCCGCTCGAAGATGAAATCAGCATACTTCAGGCAAAAAAAATCAAGCCTGATGTTGAGCTGGACGAGTTTTTGGAAGTGGAAATAAATCCAAAAGATTTCGGCCGAATTGCCGCGCAGAATGCAAAACAGCTTGTCATTCAAAGAATAAAAGAATCCGAGAGAAATATTATTTATGACGAATTTTATCAAAAACAAGATGAGTTGATAACAGGGATTATTCAAAGAAAAGAAAGCAATAATAATATCATAGTGGATCTGGGGAAAACAGATGGGGTTTTAAACGTTGCAAACCAGATAAAAGGAGAACACTATTATCAAGGTATGCGTATTAAGGCGTATGTGGCAGAAGTGAGAAAAACGACGAAAGGGCCCCATATTATTCTGTCAAGAAATCATATCGGACTGCTCAGAAGGCTGTTTGAATTGGAAGTACCTGAAATCTATTCGGGGGTGGTTGAAATCAAAGCCATCGCCAGAGAAGCGGGCAGCAGAGCAAAAATATCCGTTTATGCGGAAGACGAAAATATTGATCCGGTAGGATCTTGTGTCGGGGCAAGAGGACTTCGCGTGCAAAATATCGTCAATGAATTAAACGGTGAAAAGATCGACATCATTAAGTGGGATAAAGATCCGGTCGTCTATATTTCAAGTGCACTAAGTCCCGCTGAAGTGTTGAAAGTAGATATTGATGAAGAAAATAAAGTAGCTCATGTCGTTGTTGCGGATGATCAGTTATCACTTGCGATCGGTAAAGAAGGGCAGAATGTGCGCCTTGCGGCAAAGCTCACAGGATGGAAAATAGATATTAAAAATAAAAGCGAAGATGAAAATGCACCGGCGGTGGATCCTGATATTCAAAAGGAAAAAGATTTGCTTGATAGCTTAGTTGATGAAATCAATAATCTGGCTCAATAAGGGGGCTGCGGCATGAAAAAAGTTCCAATTAGAAGCTGCCTGATTTGCAGGGGAAAATATGACAAAAGAAGACTTTTTCGAATTGTGAAAAATAAAGAAGGAGAAATCTTTTTTGATAAAAGTTTAAGGGCAAACGGGCGTGGCGCATATGTATGTGACAGCCAAGAGTGCATAGAAAAAATTAAAACTACAAATAAGCTTGATAGAGCATTTGACATTGATATAAATCAGGATATCAAAACACAAATTTATAATCGGATTTGCGAAATAAAAAATTCAAAGGAGGGAAATGTATATGGCAGCAATAAGGGTTCATGAATTATCGAAAGAAATGAATATATCCAGCAAAGAACTAGTTGAACAGCTTAATCATTTAGGCATTCCCGCAAAAAACCATATGAGCGCTTTGACTGAGCAGCAGGTGAAATATTTTAAAAATAACTACGGAAAACAAGCCGGTGTATCTAATAAAGCAGAACTTAAACAGGAAAGTCAGACTCAAGTGACTGCACAGTCGAAAAAAGATAAACAGAAAAAAAACGTGCACATCAAGAATGTGGAAGGAAATGCCGATGCAGCAAAGAAGAAAGACAGAAGTGCAAAATTTACTCCTAAACCTGCAGGAATGAATAATAAAAATGAAAAAACAAGCAGGCAAAATAATGCGAAAGTTGTAAAGAAAAGCAAAGGAACATATAAGAGAGAGAAACTGAGAAGATTAAACAAAGAGGGAGCCGGACAAGAAATCATCATTCCTCAAATGCTCACAGTCGGAGAACTTGCTGATGTAATCGGTAAAAATTCAATTGAAATTATAAAAAAATTAATGGGCCTCGGCGTTATGGCTACGATTAATCAGGAAATAGATTTCGATACAGCCTATATTGTATGTCAGGAATTTGATATTGAAGTCATTATGGAAGAGGACGAGGATATCGTTGACAGAATTCTCGAGGAACATTACGAAAATGAAGATGAGCTTTCTCCGAGACCGCCGATTGTGACTGTTATGGGGCATGTAGACCACGGAAAAACCTCTTTGCTTGATGCTATTCGTAACACAAATGTTATTGCGGGCGAAGCGGGACGGATCACGCAGCATATCGGTGCGTATATGGTCAACTTAAAGGGTGAAGATATCACTTTTATTGATACACCCGGTCATGCGGCTTTTACTCAAATGCGCTCAAGAGGGGCAAAAGTCACAGACATTGCTGTTCTGGTCGTTGCAGCCGATGACGGCGTGAAACCGCAGACGATTGAGGCAATCAATCACGCTAAGGCAGCGCAGGTTCCTATCATCGTAGCCATTAATAAAATGGATAAGCCTACTGCCAATGCCGACAGAGTGATGCAGGAGCTTACAGAGTATGGGCTGATTGCGGAAAATTACGGCGGAGACACGATCTGTGTTCCTATATCCGCGCTGAAAAATGAAGGCATTGAAGAGCTTCTTGAAATGATTTTACTTGTTGCCGAAGTTGAAGAGCTTAAAGCAAATAAAAATAAGAATGCTGTCGGAAACGTCATAGAAGCGCAACTAGACAGCCAAAGAGGAACCATTGCCACAATACTTGTGGAATCAGGAACACTCAAGCTGGGCGATATCGTTGTAAGCGGCAGTATTTACGGAAAAATCAAAGCCATGAGCAACGAAAAAGGGCAAAAACTTGAAACGGCAGGCCCATCGTGCCCGGTAGAGATCATGGGGTTTAGCGAAGTGCCCATTGCCGGAGATAAGTTTTATGTGGTGGAAAGCGAAAAAGAGGCAAGAAAAATAACACAAAGCCGCATTAATAGGCAGAAGACGGATGCGCAGAAAAAATCCGCACCGATTTCACTCGAAGATTTATTCAGTAAAATTCAGCAGGGGAATTTAAAAGAAATTAATATTCTTCTTAAAGCAGATGTGCATGGTTCGCTTGAAGCAATCAAGGCCTCACTGCTTAAACTTTCAAATGAAAATGTTAAAATCAATATTATTCATGGTGCTGTAGGCGGTATCACAGAGACCGATGTAACACTTGCGGCAGCATCCAATGCACTTATATTGGGCTTCAATGTCCGTCCGGACGCGAATGCAAAAAAATTGTCTGCAAAAGAAATTGTCGATATCAGAACATATCGCATCATCTATGAACTGATAGAAGATATTCAGGCAGCTATGGAAGGGATGCTGGATCCGGAATTTAAAGAAGTGGCTACCGGCACTGCCGAAGTACGCCAGATATTTAGAGTACCGAATGTAGGTGCAATAGCAGGATGTTATATCGTAGACGGAGCCATCAACCGCAATGAAAGTGTTCGGGTGATTAGGGATGGCATAGTTATCGCAGAATCCACGATTACATCGCTCAAAAGGTTTAAAGACGACGTTAAAGAAGTGGCAAGTGGTTATGAATGTGGAATAGGGATCGATAAATTCAACGATTTTAAAGAAGGCGATATGATAGAAGGCTTTAAAATGGTTGAAGTAGAAAGGGTTTGATAGTTTGTCTTATCGTGTAGATAGAATCAATGAAGAAATCAAAAAAGAGCTCAGCAGGCTTATCCGGGATGAGCTTAATGATTACAGAATCAAAGACAGAATGATCAGTATTGTTAAAGTTGATTGTTCCAATGACTTTAAATTTGCAAAAGTGTATATCAGCGTTATCGAAGGCAAAGAAGTAAGAGATGAAGTAACAAGCGCGCTTAACAATGCAAAAGGATATTTAAGAAGAGAGCTGGGAAAAGTATTAAAAACATATCATACACCTCAGATAACCTTTATATCGGATGACACTTTAGAATACGGCATCAAAATAAATAAACTATTAAAAGAATTAGATAAAAATGATAAGTAAGCTTTTAGATATTATAAAGCAAAACAATAAAATATTAATTTTAACACACAAAGGGCCCGACGGTGATGCGGTGGGGTCTGTTTGTGCGTTGGGTTTAATGCTCAAAGAAATGGGCAAAGACATTACCTATGTCGTTGACAGCATGCTTAGCGAAAAGCTGAAGATCGATACGGAGGCAGATTTTTTTTGTGCTTCGACCACAGATATGTTTGATCTAGTGATTGCTCTCGACTGTTCGGAATTAAATTACTTGTATGGCAGCGAATATATGAAAAACGCGGCTGAAGTAATTGTGATAGACCATCATGTCACAAACAAAAAATACGGAAAAATAAATTGTGTATTTGAAAGTGCCGCGGCTGTGGGCGAAATCATTATTGACATGTACGAATACGAAAATATTCAAATCAGTACACAGGCAGCATCATGGCTGTATCTTTCACTTGCGACAGATACAGGAAATTTCCGCTATAGCAATGTAACGGCTAATACGCATAAAAAAGTGGCTACATTATATGAGATAAGAGATGATTTCAGTGCTATCAATAAAAAAATAGAAGAATACGGACTTACACGGTTGAAATATCTTTCAAGAATTATTGATAATATTGACCTGTCCAGTGACGATAAGGTAATTATTTCTTATATCAGTCTCAATGATTACATGAACAAAATAATGGATGAAGAAGCCGATATGCAGCTTCAAAACATGATCGATATACTCAGAAATGTTGAAAGTGTAGAAGTAGCAGTTTTAATAAAGCAGGCTGAAAGCGAACTTTTTAAAGTGAGTCTGCGTTCCAACGGAGACTTTGATGTAGCATCCGTGGCAAAACTCTATGGTGGCGGCGGGCATAAAAAAGCGGCCGGCTGCAATATGAGCGGAGATATCGATACGGTTATAAAAAATTTAAAGAATCAGATTAAAATAAATTAAGAGATAGCAGGTAGCATAGTTGATATGCTTGAATATGGATATGGAAATCATTAAAGCATGTGATATTGACAATAAAATAGAAAATGCATCTGTAGCTTTCGGCGTTTTTGACGGAGTGCATTTAGGGCATAAAAAAATAATCGAGCGGATGATGGATACACAAAACACAAAAAAAACCGTGCTCACGTTCTACAATCATCCGGAAGATATCATTAATAAAAACAAGGGAATCAAATATATCACAACGCGCAGACAGAAAGAAGAGATTTTAAAAAATATGGGCGTTGAGATGATTGTATATATTCATTTTACACAAGAAGTAAAAAATACCACGGCGGATGACTTTATAAAAAAATATATGCTTGATAAATTTGATTTAAAAAAAGTCACCGTTGGGTTTAACAATAGATTCGGAAAAGACGGAAAAGGAAGCGGGCAGCTGCTGGGGCAGATGGGCCTTGCGTATGACTATGATGTAGAAATCGTTGATAAAGTATGCATGGGCAATGAAATCATCAGTAGCACGACCATAAGAAAAGCTTTAGCAGAGGGTGATATTGAGAAAGCCAATACCATGCTTGGCAGGGCATTCTATGTTATTTCAACAGTGATCAATGGTAAGCGCCTTGGCAGAAAACTGGGATTCCCAACAGCCAATCTACGCATGCCCGATGATCTTATGATGCCGCAAAACGGCGTTTATCTGACCAAAACGATCGTGCAAGACAGTGAATATTATTCTATTACAAACGTAGGTCAGAATCCCACATTTAAAAATCATCCTTACAGAATTGAAACATTTATCATTGATTTTGATGAAAATATTTATGATAAAGAAATTAAAGTTTGTTTTTTGAAAAAAATAAGAGATGAAAAAAAATTTGAAAATCTTGACGAACTTAAAAAACAGATATATAATGATACAAATTGCGCAAAAAAATTTATAAGCGCAAAAATGTTTTAACTATTACTCAGTTACTCGATTTTCCGACGAATAACAGGGTAATAGCCAAATTATGATGGAGGAATAAAATGGCATTATCAACAGAAGAAAAAAAGCAGATAATACAAACATACAAACGCGGAGAAAACGACACAGGTTCGCCGGAAGTGCAAATAGCAATTTTATCGGCGCAAATTGACAAACTGAACGAACATTTAAAGACAAACAAGAAAGATTATCATTCAACAAGAGGATTGTTAATGATGGTAGGTAAAAGAAGGAGACTCTTAAATTACCTTGTGGACAAAGACATCCAAAGATACAGAGACATCATTTCAAAACTGAATTTGAGAAAGTAAATTTAAGAGGCGGTGCTTGGTTCAAGTTCCGCCTTTATTTGTTATTTAGCAATCAAGGAAGGATAAATGAATGAAAAAAATTTTTAAAACGATATTTGCTCAAAGAGAATTAATAGTTGAAACAGGGCAATTGGCACAACTTGCTTCAGGCTCTGTATTTATAAGATATGGAGATACAAATGTCTTAGTAGCGGCATCGATGAGTAAAGTTCCGCGGGAAGGCATGAGCTTTTTTCCTCTCAGTGTTGATTATGAAGAAAAGCTGTATTCGGTAGGCAAAATACCCGGAGGATTTATTAAAAGAGAGGGAAGACCTTCCGAAAAAGCGATTCTTTCATCACGGTTAATTGATAGGCCTTTGCGACCGCTTTTCCCGAAAGGGATGAGAAATGATGTGCAGGTTGTGGCAACGGTTCTTTCCGTAGAGCAAGACAATCTTCCAGAGCTTGTAGCGATGATCGGATCTTCCATTGCGTTGTCAATTTCAGATATTCCTTTTAACGGACCTACCGGTTCTGTGGCAGTAGGCTATAAAGAGGGCAAATTCATTATCAATCCGACTGTCGAGCAAAGAGAGGGCAGCGAGCTTGAGTTAATTGTATCCGGCACAAAAGATGCCATCATGATGGTGGAGGCGGGAGCAAAGGAAGTAAGTGAGCAGCTGATGATACAAGCCATTCTTGCAGCACATGAAGAAATTAAGAAAATCATAGCTTTTCAGGAAGAAATCATTAAGCAGGTCGGCAAAGCAAAAAGAGAAGTGGAATACTATGTTCCAACTGATGAAATAATTGAAAAAGTAAACGAAATAGGCACACAAAAAATGGATGCGGCGCTTAGATACAAAGAAAAGTCCCAGCGTGAAGAGGCGGTAGAGCAAGTTAGCAAAGAAATCATGGAAACGCTTGCTGCTGATTATGAAGGGCAAGAAGAACAATTGTCTCAGGCGGTCGAGAAATTGGAAAAGTCAATCGTGCGAAAAATGATTACGAAAGAAAAAATACGTCCCGATGGAAGAGCGATGGATGAGATTCGTCCAATCACCTGCGAAGTAGGCCTTCTTGCCAGGGTGCACGGCAGTGCTTTGTTTACACGAGGTCAAACACAAGCACTCTCAGTGGTGACGCTGGGCGCATTCTCTGATGTTCAAGTCATAGATGGCTTAACGGATGAAGAATTCAAACGTTATATGCATCACTATAATTTTCCTTCTTATTCTGTAGGGGAAACAAAACCGAGCAGAGGACCGGGCAGGCGTGAAATAGGTCACGGTGCATTGGCGGGCAGAGCGCTTGAGCCTGTAATTCCTTCACAGGATGATTTTCCTTATACCATAAGGGTCGTATCCGAAATATTAATGTCCAACGGTTCGAGTTCTCAGGCAAGTGTGTGCGGATCGACCTTATCGCTTATGGATGCCGGAGTGCCGATCAAGGCACCTGTTGCAGGCATAGCGATGGGGCTTATCAAAGAAGAAAACTCTATAAGCATCTTATCCGATATTCAGGGCCTTGAAGATCATAACGGGGACATGGATTTTAAAGTTGCCGGTACAAAAGAGGGCATTACTGCGATTCAAATGGATATAAAGATAAACGGCATCGATGAAATGATTTTAAAAGAAGCGCTGGAACAAGCAAGAAAAGGAAGGCTGTTTATACTCAATAAAATGGCTGAGGCGATAAGTGAGCCCAGGGCAGAGATGAGCAAGTATGCACCGAGAATGCTCAGCATGCAGTTGCCAAATGAAAAAATTGGCGAAGTTATTGGACCGGGCGGAAAAATGATCAATAAAATCATTGAAGAAACCGGTGTAAAAATCGATATTATGGATGACGGAAAAACATATATATCTTCTCCTGATTTAGAAAACGCGCAAAAAGCACAGCAAATGATCGAGGCAATTATAAAAGATGTTGAAGTCGGAGAAATATATGAAGGTAAAGTAACACGCATCATGGAAATTGGCGCATTCGTTGAACTTCTACCGGGCAAAGAAGGTATGGTCCATATTTCAAAGCTTTCTTACGACCATGTGAAAAGTGTTACAGATGTTGTTAATGTCGGTGATATTGTAAAAGTAAAAGTGACCGAAATCGACAGCAGAGGCAGAATCAATCTTTCTATGAAAGACTTATTGCCAAAACCTGAAGGCTATCATGAAAATGATCGACCGAATAAGAAAAATCATAACCATAACAACAACAGAGGCGGCTACAACAGACGTTAACAGGTATAAATAAATAAACGATGAAAGAAAAAATGAGCAGTATAAAAGTAAAGATAATCAATCATTCAGAAAATCCGTTGCCCCAATATATCACGGAGGGTGCAGCTGGTTTGGACATCTATGCAGCGGAAGATGCGCTTGTGCAAAACGGTTCCGTTAGCTTGGTGTCTACCGGACTTTATATGGAGATACCTTTCGGTTATGAAGCGCAAATCAGATGTCGAAGCGGGCTTGCTTTAAAGCATGGGCTTATGATGGTAAACGGCATAGGCACAATTGATAGTGATTACCGGGGAGAAATCAAAATTATATTTACAAATTGTACGGATGTCCCCTATCAAATAAAAAAAGGGGACAGAATTGCGCAAATGGTATTTTGTAAATACATGAAGGCCGAGTTCATTGAAACCAGCGAACTTGAAAGCACAAAGCGCAGCGAAGGCGGTTTTGGTTCTTCAGGGCGATAGTAATATAATGCAAGTGCCTCTCATAAATTATTTAAGAGGTGATTTGTATGAGATTATCGGATATGCGCGATAAAGATATTGTCAATATTAACACGGGACAGCGAATGGCACAGTTTAAATCATGTGATCTGATTATCAATGAAAACAGCGGAAAAGTGGAAGCAATTGTGCTCGGGCAAATTAGGCAAGGGTTTTTTTCATTTGCCAATGAAGATATGAATTTGCAGGTGCCATGGGAAAATATAGTCAAAATCGGTGTGGATACAATAATGGTTGATATATAATAAGGAGCTTTGAACAATGAATATAGTTGTGCAAAAATATGGGGGAACGAGTGTCAACAAACCTGAACTGCGGCAAATGATCGTTGAAAATATTGCTGATGCCAAAGAGAAAGGGCTCAACCCGGTGGTTGTAGTTTCCGCAATGGGCAGACAAGGGGAACCATATGCTACAGATACATTATTAGAGATGCTTCCGAACGGGGAAGCGGTGGATCCGCGAAATCGCGATCTATTGATTTCCTGCGGGGAAATTATATCTTGCGTGATCGTAGCCGAAGACATAAAAAAAGCTGGTTATGCCACAAAAGCTTTGACCGGATATCAGGCTGGTATCAAAACAAATGGCATTTACGGTAACAGTGATATAGTCGATATAGACACATCAATTATTTTAAATATATTGAAAGAAAATATTGTACCTGTCATTGCAGGATTTCAAGGGCAAGGAGAAGGATACGATATTACAACACTCGGCAGAGGCGGCAGTGATATCACGGCCACAGCGCTCGGGGCTTTTTTAAATGCGGAATGCATTGAAATATACACAGATGTGGATGGTGTTATGACAGCAGACCCAAAAGTTGTCGGCGATGCGCATATCATTAAGAAAATCGATTATGAAGAAGTGTTTCAGCTCGCCGAATTTGGTGCAAAAGTCATTCATCCACGTGCGGTGGAATATGCACAAAAAGGCGGAGTGCCTGTTGTCGTGCTCAACACATGTAAGGGGCGCAGTAACGGAGGAACAATTATTTCAAAAGTTCCGAAGTCATGGACAGATAATAAAATATTTACGGCAATAACATCAAAAGATAAACAGGTACAGATAAAAGTAAAGAGCACAGGTAGCGAAGAAAATCTCTTTGACGCTTTGGCACAGAGTCATATCAGTATAGATATGATTAATATATTTATCGGCGAGACAGTCTTTATCATCGATAGAGAAGATCTACATAAGGCACAAGAGATATTGGGTGATATGAATTTAGAATATGAGATAAAAAAAGATTGCAGCAAAATCACAATCGTTGGCTCGAGAATTGCTGGAGTGCCGGGAATTATTGCTAAAATTATGAGTGCATTAAGCAGTCAAAACATAAAAGTATGGCAGTCTTCGGATTCCTATACAACGATATCAATCTTAGTGGATAAAGCCGATGAAAAAAAGACTGTTGCACTGCTACATGAAAAAATATTTTAAGTATGGAATTATTATGCCGTTGTATAAATCATCAATAAAAACACACAATAAAACCATCCGATAATTTAAGGAGATGGTTTTTTTATGGAAAAAAAAGATAATCGATTAATCAATGAAAATGATAAAGACGAAAATGAAAAATATGCCGAGGAAGCGGCGGAAAATATAAAAGAATTTGGCGGTGCTCTTGCAGATGAGGCGAAAAGCGGTATTAAAGTGATACCAATCATCGGTGAAATAGAAGGGCATATACTGGAAACCCAAAAAAAAGTAACAAAATATGAACACATAATTCCCATCCTTACTCAAATAGAAGAAGATGATGATGTTAAAGGTGTGCTTTTAATGCTCAACACACTGGGAGGCGATGTTGAAGCAGGGCTTGCAATTGCGGAACTTGTAAGAAGTATTTCGAAACCAAGTGTATCGCTTGTGCTTGGAGGCGGGCACAGCATAGGGGTGCCTCTAGCGGTATGTACAACGTATTCTTTTATCGTGCCGACCGCTACGATGACGCTTCATCCCATTCGTACAAACGGGCTGGTTATCGGGGTATGGCAAAGCTTTGAATATTTTAAAAAAATGCAGGACCGCATTATCAATTTTGTCGTGTCCTGTTCCAGAATCAAACGTGAAAAATTTATAGAGCTCATGTTGAACACAACAGAAATGGTCAATGACATAGGAAGTATATTAATTGGGCAGCAGGCTGTTGATATCGGGCTGATTGATGAAGTAGGGGGGCTCAATAAAGCATTACAAAAACTCAAAGAACTTATCAAAGAAAATAAAGAAAAATAAGAATATTAAACAATTCTTATCTATGATATAATATAAAATCAAGTTGAACAATTCACATCTGTATTCCGTCCCGAAATTATTCGGGAGGGAATATCATCATTTATAAAAATATGTTATAGTAAAATGTATATTACGCAATTTTTTGAGGTACATATGACAAATATACAAGCATTTATTTTAGGGCTGATACAGGGGCTGACGGAGTTCTTGCCTGTTTCAAGTTCCGGGCACTTGGCTATTGCGCAGGCGTTTATGAATGTAAAAGAAGGCGCTTTAGAGTTCACGATCCTTTTGCATGCAGGTTCCCTGCTTGCCGTATTTTTAGCATACAGAAAAACAGTGATCTGTGTCATAAAGGCATTTTTTGCTATGATTGCCGATCTATTCAGAGAAAAAAGTTTAATGATACGAAAAGATAAATATAGATTATATGTATTATTATTGATTATAGGCTCTATTCCTGCCGGTATAGCAGGATTATTGTTTGAAGATAAACTGAGTGAGATTTTTGTCAGCATCATCGCCGTAAGCTGTATGCTTTATATAACAGGCGGACTTTTAATTCTTGGCGAAAAAATGGGGAAGAATAACAAAACGCGTATCAGCCAGTTACGCTTTAAGAATGCCTTTGCGATCGGACTTTTTCAGGCGTTCGCTTTGATACCCGGCATTTCCCGCTCCGGGTCCACCATGGTTGGCGGGCTTTTTTCCGGTCTCAGAAAAGAAGATGCGGTAGAATTCAGCTTTCTGCTTTCCATGCCTGCGGTGCTTGGGGCTACGCTCATAGAATTAAAAAATATATTCGCATTAAGCGGTACTGCCACGTCGGCATCGGCGATGATCATCGGCTTTTTTACCGCTTTAATTGTGGGATATGTATCAATAAAACTTTTGGTCTTTGTAGTTAAAAAAGAAAGATTAAAATATTTCGCATACTACTGCTGGGCGGTTGCAAGTGTTATTATTGTCAAAAGTTTATTTTTTTAACACATTTATTCCAATAGTAAGGAGATATCGATATTGGCTTCAACAAAACAGAGTAAAAGACAAGCGACCATTAAAAAACGTTTAAAAAAAGAGCGATTGATCAATGAATTGATTGGTATTCTTTTGTTGTTTTTAAGCGTCTTTGGCTTTTATTCACTGTTTGCGCAAAATGCAGGACTTGTAGGCGAAGCTTATATCAAAGGATGTAAAGCGTTATTCGGCAATATCGGAAGCTTTGCGCTGATGACGGTACTGCTTACAAGCAGCATCTATATCATCTTTCAGTATCGGCCTTTAAGAATGAATAAAAAGATATTTCTTTTGTTTATATTACTCATTAATTTTTGCACTATATTACATATCAACAGCATTGATACGATCTCCGATCCGGTTTTTAAGAATATATTTGAGATAGCCACAGAGCAGGTGCAGGAAAATGCCGGCGGCTTGGTCGGCATGAGCTTTTCGAAGCTTATTGTCGAATTGTTTTCTGTTACGGGTGCGTATTTGTTTATTATTTTTATATCGATCGGTCTGATCCTTTTTATCTTCAGAAAAAGTCTCGGAGAAATTATACATAACCTGATTGATAAAAGAGAGGTAGACTCTAAAGACAGAAAACTTGTCAATGATGCTATTAATGAAGAATTAAGCACAGATGATAAATCATTTGCACAGGTTGAAAAATGGATGGCCCAGCTTGATGATAACACAAATGGCGGCAGTCGCAAAAGCAGGGGGAAACCGGAAGAAAAAAATAGTCATGTCATGAAAGATATTCCCCAACAAAGAGATGCAGAACTGATTAAAATAGAATTAAACAAAGAAAACGAAACAGCAGAAGAAGCTCATACAAGCGATATGAAAAAAGAAATTGTAAATGAGAATATTCAGACGAACGAAGTTAAAAACGATAAATATATATTTCCGCCTATATCGCTTTTAAACGAATATAAATCTGCGTCAGACAGCACACGTCAGGAGACGCTGAAAAATGCGGAAAAACTGCAAAATACGCTGTCTAGTTTCGGTATTAATGCAAAGCTTGTAGGCATATCCGTGGGGCCTACGGTGACTCGTTATGAACTGGAGCCACAGGCAGGGATCCGTGTTAATAAGATTGTAAATCTATCGGATGATATTGCTCTTGCATTGGCTGCGCCACGTGTGAGAATTGAAGCGCCGATTCCCGGCAAAAGCGCTGTCGGCATAGAAATTCCAAATAAAAATATTACGACAGTGCATATTCGGGAAGTGATCGCATCCAAAGAGTTTAAAGAAAATAAATCTCCCGTTGCGGTTGCGCTCGGCAAGAACTTGTCGGGGCAGAATTTAATGTGCGATTTAAAGAAAATGCCGCATATGCTCATCGCCGGTGCTACGGGATCCGGTAAAAGCGTATGCGTAAATGCGATTTTAGCTTCTATATTATATCGCAGTTCTCCGAAAGATGTAAGATTAATTTTGATTGATCCCAAAATGGTGGAACTAAATATCTATAATGGGATTCCTCATCTTTTGGTGCCTGTAGTCGTAGACCCGAAACAAGCGGCAAGCGCGCTGAACTGGGCTGTTATGGAAATGATGGACAGATACCAAAAGTTTGCCGATAACAAAGTCAGAGATATTAAAAGCTATAATGATAAATTAGAAAAAGAAGGACATGCCAAGCTGCCGCTCATTGTTATTATCATCGATGAATTGGCAGATTTAATGGCCGTTGCACCGCAGCAAGTGGAAGGCGCTATCTGTAGGCTTGCTCAACTTGCACGCGCAGCAGGGCTGCACCTGGTGCTTGCGACACAGCGTCCATCGGTAGATGTTATCACGGGGCTCATTAAAGCCAATATTCCTTCCAGAATTTCTTTTATGGTGTCTTCACAAGTCGATTCCAGAACAATTATTGATATGGCCGGCGCGGAAAAATTACTTGGAAACGGGGACATGCTCTATTATCCTGCAGGTACAAGTCAGCCTCAAAGAGCACAATGTGCCTATATTGACCAAAAAGAAGTAGAGCGTATGGTAGATTTTATAAAAAAACGTACCAATGAAGCCTACAATACCGAAATTATTGAGAAAATCAATTCGCCAAAATCTGCAAGCAGTGATTACAACGACGAATTGTTTGATGAAGCTGTGACACTGGCAATGGAGAGAGGCCAAATCTCTACATCAATGATACAGCGAAAACTCAGGATTGGATATGCCAGAGCAGGCAGAATGGTCGATGAGATGGAAGAGCGGGGCATTATCTCGCCGGCAGACGGAAGCAGGCCGAGAAATGTGCTCATTACATATGATGAATATCTCAGTCAAAAAAACGACGGTAAAGAAGAGATGGCACAGGCCGAGGAGCAAGATGGATAAAAATGTTTTTATAATATCACTGGGTTGTGCCAAAAATCTTACAGACAGTGAAAGCATGGCGTATCTTTTAGAGAATGAAGGCTATAAGTTTGTTGAGGATATCAATGATGCGGCAATCGTGCTGATTAATACATGTGCGTTCATACAAGATGCCAAAGAGGAAGCCGTAGGGGAGATTTTAAATGCTGTCGAAGCAAAAAAAAGCAATCACAATATAAAAATCGTTGTTGCAGGCTGCTTGGCTCAACGATATACCGACGAATTAAAGAAAGAAATCCCTCAAATTGATATCTTTATAGGCACAAGCGAGTACTGCAAAATTATTGATGTTTTAAAGAAAATCGAAACACAAGAAACTGTATGTCAAATTGGCAGCATCGATAGCAATATCGTTGAGACTAAAAGAAAGATCTTTACAAAAAAACCGGTAGCATATTTAAAAATAAGCGAAGGCTGTTCGCGAAGCTGCACTTATTGCATTATTCCAAAATTACGGGGTAAATATCGCAGCAGAAAGATGGAAGATATCCTTGCGGAAGCGAATGATCTTGCGGCAAATGGTTATAATGAAATTGTGCTCGTCGCACAAGATGTAACCCTATATGGTATTGATTTGTATCAAACTAAGAAGCTGGCAGCGTTGTTAACAAAGCTCAATGAGATCGATAAGTTAAAAAGAATACGCTTAATGTATACGTATCCCGAAGAAATAGACGACGCATTGATAGCATGCTTTAAAAATTTGGATAAATTGCAGCATTACATTGACTTGCCGCTGCAGCATATCAGCGATGATATTTTAAGAAAAATGGGGCGCCATACGAACAAAAAAGCTATCAAGACTCTTTATAAAAAATTAAAAAAAGAAGTTGCTGATATTACTCTTAGAACAACATTTATCGTCGGCTTTCCTTCTGAGAGCAAAGAGCAGTTCGAAGAAATCATGGATTTTATTGAAGAGTGCCCCTTTGATAAAGTAGGTGTGTTTACGTATTCTCAGGAAGAGGGCACTCCGGCAGCTGAAATGCCGCAGCAGATAAGTCAAAGAATAAAGACAAAACGATATCATAGCCTAATGAAAAAGCAACAGAAAATATCACATGAAATCAATAATACATTTATAGGAAAAACAACAGAAGTATTGATTTATGATCGATTAGAGGATAATATTTATCTAGGCAGAACCTTTCGGGATGCTCCTGATATAGACGGAGGTATACTTGTTCATTCACCCGACACACTCAATATCGGAGAGTATTATGAGTGCAAAATAAATGGTGCAAATGCATACGATCTACTAGGAACGGTTTTAAATAATGAATATAGCCAATAAGCTCACTTTAAGCAGAATTATTATTATACCGATATATATTTTATTATTCTTATTAAGCTTTAAAAATCATTATTACTATGCTGTTATCGTTTTTATATTGGCAAGTATTACTGATTTTATCGACGGATACATAGCGCGTAATAAAAATTTAATTACATCGTTTGGTAAATTTGCTGATCCATTGGCAGATAAAATGCTTGTAACAGCTGCACTGCTGTGTTTTATGAGCATTGACAGAATAAGCATTTGGGCAGTCTTTATCATACTGGCCAGAGAATATGCAGTTACAGGGCTGCGAGCGGCTGTTGCCGCAGACGGAGTCGTGCTTGCTGCCGGTATATGGGGGAAAGCGAAAACTTTTTTCCAAATGATAGGATTGATTTATTTGCATTTTGAAATCGCGGGCAATTTTTCCTCAACTGTTTTAGGCGATGTGTTTATTTACATTATGGTTATTTTAACAATTATTTCAGGTGTAGAATATTTCTATACAAATCGAAAAAACATTCGTATAAAATAGGAGGATAAGAAAACAGATGAAAAGTGAAATTATTTGTGTTGGAACAGAAATTCTTTTAGGGGATATCGTCAATACGAATTCACAATATATTTCAAAAAATTTAAATGAGTTGGGACTTAGTGTGTTATATCACACAGTTACGGGCGACAATCCTTTGCGTTTGAAAGAAGCTTTCAAGCAGGCATTTGAGCGCAGCGATATCATTATAGCAACAGGCGGGCTTGGCCCGACTCAAGATGATTTAACGAAAGAAACTGCCGCCGAACTGATGGGTGTTGAGCTTGAAATCAACGATGAATGGATGCAAAAGCTTCAGATCATGTTTGGCGATCGAATGACGCCGAATAATCTGAAACAAGCGTATTTACCTGAAGGGGCCATCATGCTAAACAATAACAATGGAACGGCTCCCGGGGTGATTATTGAAAATGAAGAAAAAACAAAAGCGATTATTCTTCTTCCGGGTCCGCCCAAGGAAATGGTTCCTATGTTTGATGAACAAGTACTGCCCTATTTGATGAAAAAGTCCGGCAAGTCGTTTTATTCAAGATATTATATGATCACCGGATACGGGGAAAGTGCATTAGAATATCAACTCATGGATATTATAGACAAGCAAACAAATCCGACCATTGCCACATATGCCAAAGAAAATGGCGTATTACTGCGTGTCACAGCAAACGCTCAAAGTAAAAAAGAAGCTGATAAGTTTTTAGATAAGTATGAAGAAGTCATTACTTCAAGGGTTGGAGACGGCATTTTTGCAAATGAAGATGTCAGTCTATCAAAAGTAATGATAGACTTGTTGAAAGAAAACAAGTTGAAATTTGCGGCAGCCGAATCATGCACGGGCGGAATAATCTCCGCCGCAATTACCGAAAATCCGGGTTCGAGCGAAGTATTTTACGGAGGATTTGTTACATACAGCAATGAAGCTAAAATAAAAGTATTAGGAGTAAAAAAACAAACGCTTGATACTTTTGGAGCGGTCAGTGAGCAGACAGCGATTGAAATGGTACAAGGCTTAGTCCGCTTAAGCGGTGTCGATGCTGCAATTGCAGTGACGGGTATTGCGGGCCCGGGTGGAGGCAGTAAGGATAAACCGGTGGGGCTGGTTTATATATCCGTATATTTCAAGGGAGAAATCACAGTAAAGAAAGTTCATTATGCCTCCAGAAGAAAAATGCATCAGATAAGAATGGGCAATGAAGCGCTGAATATGCTGAGACATAAAATATTAGAAAGATAATGATTCATTATTTTATAGGAACCGAACGGAGGAAAAGAAAATGGAAAAGGATAAAGCTTTAGAATTAACGATAAAAAATTTGGAAAAACAATTTGGTCAGGGGTCTATAATGAGACTCGGGGATCACGCTTCCGATATGAATATTGAAGCGATATCCACATCCTCTCTTGGGCTCGATATTGCACTTGGTATCGGTGGAGTGCCGAGAGGCAGAATTGTGGAAATCTACGGTCCGGAATCATCAGGGAAAACAACGGTGGCATTACATATAGCGGCTGAAGCGCAAAAGCAGGGAGGTATTGCCGCATTTATCGATGCCGAGCATGCGCTTGATCCCGTTTATGCAAAAGCGCTCGGAGTAGATATCGATAATTTAATTGTATCGCAACCCGATACGGGAGAGCAGGCTTTAGAGATCGTGGAGGCATTGGTGCGAAGCGGGGCGGTGGATATTGTAGTCGTGGATTCGGTGGCGGCACTGGTACCCAGAGCAGAGATAGAAGGAGAGATGGGCGACCAGCATGTCGGGCTTCAGGCAAGATTAATGTCGCAGGCACTCAGGAAGCTGGCAGGAGCCATCAGCAAAAGTAACTGTTGTGCTATTTTTATCAATCAACTCAGGGAAAAAGTGGGCATTATGTTTGGCAATCCGGAAGTCACCCCGGGCGGAAGAGCGCTTAAATTCTATGCTTCCGTGAGAATGGAAGTGCGCAGAATAGAAGTCATCAAGCAAGGAACAGATATGATCGGCAGCCGCACGAAGGTAAAAGTTGTAAAAAATAAAGTTGCGCCGCCGTTTAAGTCGGCCGATTTTGACATTATGTATGGCAAGGGTATATCCAAAGAAGGCGATATTTTGGATATAGCAACTGAATGTGAAATTGTAGCCAAATCGGGAGCCTGGTATTCCTATAACGGAGAGCGAATGGGTCAGGGAAGAGAAAACGTAAAAATATATTTAAAAGAGAATCCGCAGATATGTGATGAAATTGCGCAAAAAGTTCGTGAATTCTACGGATTAACGAAAAAAGTGTCGGAATAAAGCGTGCAGACAAAAAAAGGAACTCCCATGGGAAGATATAATTGTGTCATATTTGATTTAGACGGAACAATAGCAAATACAAAGCCGGGTATTATCAATGGGTTTAAATACGCACTCGACAAAATGGGTATGCAATATTTAGATGTGCATGACGATGATATCATAGGGCCATCCCTATATGACAGCTTTAGTCGGTTTTATCATTTTTCTGACGAAAAAGCGATTGAAGCAGTAAAAATTTACAGACAATATTACATCGAAAAAGGTATGTATGAATATGAGCTGTATGACGGTATAGAAGAATTGCTTTCTAAATTGCAAGCAAACAATGTAGCGCTTGCACTTGCGACGACAAAATACAAAGCATTTGCCGAAAAAATGTTATCATACAGTCATTTGATAGATTATTTTAGTTGTGTTATAGGAAGCAATGAAGACGGGTCGTTTTCAAGTAAAAAAGAATTACTGGGCTATGTAATAGAGTATACGAACCACAAAGCAAATGAATGCATTATGATCGGGGACAGATATTATGATGCGTATGGTGCACAGCTGCATCAAATGGATTTTGTCTGGGCAAAATACGGCTACGGTAAAGAAAAAGAATTTGAAGATATTCGCGTAAAGTACACAGTAAGCAATCCACATGAGATATTTGATATAGTGATGAGTAATGAAAAATAAAAAAAAACATCTTATAATCTATCCGATAGTAATCATACTTAAAAGAAATATATAAATTACAGATTTTGACTAAAAAAATGATGCAGAAGAGTTTTATTTTTTACATTATTTATGATAAAATTATTAAAATAAGCAGATAAAAATCGAAAAGGTACGAATTTGTATGATTCTTGAAGTAATTTTAATTAGTTTTATTATTGCAGTAATAAGAAAAGGGAAAATACATAATATTTTAAATTATGAGGTAAAATTTAAAGTATTATTTTTCCTATACATACTTATCCAGATAGGACTTGTTTTTTTCGGCAGCGAACTGCCGGATTCGGTTCTAAAATACAGCATGTTTATCTATTTGTTCAGTTATCTGCTTTTAATGGGTTTTCTGCTTCAAAATGTAGATAAACCTGAATTCATTATCATTTTGATGGGCGTATTTTTAAATTTTGCCGTTACATTCATAAACGGGGGCAAAATGCCGTTATCCCTCGATTCGGCAGCACTGACAGGGCTTAAAGACTCCGGAAATGTTTTCTTAGAAAAAATGACTGCAATCAGCAGTGCGATGGATGGCGATACAAAGCTTAAAATACTCGGAGATATTATTCCGATGCCATCTTTTTACCCGTTTAGCGTTGCCGTGAGTCCCGGGGACGTTATTATATTTATCGGGTTATTCATGGCTGTTCAGAAAATGTTTGTACAAAAAAAATCACAAATGTATCTAACTCCTAAAAAAGAAGTGGAGAGAGAAGAAAAATATTTCAACAGCGATGTGAAACTTGTGGATATTAATGAATTTTTTAATCCGAGTAGCGAGGCAGATGATAAATATGATGACAATGAATATAATGCCATCGCACGTCTGGTAGAAGAGATATCGGAAGTCAAGGAACCGGAAGCAAATGAATTTAGCTTTCATACAAAACAAACCGGGAAACCGCAGTCAGAAGATGCTGTAACGAGTCAAGCAGATAAAACAAATGAAGAATTTGCATCTTCTGTTTTGGAGATTGAAGAAGAAAAAATCATTGAAATTGATCAATTGATGCTCAAAGATGAAGATGACTGCCAGGCGTTGATCATAGAAGAGATTACAGAACAAGATATTTTGCATGTCGATCAATCAGTGCATGAGCAAAAAACGGATGAGAGCGAACCGCAGGAGGAAGATATACAGCAAGAAGACTCAGCGGCCGGCGAAGAACAGCCGGAAGAAAACCCGGAAATAGAAAAAGGTCAGCTCACATTCCTTGATCCTGAGATGGCTATGTATGTAGATTTGTTTAAGACAAATTCCCCTCTCAAAGAATATATAAGAAGTGTTGCAGATCAATCTGCGGAAAATAAACTTTCGCAGAACAATGACGCAAAACATATACCTGTGCAAGATATCGGGCACGAATTAAGAAAACAGCAAGAGCAGGAAAAGTTGGCTAAACTGAAATCACAACAGCAAGAGCAGGAAGAAAATATTCAAATGCAAAGCGGCTCTTTGAAGGAAAAGTTATCCGATACCACACAGCTTTCTATTAAGGATTTAGCGAAACCCATACATATCGAAGATGATTTGGAACAGCCCACAAAAACACGCCAACTAAACGCAAGGCCTTCCACGAAAGCGATTTTAAGAGCACTTCGAGGTGGGGATAGTTTTGAATACAATAAAGATAAATATACGATCACAGTAAAAAATGACGATATACCTATCAGTGTAGGCGAGCGAAAAGAAATGTTTTTAAAAAGGCTATACGAATATGATATAGACATCAGAAAAACACAGGCAGCAACCACCGAAGAAAAGGAACAAATCGAAATGGAAATAAAAAGAGATCAGGGCATCAATGTTGACGATATGTTTATCGTCCAAAACGGAAAATTTATTGAAAATCCGAATTATAAACATAAGAAAAAGAAAAAATAAAAAAGATGTAACCGGTTGTGTATGCAATCGGTTTTTTTGTTTAAGAAAGCAAAGTTTGAGTGTGAATTGTGTTACGAATGAATTTATGTTAATATGGCAATAATACGACTGAGATGAGTACGGAGCAATCATGGATGTAAAGCAGTTAATAGTAAACATAATAAAAGATGAAAAATATAAACCGCTGAATTTTAAAGAATTTGCTTATTTGCTGGATGTTCATACGAATAAAGAAAGAAACAAATTGAAGCAAGCTTTATTGGAACTTGAAAATGATGCGGTGCTTCTATTTGAAAAAAATAGGTATGCTTTGCCTAAAGAAAACAGCCTACTAAAAGGAACACTGCAAATAACTTCAGGAGGATATGGCTTTGTTCTCAATGACAGGGCACAAGATATTTATATACCTAGCGAAGAACTGGCAGGAGCACTGAGCGGCGATGAAGTTTTGGCATGCATTACAAAAGAAAATAAACCTCATAATGAAGGCAGAGTCATAAAAATCCTAAAGGATAATAATAAAGTCCTTATTGGGACTTTCTTAAAGACTAAAAAAGGTGCTTTTATTCGTGCCGATAACAAAGGTATTTTCCGTGATATTTATGTAAGTGATAAGAACACATTTAATGCCAGAAATAAAAATAGGGTACTTTTTGAAATCATAAAAAAAGATCAGCAAAGAGCAGAAGGCAGAGTCATCGAGGTACTGGGCAATGCCATAAGCAAGGGCACGGATATCAAAAGTGTGCTTATTAACAATGCTATTAAGTATACCTTCGATGATGCGTCGATGAATCAGGCTGCTAAAATAAATTTGGAGATCGATGTATCTGAGATAAAAAACCGCGTTGATTTAAGCAGTGAAAATATTTTTACCATTGATGCGCTGACCGCAAAAGATATGGATGATGCAGTCAGCATAAGAAAAGATAATGAAACTTATATTTTAGGGGTTCATATTGCGGATGTGAGCCATTATGTAAAAAAGAATACTCCTCTTGACCGGGAAGCATGTGAGAGAGGAAACAGTGTATACTTTCCTGATTATGCCGTCCCGATGTTGCCGCATATGCTTTCCTCGCAACTATGCAGTCTTAAGGAAAGGCAAAAAAGGCTGACTGTCAGTGTTATCATGACGGTAGACAAATCCGGGAATGTAAAAAATTACGAAATAATGAAGTCTGTCATCCGGTCAAAGAAAAAAATGACATATACGGGTGTGCAAGCGGTTTTAAATAAACAGACACATGAAGATATGGAGTATCGGCATTTTGAAAAAGAGATTTTTTTAATGGATGAGCTTTGTGATATCTTAAATCAGCAAAGAAGAAAGAAAAGAGGCAGTATTGATTTTGACATGCCCGAAGCGGAGGCAATCATTGATGAAGACGGATGGCCGCAGACAATCAAAAAAGCAGAAAGGCTTAAAGCGCATAAAATCATTGAGGAATTTATGTTGCTTGCCAATGAAACAGTGGCGGAACATATCTATTGGCTGAATTATCCGTGTATCTATAGAACACATGATCATCCGGAAACCGAAAAATTGACCGCACTTAAAGAAGTACTTTTTAGCATGGGATATAAAATTAATATTATGAATATGCACCCTAAAAAAATTGCGGAGTTATTGGAGAACATAAAGGATAGGCCTGAGGAAGACTTAATCAAAAATATTATACTCAGAAGCATGCAGCGCGCCGTATATCAAAATAAGAATACCGGACATTTTGGGATTGCTGCGAAATATTATACTCATTTCACCTCGCCAATCAGAAGATATGCGGATTTGATTGTGCATAGAGTTTTAAGTGAACTTTTAGAAAATAATAGTGAAAATCAGCTATATTCGAATGAACAGCTTGCAAATATATCCGCCCATATATCAAAAACTGAGCGCAATGCAATGAAAGCGGAACGCGATGTGATGAAAATAAAGATGGCTAAATACTTATCTGATAAGATAGGAACAGAGTACCGTGCTGTTATTTCGTATATCACAATGAATGGGTTTTTCATTGAACTCGATAGCCTCATTGAAGGATTTGTTCCCTTTTCTTATTTAAATGATTATTATGTATCGGATACGAAAAGATTTTTATTTTTTAACGAACGTAATAGTAAAGTATATAAAATGGGGCAGGTCATCAATGTAAAGGTCGTCGAAGTCGATATGAATGAGGGAAGATGTATTTTTATAATGACCGGTAATGAAGAAAGTAAGAAAAGATGATCATTTATATTTTTGACGATATGGAGAATATTGATGTAAAAGAAGTATTGAGTTTAATAGAGCGTATGCCGCCCCAGAGAGCCATACAGGCACAAAAATATATCCATTTGAAAGACAGGCTGATTTGTGTGTTATCTTTTTTGCTCTTGGAATATGGATTAAAAGAAGCCGGTATAAGCAGAGAAGAGGGTCTCCATTTTACATATGGACGTTATGAAAAACCGTATTTGAAAGAAGGGAATATATTTTTTAATATCAGCCATACCGAGGATAAAATCATTTGTTGTATAGCGGATAATGAATGCGGTGCCGATATAGAGAAAATAAAACCTTTGAAAGAAGACTTAATAAGAAGGGTTTGTTCAGACGAAGAAATAAATATGCTGCTTGAATCTAAAAATAAGGAAGAGCTGTTTACAAAGCTTTGGACAATGAAAGAAAGCTATATCAAGTATAAGGGTGCGAGCATAGGTATGGATTTAAAAAAGATCAGAATTCTTATTCAAAAAGAAAGTGTTTTTGTGCAAAGCAGCAAATATGGTCAATATATTATTTCTGTTAGTTCGTCTTCAAAGAAGGCCCTTGCATATAAGAATATTTCCTTGAAAGAATTGCTAAATCAAAACGATAATTAAATATATTTTTGTATAATTGTATCATGTATGATAACATTGTAACAGTTATAAAAAGCTGTCATAAGATATTTTAATATAAAAAATAGAAATTGAGCAGGCAAAATATGGCATTCGCATGTGGAGCCGGGCTTTGAGGTAAAGCAATGGGTTTAGAACCATGGGACAATTTCAGGTAATTGTACCGTGGTTTTTTTGCTTAAACAATGAAAGGCAAGGGCAGTGTAATGCAGAATAATTTCAAACAAGTAAAACAAATATTGTGGATTATTTTATTCGCCAACTTAGCGGTTGCGGCACTTAAGATCATCATAGGTGCTATCAGCAACAGCACAAGCATGACCGCAGACGGATTTCATTCACTGACTGACGGTTCATCCAATATCATCGGGTTGATAGGAATTCGCCTGGCATCGAAGCCCGTTGATGAGGATCATCCATATGGACACAAAAAATACGAAACACTGGCGGGATTATTTATCTCGGGAATGCTTTTTCTTATAGGCGGCAAAATTATTTATAATGCGATCGAAAGATTCATTAATCCAGTTGTCCCAAGTATAGGGATAGATTGTCTGATTGCTCTTGTCATTACTCTTTGCATCAATGTTTTTGTGAGCGTATGCGAATATAAGCAAGGTAAAAAATTGGGAAGTCAAATTTTGGTTTCGGACTCCATGCATACACGAAGTGATATTTATGTTTCCATCGGAGTTTTAATCACTCTTATAGGCATAAAATTAGGTCTGCCGCCTGTCATAGATCCGATTACTTCTTTAGTCGTATCAGGGTTTATACTGCGTGCTGCGTATATAATCTTTAAAGAAAACAGCGGTATCTTGCTTGATGCCGCTGCCGTGGATATTCAAAAAATAGAAGAAATTGTTTTAAGTTATAATCAGGTTAAAGATGTACATAACATACGCAGCAGAGGCAGCAAGAACGATATGCACGTGGATATGCATATTTTTATTGAGCCGCATATGAGTATTGAAGAATCTCATGAATTGATTCATGAAATTGAAGCAAAAATAAAACAAGAGATCAATGCCAACCTGCAGCTGATAGCTCATCTTGAACCTTATAAATAACGCAGTTAATAAACATTTATAGTTTGTGCATGATTCTTCATGATCATCTGAATTTTCAAATAAGTCTATAATCATAATAATTAATTATTTTCGCATGTATATTATTACTTTGTTACGCAAAAAATATCACGAGAGGTGAATTTTATGCATAACAATAAAAAATTAGTAATTATATGCCTTTTTATATTTGCGTTTGTCTTCGGTATCGCATCCAATGCATTTGCGGCAAGTATTTACTATGGTTCCGACAGCGCGTCCGTAAAACAAGTACAGCAAAAATTAAAAAACTGGGGGTATTATGACGGAGCGGTAGATGGTATCTTTGGCATTAAAACGGAAAAAGCCGTCCGTCTGTTTCAAAGTAAAAACGGCCTTACGGTAGACGGTAAATGCGGGAAGGAAACGCTTACTGCTATGGGGCTTGCAGATCTTATTACCAAGAGTACGTCTTCAGGCGGCACCAATTATTCGGATGATGTCTATCTTCTCGCCAGATGCATATACGGTGAAGGAAGAGGAGAGCCGTACACAGGGCAAGTGGCAATTGCAGCTGTTATATTAAACAGAGTTGAAGATAGTGGCTTTCCAAATTCCATCAGTGGTGTTATTTATCAAAAAGGAGCATTTGATGCTGTATCCGACGGACAGATCAATCTTACACCGAATCAGAGTGCTTTGAATGCTGCAAAAGATGCCATAAACGGATGGGATCCTTCGGGAGGCGCAATTTATTATTATAATCCAGAAACAGCCACAAATAAATGGATACGTTCTCGTCCGATTATCGTAACGATCGGAAAGCATGTATTTTGTAAATAAGAGGTTTTAAGATGAGTAAGAATTTAGTTATAGGTGTACTGGCAGTGGCGCTTGTAGTGCTTGGCATATGGGGATACAACACAAATGAAGAAGGTACAAGTTATAAAACATTGGTCACAAACACTTATGAAGATAATTTTATAACATTGCAGGAATCGCTGAAAAATATGGAATCTTCCCTGTCGAAAGCGCTTGTGGCAAGCAATGATTCCTATCTGCGAAATTTACTGCTGGATGCCTGGAGATACAGCATTTCGGGTTCTACCGCAGTCAATAATTTGCCGCTAAGTCATGTTTCTCTTAAAGAAAGCTGTGAAGTCATTACACAGGCGGGAGATTACTGTTACAGCGTCGCTCAAAAAGTGGATTCGAGTGAGGATATTACAGAAGAAGAAATGAATAATCTTCAAAAAATAAAAGATGGCGTTTACACCATTATGAAAAATGTTGAAAGTCTGTCGGAAAAATTTCAAAATGGTGAAATCAGTTTCTTAAGAGAAGATAACGATTTTTATCTGAGTGATGAGACGGAAAATGAAATAGACAATCTTTTTTCGGGAATAAATAAATCGAGTATGGAATATCCAAAATTGATTTATGACGGGCCATTTTCGGAAGGACTTAAAGAACAAGGCCCCAAGATGGATTTAGGTGAGGAGATCGACGAGGCAAAAGCCAAAGAATTAGTAGCCAAATTTTTGGATAATGATAAAAACTTGGAGAAAACAACCGATGATGACGGGATTATTCCTTGTTATGTTTTTGAAAGCAATACTGATGAGGATAATAAAGAAACCTACTATAGAATAAAAATAAGCAAAGATGGCGGGCATATACTGCAGGTTGTATCCAATAGGGAAATTGAAGAACAAAAATTAAGCTTAAAAGATGCACAGGCAAAGGCCAAGGAATTTTTAGAAAAAAACGGTTTTAAAAATATGAGTGAAAACTATTATGAAACGTATGGAAATAAAACCGTATTTAATTTCGTATACGAGCAGGATAATGTGATTATTTATCCCGATTTGGTGAAAGTGCAGGTGGCGCTCGATAACGGAGAAATTGTAGGCTTTGAAGCGAGCACGTATTATATGTCTCATTATGACAGAGATATTCCAAAAGCAAGTGTGAGTATGCAGCAAGCACAAAAAAACGTAAGCTCAAGCCTGGAGATAACATCTAAAAAGCTCGCCATTATTCCGTTGGATGGCGGAAGCGAAGTGCTTTGTTATGAATTCAAAGGCAAGACAAAAGATGATGAATGGTATATTGTTTATATAAATGCAGATACAGGAAAACAACAAGAAATATTAAAGATTATAGAGGCAAATGAAAGTGTGCTGACACTCTAGCAATACCATTTAATTTTTATATTCGCGAGTAAATAAAGAAAAAACGGGATAAAGAGAAAAACCGTTTTTTCTTTATTTAAATATAAAGTTAATTTTAAACAATATAGCATCGTTTAAGAAATTTTGGATAATTATGTAATATAAAAGGCAGCTAAATCGTGATATAATATATCATTAGTAATTCATTTTTACAGCCTTAGAAAGAAGTAATGAATGGGAAAATATATATCAATACGTTCAGCAAATGAAAATAATTTAAAGAATATATCTTTAAAAATACCCAAAAATAAGCTTGTTGTTTTCACGGGGCTTTCAGGCTCCGGAAAAACTTCTCTTGCATTCGATACCATTTATGCGGAAGGACAAAGACGTTATATAGAAAGTCTTTCGGCTTATGCCAGACAATTTTTAGGGCAGATGAATAAGCCGGATGTGGAATATATTGAGGGGCTTTCCCCCGCCATTTCTATTGATCAAAAAACCACAAACCGTAATCCGCGTTCAACCGTGGGAACCGTTACGGAAATTTATGATTATTTAAGATTGCTTTATGCAAGGATAGGTATCGCGCATTGCCCTGTATGCGGCAAAGAAATCAGCTCGCAAAGTATAGACATGATGGTAAATGATATTATGACGCTTGATGAAGGGGAGGCTTTTTATATACTTTCTCCCGTTGTCACTGCACAAAAAGGACAGCATAAAAAACTTATAGACGATTTAAAGAAAAGCGGTTATGTCAGAGTTATTATCGATAAAGAAATGATGGATATTAATGATGTACCTGAACTGGATAAAAATATAAAGCATACGGTCGAAGTTGTAGTCGACAGGCTTAAAATGAAAGAGGGCATTAAAAGCCGTGTTGCCGACAGCGTGCAAACAGCACTAAAATTATCTGACGGTATCGTTATCTGCGATATATTAGATAAAGAAAGAAGAGTCTATTCTGAAAAATATGCATGTCCAGACTGCAACATCAGTATAGATAAGCCGGAGCCGAGAGTGTTTTCTTTTAATTCTCCGTTTGGAGCATGCCCGACATGCTATGGGCTCGGGGTATTATTTGAAGTGGATGAAGATATGATCGTTAAAAATAAATCTTTATCTTTGGTACAGGGAGCAGCCGATGTCGCCGGATGGAATTTTTCTAAAAGAGGCAGTATGGCTTATTATTATTTGGAAGGACTTGCAAGAGAATATCATTTTGACATCAACACGCCTTATGAACAGTTGAGCGATAAAGTGAAGCATGTTATCATGCATGGCACAGACGGTAAAAAGCTGAAGATAAATTATGTCTCCGATAATTTTGCCGGAGAGTTTAATCCTGTATATGAAGGCATTGTACCTACCATTAAGAGAAGATATCATCAAACAGAAAGTCAGGGCATGAAAAAATATTATCAATCTTTTATGAGTTATACCCCTTGCCCGGCATGCGGAGGCGACCGATTAAAAAAGGCTTCGCTTTCTGTTACGGTGGGCGGATGCAATATTATCGATTTTACAAAATTATCGGTTGCAGATGCATTACAATTTATTGAACGTTTAAAATTAAGTGAAAAAGATGCAATCATCGCGGCACAGATTTTAAAAGAAATCAAAGAAAGACTGATGTTTTTAATGAATGTCGGGCTTGACTATCTCACACTTTTCCGTGCGGCTGCAACGCTGTCGGGAGGAGAAAGCCAAAGAATACGTCTGGCGACTCAAATAGGATCGGGCCTCACCGGCGTATTATACGTACTCGATGAACCGAGTATTGGGCTGCATCAACGAGATAACAGAAGACTGCTCGACACACTTCGGGCACTGGTTCATTTAGATAATACACTCATTGTTGTTGAACATGATGAAGAAACCATGTATGAAGCAGACTATATTGTCGACATAGGACCGGGTGCGGGAATTCACGGTGGAGAAGTTGTGGCATCAGGAAGTATCGAGAAAATAAAGGTAAACAAAAAATCAATCACAGGCCAGTATTTAAGCGGAAAAAAACAGATTCCGGTACCGAAGGAACGCATGAAGCCGAATGGTAAGGAATTAAAAGTTATCAATGCGCAGGCGAATAATTTAAAAGGAATTGATGTAGCATTTCCTTTAGGTATGATGATACTTGTCACAGGTGTTTCAGGTTCCGGGAAAAGCACACTGGTCAATGAAATCCTTTATAAAGGGATGATGAAGGCTATTTATAAAAGCAATGTGAAACCCGGTCTTCATGACCGTATCGAAGGGCTTGAGAATATTGATAAAGTCATTGAGATCGACCAGTCTCCGATCGGACGTACGCCAAGGAGTAATCCCGCAACTTATACCGGAGTTTTTGACGACATTCGGGAATTGTTTGCAATGACAAAAGAATCAAAAATGAGGGGATTCAACAAAGGCCGCTTTTCGTTTAATGTCAAAGGCGGCAGATGTGAGAGCTGCTCCGGAGACGGTATCATAAAAATAGAAATGCATTTTCTTTCCGATGTCTACGTCGCCTGTGAAGTTTGTAAGGGAAAAAGATATAACGAGGAGACTCTTAAAGTAAAATATAAAGGTAAAAATATTGCCGAAGTGCTCGACATGACGGCAGAGGAGGCGCTGCGTTTTTTTGAAAGTATCACTTCCATTAGAAACAAGCTGCAAACGCTCAATGATGTGGGGTTGGGATATATAAAATTAGGACAGCCTTCCACAACACTTTCGGGTGGAGAGGCACAAAGAATCAAAATTGCCTATGAATTGAGCAAAAGGCCGACCGGTAAAACTTTGTATTTACTGGACGAGCCCACAACCGGGTTACATACGGCGGATGTGGATAAACTTTTAAAGGTGCTACAGCGTCTAAAAGAAAACGGGAACACGCTCGTTGTCATCGAACACAATTTGGATGTGATTAAATGCGCCGATTATATTATCGATATGGGTCCTGAGGGTGGGGACAAGGGCGGTAGCATCATCACGACAGGTACGCCGGAAGAAGTCGCGAATGTAAAAAACAGTTATACGGGACAATATTTAAATAAAATATTAAATAAAATAAATGCAATATGAAAAATATTCGTAAAATATAATCTTTATTAAATATTTTTATTATAGTATGATATATAAGAGAGACTCTCGTAAATATATGAGCGGTGATAAATATGATGGATTTATTGACAGTATCAAAAGAATTGTTTTCGATGATAAGCATACAAAATATCATTGATATAGCGATTGTTGCCTATATTGCATATAAAATAATTTATTGGGTCAGCGGCACACAGGCGGCGCAAGCGGCAAAAGGGATTTTACTTATCCTATTACTTACGCAGCTTAGTGATTGGCTGGGATTTATCACGCTTTCTTACATATTAAAAAATCTGCTCACAGTGGGCTTGATCGTGCTCGTTGTGGTATTTCAGCCGGAACTGAGAAGAGTGCTGAGCAAAATAGGAAGCACTTCATTTTCTGAAAATAAAATTGTAAAGAAAATTATTTCTTTTACAAGTAAAGATGTAACGCCAAATAAAATCATTGACGAAATTGTTGAAGCTTCCGTTGAAATGGCAAAAAATAAAATAGGTGCGCTCATTGTTGTTGAGCGGCAATCCAATTTAGAGGATATTATATCAACCGGGGTTAAAATGGAAGCAGATATAAGTTCGGAGCTTTTGACGAATATATTTGTGCCTTATACCCCTCTTCATGACGGCGCTGCCGTGATAAGACTCGAAAATTCAAAAATAATGGCGGCAGGATGCCTGCTTCCTCTTACGCAAGCAAAAAATTTAAGAAAAGAACTCGGCACGAGACACAGAGCGGGAATAGGGATGAGTGAAGTAAGCGATGCACTCATTGTTATTATATCGGAAGAAACAGGAACAATTTCCATTGCTGAGAAAGGGAGCCTGTCAAGATTCTTAAATGCCGCTTCATTAAAAGAGCTTTTAGTGGAAGGACTGACACGAAAAGAAAGCACAATCAATTCAGAGGGTTTATGGAGGTTTAATTTAAATGACAAAGAACAAAAAGAAAAATAAACTTCTCTATATTGCGCTCTCTTTAGTTATCGCTATCATGATTTGGATGGTAGCATTAAACGAGGAAAATCCCACGGTGACCCGTAATATGTCTAATGTTGATGTGAGTATTCAAGGCAAGCAATCACTCACTTCTAAAGATCTTATTATTTTGGATGAAGAAATACAAGTAGATTTGAAATTAAAAGGCCCGGTATTGACTGTGGGCACCGTAAAATCGGATGATTTTGAACTATATATGGATGTATCGGATATCGACGAGGCTGGTGAGTATAATATCCCCGTCAAGGTAAGCGGGCTGCCTTACGGTGCGGAGCTTAGCAGCATCAGCCCTGCCAATGTCTCCATCACGATAGATGATTTGATACAAGTAGATATGCCCATCAGCGTAAACAGTACAGGCTCACTCGATAACGGGCTTGCGGTATTTTCCATGAGTTCATCTGTTTCAACTGTTACAATAACAGGGCCTCAGAAAATTATCAGCACAATCGATAACGTCGGAGCAACCGTGAATTTAAATGGTATCACGGAAGACGCATCCTTGGAACAACCAATTTATGCGTATACACAGGCTGGCATAAAAGTGGAAGGAATCACTTTCAGCAAAGAAGAAACAACGATTGATATTCTTACGGGATATCAAATGGATGCGGATATTTCGGTATCGGTACAAGGCAAGCCTGCATCCGGTTATGCGATAAGCTCCTTTACTGCAGAACCAAATCAGGTTACAGTAATCAGCAGAGATCAAGATTTATCAAACATATCCGTTGTGGTGAGTCTGACAGGCAAAGAAAAAGAAGACACTACGTTACTCGCTAAATATAATATTGATGAAGATAGCGTAGTGATCGTAGACCCTCCTAAAATTAATGTTACGGTAGCTATTGATCCAGTACCATAAATTAAAATCAAAGAAAGATAATAAACAAAAATACAGTATGCTAATCAAAATGCATACTGATATTTTATCTAAAGGAATATGAATTATTATATAATAAAAAATTTTAAAATAAGCATTTATGATAATAGTAAGCCTATTCAGAAGGCTGCGGAACTGTTAAAAATAAAGCTGGAAGATCTTATTGATTTTAAAATCCTGCGGCGTTCTTTGGACTTAAGACATAAAGATAAAGATATTTACACTGTTTATACAGCAATCTTTGCTTTAAAATGTCCAAGGCCAGACAGCAAATTATTAGAGGCATACGAGCCTGTAAAAAACGATAAGAATAGAGTTTTTACTGGAACAGCATTACAGGCCCGGCCGGTCATCGTCGGATGCGGCCCTGCGGGATTATTTTGTGCGATGACATTTTTAGAAAATGGAATTGCACCAATCATTGTCGAGAGAGGTGCACGTATAACACAGCGCATACAGGATATAAAACATTTTCAGAAAAACAGAGTGGTCAATCCACAAAGCAACGTATGCTTCGGAGAAGGTGGGGCAGGCACATTTTCCGACGGGAAACTGACAAGCAGAAGTAAAGATATTCGTCACAATAAAGTATTGAAAACTTTTGTAAAGTATGGAGCCGATGAAAGCATCTTATATGATCACAGACCGCACGTAGGCACAGATATACTCAGAAGAGTCATTACAAATATGACAGATGACCTCGTCTGCAGAGGAGCGGAATTTTATTTCAACACTTGTTTTGAAAATGCGGATATAAAGAATGGTGCGGTAAGGGCTGTTCAATGTGCAGATTTGGAAATAAAAACCAATGTGCTTCTTCTTTCGACCGGACACAGCGCACGTGACACGTACGAAATGATGTATGAAAAAGGGCTGGCAATGGAGCCGAAGCCATTTGCGGTGGGAGTGCGTGTCGAGCATCTTCGTCGTGATATCGACAGGGCAACGTATCAGAAACATTATTTACAAGCTTCTCTTCCTGCGGCTGAATATATATTAAAATACAAAGACAGTTCGGGCAGAGGCATATATACCTTTTGCAATTGCCCCGGCGGAGAAGTTATTGCCTGCATTACACAAAAGGAAATGCTTTGCATCAATGGAATGAGTTATTCAAAAAGAGATGCCGTCAATTCAAACAGCGCTGTTGTGATCACAGTCAATCAAAAAGATTTTAATTCAGCGATGCCGCTTGCCGGAATTGAATTCCAGAGGAAACTTGAACACCAGGCTTATGTTTTGGGAGGCGAAAACTATAACGCGCCTGTTATGAGCCTCGGCGATTTCCTCTCACATACAGACAGCAAAGGATTTGGCAAAGTAACACCATCCTATCTTCCGGGTATCAGAAAAGCGGATCTGCATGATTGCCTGCCGCAAAGCATAACGGAACCTTTGAAAAGGGCCATTATGGATTTTGGCTGCAAATTAAAAGGCTTTGACAGCGCGAATGCTTATATTACGGCGGCTGAGAGCAGAACATCTTCTCCTGTTCGATTGCTTCGAAATAAAAACTGTGAAAGTATTAATGTGAAAGGATTATTTGTTGCAGGGGAAGGCAGCGGGTATGCGGGTGGCATTGTAAGCAGCGCTATTGACGGCATAAAAGCAGCCGAAGGCTGCATGGAAACGTTGCTTAATAAATAGTTAAAATAGGCCTAAAATTTAATTATAGATTAAATTAATTCCATAAAGAAGTAATAAAAATTGCGGTTTTGTCATCTCATATATCAAAGCCGTTATTTTTATATAAATCTACTTTATTTGTAATATTCATGTCATATCCTTTTTTTATTTTTTATATTTCCAACCATCATCATCATGGTAAATCATTGATTTTGTCATGCCACCATCTACGGTAATGTTCTGCCCCGTAATAAAGTTGCTTTTTTCATCACATAGAAACATAACAGCGTTGACTATGTCAGCAGGCTCTCCGATTCTTCCTACAGGATGCTGAGCATGATCGGCATCGGAAAAGCTTGTATTTTTTGTATCGATCCAGCCGGGAGATATAGAATTCACACGTGCTTTGCCTTTAAGGGTGACAGCCATCGCATGTGTCAGAGAAACAATACCTCCTTTGGCGGCCGTATAGCTTTCCGTATTTGCCTGGCTCATAAGATACCGCGTCGATGAGATATTTACAATACTTGCATTGTCACTAAAGTGTTGTATAAAAAGTTTTGTGAGCATATAAGGCGCGCTGATACCTACACGCAAAACGTAATTGAAATCATCATAGGAGCAATCGGCAAGCCCGCCCTTTGTTAAACAAGCATTGTTAATCAAAAAATCGATTTTGCCATATTCGGTGATAACTCTGTCAGCAAAGGCACAGAGCATGTCGTAATCTGCAATATCGCCTATAAAATAATCATTGGCCAATAGGTCGATGACACATACAATAACGCCTTGTTTTTTAAATTCATCACAAATGGCTTTGCCAATACCTCTTGCCCCGCCTGTCACTACGGCAACTTTCTGTTTTCTCATAGTGTGTTTTCTCTTTTCTATAGTCCATCAAAATATTATCTGTAAAATTGATTATGTTTCTAATATCTCGGAGACTTTTTTCAACTCGTCTATGATATGAATATGCTGCGGACATGCAGCTTCACATTGACCGCATTCGATACATTTAGAGGCAACGCCTCCCGACCTGGTTTCCCACATATACTTTCTTTTTGCTTCTTTTAAATTATTGTAAATCAAATGGATATTCATTGCACCAAATATTTTTGGAATCACAATTTCCTGTGGGCAGCCCTTGGTGCAATATTGGCAGCTTGTGCAGGGAATACTGGGAATCGAAGTTAGCTTTTGCTGTACTTTTTCTACGATTTTCTTTTCATCATTGCTGAGCGGTTGAAAGTTTTGCATATATGACAAATTGTCTTTCATTTGTTCAAGTGTTGACATTCCGCTCAACACGGTGACTAAACCATTCAGGGATGCGGCATAGCGAATAGCCCAGGATGCAATCGATGCATTTGGGTTTGCTTCTTTTAAAACAGCATTCAAATATCCGGGCAGATCCGCCAGAGAACCTCCTTTGACAGGCTCCATAATAACGACCGGTTTATGATGCCTTCTGGCTACTTCATAGCATTTTTGTGACTGTATTGTGGGGCTTTGCCAATCGGCATAGTTGATTTGAAGTTGAACAAATTCCACTTCGGGATGTTTTATGAGCACATCATCAAGCACGTCGGCTGTGTCGTGGAATGAAAAACCGAGGTGCCTAATAAGACCTTTTTGCTTCTGTAGGGCCAGGAAGTCCCAAATGCCAAAGTCGTCAAAGGCTTGTGTGCGGTTATCGCCTAAATTATGCAAAAGATAAAAATCAAAATAGCCTGTTCCTGTTCGTTTCAGGGAAGTCCAAAACATGTCTTGCGCTTCTTGCGCTGTTTTGGCTCCGGCCCATGCCGGCAACTTGGTGGCGAGCAAAAAACTTTCCCGCGGGTAGCGATCTACGAGAGCAGCTTTGATTGCCTCTTCTGATTTGCCGTTTAGATATCCATACGCTGTATCAAAATATGTGAAACCTTTTTCCAAAAATAAATCCACCATTTGTTTTAATTGCTCGATATCTACTTCATCACCTATCATCGGAGGCCTCATCAGACCAAATCCGAGTTTTTTTATATTTTCTCCTAAATACGCCATGTGCAAATCCCTCCTGTTTTATAAACTTTATTTTGTCAATAATAGAAAAATATAAAGAAATTAATATAATAATAACACTTGTAGTTTACTCTAAGTCAATATCTTTTTTATAATCAGTTTATTGATGATCATATAAATAAAACAGACAGTTCAAATACTGTCTGTTTTAGGTGTTATTTTGCTATGTAGGTATATATTCTATATATTCTCATATCATTTTTCTTTTGTGTCATGACATATCGAAGAACTTGCGCAACCCTTACAAGCGTATCCGCAGCTGCAAGAGGCGCCTTTTTTCTTATTTTTTCTCATATAGACGAGAATAACAGCAACAATTGCAGCGATAACTAGGCTGATAAGAATGGTAGCAAGATTATTTGTAATAAATGTAAACATCTTTTATGCTCCTTTCTATATTATGCAATTGCTTTTTCTTTCAGGCTGTCATTTTCTCTATAGGGTCTAAAGAGCAGGAAAAGGAACAGCGCTGCGGTGATCAGAGCAAAGACAGTGCCGGCTCCAAATGCTCCTGTGATAAAGAAATTTCCGAATTGGTAGACGCAAAATGCGACAGCGTAAGCAAATAGCGTTTGGTATCCGATAGCAAACCAAGTCCATTTTGCACTGTTCATTTCACGCTTGATAGCTCCGATTGCTGCAAAACAGGGAGCACACAGTAAATTGAATACCAGGAATGAATATGCGGAAATAATTGTAAAGCTTGAGGCCAGCGTTCCCCAAATTTCCACTCCGTTTTCGGCAACTTCCGCAAAGCCGTATAACACGCCGAAAGTGCCTACCACATTTTCTTTAGCAACAAGCCCCGTAATGGTTGCCACCGCTGCTTGCCAATGGCCCCAGCCCAAAGGAGAGAAGATCCAGGCAATGGCGTTTCCTATACCTGCAAGAAATCCATCGCTTATGTCATCTACCATGCCAAATTTTCCGTCAACGACTCCAAAGCTTGATAGGAACCAAATCACAATGGCTGAGAGCAGAATTACCGTGCCCGCTTTTTTGATAAAAGACCAGCTGCGCTCCCACATACTGCGCAGTACATTGCCTACAGTCGGTAAGTGATAGGCGGGAAGCTCCATGACAAAAGGAGCAGGGTTTCCGGCAAACATGCGTGATTTTTTTAAAATAATACCGGAACAAATAATAGCCGCAATGCCGACAAAATATGCGCTGGGGGCCACCCACCAAGCACCGCCGAACAAGGCGCCTGCAATCAAAGCGATGATAGGCAGTTTTGCGCCGCATGGAATGAAGGAAGTCGTAATAATCGTCATTTTTCTGTCGCGGTCGTTTTCGATTGTTCTGGAAGCCATAATACCTGGAACGCTGCAGCCCGTGCCAATCAACATCGGGATAAATGATTTTCCGGAAAGACCGAATTTTCTAAAGATTCTATCCATAATAAAAGCGACACGCGCCATGTAACCGCAGGCTTCGAGTAAAGCAATAAAAGCAAACAATACGAGCATTTGCGGCACAAAGCCAAGTACTGCGCCCACACCGCCTATAATACCGTCGATAATCAGGCTGTTGAGCCAGGCGGCTGTGCCCAAATTGTTTAGACCGTTTTCAACCAGTACAGGAATACCCGGTATGCTGAGCCCGAATAAGCTCCAGCCTTCGCCAAACACACCGTCATTTGCCCAGTCTGTGACAAGCGTGCCAATTGTTGTTACAGATACATAATAGACAATAAACATAACGATGGCGAAAATGGGAAGTGCCAGATAACGGTTGGTCACAATTTTATCAATTTTATCCGAGATGCTCAGCTTTCCTGCATTTTGCTTTACGCAGCTGTCTTTGATGATAGACGTGATATATTTATAACGTTCATTTGTTATAATACTTTCGGAATCATCATCTAACTTATCTTCTGCAATGGTAATGATATTTTCAATTTTAGGATCAACTTTGATTTGCTGGTCAATTTTACTGTCCCGTTCAAAAATCTTAATTGCATAAAAACGCTTTTGTGCATCGTCAATGCTGTCATCTAGTGTAGCTTCAATGACAGAAAGTGCGTCTTCAACTGTTTTATCAAATCTATGTACGACAGGCGTTTTCACATTTTTTTCGGCAAGTTGAATTGCTTTGCTTGCTGCGTCATCAATACCAGTTCCTTTCAGGGCTGAAATTGCAACAATGGGGCAACCGAGCGTTTTGGAGAGGTGCTCTATATCGACCTTATCTTTGTTTTTATTGACAATATCAATCATATTAACAGCTATAACGACGGGAATACCAAGCTCAAGCAACTGCGTTGTGAGATATAAATTTCGCTCAATATTCGTGCCGTCAATGATATTTAAAATCACATCGGGGCGTTCTTGAATCAAGTAATTTCTGGCGATTACCTCTTCAAGAGTGTAGGGTGAAAGCGAATATATCCCCGGTAAATCTATGATGATAACATTTTTGTTGGTTTTTAGTTTTCCTTCTTTTTTTTCTACTGTCACACCGGGCCAGTTGCCGACAAATTGGTTTGAACCGGTCAGTGCGTTAAAAAGCGTTGTCTTGCCGCTGTTTGGATTGCCGGCAAGAGCTATTTTAATAGACATTCTTATCCCTCCTTATGGCATGCTTATAGTTAGAAAAAACTAACCATAAGTGTAAAAATAACAGAGAATTTTCTCTGGCATAATGTTTTTTATTCGATTTCAATCATCTGCGCATCCGCTTTTCTGATTGATAGTTCATATCCTCTTACTGTCACCTCAATCGGATCCCCCAGAGGCGCAACTTTACGTATATGGATTTGTGTGCCTTTTGTAATGCCCATATCCATGATACGTCGTTTTACCGCACCTTGCCCGTGAAGCTTCACAACGGTGACATCTTGGCGGCATTTTGCATCTCTTAATGTGAACATAGATAACTCCTTTCGGTAAAATTTATATTTATACCATTATTTTATTTGCCATTTCCTGACTGATTGCGATTCTGGATTCCTTTATATTTACAATGACATTACCGTTGTTTTTTGAAATAACGATGACATTGCTGCCTGTAACAAAACCAAGACTTTCAAGGAAACGCTTGATATCTTCTTTACCGGTAACTTTTTTTATAAAGTTCATTTCGCCTGTTTTCGCCATTGTCAGCGGCATCATGATCACTCCTTTTATGTCAGTGGAACATTAAGTTAGATTGATCTAACTTAAATAAGGTTAGCATATGCTAACCTGTTTTGTCAATAGTTTTTTTGATAAAAATTTCTATTTTTACCAAATTTGAACTTTTGTCAAGTATATGATATGATATTTTATAATAGCCTTTGGCAGCAGGAGGGAAAATATGAAAATAAAGCAGTCGGCCGAGAATTATTTAGAGACTATTTTGATTTTAAGTAAAAGAAATCCGTCTGTTCGTTCGATTGATATTGCAAATGAACTGGACTATAAGAAATCAAGCATCAGCGTTGCGATGAAAAATCTCCGTGAAAACGGATATATTCACGTGGACAGTGATGGGCATATCACACTTACGGAACAAGGATATAAGGTTGCTGCGATGATTTATGAGAGGCACACGCTGCTGTCAAAATGGCTCGTGATGCTTGGGGTGGACGAGGCAACGGCCGCTGAAGACGCATGCAAAATCGAGCATGTTATCAGTGCAAAGAGTTTTGAAGCTATTAAGAAACATGTAAAGTAGAAGTAAGTGATTTTATGCATGTTAACGCTATTGTTCATAACAGCATAATTTATGATTAGGAAATTTTTTATGACGCACAATATTCTTCTAATATACTACACAATGCAGAAGCGCTGCTTGAATGTGTACGTATTACGGGAATATTGTTTTTTCTTGCTTCGTCAAGCGCGACAATCACCATTCTATGTGAAACTGTGTTCGTAAAAAGTATGATCAAAGAGGGAGTACCTATCTTTTTCTTTAGTGTTCCGTTTTCTTTAGTGAAAATTTTCGCTCTGCATCCATAAGATTTACAAATATTTTTATATCGGCATTCCATGCATTCATTACCGCCGATGATTACTACACTCATAATAAGCTCCTTTGGTTAGTCAAGACTAACCAAAGGATATCATATTTTAAAATCAGGGTCAATAAGAAAATAAGTTTATTTTGAAAACTTTCTTCGTCTGCTCAAAAATCCAAAGATAAAAAAAGTAAAATAGAGCAGAATATTTACACATACCACACTTGCGCCCGCCGGAGTTGAAAGAATGTAAGAAAGGACAATTCCGGTAATAAAACATAATACCGATAAAATCGCCGAACAGATAACAACTCCGCGAAAGCTTTTAAAAACTTTCATAGAAGTAAGAGAAGGGAATATAATAAGGCTCGAAATCAGCAGTGCGCCCATAAGTCGCATTCCGATTACGATCGTGACCGCGGTAAGAAGTGCGAGCAGCATATTGTATAAGCTGGTTTTAATACCTGTAGCTTTTGCAAAGCTCTCATCAAAGGTAACGGCAAACAGCTTGGAATAAAAAAATATATATAAAATGAACACGGTAATTGATAGGGCAATACTAAGTGCCACATCGGCTTTACTCATCGCGAGAATGCTGCCAAACATATAATTATAAATATCTATATTTATGCCCGATGTCACGGATATTGCCATAACCCCAATGGCAAGGGCGCTGGTGGAAATAAGTGCAATAGCCGCATCACCTTTTATATTGCTGTTCTCACTTATTTTTAATAATAAAAAAGCGGCGATCATAACGACCGGAACAGATATTTGAAGTGGCGATGCATTCAGAGCGGTGGCTACTGCTAGTGCGCCAAAACCGACATGTGAAAGGCCGTCTCCTATCATGGAATATCGCTTCAACACCAAGCTCACACCAAGGAGTGAAGAACATAATGCTACCAAAATGCCTACCACGACGGCACGCACCAAAAACGTGTATGACATCATTTCTATAAACAAATCAATCATTATTTATTACTCCTAAAAATTGTTTGCCTGCCGGACTCTTTAAATAATCGGCAGTGCTGCCGAAGAAAACAGGATTATTTTGCAAATGCAAAATATGTGAAGCATATTTTACTGCGCTGGCTATGTCATGAGAAACCATAATAATCGTGATACCATCACTGTTAATCTGTTTAATCAGAGAATACAATTCGTTTGTGACAAGCGGATCGAGCCCGGCTGCCGGTTCGTCCAAAAGGAGTATTTTCTTTGTGGCGCAAAGCGCCCGCGCAAGCAAGACTCTTTGCTGCTGACCACCGGAAAGTTCTCGAAATGTTTGATTTTTTAATTCTGTAATGCCAAGTTTTTCCATGGAAGAAGCAGCTTTATTTTTTTCTTTTTTTATATAAAATGGTCGCAACCCTCGCCCGTTTAAGCACCCCGAAAGCACGATTTCCCAAACGCTTGCAGGAAAATCACTCTGAGCATCTGATCGCTGCGGCAGGTAGCCAATTTCATTTTGCGTCAGATTTTCTCCGAAGATAACGCTGCCTTTGAGCGGACTTTTTAATGAAAGCAAAGCTTTTATGAGCGTGCTTTTACCTGAACCGTTTTCGCCAACGATACACAGATAATCACCGGCATTTACATAAAAAGAAAGCCCGGTTAAGACAATATTATTTTCATACGCTAAACTGATATTTTTACACGCAAGAAGCGCCATGTTAATCCATGGACTCCTTTAGTGTCGCGAGATTCTGTTTCATGAGTGATAAATAAGTTGCGCCGTTTTCCAGTTCTTCTTTTGACACATTGTGGCAAGCGTGGAAAAGCGCAGTTTTTGTATTCGTAGCTTCGGCTATGCTGTCGGCGATTTGATGATTTGAAAATTCAATATAAAATATTGTGCCGATCTTTTCTTTTTTTACTTTATCAATCAAAAATGCAATGGTTGCAGCGCTTGCTTCTGTTTCATTCGAACAGCCGGGGAAAGCTGCGAAATATGGGAGGCTGTATTCATCTACAAAATATCTGAGCGGAAACCTATCTCCGAAAATCAATGTTTTATTTTTGACGGTCGCAAAAAACTCGGCAAACTGGCTGTCGAGATCTTCAAGTTGAGAAATATAATCCAATGAATTTTGTTTATATAAATCAGTATTTTGGGTATCAATCTCACAAATCGCATTTGTTATTGCCTGTGTAATCAATATGGCATTTTTTGGAGATGTCCAGACATGTTCGTCATATTCTTTTTCATGTTCTTCATCCTCTGTTCCTTCGTCGTGGTGTTCTTCTTCCATGCCGTCAACAGTTTCTTCTTCGACGATAGATACACAGTCCATTAGTCTGATGGTTTTTATCGGCGTATCCAGCGATAATAGTATATCATCAACCCATGCATCCGATTCTCCCCCTAAATAGATAAATAAATCAGCATCTTGAATTTTAATGATATCTTGTGCCGATGGCTCATACGAATGACTTTCCGCGCCCGGTGGGAGGAGCATTTCAATTTCTGCGGAATTGCCGCAAATTTCTCTTGCGAAGTCATAAGGCGGAAAAATTGTGGCAACGATGGATATTTTTCCTGTATTGTTTTCGGCTTTAGAATTATCTGCACAACCTGTGAAAAAGCCAAATATGGTCACAAAAAACAGTATGATAATAATTATTTTTTTCATAAAAGTCTCCATTGAGCAGTCGTTGATTTAATCGGGTTATTTGCAGTGTTCACATAGCCCATAAATAACAGTTTTTGAATTGTCTAAAGAAAAATTATGAATTTCTTTCATGTGGTTTTCTATTTGCATCATAAATGAACAATTTAAATGTACTAATTGACCGCATGATAAACATTTTAAATGGATATGGCAATTTGCACATATATCATTGTCGCTGTACTGATAAAATGCGCCACCTCGGTTATCGGATATAAATTTTTTTAACTTATTTTCTTTCGTGAATTTTGAAAGATAACGATACACAGTTGCTTCGCCGAGTGGAAGAGCATCATTATTGATAATATCTTTGGCGCAAAAACATTCATCTGCATGCGTTTTAAAAAAATTTAAAATAATATCTTTTTGTCGCGTGTGATATCTTTTTGTTTTATTCATAACAATTCTCCAAATTGATAGTAACTATCAATTTGGAGTATAGCATATCGGCTTAATAATTTCAATAATAAATTTGGGCAAATAAAAAACTTCTCAATATACATATTATTCATTCTTTTAGTGAACATATACGGTATTGAGAAGTAATTACATTTTAAAAAAATTATTTTTTACTCAATTTTTCTATTTCTTCTTCGACTTCTTCAGCGCCTTCTGCGTAGAATTCTTCTTCATCAGGAGCGAGTTCTCTTAAGAGTCTTAAAAATTCACCTGCATGAACTCTCTCTTCATCAGCGATATCTTTTAGTACTTCAATCGCCAATTCATTGTCTGTTGATTCGGCAAGCTGCATATAGAGCTGAATAGCTTCGTATTCGGCAGCGATCATGAAGCGAATTGAGCGTATTAATTCGGTGTCTGTTAGTTTGCGATCTTTTGCAAGACCTGAAAACGGGGCAGAAAATTCTGGCATTTAATGTTCCTCCTTCATATTTTATTTATCTTCAAAGAATACATTACTGCATCTTACTATGCTTTCCACAAACCATGCAGATTACAGTATTCTCTTGCCATCAAAACTTCTTCATCCAAATAAAATCTAGCTTCGGGTGTATCGCCTGGATTTAAATATTTTCTATAAATTTTATTTGCAGTGTGTATTTCAATCCATTCAATATGATGTTCATCTGTCATCGGATGTGCAACTTCTCCAACTTTAACAAGTACGCCGCCATCAATTTTTTCAATAACCGGTACATGTTTTTCAAGTGCAGCATCAACAGTATTTTCTACCTGTAAGTTCATAGGTTGTCCACAACAAACCAATTCACCGACACCTGTATGAAGCACTTCAACGATATTACCGCAAATTTGACACTTATAAACTTGTTTCAATTGAGTCATAATTAAACCTCCATAATTTTATTTTAAATTTTTGGCTTTAAAGCCTCGGAGAATATCCATAATATTATTGTCTTGTAAAGTAAACTACTAAAATAGAATGAATATCTCTTTTTGTCATTATAACATACAATTTAAAATAATTTAAAAGAAATCTGGTATATTTCTTTTGAGTATATAGAAAAAATTGTTGCATACAAATAAATAAGACTGTTATTATGGATTTTAAGCACAACTCACAAGCAGAAAGAATTTTTGTAAATTATAGAATAAATAAAATTGTGGTCTGGAAGTTGAAGGGATCTTATGAATAATAAATTAAATGATAGAGAGCTTACAGAGTATTTAAGCACAGGGATAAAAAATATTATATCGGAAGTCTTAATGCACACAGTTAAAAATCCAAAAGAAACGCGATTTTTACTCAAATACAAAATAAGCAGCAAAAAAGCGGAACAAAAAAGAAAAAAGCTGGAAAAGACCGGTCATCATATTCCTGCTTTTTTGATTTCAAGCATCACAAATTCCTGCAATCTTTTCTGTAAAGGATGCTATGCGAGAGAAAATGGAATTTGTGAACAGGAGAGCGGAGCGTCCTTGTTGACCGCTGACAATTGGGGTGGCATATTCAGCCAGGCAAAAGATCTTGGAATCGGTATAAATTTGCTTGCCGGGGGTGAGCCGCTCTACAGAAAAGATGTCATTATATTGGCGTCAAAAATGAAAGATATCCTTTTTCCGATTTTTACAAATGGCACTTTAATAGATAATTTTTATATCGATTTATTTGATGAAAACCGAAATTTGATCCCTGTTTTCAGTATAGAGGGCAATGAAAAAACAACAGATAAGCGCCGGGGGCCCGGTATTTATGAGTCGATATTGCAAAAAATGGATCAACTAAAAAACAGAAAAATTTTATTTGGTGCATCGGTTACCGCAACAGTGGAAAATCTAAACGAAATTATATCGAATGCATTCATCGAAGCTTTGGCGAGATTTGGATGCAGATTGATTTTTTATATCGAATATGTTCCCATAGACGAGCAGACGCGTGAACTGGCGTTTTCACAAAAAGAACGGGATCAACTAAAAAAAGCGCTGGATAGCCTGAGAAAATTATATCCTTCCGTCTTGTTGTTATCTTTTCCGGGAGATGAGGAAGAGATGGGTGGCTGTCTCGCGGCAGGCAGAGGATTTTTTCATATTAACCCATTTGGAAAAGCAGAGGCATGTCCTTTTTCACCTTATTCCGACTGTAATTTAAAGTCCTATACCTTATTGGAAGCTTTGCAATCATCGTTTTTTAAAAAACTTAAACAAGAGGGGTTGACCGGTGGAGACCATGTGGGAGGATGCGCTTTATTTGAGCAGGAAGAAAAAGTTAAGGAACTGCTACGTAATATATAAAATGTTATATGCAGTTACAGATTGAATACAGATCAAAGAAATTGATAAATTTCTATCAATTTAATATTGATTTTTTTACTTCCCTATGTTATTATAGTGACACTAAGCTGTAAGACTTTCTTGCAGTGAAGTTAACAAAATATTCATAACTGACACAAAGATTTTCTGAGTGAAAGGCCGATGAATGATATATTAATGTAATGTATGATTGCGCCTTTCACGGCGTATTTTTTATTTTCAGATATCAAGGTGAAAGATGGAAACAAGAGTGGCGGTGATCGGAATTATTGTTGAAAACAATGATTCAATTGAAAAGTTAAACAATATTTTACATCAATACGGTCAATATATTATCGGCAGAATGGGGATACCCTATCGCCAGAGAAAGGTGAATATTATCAGTATTGTGCTCGATGCTCCGCAGGATATTATTAGTGCGGTGTCGGGTAAAATAGGCAAACTATCGGGCATCAGTGCAAAAACTGCATATTCTAATACTTATACGATACATGATCAATAAAGCAAAACAATTAATCGATAAATTAGAGCAACAAAGATTGTTGACAAGAGAAGAATTCATTACGCTGCTTGAATGTGAATGCCATGAGGAAGAAGAGTATCTTTTTCAACAGGCGCGTGCAGTAAGAGATAGCGTGTATGGCAATAAGATTTATATACGCGGGCTCATCGAATTTACAAATTACTGCCGAAATGACTGCTTTTACTGCGGAATCCGCAAAAGTAATATCTATGCGCAAAGATACAGGCTAAGCAGCAAGCAAATTATTGACTGCTGCCGTATCGGCTATGAGCTGGGGTTTCGCACATTTGTGCTGCAGGGCGGGGAAGATAAATACTTTACAGATGAGAAAATGGTTGCAATCATTTCGTTAATCAAGAAAAATTATCCGGATTGCGCCGTTACACTTTCTATCGGAGAGAGGAGCTATGACAGCTATAAAATGTTTTTCGATGCCGGAGCAGACAGATACCTGCTTCGTCATGAGACTGCAAATTTTGAACATTACCATAAGCTGCATCCATCTAAATTGTTATTGAGCAGACGCATGGAGTGCCTGTTTCATTTAAAAGAGATCGGCTATCAGGTGGGATGCGGGTTTATGGTGGGCTCCCCTTATCAAACAAACGAGCATATCATCAATGATCTGTATTTTATGAGAGAATTTGAACCGCACATGGTGGGCATAGGCCCTTTTATACCACACAGCCAGACGCCTTTTGCACAAAAAAGTGCAGGCACGTGCAAGCGAACATTAAAATTGCTGGCCATCATTCGCCTGATGCTGCCCGCTGTGCTGCTTCCGTCCACGACCGCGCTTGGAACCATTGATGCCAACGGACGACAAGACGGCATTTTGGCCGGAGCAAATGTAGTGATGCCAAATTTATCTCCACTGGATGTAAGAAAAAAATATATGCTTTATAATGACAAAATCTGCACGGGAGACGAAGCGGCTGAAGGATACTTAAATCTGGAAAAACAGATGGAGAACATAGGATATAGTGTCGTGGTCGACAGAGGCGACCATAAACATATATTAAAATAACGAATTCAACTAATGGGGCAGAGTGATCTAACCCAAAAGAAAGGAACTATTTATGTATAACCCAAAATCAATGAAAGCTGAAGAATTTATCGGCCATGAAGAAGTCCTCGACACACTGGAATATGCCGAGGCAAACAAACACAACGCAAATTTAATCGACAGTATTATTGAGAAGGCAAAGCTGCGAAAAGGACTCTCTCACAGAGAAGCCGCTGTGCTCTTGGATTGTGACATCGAAGAGAAGAATCAGGAGATATTCGCACTGGCCAACCAAATCAAAAAAGATTTCTACGGCAACCGCATCGTTATGTTTGCGCCGCTGTATTTATCCAATTATTGTGTGAACGGATGCGTTTACTGTCCGTATCATTCAACAAATAAACACATCACGCGAAAAAAACTTTCTCAAGAGGATATTGTCAGGGAAGTCACCGCGCTGCAAGATATGGGGCATAAGCGGCTTGCAATCGAAGCGGGAGAAGACCCCGTCAATAATCCTATCGAATATATTTTGGAATGTATCGATACGATTTACAGTATTAAGCATAAAAACGGCGCCATCAGGCGCGTGAATGTTAATATTGCGGCAACAACTGTAGAAAATTACAGAAAATTAAAAGACGCCGGTATCGGCACATATATTCTTTTTCAGGAAACCTATCACAAAGAAAGCTATGAAAAGTTGCATCCCACAGGTCCTAAACACAATTATGCTTATCACACAGAAGCGATGGACAGAGCGATGGAAGGCGGCATTGACGATGTGGGGCTGGGAGTGCTATTTGGGCTCGAGCTTTATCGTTATGAATTTGCGGCGCTTCTCATGCATGCTGAGCATTTGGAAGCCGCGCATGGAGTAGGTCCGCATACTATTAGCGTACCGAGAATAAAACATGCGGATGATATTGATCCGAATGTCTTTGACAATGGCATCGATGATGATGTTTTCGCAAAAATAGTGGCTTGCATTCGCGTTGCGGTACCCTATACCGGAATGATCATCTCAACAAGAGAAAGCAAAGCCTGCCGTGAAAAAGTGCTGGGACTTGGCATATCGCAAATCAGCGGAGCATCCAGAACCAGTGTGGGCGGTTACTGTGAGCCGGAACCCGAAGACGAAATGTCTGAGCAATTTGATGTCAGTGACAAGAGAACGCTGGATGAAGTCATTTCATGGCTTATGGAGCTTGGCTATATACCGAGTTTTTGTACGGCTTGTTACCGGGAAGGCAGGACAGGAGACAGATTTATGAGCTTCTGCAAAAGCGGACAGATACAAAACTTCTGCCACCCCAACGCGCTTATGACATTAAAAGAATATCTGCAGGATTACGCAGCGCCGAAAACAAAGCAAGTAGGCGAAGACCTGATTCAAGCGGAAGTTGAAAATATACCAAATGAAAAGAGAAAGAAAGCCGCCGTAGAACATTTGAAAGATATCGAAAGCGGCCAAAGAGATTTCAGATTTTAGGAGGGAGAACAATGGGTTTAAATGAAACGCCTTCGGCCAACCGCATACATATCGGATTCTTCGGCAGAAGAAATGCGGGAAAATCAAGCGTGGTCAATGCGGTAACAGGTCAGGATCTGGCAGTGGTATCCGATGTGAAGGGCACGACTACAGATCCGGTTTACAAATCTATGGAGCTGCTTCCTATGGGGCCTGTGATGATCATAGATACACCCGGAAGCGATGATGAGGGAGCGCTCGGAGAACTCAGGATAAGAAAAACAAAGCAGGTACTCAATAAAACGGATGTGGCGGTGCTTGTTATTGATGCATCGGTCGGCAAAACGCAGGCGGACGAAGAATTGATAGCGCTGTTTAAGCAAAAGAACATCAATTATATGATTGTGCATAATAAATCCGATTTGCTTGATGAGGTAAAGCAGGCGGAGGCTAATGAAATCTATGTCAGCGCAAAAGACAAAATAAATATTGAACAATTAAAAGAAAAAATTGCCCTGTTGGCGCCCACAGACGATGTAAAACTGAAAATCGTTGCTGATATTATCAAGCCTTCCGATTTTGTTGTACTGGTAATCCCTATTGATAAAGCGGCACCGAAAGGCAGACTCATTTTGCCGCAACAGCAAACGATCCGCGATATCCTGGAAGCGGATGCCACGGCAGTGGTTGTAAAAGAATATGAGCTGAAAGAGACACTTGAAAACCTGGGCAAAAAGCCGAAAATCGTGATCACCGACAGTCAGGTTTTTGCGAAGGTGTCGGCGGACACACCGAAAGATATATTACTCACTTCTTTTTCGATTCTTTTTGCGAGATATAAAGGATTTTTGGAACAAGCCGTCAAGGGAGCGGCCGCGCTGGATAAACTTCATGAGCATGACACCATCCTTATTTCGGAAGGCTGCACCCATCATCGTCAATGTGACGATATAGGCCGTGTGAAATTGCCGAGATGGATCAAGAATTATACATCAAAGCAATTTAATTTTGAATTTTCATCCGGAACCGAGTTTCCGGATGAACTGGGCAAGTATCAGTTAATTATTCATTGCGGAGGCTGCATGCTCACGGAGAGGGAGATGAAATACCGTCAGAAATGTGCTATGGATCAAAATGTTCCGATTACAAATTATGGTATCATCATTGCGTATATGCAGGGAATACTAAAGAGAAGCCTGGAGGCTTTTCCGCATATTTTAATGGAGATAGAGGATAATTAAATGCGCACCGAAAAAGACAGACTCGGGGAAATCTCGCTTGAGGATGATATATTATACGGGCTGCAGAGTGCAAGAGCAAAAGAAAATTTTTCGCTCAGATACAAAAAAACGAATTTGCAGCTTATATATTCAATTGTAAAAATAAAAAAAGCAGCGGCACTTACTTATACAAAACTAGGCATCAAACAAGAAAAATTCGACGCGATTACGGATGCCTGCGATACTATCCTGTCGGGAAAAGCTGATGAAGCCTTTATCGTTGATGCGCTTCAGGGCGGAGCGGGGACGTCTACGAATATGAATGTCAATGAGGTTATCGCTAATCTCGCTTTAAAAAAGCTCGGTAAAAGAAGCGGAGAATATGATATTGTTCACCCGCTCGATGATGTCAATAGAGGGCAGTCTACAAATGACGTATATCCCACGGCGCTGCGCATTGCAGCTATTGAACTGCTTCGCTCTCTAAGCGAAGGTTGCGCGAAATTACAGCAGTCACTGCAAATCAAAGAAAACGAGTTTGACGATATCAAGAAGCTCGGGCGCACCGAATTGATGGATGCCGTTCCGATCACGCTTGGCTCAGAATTTGGTTCTTTCGCCCAGGCCATCGCACGCGATCGCTGGAGGCTCTACAAAGTAGAAGAGCGCCTCAGGCAGGTAAATATAGGCGGCACAGCGGTGGGCCTTGCCAATAATGCGGAGCGAAAATATCGCTTTGAAGTCATCGAGCAGCTTCGCCGGATAACAAGTATCGGGCTTGCGGTTGCGGAATACCCAATGGATATCACGCAAAACAATGATGTTTTTGTGGAAGTATCAGGGCTTTTAAAAGCACTTGCGGTGAATTTGATGAAAATAGCCAATGACCTGCGGCTCATGAATTCGGGTCCGCACGGCGGGCTGGCGGAAATAAAACTCGCACCTATGCAGATCGGCAGCACCATTATGCCTGGTAAGGTAAACCCCGTGATCCCCGAGATGGTGGTGCAGGTGGCGCTGAAAGTCATGGCCAATGACTCTGCTATTACGATGGCGGCTTCCAATGGGGAATTTGAACTCAACGCATTTTTGCCGTTGATTGCAGACAGCCTGCTTGAAAGCCTGTCACTGCTCGATAAAACGGTAGAGATTTTCAGAATCAAATGTGTGGATTTAATTGAAGCCAATGAAGAGCGATGTCGGCAACTGCTCGATGAATCCTATGCGTTTGCAACTGCGTATACGGTTGATTTGGGATACGATAAGGTATGCGATATCATAGAAGAAAACAGTGGTAATGCGGAAAAAATCAAAGAAGCACTTAAAAACTACATTCAAGATAAAGAATCATAGTCATCGATCATACTCATAAAATAAGAACCGATTATTCAATCGGTTCTTATTTTATTCTTATAAAAGTCTTGACATATTACTTGTTATTACTTATAATTCCTAAAAAGGAAATAATAAGGAGAAAAAATGGCGAAACAGTATTATACGGTAGAGCAGATTTCCAGGCTTTTGGATATCCATCCAAAAACCGTTCAGCGATATATAAGGGAAGGGAAAATAAGCGCAAGCAAGATCGGTAAAAGCTGGCGCGTCAGCGGTCACGACTTGAGTGCATTTGCGGAAAATGCAAAGAATAAAACATCTGAAAATGCGCAGATACCCGCAGATCAAAAAGTAAAAGTATCCTGCGTGGCAGATATCAATATTACAAACAGAGATGAGGCAATGCGAATCATGAATACGCTCTCGGCGGTGCTCAATGTGAAACCTTTGGAATACGGAAACTCAACGATGTATACCCAGTTTATAGAAACAGAAGGAAAAGTGCGTGTTACGCTGTGGGGCAATATTTTATTTATAACAGCAATATTGCAGTTCGTAGAAGCGCTTACAGATCATCTTGAAGAGGAGCAATGAACAGTGAATACAAAGGTTTTTAAATTAGATGAAGGAAGAGATAAGATACGTGCATACTATAATCAGGTATTGAGAGAAGAAAGATTTTAATGAATATAATAACAAAAAACAATAAACAAATGGCCGTTTTTGATGATAAAGATATAAAGATAAAGGATGTGCAGGATGTGCTGGATCTCATGGCAACGGCAAGATATTACAGCAATGGCGATGCGGTCATAATCTGTAAAGAAAGCCTGAGTGAAGAGTTTTTTAACTTAAAAACACGTTTTGCGGGGGAAGTGCTGCAAAAGTTTGTGAACTACAATATGAAAATTGCTGTTGTGGGGGATTTTTCACAGTATACGAGCAAAAGCCTGCAGGATTTTATTTATGAATGCAATAACGGCAGGCATATATTTTTTAAAAAGAGCATTGAGGAAGCAGTTGGTGCACTGGCAGGGAAAAATGAAGAATAATAATAAAGGGGAAAAATCCATGATCTTTATCAAAAATATTCATATTTTATCCATGAAAAATAAAAAGATTGATGAAAATCAGTCGGTGGTCATACGTGAAGGTGTGATCGAGGCAATCGGAAAAGATTTACCGATGCCCGCTGCTTTTTGCACTATCATTGATGGAAGCGGACAATATGTTATGCCCGGCCTTATCAATATGCACGTACATTTAGGAGATAATCCAAACGATTTGTTGCTTTATTTAGTTAATGGTATCACGACTATAAGGAATATGTGGGGATATGAAAGATTCAAATTAGGACATTATTTTTTTGGAACACGTGTATTCGATCACTTGAAACTAAAAAAAGATATTGAAGATGGGTTGGCAGAAGGACCGAATATTTACACTGCCGGGCCTTTGTTGGACGGAGAAAACCCGTTTTTTCCTAAGTTTATGTATCTTCATGCTTTAAAAGATACAAAGCAGATAGAAAAAATTATTAAAAGCCAGGCAAAAAAAGGGTATGATTTTCTCAAAATTTATTCCAAATTGTCTTTAGAGAATTTTGATGATATCATGGAAATATCAAAAAAATATGCCCTTCCTGTTGTGGGACATGTGCCCGATGCCGTAGACTTAGAACACGCGATTAAACTAAAGATACATTCAATGGAACATTTATATGGATTTATGAATCCATATTATCCCGAAAAAAATTTAGGCAATGAACAAATTTTAAAAATGGCAGGTTTTGCTGCTTCAGGCAATGTTTGGAACTGCCCAACATTGATTGCAAATGAACGACTGGCGAACATAGACCGGCAAGCGGAATTTGAAGATGAAGAGCAAATGGACTATATTTCTTTAAAGAACAAAAAAGCCATGAGAGTTTTAGTACGGGAATCCGATAAAGTGTTTACAAAAGCCGGAAACGTCGGCCCGCATGAATATATGGAACAATTATTTCATATAATCGGTTGTTTAAAAAGAGAAGGCGCAGGTATCTTAATGGGAACAGATAAATCCGTTCCTTATGTAGTGGCAGGGTTTTCGGGGCATAAGGAAATGCAGCTTTTATCGCAGGCGGGTATGAGTAATTTTGAAGTACTGAAATCAGCCACGATTGATGCCGCAAAATGTTTGTATAAAGACAAAGAGCTGGGGACTATAGAGCCCGGCAAAAAAGCGGATCTTATTTTAAGCCGATCAAATCCTCTTGAAGATTTGTGTGCGGTATCAAATCATGCCGGAGTTATCAAGTCGGGAGTTTATTATTCGAGGGAAAAATGTGACGAGATTCTTCAGAAAATAAAAACGGAAATGGCATATACTTAAACGAGGAGGTTATCATATGCGGCTCAAGTCTTTTCGTCATGCCTTTGAAGGCATTATGAGCATGGGAAAAAATTTCTGTATTATGATCGGTTGTTTTGCGCTCGTGGTTGTGCTAGGGTTTCTGTTTCAAATATCAAAAGTGGAATGGGTAGCCGCCCTGTTTTGCTGCGGCGGAGTATTGGCTTTCGAAATGATGAACACGGCCATTGAGAACGCGGTGAATTTATCTACAAAAGAAATGAATCCCCTGGCAAAAAAAGCAAAAGACATTGCCGCGGGGGCCGTACTCGTTTTTTCTGTTTTTGCAGCAGCGGTGGGCATGGTTATTTTCCTGCCGCATTTTATCGCGCTTTTCAAATAAAAGGAGACGGGCAATATGCAGAAAGCAGGCAAAACATTTAAGATACTGATGAGCGCCCAGGGAGTGCTTTGGTTTGGGTTTGTGATTTACGGCATTGTAAAGCAGATGCAATCAGATGCGTCGATGAATGGAGTGGTGATGCTTTTAATGGCGTTAAATGGAATGCTGTTCATACTTCTCCCTCTCTTTTTTGATAAAGCATTCTGGATAAAGCTTCTCACGCTCGTGTTTCTTGCGGTAAATCTCCTTCTCACATTTACAGATCAGACGGGCTTTTTTGACTATGTGGTGCTGGTACTCAACAGTGCCTCTATCATTTGCGCCGTATATATTCTATGGAAAAGAAGAGCGGGGGAGCAATAACAAGTATCTCAGAAAAACATCGTATTTTTTAGTATACTGTTATGAACGAATAGGTATAAAGGAGGCTCCTATGAGTGCGTGGAGTGAACGATTCACACAAGATCATAAACCGACGGAAGAAGAAATAAGCGGCTTTACAGGCAGTGTGCTTTGGCATGAAATAAATGAATATTTGCAAAAAGCTTATAACACACAGCCAATATATACCTACAGCAAATGTGTGGCGCAAAGAGGATGGAATGTGAAATATCAAAAATCAGGCAAATCGCTTTGCACGCTGTATCCCATGGATGGGTACTTTATCGCGCTTGTTGTTATCGGCCATAAAGAGCAGGCGAAGGCGGAAGAGTATATGCATATGAGCACGGAATATATCCGTTCTTTATATCGCAAGACACCGTTTTCGGCGGGCGGCAGATGGCTGATGATCCATGTCACAAGCAGGGAGATACTTGATGATGTAAAACATTTAATAGATATACGAAAACCTGTGAAAAACAGGATTTAGGAATAGGATGAAGCCCTTTGGGAAGTGTGCTTTGCAGAGAGGGATTATTCTTCGGGCTTTAAATCTGCAATCCACTCCATAATATCACCCGGCTGACATTGCAGAGCAGTGCAAATGCGGTTTATAATATCGGTCTGCACCACTTTGTTATTTGTGAGTTTTGCCATAGTGGCATTGGATATTCCCGTGAGAGTCATAAGATCACCTTTTTTCATTCCTCTGCGATTCAGCAGATCAAAAAGCTTATAATAATAAATACCCATGTTATCAATCCTTATCAGGAATATAGTCGATAATATCACCAATATTACATTCTAAGGCTTTGCAGATTTTTTGCAGCACATCCAATGAAACTGTTTCATTCTTGCTTAATTTGGCAAGGGTGGCGGGTCCGATTTGGCATAATTCTTTTAAGTCTGTTTTTTTTAATCCTTTTTCGATCAACAATATCCAAAGTTTCTTATAACTGATAGCCATAAAACACCTCCATAATAAATGATTATAACATATTAAAACAAAAGATTCTATTAGATGAATTAAAAGTTCGGGTTTTTAAAAAGCATAACAGGAGCAGCCAAGAAAAATTAATAGTGTCATTCTTTTCATTTTTAGATTATAATTTGTTATAAGAAGTAAATATTTTAGGATCGGAAGGCATAAAAAATGAGCATTCATTTAGAGACGAACGTAAAGCTGTTGAACGGAAAAATGAAGTTTGAGGCAAGAGCGGAAAGCCATCCGCCGATCATTACAGATTATGTGCCTCCGTTTGGAAACTATGAGGGCTATATGCCGCTGCAGTTGTTTTTGATATCGCTTTCTACCTGCCTTGGCGGCTCCATTACTTTGCTGCTCGGAAGAATGGAAATAAAAGTAGAAGACCTTGAAATCAAAGCGACGGGGCAGAGAAGGCAGGAACATCCCACTTGTTTTGAGAAAATAAATCTCGCGATCAGTCTCAAAAGCCCAAACGGCACACAGGCCGACCTTGAAAAAGCGGTAGCGCTATCACAGAGCAAGTTTTGTCCGGTACTTGCGATGATAGATAAGAGCATAGAGATTGGGTTTGAATATAGTGTGAGGGAGTAGATATAAAAGATAATAACAGACTTGAGGGGCTGTTATTATCTTTTATATGGTAAAAATTCATATTTCCTTAACGTTGTTTTGTTAAATCATATGCTTGAGTGTTTTCACTTTTTTCATACGCATTTTCAATATATTTTTGAGGATCATATAAAAATTTTTCTTCTTCTATAAATGAAATATACGAGCCATTGTCATAATAATAAGTTTTACATTTATTACAATGCCATTGTGGAGGAACTGAATTATGATGATTTTTGTAAATAATAGGAAACAATTTTTCGTCTTTATATGTAAGAGTAGCATAGCCATGGCAATTAGTACCCTGGGTGATTAACCAGTCATAACCTCCATTATATTTCATGACTACACCTACAACGCCATTCGTAAGAGAAGTACGCCCTTTTCTTGAAGTTTCTTTGAGACTATATTCGACCTCCCAATCAATCCATTTACTTTCTTTCATATGAGGCGAAAGAACTACAATTGTAACTGATGTATTATACATCATATCAGTAAGCACTCTTTTAATATTTTCAGTTGAGGTATCTGTTAAATCGGGCGAGTCACTTGTTTCGCCTTGATAATATGTTGCGTTATTTCCGAGCGCATTGATGATATCATTTCTTAGATTACGTGCTTCACTATATTTATATGATATAAAAGTTTTGTGTGCCATAGCTTAACTCCTTTCGATTATTATAATGTATTATAAATTTTATATTAAAATAATATTTTTCCTTAGTTCTGTTACAATATCTATTAACAATGATATAAGATTATCGGAGTCTTGTTCTATTCCTAGCTTTTCTATATAAGGCTCCAAATAAGGATAAGATGATTTAATATTTTTTTTAACTTGCGAATATATATATTCAGATGCATATCCAGTAGAACCTACAGGAATAATATACTTATTATAAATTTTTGCAATTCCAAATTCCTTAATTACACCATCAGCATCAACGCATTTGCCATCTATATTTTTATTACCAAAAATAAAAATAACTATACCTGATTCTGTAATCATATTGACTCTATAATTATTCCATAATTTTGTTAAATCATCATTGACATTTGATGCAAATTGAGGGAATGGACGCAAACATAAATGTTCGTCAATATGCCTATATTTATTATTTATGATTTCATCAAGCGCACCATTAATAATATTATCGCCTATTTTTGAGCCAACTCCAGAAATGATTTTAAAATCGCAACTAACTAGAGCTTTTGAAAGATTATAAGTAAAATAGTTTACTTTTTCTTTAGTCCAAACATTATCATATTTTGATATACTACCTGAAACAAAAATATTATTGAGTTTATAATTTTTTTCGATGTTTTCTAGTATTACCGTAATTTGGCTGTAATCATCTAGTAACACAGTCTGAATACCATATCTTTTTAAATCTTTAATCCTTAATTCTTGTTTTGTTTTATTATATGCATATTCTACTTCATCCCCATTATTTTTTATTTCTTCGAGGAAACAATAATGATTTCGGACATCTTCTCCTAGCAATACACGTATTCTACTTAATATATAGTCTAGATTGGGATCTTCGAAACTAAATCCAATAAATAAAAAAGTTTTTGAAATTAAATCGCCCTGCAATGCAGTGGTAAATAATGGGTGTTTTTGAGCATAAGTTTCATAATCATCTTTAATTAAAATAGCATCATCTGGATTTCTAACATCACCATGCATCTTATACACAACGGCATCTCTATCATGGAGGTTAGTAGCTAAATTTTTTTGCGTTACCTTTATATCAGGTTTTCTAAAGTTTTTTCTTAATCCATCTTCGATTAACTCATCATAATTAGTAGTCCAATATGTAGAAATGGGTAAGCGTGTTAACATATCTAAATTGGCATTTTCAGAAGTTGCCATATTAAAGGAATTTAAAATAAGCTGATTAATATTATTTCGATTACCTTCTTCATTAAAAAAATATTGAGCGATAGAAATTAGATCATGTTCTTTTTGGATATCAAGTCCAACCCGTTGTGCTAATGGACTAATTAATTCTTTCCAGTTAAGATAACCAGATGATTGAGAAAGACCAGCACCTGCAAAAACTGCAGCATAACCTTCTGATATTGCTTTCGAATAATCTTTTATAAAGGTATTGATTGAAACAGACAGCATATCATTCCTCGTTTTATTTTTAAATACTATATATTACAATATATTATAAATAATGCTAATATAAAAATCAAGATGTATATTTAATCGTTTAAAATTGTGTAAGTATACTTAATATTACCGGTGTCCACAACTCATAATCACCATTTTCACCACTCGGATAATACTCGAAATAAAGCCCATGCTCTGCGTCGGGACGGTATCCCAATGACGGCAGGGCAACCTCAAAAAACTCCGTCCATGCATCTGTCGCGGGTGTGCCCGCGGGGATGGCGGCAACGGCATAAAGACTGCTTGGCACATGCCTGCAGACAGCGCCTTTGGGCGTTTTTTTGTCGTCATTGACTTCAATGCCGATTAAATAGCAGTAACGGTGAAGTTGTGTGTACCACATCAACCCGTAAAAATCTTTTTTGCGGCCGAAGAGCTGAAATAAGTTTTCTTTTTTGGATTCATATGTGCGCCAAAGCGCATCAAAATCTTCCTTGCAGCTCTCAAGACAGGTCTCAGTCATGTATCCGCAGAGATAAAAAGAATTTCTATGGCTTATCTTGATCTTCATTGAGCACCTTCTCAATAAATACTTTCACGATCTCGGGATCGAGCTGTGTGCCCGCGCTTTTTAAAAGCTCCCGGATCGCCTCTTCTTTTGTCAGCGCCTTACCGCGATAGGGCCGCTCGGCCGTCATGGCGTCATACGCATCGGCAACGGCGATGACGCGTGCGTTCCAGTTGATGTCTTCGCCCCTCAGCCCTTTGGGATATCCGCTGCCGTCCCATCTCTCATGATGGGCGAGCACATATTCGGAAATGTTGTTAAATTCGTTTGTGGCGCTTAGAATGCGATATCCTGTTTCGGGATGCTGTTTTATCTGTGCCCATTCTGATTCCGATAATTTTTTCGTTTTGTTCAAAACGACCGTATCAATTGTGATTTTACCTATATCGTGCAGTTCTCCCGCAATGCGCAGTTCATCGATCTTATGTTTGTCAAGACCGTAAACTTTTCCGATGCTTTCGCACAGTTCGCCTACGCGCAGGGAATGCGCTTCTTCCCTCGGGCATTTTATATTCAGTGTTCTTATGATCGTCTTTACGATCTCGTTTTTCTGGCCTGTGCTGTTTAGTATTTTGGCTCTGTACATAAGGTCTTCGGCGGATTTTAACAGCATTTTCGTTGACTGCTCAGCTTCCGCTTTTGTTTCCCAGCCAAAGGAAACTGTGATATGGATATTCATAAATTTTATCTGGTTGATTCTTTTTTCCAATCGTTCAACCAGTTTTTTAACAGCCTGTGCATCTGTGGCGGGAAGCAGGATAATAAATTCATCCCCGCCTGTTCGCGCTATGATATCGTCGGAACGGCATTCGGCTTTAAATATAGAGGCGATTTTTTGAATGAGTCTGTCTCCTTTTTGATGCCCGAATGCGTCATTGATGATTTTTAATCCATCGATATCGGCATAAATGAACGAGATAGGCAGATTTCTTTTTACATCCAGACGCTTTAATTCTTCATCAAAAAATCTGCGGTTATAGAGATCGGTCAGTTGGTCATGGTAGCTGAGATACTCGATCTTTCTTTGCTTTGCTTTGTGCTCGCTGAAATCCCTAAACACAAGCACGCAGCCGATGATTTCTCCGTTTTTATCTGTGATGGGAGCGGCGGTGTCTTCAATGGAGCGTTCGGTGCCGTCTTTGGATACAAGCAAAGTATGATTTTTGAGTTCCACGATCTCATTTTTTTCAAATGCTTCTTCAACCGGGCTTTTCACTTGTGTTCTTGTGTACTCGTTGATAATATTAAAAATGATCTCTATCGGCATATGGATGGCATCATTTAGTCTCCAGCCCGTCAATTTTTCCGCGACAGGATTCATAAATTCAATTTTCTGGTCGATACCTACGGTAATGACTCCGTCCCCGACCGAGAGCAATGTGGCTTGCAGTTTTTCTCTGCTGTTTAAGAGAGATTCCCTGTCTTTTTCGATAACGCAGAGCAGATGATTGATCGATTTGCGCAGATAGGTAAATTCGTCTTTGCCGCTTTCCGGCAGTTTGGCTAAGTTTTCTTCGGAAGTGTTGATTTTTTTGACGTCATGAATCAATTGACTAAACGGTTTTGTCAGATATTTGCTTAGAACGTAGAATAATATAAAGCATATCAATATGAGCCCGAATGTGCTGTGAATGATAAACACATAGGCTTCTTTGATGCTTTGTGTGTAGAATGTTCTGGGTGCTTCAAAAGTGATTTGAACAGAGTAAGCTAAATCATACTCGTTCGGATAGAGGATATCAAAGGTTAGAATATCGTCATTTCGATTCACGTTCAGAAGAGATAATTCATTACTTTGCGTACTGGTATCGCCGCTTAAATTGACGGGGGCTATTGAGAGAATGTTGCTGTCGGTAATGCTTCCCAAAGCCGAAATCATCTCGGTGTCGATTTGTCTTCCGATATACATCCGACCGTTTTTGGGTTGTGTTTCCAGAGAATTGGTCACATCTGTTGCGGCAATAAAATAATACATGCCTGCAATTTGGAAAATACCGAAAGTGTTTTCTGACAAATTTGAAAAAGAGATAATATCATCAAAGCCATCAAAAAAATTTTCAGGAAAAGAAGCAATCTTACTTTCGTAAAAATCATAAAATCGACGATACAGCACAGAGTCTTTATTATCGGTGTAGATCACAAAGTTAATATCAAGATTTTCAAAGGTGGAAGACATCAAGTTATCTTGAATATATTTGTCGTTTTTACCTTGTAAAAAATAATAGGTATCGTCCCAATGTGCCCAATCGTTGACGGTGCCCGTATATTTATTTTCTTTTTCATTCATGTAGGATGCAACAGTAGATTTTGTGGAACCGAGTTGTGAATCTTCTTGCTGGAGAATAAAATTTCTGATAAAAGCGCCATATAATAGATTAATAAGAAGAATAAAAATAAGTATGGAAGGTATAACAAATAAAGCTATTTTTGTCTTGGTTTTCAAAATTTGCTCCTTGATATAAATATGTGATTAATATGGTGATTTTGACATTATATATACAATTTAATTACTAGCTTCGTTAAGATAGCTTCAATATAGCCTGTAAGTATAAAATAATATTTTTCATTCAATTATTAATTCTATTTTATATTAAATTAAAACTTTTTCAACAAAAACTCTTACGATTTCAGGATCAAACTGCGTGCCCGCACAATTTAAAAGCTCCTTAATGGCTTGTTTCTTTGTGAGTGCTTTGCGATAGGCACGATCTTGCGACATCGCATCAAATGCATCCACGATCGCTAAAATACGCGAGAGGAGAGGAATATCCTCTTCCTCTAATCCCTGTGGATAGCCGCTGCCGTCCCAATGTTCATGGTGGCTGAGGATATATTCCGATATATGAATCAGATCGGGGGAGGCTTGGGTGATGCGATAGCCGACTTCGGGGTGCTTTTTGATTTCTCTCCAGTCTTCTTCAGTGAGACGGTCTTTTTTTTCGAGTATATTCGAATCTATACTTATTTTGCCGATATCATGCAGCGTTGAAAGCAGTTCAAGCGCAACGAGTTCTTCTTCCGTGAGAGAAAGTGCTTGACCGAGTTTTCTGGAAAGCTGCCTGAGCCGTTCGGCGTGCTCTTCCGTTTCATGACTTTTTTCGGCCATTGTACGCTTTATAGAAGAAAGAATGGAGCTGTGCAGGCTTTTATATTCAAATAGTTTTTGTTTATACATAAAATCTTCCGCGATCTGAATGGTTTTTTCCAATGATTCTTCTGGGCGTGATTTTGTGGCATATCCCAAAGAAATATTTGTGAAATGAATATCCGTGTCGATTTCCTGTGCCTTTGCTTCACAGTCCTTTTTGATTTTTTCTATTATTTTCTGCGTAGCGGCACTATCTGCTCTGGGCAGCAAAATGGTGAATTCGTCTCCGCCGGTTCGGGCTATGATGCCCAGATGACCGCAGCAATGCTTTAATATGTTCGAGATCTCCACAATGAGTCTGTCACCTTCCGCGTGGCCAAAAGAGTCGTTGATGAGCTTGAGTCCGTTGATATCTCCGATGATAACAGATAAAGGCAGATGCTCTTCGTTGTCTAAACGCAATATTTCCTTTTGCAGATACGCGCGGTTATATAATCCCGTCAATAAATCATGATGATTTAAATAGATGATTTCTTCTTCCCTCTTTTTTCGCTCGGTGATATTCCTGCCTACCCCAATCAAACCGATAATGTTTCCTGCGTAATCATAATACGGGCTTTTGAGTGTTTCGAAATAGGCCTGCTGTCCGTTTGGATACCGCATAATTTCTACATTTATCTGGGGGCTGTTTTGTGATATCGTTGTAATGTCCATCGTTCTAAATAGCTTCGCTATATCTGCATCAAAAAGTTCCATATCTGTTTTGCCTATAATGTCAGCTTCTTTTTTGCCCGCAAATTCTTCAAAGGCTTTGTTACAGCCAAGATATACGGAAGCGGTATTTTTATAAAATATCAAATCGGGAGTGGAATTGATAAGAGATTGCAGCAATGCTTGTTTTTTGTTGTGTTCCTGATACAGATTTTTATAGAGTTCGGTAGATTCACAAAGCTCTTCATTGGCTTTGCCGACAGCTTCCTGCGTATTTAATAATTTTTTAAAGGCAGTATAGGTAAGAATATAGATGAGAATCGCGGTGATTAAGACATAAAATAATCCTTTGATAATACTGGCTGCAAAAATGCTTGAAGGATCAGTGAATATAAAGCGTGCGAACAAATCCGAAAAAATGATCCACACACATCCGAAAATGAGATATATGATCGTTATTTTGAATGATTTGCCTTTGGCGTCGTTAAATCTTAAGGTTAAAAATTTCATAAATTTCTGCAAGATGAATCGTTGATCGTTTTTCATAAAACACCTCTGCATAATATCTTCTTGTCATACCGCGTCTATTGTTACGGTTTTGTGCTAATTATGTTTATCTTTTTGCCAGGCATTAAGGAGTATATCATTATGGCGAAAAAACTTTGTCCGCACATCGCTGTCAATACTGTTGAGTGGACACGCAAAGTTCATACATCTAGCACAATAGAAAGTTTTTAGCAGGTATACAGCAATGATTACCAAAGTAATATAAATACCGAGCAGTATGAATTGCTTTGATAATATCATAAACAAAACAGGAGCCAAAAAAATAAGTATTAGTCCGATAAAGAAAATAATTTTCTCGCTTTGTAGCATGGGCCCCGGACGATATTTCCAAAGTTTCGGAGAACCGTAATTTGCCCAGCATTTTAAAGATTTCAGTTCAGCTTCGGCGTAATGCGGGCAATGCGAACACATTACACGTATTTCAATGAACCCAAAATAAGAAAGTATAAATAACAACCAAATGAACAGCACAAAATCCGAAAAACGGAAAATACCGATTCCGCCAAGGATGAAAAGTGCAAAGCCAAAAGATAAAAACCGCAAAAGCTGTTTTAGCTGGAAGTGACAATTGATATGACCGCTTATATCGCAGTTTTGGCAGGAAGATTCTCTGCAGGTATGCAGTGGCTCCGTATCATCTAAAAATAATTTCATGAATGATTCTCCAAAATGCTTTCTATTTGCCTTATATGACGGCTTTCGCTGCAGTCTTGTTGTCGGAGCATGATAAGGTATGAATATAAATTTACGTCATTAACAAGAAATTTAGCATATGATGACATATATATATAAATTTTATCATATGCGCTCAAAAGGGGCAAGTACATTGAATCAAAGCATTGCGTTTAAGTCGGCTGAACAAATTCGAAATGCTTTGAATAATTTAAATATGTGTTGACACGGAGTATAGATTATAGTAAACTGATTATGGTTAGTTTTAACTAACCAATTCATTGCAAAAATATTTTTTTAAGTACAGGTTAGAATAGACTAACTCATAAAAAAATAAATATTATACAAAATAATAAATAACTTGCAAAGCAAAATAAAATGAAGACGAAGGAGTAAATCTGATGGAAGATTGGATCACTCAGATAATAGATGAATTAAAAAAAACAAAACAAAATGATCAAACAACATCAAATTTTATAGAACAAATAGGTGCAACAATCATTGGCGTTAAACCTGCATGCTTGATTAGTATCTCTTCAAAGAAGTGTTTAAGGTTATGCAATGCAAACTTTACGGGCAGCAGTCCGGTCGCTTTTGTTGTAGTGAAATGTAATGGCGAGAAAAAGCAGCTTTTTATTTATCATAAAGAAAAGCTTCGCTTTGTGCTGATGAATGCGCAAAACCGCCGCTGCTTAATTGAGCTGGGCTATCCAAAGGATGGCAGTGTGGAGACTTATGTGAGGCTTCTTGTAGAAAAACTACGGGGCGCACAATTCCCGCATGAAAGCGGTCTGTTTTTTGGCTATCCTTTAAAAGATGTGTATGGATTTATGGGCAAGGCAATTCCTTACCGCAAAACGATGGGATGGCGTATGTATGGCGATACCCGTGCATCCGAGAAAATTTATTATCAGTTTAGAAACGCGCGCAGCTATGTTAAAGATATGCTGCTGCGTGTATAAAAATAAAATCAAAGGAGCAAATGGAATATGAATAAACCGGTTATTATTTACGGATCAACAACAGGGAATACAGAGACAATTGCAAAATGGGTGAAAGAAGCGCTCTCTTTGGCCGGTACTGAGGCCAGCCTTTTCGATGCGGCGAATATAGACCCAGAATCGGCTGGGGCGTACGATCTAATTATTCTTGGATCATCAACATGGGGACAGGGTGAAATACAAGATGATTTTCTTCCTTTTTATGAAGCAATGTCAAAAGAATACTTAAAAGGCAAGGAGGTGGCTGTATTCGGGTGTGGAGACAGCGGTATGTTTCCCGATAATTTTTGTCAGGCTGTAGACCTCATTGTGGATAAGCTTAAAGATTGCGAGGCAACAGTAGTCGGGGAGCCACTAAAAATTGACGGCGATATTGATACATATTGTTCTGAAGTCTCCAATTGGGTAGGTAGTCTTTTATAGCTTTCTCCATACGAATAAGCATAACCCCCTTTATACCTTATGGTGTTCTGGGGGTTCTTTTTAAGATGCAACATAGGTATATCATGCTAGTTTTTAGAAATATATAAATATATTTTTAATTATTTAAAAAGAGAATAACATATGATAACATATACATAGATTTTATCATAAATCACCAAAAGAAAGGGAAGCCAAATGAATAAAGGTATTCAATTTTTAAAAGATTGCAAAACTTTTTTTCTTGCGACGAGTGACGGTGAGCAGCCTCGGGTGAGACCTTTTGGAGCAGTGATCGAATATGAAGGGAAAACGTATATTTGCACAAATAATACAAAAGAGTGTTACAAACAAATGCAAAAAAATCCGAAGATAGAGATATCGGCTGCTAAAGATGGAAAGTGGATTCGAATATGCGGCAGTGTTGTCCGTGATACGCGAAAAGAAATCAAAGAACGTATGCTCGATGAAGTACCTTCGTTAAAAAGAATGTATACTGCCGATGATGGCATTTTTGAAGTGTTTTATCTTGCGGATGCTATTGCAACTGTATATTCTTTTGCTGATGAACCTGAAGTATTTGAAATATAGGATATAATAACCTCGCTTCCTATAGGCAGCAAGGTTATTATTGTCTGAGTTAATTAGATTTAATGTTTATTTTTGACAACAGGTATTTGTAATTCTGTGAGCCAGTCATCCATGCTCTCCTTATTCCAAATACCGTCTATATAGCTTTCACGGGGAGACGCGGAAGCAACATATCCGTTTTCTTCGATCCATTCAAAAGCATATGCATATGCTTTTGAAAGACTAGAATAAGCTCCTTTATGCATGAGTGATAAGGCGGGGATGGAATCCATCTTTTTAAAATGAATATCTTCAAAATCCTCTTTCATTTCATTTACAGCCTCGCAAAATTCAATGTGGATGTCTCTCTCTTTGTATTCACCATCCAAATAAATCGTAAAGCAGTATCCGGGAACAGTGCATTTCAGATCAGGATATTTTTTTGCAACTTGTTTTCCGATTGCCGGAATCACTTCAAAATAGGCGTCATAATTTGGTAAAGTCATTTTTTTGCTGTAGACAATACACGCAGGCAGATGCTTAATCGTGGCAGTATAGTTCATAAAATCTTCCTCCTCTTTTCCTTGCAGGATAAATTCAATTCGAAGGAGTTGGTCTTGCATATCGGCAAGCCGGCACATTAATTCCGCTCTGCGCTTTTGCAGCACGTCTACCGTATTTTTTCCGGATAATATGAGCTTGATTTCATCAATAGACAGACCTGTTTGCCGAAGTGCTTGAATTTGATGCAGCTTTACCAGTTGATTGGTCGTATAGAAGCGATGATTTGTAAACGGATCCGTATATTCGGTTTTCAATAGATTGACTTCGTCATAATAACGGAGTGTTTTAACTGTTGTTTTACTCATTGTGGAAAATTCACCGATACGAAACATAGGCTTTTCTCCTTTCGTTAAAGTTATGCTACAATCTCCCCTAACGGGAGATGCAAGAGGTTTTTATAAAAATGTATTTATTTTTTCAAAAGTACATAGCATTCATTGTCATATACTTTATCGTTATATAGTTTTTCACATTTGCAGAGAGTGCCTTCATATTGAAATCCAAATTTAGTTAAAACTTTCTTGGAACGGAAGTTATGAGGATAACAATAGGCACTGATTAAATCCAGTTTTAAATCACGAAAGCCATATTTTATAACTGCGTAAACGGCCTCGCTCATATAACCATTCCTCCAATAATCTGCTGACAGGGAATATCCAATCATACGTGCTTTATCATTTTCTCGTTTGGGATCGCAGATCAGACCGACTGAGCCAATCAATTTATTTGTGCTTTTTAAAATAATTCCGAAAACACCTTCCTTATTCAAAAAGACGGTTTTCATAATCCGGCGTGTCTCCTCAATGCTTTCATGCGGTTTCCAGCCGGCATCAGGACCTACATTTATATTTTTGGAGTATTCAAAAATATCAGCATCATCACTCAAAACAATAGGGCGGAGCAATAGTCTGGTGGTTTCTATTTTCATCATCATTTTTTCTTGCTTGGTTTTGGTATAGGGGTTACTTCTTCCAGCAATTTTACTATTTTCAAAGAGAATGTGCGATTGTCGATATCAAGGATATAATGCGGTTTTGCACCTTTATATGGTATACCGATTTCAGCATCGTTCATTTCTTTCTCGATGATAGGGAGCATTTTGACATATACGGTATTATCACATATGAGCAAAACCGGCTTTGCATTGATATATACCATATACTCACCAAACATTTTCTTATACGTGATCATTCCTGCATCACTGATTTGATCGCAAACATAATAAATATAGTTTATATCTGTGGACATAGATTCCTCCTAAAATTTAGAATTTTCGTAATTGTATGGCATGCTGCTTCCCTTCACAACATCTTCAATCTTCTCTATAATCAGCCAGTCATCCATATTGCGTTGACGTTCAAAATCAAGAGGAGTTATTTTTTCGATATTGCTAAACTCCACAAGACACAGGCATTTTTTATGCCAGCGTGTTTTTTGCGCCTCTGTGAGATGAAGCTTGTCCTGATTGACAGAAAGTACTTTTATGATTTCTTTATCAGTCAATTTTACATAATTATCAACGTGTATAACCGTTGCCTTTGCAGTGATTTTAGCGCTGCCTTTTTCAATGAAGAAAAGCTGTTCGCCTTCAAAAACACGGCTGTGTGGAATTTTGCGGCCAGCAGCGCCGCGAATGATCATCGTTTTTGTTTTACCTACTATTTTTTCGAGTTCCTTTGATTTATCGTCACAATAAACAAGATGTAGCATATGTATCTCCTATCAGAGAGTTATATTTTTTTAACAGGGTATCTTAAAATAGTTTTTCTTTTTGAGACTTCGGTTTTTCTCGGATCGCTTAAATAGATTTCATGATGGTGCCTGCCGGACGATAAATCAAATAAATAATCTTTTTCCTGCGCATAATTTTCCATTTTTGTTATGGTTGCAGGTTCGTTATCATAAGAACCGATATGCATACATTGCACGCAAAGCCCTTCGGCAAAAGAAGTAAACCTTGCTTTAGAAGTATCCAGCTCAGGCTTTTTGCTTTTTACTGTCTCTACGGCAGCGTTAAATACGTCATGAGTAACAAATTCGGGCTGGCGAATCATAGATATCCAACAGAAATTGCTTTTATTGCTAAAATCGATATCTTCATTGCCATCCAGCCACCAAAGCCCTTCAAGCGGTGGAACGACATATTCAAAATAATCTTTTGGAGCATTGCCGTTCTTGGGAGACATTTTTATCGTATAGGTAAGGGCATATAAAAGTTCCAAAGCATAAGCGTACTGGCCACCCGACTCATTTGGATCGCCTTTGCCGCCTACTTGTATAAAGTTCATTGCGGCGATATCAATAAAGGATGGCGTTGTTTTAGGAGCATATAATTCTTTAAAGGCTTTTTTATAATCCATTTTATTCATATCTTGGCCCTCTTCTCTTCTATAATTAAGAATGTTATATTCTTATTATACAAATACGTTATGATATATGGAAGTCTTTCTTTTCAATCCTGTCGGCACAACGCTAAGTACGAGTGCGACCACGATAGTGACGATAGCCGATGATAAAACCGGAGATCAGTCTGGATACTGCAGCAATCAATGCAGATGAGACAGATGCCACAGATTTGTGATCATGTGGCGAAGAAGAGTGTGATCATTTACTTAATTTAAAATTTTATATTACTCAAGAAAAATATATGCAAAAACCCTTGTTTCATTTTATGACAAGGGTTTATGTAATGAGAAAATTCATGGTATTAAGTAAAAAAGGAAGGAAGATCGTGCCGGAACAGTAAAACTTTAACAATTTGCTATTACAACAAGAAAAAATTAAAAAATATTTAGAAAAAATGTAATATATACTTAAAATATTATGTTATATATCATTATATATTTACAATATTTATGCGAAATGGTATTATGACTTTATTTATAAAAACTTCTGGAGTGGTTTTGATATGGATAAAATAGATTTAAAAATTTTAAGCCTCCTTCAAAAGAATGCAAGAATCACTGCATCTGAAATCAGCAGTAGTATTAATTTATCGATTCCGGCATGCAGTGAAAGACTCAAAAAACTGGAGCAATCGGGTGTTATTAAGCAATATACGGCAATTGTTGATTGCAAACACTTAAATAAATTTTTGACGGCTTTCATGTTTATCAGTCTTGAACGACCGAGATTTACAGAGCAGTTTATTCAGAAAATAAATATGGAAGCTGATATTTTGGAATGCCATTATCTGGCTGGTGATTTTGATTATTTACTTAAAATTATTACAGATAATACTGATACGCTTGAAGAACTGCTTCAACGCATTAAGAGCGTGCAAGGTGTACAAAAAACAAGGACGATTGTTGTCTTATCCACAGTAAAAAACGATTATTCCATATCGTTAGAAGACTTAGCAAAGTAAACACAAGGAGGGTTATAATGAATATAGGAATTCCAAAAGAAATAAAAAATAATGAAAACAGGGTTGCCATCACACCCGCCGGTGTACATGCGCTGGCGACACAGAATCATAAAGTACTCGTAGAAAAAACTGCCGGAGAAGGCAGTGGCATTTCAGATGAAGAATACGCGGCGGCTGGCGCTGTCATTTGTGAAAAAGCAGTAGATGTATTCGACGGCGCAGATCTGATTATGAAAGTGAAAGAACCGATTGAAAGTGAGTATGAGCTTTTTAAAGAAGGTCAGACTTTATATACTTATTTGCATCTTGCGCCTAACCCCGCACTCACCAATATGCTTCTTGAAAAGAAAATAACGGGAATCGCCTATGAAACTGTGCAGTTGGACAACGGTGCACTGCCGTTGCTGTCTCCGATGAGTGAAATCGCGGGACGTATGTCTATTCAAATAGGAGCGACTATGCTGCAAAAATACAATGGGGGAGCGGGAATCCTCCTTGGGGGCGTACCTGGTGTGCTCCCCGCAGAGGTACTTATTATTGGCGGTGGTGTGGTGGGCACAAATGCGGCGAAAATGGCTGTCGGACTTGGTGCGCGAGTTACGGTCATGGACCTTAATATAAATAGATTGATGTATCTTGATGATATATTCGGCGGCAGAATTTCGACACTGGTATATAACGAATATAATGTTGCAAAAATGGTTAAAAAAACGGACTTATTGGTTGGTGCAGTGCTTGTTGCAGGCGCAAAAGCCCCTAAAACAGTGAGTGAAGCAATGGTGGAAAGCATGAAAAAAGGCTCAGTCATCGTGGACGTTGCGATTGATCAGGGAGGGAGTATTGCAACGATTGACAGGGCTACTACGCATGATCATCCTTGTTACGAAAAACATGGAGTTATTCATTATTCCGTAGCCAATATCCCTGGGGCTGTTCCAAAGACATCCACTTATGCGCTCACAAATGCGACACTTCCTTATCTGCTCCAATTGGCACAAAAAGGCATTAAAAAAGCATTGCTTGAAAATGGGGCGTTGCTTTTGGGCCTGAATACCTATCAAGGCATGATCACTTATGAAGCGGTAGCCAGATGTATGGATAAACAGTATGTGTGCGCTAAAGATTGCTTGTTTATATAAAAAATAACTATAAAATATTTGTTTGGAATACATCGCCATAAATATATGGCGGTGTATTTTTGTCTAGTAAAAAAATTGAATAATATATATGATTGTGATATATTGAAACAATTGTTATTCAAATATTTTGCTGATGTTAAAAATTTATAGAAAAATATAAGGAATGGATCGAGTATGTTTAAAAATTCTAAAGTAGAAAAGCAATTAGTACTTCTTGAGAATCAATTACCGGAAAAAAGGATAGCAGCGGCAGAGGCTTTGGGTCGATTAGGAGATTTACAGGCGATACCTCTCCTAATCAAAACACTTGGGGATAGTGATTGGAGAGTGCAAAAAGCCGCAATAGAAGCATTAAGACAACTGGGAGATCCGTTATATGAAAAAATAGCGGACACTTCTTCTGAGTTGTTTTTGAAATTAGGTAGATCGGGAGATATACGCGCTTTTGAGCCTCTTATTTATGCTCTTGAAAATAATAACAGTAACAGCAGAAAAGAGGCGGCTTTGGGGCTGGGAGAGTTGAAAGATGCACGTGCTGTCGGGCCGTTGATGAATGCATTAGATTCAAAAGATATAAATATTATAGAAGCTGCGGCAGACGCTTTGGGCAACATAGGCGATACACGTGCTGTTGAGGCGCTGGCAAAGGTACTTCATTATAAATGTGGATACAAGGCTGCACGTGCGCTGGGGAAAATGAAAGATGATAGAATTGCAAAACTTTTGATCGATGTATTAACTGATGAAAAACAATGGAATGGCAATAGATGTGAGGCTGCCGGAGTATTAGGTGAACTTAAGGAATCAAGCACGATTATGCCGCTTATTCATGCGATGGGCTCAAAAGATCCGGAAGTGGCAAAAACAGCAGTAAAAGCTTTGATGCGATATGACGATCCGGGTGCTTTATTTGCAATGGCTATCAACAAGGATAATCCAAAAGTCCGTATCAATGCGGCTGAAATGCTTGGCAAGATAAAAGATACGCGTTCGACTGATATTTTAATTTCGGTCTTAAAAGAAGATGACGAATATTTAGTAAGAAATGCGGCAGCAAGCGCACTGGGAATACTGGGAGATATCTCGGCGGTTGAAGTGCTTATCAATGCGCTTGATCAAGATATTGTCTATGCAGCAATGAAATCTTTGGGAATGCTGAAAGATAAGAGAGCATTGGAACCGCTTGTCAGATTGCTTAAAGAAAATGATGAGAGATCTATACGCGTCAGCGCGGCGCAAGCTTTAGGAGATTTAGGAAATACAGATGCGGTAATGTATCTTTGCGGCGTCCTTGATGACAGTGAGTATAAAGTGCGCATGGAAGCGGCAAAGGCTTTGGGAAAACTAGGGGATAATCGTGCATATGATTCATTGTTTGTCGCGCTGGGTGACTGTGAACAGTTGGTTCGCGAATCTGCGGCTGATGCCATGCAGGAATTAGGAGATTTGCGGTGGACAAAAATCATAAAAGATTCTTGGGGCAGCTTTTTTGACGCAGTAATCGAATATAAAGATCGAAAAACGATTGAGCTTATAGAAAAAGTGATCAAAAATTATGGAGGTGATGCACGCCGGAAAGCAGCTGAAGCCTTAACGGAACTAGATGATCCAAGAGTTTTACAGCTGCTCATGGAGCTTTTGAACGATAAAGATATTGTTGTAAAAAAATCCGCGGTAGAAGGATTAAATAAATTAAAAGATCCTCGTGCTGCCGCTCCACTTATTGATATTTTGAAAAATAAGCCTGCATTAGTGAAAGAAGCAGCCGGAGCTTTGGGCAATATCGGTGATAAAAGCGCAGTGGAACCGCTTATTGAAGCTCTCCGCAGTGATAGCTGGAACGCGGCAGAAGCAGCATCGCTTGCATTGGTACGATTTAAGGCAAGTGCAGTAGAACCGCTTTTAAAAGCGCTTCATGATGATGAAGAAGAATTTACTGCAAAAGCAGTACGAACTTTGGGTTTGATTGGGGATAAGCGGGCGATTGAACCGATTTATGGTCTTATAAATAAACAAACAGGGAAAGATTTACGATATAAAATCATGGAAGCATTGGCAATGCTCGGTGATGACCGAGTCATCGAACTGCTCATTGAATCTCTCAAAGACAGTGAATCTATCTATCGGTTAGTAGCAGCCAGGTCTTTGGGGCATTTGAGTGGCGAGCGCGTTGTGGAAGGTCTTTTAATAGCATCAAATGACAGTGACGGATTTGTACGTGATGAAGCTGTACAGGCACTGAAAAAAATAAGCAAATAAATTATTACGAGAATATATCGATAGATTATTACATGACCTTGCATACTTAATTTTAACAATCAGTACTTTATTATGAAATGAGACTATAAAACAAACAGAAATGAGGTTGCTTGTTTTGCAAAAGAAAAAGGATACAAAAACGGATATCTTAAATGAGAGGTTAAATGAGGATATATCTTTTACTGAATTTTTTGAGGACAATGCAAAGAATTTTTTAGATGTTCCGTTGTGTATATATCTTAAGACACTCATTGAGGAGAAAGGTTTTACAAAAGCAGGTGTGATCAGAGACAGCGGTATTAACCGGAGGTTTTTCTTTGATATATTAGCAGGTAAACGACACCCCACGAGAAATTACGTTTTGCGTATCTTGATTGCATTGCAGATTCCTTTGAAAAACGTGCAGTGGCTTTTGAGGGCGACAGGATACGCTCAATTGTATGCACGTGACAGGCGAGACAGCCTTATTATTTATTGTATTAATCATAAAATTGATGTTAACGAATGTAACATTATGCTAAAAAAGGTTGATTTTGAAGAAATATAAAGAGTAATGATTTATCCCTTAAAAATTTTACGGTTTGAATTAAGAAGTGAGCGTAAGGCTCACTCTATTCATAATAAAAACCGGACGATATAATATAGAGAAGGAAAAGCAACAGTAAATAAATCTTTATAAAATAATTGATATAAAAGCAGATGCGTCCACTAAATATAAATACCGGGGTGATATTTTTATGAAAGAACTGGAACAAAGAGGGTATGGTCATATTAAGCATTTGGCGGCAGGTGGTGAAGGAAATGTCTATACATGCGAAAAAGACGGTGTTAAATACATTGTGAAGGTAATTGCTGCACTTGAGCCTGAACAGCTTGATGTGCTCAAAAATATTAATACATTACAAAATAAATACTTTCCGAGAATAGAAGAAATTATAGACAGCAAAGAAAACACTATTATTATACGTGAGTATATAGAAGGAAGCACACTCGCTGACGAAATAAAAAAGAACAGAGTTTACTCATATAATAGGGCAAAAGAAATCATTCTTGATGTATGTAATGCATTGCGTGCGCTGCATGCAATGAAGCCGCATCCAGTCATATATCGTGATTTAAAGCCTGAAAATATTATCATTATGCCAAGTGGCAGAGTGAAATTGATTGACTTTGGGAGTTCCCGTTATTATAAGCAGGAATCAATGCGTGATACCGTTCTTGCGGGGACAAAAGGATATACGGCACCTGAAGTGATGGCAGGGATGCAAAGTGATGAACGAAGCGATATATACAGCATCGGGCTATTGCTTTATGAACTTTTATCCGGTAAATCTCTGCAGGATTCGCCCTACCAAATACGGCCCGTAGCGGAGAATAATAAATACGTACCTGAGCACATAGACGAAATTATAGGCAAAGCAACAAATATTAATCAAACAAACCGGTATGCATCGATTGATGAATTTGTATACGAATTGGAAAATATAAAAGAGATCAAAGAATCTCAAAAACAAAAAAAGAAAAAGAAGATTATATTGTCTGCTGCTTCCGTCACAATTGCTTTAGCCGTAATTGCCGTTCTTTTTGTAACGGTGTTTTTTGGGGAGAAGTATGAAGCGTTGCTTAACTTGGAGTTTGATGATGAACAAGATATGCATTACATCGGAAATTCCGGGTATCCCGAAGGTCAGTTTGAGTTTAGTGACGGAGTGCTTAAAGTGATCCATAATGGATGCAGCTTGGAGTATAAGCCGATCAACGGAATGCTTGTGCATTTCAGGATAAAGTCATCGGGGAGCGGAGCGATTATGCTGGGGCAATACCGCATCAATACATCTCTTGGATTTGATTGCGCATATTACGACGATGAACAAAATATCGATATATCAACACGTGAAATACAATTAAGCGGTGTCCCGATCGTCAATTCTGGACAATGGCTGGATTGTATATTGTATACAAATGAACAAAACAGCGCTGTATATGCGATTATTTGTGATAACGAAACGCAAAGCATTGCTTATACGGCTTTTCAGATTCCGGAAATCTTCAATAAAGATGTTTTATATTCACAAACAGATGGTACTTTTTCTGTGAATATGGTGGCATTTTTTGAAAACGAAAATGATTATATGCTGATTGATTCTATCAATATAGCACAAGGCTCACTCGAGCAATATTTGAAAGAGAATATGACGGCCTATGAAAAACATCACTCAAACGTTGATGCATTTTTATCACAAAATGTTGCCGAATTGCCAGAAATAGAGTTTGTGCAGGGAGATTGATATCGTGAAAATGAGTGCAATACCCATTTTTAAAAATTGTTATATGACCAAATAATGATTGTTATGAATAAAAATGCTGAATAAATCAATATAAAACAGGAGGTGCTAAAATGAAAAAAGTGGTTTTATTGGTCTTATGTATAGTATTGGTAACATTGTTTGCTGCTTGCAGTCAAACAGCCAAAATGCCTGATTTGAATGCTGATCCACTGAATGTGGTAAACACTGTTCTTACTGATCCACAGATTCTGGGAGGTGAGGATACGGCGGCAATGACAGAAAATGCGGGAGGTATGTTTGGATCTGTCGATATCAAGCAACCAAGTGAAGATGGCAGTTGTTTCCAATTTATTTCTGAAAATAACAATGCATGGATGGCGTATAACACAAGGTTGTTGGATGTGGGAGAAAATAGAGGCAATACACAGGCGCTCTTGATTAAATTCCAGCCGGCAAAAGCGGAAAATCTTCAGTTTAATTTTATTGGGATGGGAGAAATCGCCGTTTCTTTCAGTGACGGAAGCCAGCCAAGTTTTGTTAATGTACAGGAGATAGCTAAATATCCTTTCTCGGATTATATGCCGACAGAGCTAACACTTGAGGCAGACAAATGGTATTATGCACTTTTCGCATTCGACACAAACGGTAATTTTCGTTCTGTTATCTGGGAAGACGGGAAAGCTGAGCAGCGTGCTTTTTGCGAAGAAAATTTGGCACAGCAAAGAGAGGATTATAAGGACAGCAACTGGGAATTTGTAATCGGATTTGACGCAAACGGAACACTAAACGTTGAGAATTATCTGATTATGGACTTTTACGGATTTGTTGATATCAGTTAAGTTTTTATGCAGGCATCATAACATTTAAAAGAGCCTGCATCATTAGTAGACTTTTATTAATCTGTTTAAATAGATAGCTAATATAAAAAAACAATTTCACAAAAAAAGTAAAACAAAGACATCATAAAAACATATCGTATGATTATTCTATGAGTAACAAAAATAATAATCTTGGTGCGCGGCGAGCATGAGGCAATCATCGATAAATACGGGGAGCAAAATCCTTATGTGAATATCATGGCGGCAGAAGAAAACCACATTGCCTCTTTAACGGCAATTTGTACCTCTTATGGGTTGACTGTACCAGAAGATGATTCGGATGAATATATAGTAATGCCTGACAGCCTGCTTGAAGCGGCAAAGATGGGGGTGCAGGCGGAAATTGACAATATTGCTATGTATGAACGTTTTCTAGGCTGTGACTTGCCTGAAGATATAAAAAATGCATTTGAATCTTTGAAAGCTGCGTCTGAAAATTATTTGGAAGCGTTTGAAAGACAAGTAGATAAATTAAGTTAAAAAATATTGCAAGTACAAATTATTTGATAATTTTATTATTACAAATAAAAGGGAGAGGCAATTTTGCTCTCTTCCCTTTTTGAATGAAAATATGTAAATAAGAGGTTTTATGAAAAATTAATTTATTTGCTTATATTGTTAAAAATTTCAATAGCTTTATCATAAGATGATTCTAAGACAATCAGATCTTTTTTTGGCATATCTTGTAGCATTGGGAATTCTTCCAAAGCATCATTATAACTGCTTTCACTTTCAAAAGAATAAATCTTTATCGGATTATCGTCAAGATATAATATATATCCATCTTCCGCGCCAATCATTTCAAAATAAGGCTTATCTGATTGTAGTTCAGCTCCTTGTTGAACAAATATATCCTTGGCATCGTTTAAAGTCAATGTGCTTTCATTTGTAGTATTGCTGTTATTGCCACAGCCAGCTAACATAAGTATAATCAATGTTAAAAATAAAAAGATTAAAATTTTTTTCACGGATTTCGTTCTCCTAAAATGTAATTTTCATGGGCGTATATTTTTGGCCCATGAATCTTTTTTTAAATTATACGTATTATATAATATGCAATTTATAAAATCATTAGCTGACAGCTGAATTAGGATAAATTTAATTGACTAAATTCATTAAAGATTTCAATTGCTTTTTCATAAGATGAATCTAGAACAATAAGCCCTTTTCTTGGCATTTTTTTTAAAACAGAATATTTTTCGAATGCTGCATCATACTGCGCTTCACTTTTATACAGAAACAATTTAACGGGTTTATCATCCAAATAAAGCATGATGCCGTCTTGGGCGTCAATCATAGAGTAAAAAGGTTTTTCATCTTCTAGTATCGCACCGTTTTCTATAAAAATATGCGTGAGATCATCTAATGATTGTTTATATAGTTCAGTATTAATTGAGTCAGAGTATGCAGAAAGAGAATCAGAGGAGGGTGAATTTAATGAATGATAAATTATACACGTTCCCAATAATACAATAAGAGCAAAGCCCAGCCATAAAGAAATATTTTTTAAAGACCTTGGAGAAAGTTTTTTATCTTTTTTATTTAATACTGATTTGAAATCTATTTTTAATGAAGAGATATTATGATATCTTTTATCTGGGTCAAATTGCGTGGCTTTAAAAATTATTTTTCGCAGCTTTTTTGGAATGTCATGTGATAAAATATTTTTATCTCCGCGTTCGGGAGCTTTGCCGGTGAGCATATGGAGCATAGTCATGCCGATAGAAAATATATCGGTACGATGATCGGTTTGTCCAAAACCGAATTGTTCGGGCGGTGCGTAGCCTAAAGTGCCATAGTAAACCGTATCTTTTGTTTGATTGATTTTATAATTGCGAGCGGCTCCGAAATCTATCAGTTTCACATGACCGTCCGCACCGTAGATAATATTATCAGGCTTGATATCTCTGTGTATAATTGAATTATTTTGAGAATGCAAGAATTGAACGATATCACACAACTCCAGTGCAATTTTAAGGGCTTGTATATAGGGTATTTTTCCATTGAAGTTTATTAAATCTGTTAAGCTCTGTCCTGGCAGAAATTCTTCTATCATTACATTGCTGTTGCTCAGTTGATAATAATCATATATTTTGGGCAGGGAATCATAATTTAATTGTGATAATATTTTATATTCGTTTTGAAGATCAAACTCTTTTAAAAAACATTTGCGTATATAGATATTTCCGTCTTTAGTTACTTTTTCAATCCTGCCATACGGAATTTCTTTTAATACTTCAATGATGCTATAAGTATTATCTTTTTCAAGATTTGAAAGCTCAAGTTTAATATCTTGTGTATTTTTAATCATTTTTACTTGTTTAACATATCCCGGATTCTTTAAATTCAAAAAGGTAATCTTCGGTATCCATCAATGATAAACCATTATATAAACAGTGAATAATGATTGCGTCTCTGCGATTTTTACAATATAATTCGTTTGCTCCTGAAATTTTTAGCAGTCTTTGTGCTTCCTGCAAGTTCAAACCCATTCCAAAAGCTAATTGTAAAATTTTATTTCTTGAAGGATGTCTTTCGCCAGAAAAAATTTGATAGGTGAAAGTTGCATTTAATGCGGATTTTTTTATAATTTCACTTTTCTTTAGTTGTTTGGTGACTAATAATCTATTAAGATATTCATCTAAAGATTCATTACTTAAAATTTCATCATCTAAGAATCTTTCTATTGAGTTTTTCGATAATAGGTTATTTAACAATTCATTCGTTAATTTTTCTTCCATAAAGTAGCTCCCTATTGAAATATGAAAGAGCATAAATAGTTATGAATCTCTTTTTTCTTTAAATTCGAAGTCATTATATCACATTATGTGCCATAATTAATACAAACCATTATATATAAGGCTGATTGTATAAAATATTATTTATGTTATGATAGTTACCAGTCATTACTATCAGTATGCAAAATTCTTAAAAAAACTCAAAGCGTATAGCATATATGGACGAAAACAGAATAGCATGACAGAGAGGATATAATATGAACAGGCTTCAGTGGGAAATTTATGTTCCGATATTCAAAAACCGATATATATTAAAAGGGCTCGCTCTTACTATCGGCATACCGTTTGGAATTTTAATTACATTTATTATTATTGCAGCGAAGGGCGATATTCTTGGCACAGATGCCAAATATGCACTGTTGCTTATTGCATTGCTGTTTTTATTGACGTTCTTATTGATTTTAATTGTCTACGGCAATAAATACGCTCCAGGTTTTATTATAGACGAGAGCGGAATCGTCAATTACACGCAGAAAAAACAGGCTAAACGCAATAGAATTATCAATGCTCTTGTAATTGCGCTTGGGGCGTTATCCGGCAATTTTACAGCGATGGGGACGGGTATGATGGCACAATCACGGCAGGTTATGCAACTTAAGTGGAAAAATATAAGAAAAGTTTACTATGACCCAAAAAGATACACGATTCTTGTACGGGGAGCTTATATGGAAAAGATCGCAGTTTTCTGTACACAGCAAAATTATGCACATGTGGAGGCGATCATTAAGAAAAAAACAGGTATGCAAGATTGATCTGAAGCATTTGTATCGTCACGATCTTGCTAAGAAATAAAAGGGCAATCTTTCAACTTGCTCGATTATTTATTGCGGGTGATGCTTTTTATATTAATAAAAACATTCTGATATTTTCGGTATAAACATACATTTTGGATTTAGTTCATATACGACTGCTCATCAAGATAAAAGATTTCTTCCACCGATATCCCTAAATGTTTTGCGAGTTTCAGCGCCAATACGAGAGAAGGATTATATTTATTTTGTTCCAACGCGATGATGGTCTTTCTTGTGCAGCCCACGGCATCTGCCAAATCTTGCTGTGTGATGTCTATTTTGCTTCGCCGAACCGCTTTTAAATTATTTATAAATTTCATATTAATATCCATGCTTTATATATAGAAGCAAACTTGTCAAACGTATCGAAATATTCGCGAGAACAATCGAGCTGTAGCGCAAAAACCACATCAGGGATTGTCGCTGTATACTTCATCATCTCATATGTTTTCGCTCCATGGCTGATTTTTAGCGTTCGTAAGGCCACGCGGCAACAATGGCACGGAGTGTAAAGGTTAAAGCTTTTGATTCCGATGCTTATACCTGTGGGACTGATGATGGCGCTTATCATGATCGATCATCCGGCATGGAGAAATATGATTGATAAGCCGCTGCCCATTTTTGCATCTCCTTTATCTCTTGCTTTAGGAATCCTTATGCTTATCGGAGCAGTTATACTCACAAGACTTTATCGCCGCCGTAAATGAAATAATAAAGCAAGCCCTCAGGTTTAATCTACAGGCTTTTGCACACATTTAAATTCCGCAAGGTTACTCTCAAAAGCTTAAACGTCATTGATGGTATTTATCAAAAAAGTATAATATAGAGGCACTGCCGGATATCATTGGCTATAATTCAATTTTTCCGTGTGTCTTTTCATACTTGCCCACACAATCTCTGATTAGAATTAGAAGTTGACTATTGGCAGAGCGCCCTTCATAGCTAGCTACAACATGCAGCCAGTGTCTTATCAATTCGATAGAAAGGCTTTTACAGGCATAACTTAACTTCGAAATAAAGGCATAGGCTATATATTTATATCAAAATAAAAGAAAGATATAATACATTGAATGTGAAAGGCATTATTTAGTTATAAAAACATTTGATTCTCTTTTCTTTTTTTGCCTATGATTTTGAATATTTGTCCAAATATACGAAATCGGAATTTGGCAACTCTGGCTGATTTAGGACACGCCTTCACACAGGCATAACAGCGAATGCATTTTTGTTCGTCGATTTGGAGAGAAGCCGAATTGATCGCTCCAACCGGGCAGCTGTTAGAACAGGCTTGGCAGGCATTGCAAATGAGCGCATCCAAAACAGGCTGACGAATCAAAAAACGCGTCAATGCATCCGGAAGACGGGTAATAAATTTCGGCAGGGTGGATTTGGGGATATCGGGAGATATAAAATCATTTGTATTGATTTTTTCCCGAATTTTTCTGCCGAATTCAGCTGCTTGCTTTAGATCAACTATATCGGGTCTGCCGTAAGCGACCGGTACTTCCTCGCTTGCGTAGGTGTGCTGGCCTATAAAGGCTCCTGCCGCGATCAATCGAAAATGATTTTTTGCGGCATAGTCTTCAAATTGCTTTAAGCTGATACCGAATCCTATATTTCCATAGACGGAAAGGGCAATAAGCGGTCTGGATCCTCCCTGGATTTGTGTAAGAAAATCATAGATGAACCGGGGAATGCGCTCGCCATAGATCGGTGTGGCTATCACAATTAGGTCGCTGTCTGACGGGTGGTATGTCTTTCTGTTTTTCTCAAGTGTGATATCGGTAAAATGTGTGTTGCAATCTAATCCTTGAGAAATTGCTTTTACTATTTTTCTTGTCGTGCCTGTTGCCGAGAAATAAATGATTTCCGCTTTCATACTGGTTCCTTTTTATCTTAGAGTTTTGTATGTGGTTAGGTGAATTCGCCGGTCAGCAAGGTCATATCACGCAGTACGGGAAGTTTTCCCGTACGCTGTTTTTATTTTAGCAAAACTAATATAAAAAGCATAGTTTAAATTAAGCTGTGCAATCGAAAAAAGCCAATTGCCATAGTCAATTGGCTTTTTTATAAATATATTTGATATTGAATTGTTTATTACATTTTAAGTTTGTCAACTTCTCCGTTCATAAGAAACGGTAAATTTTGCCGTATCTTCTCATGCGGCCAATCCCACCACTGTAACTGTTGAAGCTTGTTGACAGCTATATCATCAAAACGTTTTTTGATGGTCCCGGCAGGCACGCCGCCTACAATCGTATACGGCTCAACATCTTTTGTAACAACCGCGCGCGAGGCTATGATTGCTCCGTTTCCAATGTGCACACCCGATAAAATAACGGCATCATAGCCTATCCACACATCATTTTCGATGATAATATCGCCTTTGTTATCCCAAGCTGAAGACACTTGACTCCTGTTTAAATTCCATTCTTCAAAAAATATTGGGAAAGGATAAGTTGAGAGTGATTTAAGTGCGTGATTAGCGCTTGTGAGGAGAAATTTCGCACCGCAGGCAATAGAACAAAATTTGCCGATAATCAACCTGTCGTTGTTGACAGGATAATGATAGAGCACATTATTTTTTTCAAATTGTGTGGGGTCCGAAACAAAATCATTATACATTGTATAATCACCGATGATAATGTTTGGATTCGTTATTACATTTTTCAAATACACGGTATCATAGTCGTTGATCCGCGGATAAATTTTTTTATCTGGAATAGTCATAGAGATCCTCCTGAATTTTAATGTTTATTGAACTATTCCAGTAACTGCAATGCACCTTTTCATAGCATGATCCTCCGGTTATAAAAATATAGTCTTATCATAACACAAATCAAAAACTGCCGCATCGGTTTTAAAGCGGCGGCATTTAGCAAGACAATTGGCGGAGAGGGTGGGATTTGGACCCACGTGGGATTGCTCCCAAACTGATTTCGCCGAAAAACCTCTATTTTAAAGGTTTCCGGCGTTTCATCTTATAAACTCTCGTAACCGCTATACAAGTCCTTTTATAAAGGTCGGGCATTATTTGGGCACTACGCGACCACCAATAAGTTGAGTGATCTTTGGTCATGTGGTTTATGGCTTTTCGAGAGTTTTTGAATCAGACATAAACGACTTGGGCACCATTTGGGCATCACAGATATCATTGGGGGATAATCGTTATAACTGGTAAGAGAACCATAAGAATAGTTGAACAAATGAAGGACAAGATCAATCCAATATTAGGAAACGGGGTGTCAATATCGCTTTTCACTTGGTTGCATTTATCTAATACACACCGAATGATGCTCTCGGCGGGTTTATTATTCATGGAGTATTGAGCCTGATTAATATTTTATTTGTTGTACTTGCCGTGGTAGTGCGCTCCCCAAAAAGGGTAAACAAAATAGAATTCTTATATTGACTTTTATAAAGTGAAGATTTATAATAAAAATAAGTTTATAACATAAACTAGTGTAGGTGAAAATATGCAAGATAAAAAACAAGAATTAGATCAGGTAGTAGAACAGTTGGCCGTGATACAAGATGTTCTTCAAAAAAGTGATCAAGTATTTAGATTTTCTAACTTCGGCAAAGCGATAAGATGTTCTTTTTTGATTGGAGGCCTATGGATTGCGCTATTATCTTCCACTCTGTATACCTTGGAAAAAGTTTACGGTAGTTTTATGTGCATTCCTTTATACCTAAAGATTATTACTCTATCATTTTATATCTTGACTGCTTTGGGATTAACGGTGTATAAAACTTTTTCTACATACACCAGCTTTAAGAAAAGGATAAAAGGCATATCCTTAAGCACACTTATTAAAAGGTTGGCAACTTTAAGGTATAGCGTTATTTTGATTAGCTATTTGAGTGTTATTACCGTGATTTGCATTTATTTAGGATTGCAAAGCCAATACCTCTTGGTTATCCCTGTCTTTTCAATTCTCTATGGTTTGTTATTGATATCTGCTAATGTGTTTATTGTAGTACGCAAGCTGTATTTTCTTGGAGGCTGGTTAATAGCAACTGGGTTGATAACATTAATCCTTGCAGATATGTTTGAACCGTTTTTTGTACCAATCATTACATTGGCAGCAGGATTTATTCTGACTTCAATTTTGTTGTATGTAGAAAAAAAGGCTTAATGTGATGGGAAAAAATGATATACATTCTGGATTCGTTTCAGACCGATTGCTCCATGAGCCAACCCGGCTTCAAATTGTGACTTATTTGATTTCAAAATCAGAAGAAGTTCCTTTTACAACTTTGAAGCAAGAATTAAATTTTACCGCAGGGAATCTATCTGTTCAATTAAAAAAATTAGAAGAAGCGGGATATATAAGTATCCAAAAAACCTTTAGAAATAATCGGCCATGGACGGGCGTTTCTATGACGCCTATAGGTTTAGATGCAGTTCGTTTGTATTTACATGAGCTTGAAGCAATTGTGAAGCAATTAAAGGGTAGTATGCCAAAATAGAAAAATAAATGTGACAAGTGCCAAAAGAGGTATTAGGGGGGGAGGAAATATGATTTACGTAAAAGACTTATCATTCAGTTATACTAAAAAACCATTTCTCGAAAATATCAGCTTTAATGTTGAGCGAGGAGAGATTTTTGGATTTCTTGGCCCCTCCGGCGCAGGGAAAACCACCTTACAAAAAATACTGACCGGCCAAATTTTAAACTATAACGGTACCGCGGTTGTAAACGGGACTGAGGTTAAAAATAGAAATAACAGTTTTTATGAACACATTGGAGTTGATTTTGAGTTTCCGTCGCTTTATGAGAAGCTAACCGCAAGACAAAATCTCGAGTTTTTCGCTTCTCTGTATTCAAAAAAACCGAAACAGATTGACCAACTCTTACGTTCCGTTCATTTATATAACGACAGTGATAAAAAAGTATCAGATTATTCAAAGGGCATGAAATCACGGCTTGACTTTATAAAAGCACTTATACATGATCCTGATATTCTTTTTTTAGACGAACCGACAAGCGGGCTTGACCCTTCAAATAGCTACGATATGAAGAAAATTATAAAAACGGAACGCTCTAAAGGAAAGATTATAGTTTTAACGACTCATAATATGCAGGACGCAACCGAGCTTTGTGATCGAGTAGCATTTATTGTTGATGGTGGAATTACAGCACTTGACACTCCGCATAATTTGATAATGGCTAAACGTGCGAGAAAACTTCGTTACACATATTGCGAAAATGGCGAAAAAAGCGGCGAATGTTTGCTTTCCGCATCAAGTTCTGATGTTATGTTAAAAAAATTGATGCAAGAAAACAGACTTCTTTCTATTCATAGTAGTGAGCCTACACTCAATGATATATTCATTGAGGTCACCGGGAGGTCGCTAACATGAGATTTAGGGGATTGTTATTGGGTGATGTATGCTTTCAAATTAAATATGGGTTTTACTTCTTGTATGCCTTTTTGACAACGGTATATATTTGTGTACTTATGTTCATACCAAGTTCAGTAAAAGAAAAAGTTACGGCCATTCTCATATTTACTGATCCAGCAGCATTAGGACTATTCTTTTTGGGAGCAATGATACTACTTGAAAAAAGTGAGTGTGTGCTTGCCTCGCTTGCGGTATCGCCGATAAAGACTTGGGAGTATATTGTTTCAAAAGTGCTGTCACTTAGCATTATTTCAACTTCTACTGCTATCATAATATCCGCCGTATACAGCATTCACATATTGCCCTTTGTGGTTGCGGGAGCATTTTTAGGATCGGTACTGTTTTCTCTTTTTGGCATTATTATCGGAACAAAAGCAAAGAGCTTAAATCAATTTTTGATTTTAACCGTTCCGATTACACTTGTTATCATGCTTCCTGCGCTTGCAGAAACTTTTGGTGTGAGTTGTCCTCTATTTTGGATAAATCCCGGAAATGCAGTTTTGCGGGTGATCGAGGGAAATGTAACTCTGATATATTTATCTCTTTCCATTATTATTGCTTGTATTATAGTGGCATATGCTTTCACCATAAAAGCTGTTTCTAAAATGCTGAAAACGATTGGAGGTGTTAAATTGTGAATGCTCTGATTTTATCTTTCAAGCGATTTTTGTCTCAAATATCAAAAGATAAAATGCTGATTATAGTATGTCTTGATCCAATTCTGACAGGAATTATGTTTAAATTTGGAATACCGATTACAGAAGATGTGATTGCAAATCACTTCGGAGTATCGGCAATTTTATCACCCTATTATTTATTGTTTGATATTGTCCTTGCGATGGTAATACCATATATATTCTGCTTTGTTTCCGCAATGGTTATTTTAGAGGAATTGGACAGCAAAGTAGCAAAATATATGTATGTTACACCGATTGGAAAAACCGGATACCTTATCTCGCGTTTATGCTTTCCAATGATAATATCAATACTGTTTTCTATTCCAATACTTTCAATCTTTTCACTTACAGAAATGAGTATAGCAACAATTATACTCTTGTCTTTTTTTGCCAGTTGTATTGGATTGATGGCAGCACTTATTATTGTTTCATTTTCGTCGAACAAAGTGGAAGGCATGGCTTATGCAAAGTTTGGTGGCATTATAATACTCGGCGCACCTATTCCATTTTTCTTAAATGGAAACGAACAATACCTCGGAGCATTCATGCCGTCATTTTGGATATCAAAGTTGTCACTTGAATTTAATATGTTTAATCTTATATTTGCAGTTCTTATTTCTGCTGTTTGGCTGATTATTCTATTTAAACGCTTTATTATAAAAATAGTTTGATTTAACATCAAATAAAAGCCCTAAATTGACATTACACGTCAAGAAGTTCTCCCTATTTTAGAACGGCTTGGTCTAACCCGGGAAGAAACAAATCGAAATGTACTTAAACTTTCAGGTAGACAGCAACAGCGTGTGGCGACAGCTCGCGGATGCATCAATTCCAAAAAAGCAGTCGGAAATGGGCAGATAACTTCTATCTTCTCAAGTCTTTTCGTAAATTCTCATAAGTGTCCGAGGAAGAAAAGGCGAAAGCCCGCAATCGTTTAGATTACAGGCTTTCAGATTGGCGGAGAGGGTGGGATTCGAACCCACGCGGGATTGCTCCCAAACTGATTTCGAGTCAGCCCCGTTATGACCGCTTCGATACCTCTCCGAGTTTTCTTATTGTAACTCTAAATGAATATAAAAACAATATTCCATATGATGGAATCAAAAAAAATGTGTGAAAACACACAGTTTTTTTAAAAAAGTTATGCAATAATTATTTATGGCATTGAAATCGTGCGCGAGGGGGTGCAGTCCCGCTTTATGCCGATTTATGAAGTGGAAAACGGAAAGTTTAAGCCCAATATTGACGTGAAAAATCCTATTCCTTTAAAAGAGTATCGCTCATCTATGAAAAAATATAAGAACTTAAGCGATGAGCAGATTGCCGAGCTACAAGATTATGTAGATAGGAAGTGGGAAAAACTCAAGGCGCTTTGCGATACGTTGGGGTAAATTGAAGAAAATAAAAGCGGCTTCTCTCGGTTGAGGGGAGCTGCTAGCACTAAAGTCATAAGAAATAGTATTGTAATTAATAATGGATGTATATTCACGCTTACATATTAAATTAGACAAATAATTCCGGGTAATTAATTTTAACAGTAGATAATGCTGTATACAATTCATCGTTTATGGTTTTTGATATGAGAATATGATTAAGTCTTATCTCACCATTAATGGACTGTACATACTGACGATATGGAGGCTTAAGTAGTGTTAATGCTTGCTCACGTAAAAATCCGTATTTTTGCAATTGTATAACAAATTTATTATTCGTACCATATTCAACAAATTCATACCAATCGTTTTTCAAGGCTGCATGCCCTCGTATTTTTATTATTGCCTCAGAAAATCTTAAGAAGTACATGGAGAATTTATAGTTTATTATTTGTTCAATATCCTTCATAACTTCGTTAATAACATAGTTTTTTTGCTTAGATGAACCACTATACTCTTCAAAATGATAATTTGGTTCATAAAAAAGTAATTGCCCTTTTGTATCCTCATAATGCTTTATTGCACCTCGAATGATTTCGTGCAAGCCTTTCCCATCCATCCATTGAGTAAGAATAACAGTATAATATTTAAGCTTATCACCTTTACCAAGAGTTTCTTTTTCATAGATACGCCATTGAAAAATACTTGATAGCGTTTCCAAAAAGGTTAAGCAATTTTTATAATTAAAATCATTTGGATAATTGATATTACTCTTTGACACAAACTCATACAAAGACTGCTTTTGTTTAGCGGAAACATTAATATCGTCATCGCTATTAACTATATTCGAAAACATTTCTCGGATATCGATAATGTTCTGAGGGGTTAAATGATTCTTCTTACGAAAAGCTTTGACAATGTAGCTTTCGTTCTTTGCGCATATGTCGTGAAGTAACATATTTAGACTTTTTGCTGCGTATTCATATGTTGACTCAGTAAAACCTTTGTCTGAATATCTTTCGTCAGCTTCGAGCAGATTGGTTTTCCCTTTAATCAATCTCTCAATTATGTATTTTTTATGTTTATCTTTAAGTGCTTCTTGTGGTAACAAATTCTGTTTAGGTAATGGTTTGAGTAAAACTTCATCAAAGTATTGTTTATAATTGTCATCTTCAATAATGAGGAATACATTGCCACTTTCATTTAAAGTGACACGTCCCGCTCTACCCATTAAGTTAAAGGCGTCAATTGTAGACATTTTTGAACGCCCTTTTTTGTGATCAAAAATAAATAGATTATCAGCCGGGACATTTACTCCCTCTAACAATGTGCTTGTGCAAAAGCAGAATGTTATGAGTTTTAATTTCATCAGTGCTTCTATTTCAATGCGGATTTCTGCTGGTAATGCACCTATATGATAGGCTACACCACAACGGATAAGATTTGCCAAATAATATTCCTTGTGAATTTTCTGCTCAATTTGAGCCGCAACTTTTTCCAACCGTGGATCGGTATGTTTTTGGGAATCGAGTTTATTGGATAGCAATATATCACTCAGCTGAATGGCATAGTTTATTGCCTTATTAGCGGACGCGACATATATCAAGTTGCGTTTATCCTGTCCTAAGTAAGTCAGTGCAGTAATTTTGCTAGTAATGTCGTTACAAAGTTTCCCGCAGTTTAATAAGGTCTGTGAGAGACCATTTAAGCACTGTACTTGCCTATTAATAATATCAATATACACTTTATTCTGTATAACTGGAGAAAATGCAAAAACTCGACCATTGGATTTATCCGATTGAGTAAAGAAATTAGTGAGTTCTAGATATATATCGGGATTTGGTATAATTGGAGACGAAAAATAAACTCGTATCTCAGACATCGCTTTCACCATATCAAGTATTTTGTAATACACGATACTACGCTTATCCTTTTCTGAAATTTTATGTGCCTCATCAATGAAAAGTTGATGAAATTTTATATTGGGTAATTTAAGCAACGAATAATATAGCCGTTCAGGTGTAAGAACAGCAATAAAGTTTTCGTTATTTTGGATGGATGCAGTTGTAGTGATAATCTTATGGCGACCTACTCCAAGATATTCTGAAAATCTGATAATAATTTTATTTGCAATTTCGTTTAGAAGTGCACGGGTAGGTACAATAATAGCGAAGTTCTCAGTGCTTCCTCTTTTAAGTTCTTCGCGAATGTAATTTAAAATCACGAAGGTTTTTCCCATAGAGGTCGGTGCAGAAAAGCTATAATATTGATTATTGTTCAATCCTTCAAGGAGAACCATCTGCGAATCAAAGAGTACTTCTGTATCTTTTTCGCCAATTTGATTTTCTCTTATATGAACAAAAAGAGATAGGTCTCTTAAATACTCAAAATCTGCATTTCCAATCTTTCCTTTTTCATCTAACAGTTTAAGGCTTGCAAAATTTGAGACGTTTCTATACACACTTTCCTTGAAAATTTGAACCTCTACATTATCAACAAAAAGTTGTGAAAGTATAATGACAATTTGTTGCGCCAAATTCTGATGTGTCTCTTCCTCGGATAATGATAATAAATCTGCAAAGCGCAATAGTTTTTTATAATTACTATCAAAAACATTATTTAGATGGCCAAAAAGTGACTTTGTATAATCGACAATTAGACGTTTATATAGACATCCAAGTGTTTTATCTTGTAATATATCTTTAAACAAGAAGTTTGAAAGAGGTTCATTCATAATTTTACGTGCCTCCTTTGTTATAATGAGGCCGCTGATTTTTGATTTGTTTCATGATTTCCTTGCGATCTTTTTGCGCATCATGAAATGGTAAAAAATAAAAATTGAATTGGTAATTAGATAAATGGTATTTATTGATGCTTTCGATGATTAAATCAACATATGCTAAGACCTGCTTTTCATTTTCTATGATAATATTCTTGTCGTATATATCGTTATTATCATTTTCACCCTTATAATTAATACTATATCCAATAAAGATACCGAATATGGTTTCTCTTTTTTTCCGGGGGATTTCAAATATATAGCTTTTTATCTCGGCAGCCTCTTCTTCATTTACAAATTGATTTATTAAATGCGTATCAAGAAGATTTAAATCTTGTATATTTGTGGTTATATAAGTGTGTAGGGATTCAAATGCTGCCTTTATACCAGCACTTAAAGTATTTTGTAATTTAGCTTCACCGATGACAAGTTGGAGAATCTTTTTGCCATCTTCCGTTGTTCTAAATTTAAAATGGATTCCGTCGCTTCCTTTGATATAGTCCTGTTTGCTTGTTTTTAACTCAACTTTACTAAATAGTTTTGGGGCTTTTAAATCTTGTTCTAAGAATAAATATAAAAGGATCTCTCCAAGCTCGCCACCAGCTCCTTTGTCGCCATTTTCAGCTATTTCACGAAGATGTGCTACTGCTTCGCTTAACACTGTATATACTCGTTGGGGGTTTTGCTCAATTTCAGATATTTTGCGTCTATCAAACACATATCTTGCTATATTTGGCAGAAGGTATTCATATAGTTCGTCGTAGTTAAATTGCTTGTTTTCGGTATTTAGCATGAAAAGTCTCAAGTAGTTGTTATTAACAATATCAAGGGAAGTTTCGGATAGTTTTCTAAAAATGCCAAATCCCGTATCAAATGATGTATTTTTATATATATTTTTCATGCTTCCGTCTCCGCAAACTTATTTAATAAAACTTGAGTTAATGGGGTAAGCATTATAAAACGTCTCATCTATCATGGCAGGACGCATATGAGTTCATTTGTATATTTCAAAAGGTTTCCTTCTAAAAATAAGAAAAATAGAATAATATGTTTCTCTCATTACGTTCTTGAAAAGGATATCATAATACATTATAACATATTGTTTTATACATTCAACAAATATCGACATAAAGTGATTGAGGATATGACTTTGAATTTAATAAAAGAGAATAAAAAAAGAAACAAAACTACCGATAAGGGCGCTTATTATCCGTAAGCCCTACAAGATAATCAATGCTTGTGTTGTAGAATTTGGCAAGCTTGATAAGAGAAATACTGGGAATATCCAGTATCCCGCTTTCATATCGGCTGTATGTTGTCTGGCTGATGTTTAGTAAATTAGCAAGAACCTGCTGTGTGAGGTCGCTGTCTTCGCGTAAATCTTTTAATCGTTGATACATTTTTTTCACCTTAAAATATTTTAGTATATGCGATAATCGCATATTGATTTTTATGCGGTTTTCGCATAAAATATTCTTGATACTTAAAATAAAAGGTGGAAATGAATGGATAACTATCAAGAAATGTATGCCGTATTGTTTCATAAAATTTCTAATATCATAGAGCAGCTGCAGGATGTGCAGAAACAAACGGAAGAATTCTATATGCAGAGCACTTTATTTATGTAAGTTCGGCGAGAAATCAATACATATAAAAAAGTAATGCGCATGCGCATCACTTGAGTAAATATATATGCCAAAATCTAATATTGGTTTTTCATATCATAATATAAATTCTTTGACTTGCTGAAGGCAACAAGGAAAAAGATCGCCACAGCAAAAGATATGATAATGCAAAGAATAGCCAGTGCCGGCAGCAGCAAAGTGATATAGACGGCAATACTGAGCACCGCAAGGATCGTCCACATGGATTTCAGGCTGTCGCCGTTTAAAAAAGCGCTGTGCCTTTCTTCTGTCTCTTTTATGCCCATTACAATATAATAAGAAATATAAAGTGAAATGATCGTGGAGGCAATGCCAAGAATATAAGCCAGCGCGCCGAGGGATGAGGAAACCCCGAATAAATCCATCAAATATAAAATTCCCGTGTATATGGCCATGCCTTTTGCGAAAGGCGCCACCTTCATAAACAGTTGGCTTTCCTGCGCCATTTCAAGCAGTCCCTTGATCATGACGATATAGCCGATAAAATCGGGAATGAGCCCGATCTGCGAATTTCCGAGATTTAAATTAAAGTCCAAAAATATTAAAATGAATCCGATAAATATGTTTTGCATGTTTTATTCTCCGTTGTTTGTTTTACAGCGTTTCAGTATTCTTATTGTAAACTGAAAAAAGCGTAAAGGCAATCTTTTCATGTCTGATATTTTATTGAATGGAGTATTTCATAATAATTTGTGTAACACAAAATTTAGCCGGCCATATAATAGGGTGAAGAAACAAAGTTTCACTATGCTAAATTTAAGAGGAGACAGTATATATGAGTAATATAAATTCACTGAAAGATTTAAAACAAGGGCAGAAAGCAAAAGTAAAAGCATTGTTATCCACGGGGAGCATACGAAGAAGGCTGCAGGATATCGGGCTGACAGAGGGTACGGAAGTGGAATGCCTGCAAAAAAGTCCTGCGGGGGATCCCACAGCTTTTTTAATTCGAGGCGCCGTTATAGCATTGAGATCGGAAGATTCGTCAAATGTTTTGGTTCTAAATTGATTTTAAATTTTAATGAGAGAGAATATTTATGGGGCTTACAAATAATTCTATGGGAATCAAAGCGGTCGACTGTGGACTTGTTATCAAAAAAATGACTGCAGACGATAAAGTCATAGCGGTAGCCGGAAACCCGAATGTGGGAAAAAGCACGGTTTTTAATAATCTAACAGGGTTAAACCAACACACGGGCAACTGGCCGGGCAAAACAGTCACAAATGCGCAGGGATATTGCCAGAGAAAAGATATGACTTATGTAATGGTCGATATCCCGGGTACGTATTCGCTGATGGCGCATTCTGCGGAAGAAGAGGTCGCACGTAATTTTATATGCTTCGGAGAGCCTGACGGAGTCATTGTTGTTTGCGATGCAACTTGTTTGGAACGAAATTTAAACCTTGTGCTTCAAACGACAGAAATTACTGAAAATGTAATTCTTTGTGTCAATATGATGGATGAAGCAAAAAAGAAAGATATAAAAATCGATCTGGATCAGTTATCATCCGAGCTGGGGATTGCTGTCGTGGGAAGTACTGCAAGAAAAAAGAAAAGTTTAGATAAATTAATGGATTCCCTCGGCAAACTTTTGAATGATCAAGTAAAGCAAACGCCTATAAAAATACAGTACACAAAACCAATTGAAGATGCCATTCAGATAATAGAGCCTGTTATAAGGCAGAAAATCGATAAGGATATAAATACCCGCTGGCTCAGTTTAAAATTACTGGATTATGATGAAACACTGATGAAAGCGCTCAATGATTATTTGGGATACGATATACTTTCAGATGAAAACCTGCAAGATAAATTAACACTGGCAAAGCAGCTTCTCACAGATGAAGGAATCACGAATGAACGCTTAAAAGACGAAATAGTATCCTGCCTGGTGCTGAAAGCGGAAGACATATGTGCAAAAACGGTAGCTTACGATAAGCATAACTATAACGCACGAGACAGAAAAATCGATCGCATACTCACAAATAAATGGACCGGATTTCCTATTATGATAGCGCTGCTCGCCATCATTTTTTGGATAACGATCACCGGTGCGAATTACCCGTCCCAAATGCTTTCAAACGGTTTGTTTTGGATCGAAGGCAGGGTTACGGAGGCGTTTGTGTATTTGGGAGCGCCCGATTGGCTGCACGGCATATTGGTATTAGGACTTTATAGGGTTCTTGCCTGGGTGGTATCTGTCATGCTTCCTCCGATGGCCATATTTTTCCCGTTGTTCACATTATTGGAAGATCTGGGTTATCTGCCGCGTGTAGCCTTTAACTTAGATAAATATTTTAAAAAATGTTGTGCGTGCGGCAAGCAGGCTTTAACGATGTGCATGGGATTTGGATGCAATGCCGCCGGCATTATCGGATGCAGAATCATTGATTCGCCGAGGGAGCGGCTTATCGCAATCATTACAAATAATTTTGTTCCGTGCAACGGGCGTTTTCCTACATTGATCGCCATTTTAACAATGTTTTTCATCGGAGTAAACGCAGCGGGGCCGGCTACGTCCATACTTTCGGCATTACTACTCACTTCCATCATACTGTTCGGGATCATAATGACGTTTGCCGTATCCAGGATACTTTCCAAAACGATATTAAAAGGAATGCCTTCATCTTTTACGTTAGAACTGCCGCCGTATCGCAAACCGCAGATAGGCAAAGTGATCGTTCGATCCGTTTTCGACAGAACACTTTTTGTGCTCGCAAGGGCAGTGGTAATAGCGGCGCCTGCGGGCATGGTTATTTGGGGCATGGCAAATATAACAATCGGAGACGCCACTCTTCTCGCGCACTGTTCGGGCTTTTTGGATCCGTTTGCACGTCTGCTCGGTATGGATGGCGTTATTCTGTTTGCTTTTATATTAGGGCTTCCTGCAAATGAAATCGTTGTGCCTATTATGATTATGTCTTATATGGCTTCGGGAAGCATTATGGAATTAGATAGTCTGACTGCCTTAAAACAATTGCTGGTCGATAACGGCTGGACTTGGATTACGGCTGTGAGCACCATGCTGTTTTCCTTGATGCACTGGCCTTGTTCCACAACCTGCCTTACCATAAAAAAAGAAACACAAAGCCTTAAATGGACAGCGGTCTCGTTTTTGGTGCCGACAATAGCGGGCATTATCATCTGTTTTGCTTTTGCCACTATTGCAGGGTTGTGTATATAAAGTAAACAGTTTGTCTGAATTACTATATTCAGGCAAACTGTTTTACGTAATTTTATTTAGTTGTTTTTAATGACAATAGGCAGCCACACTTCGCATTTATAATCATCGGCAGACTGATCGCCTTCAAAATAGACTTCTATATCGGGCGCGTTTGCGTACTCGTATCCCGAAGCGGGAAGCCATTGAGTTACGATTTGCTTTTGCAGATTTTGAATCGCGTACGGCATAGGGCCAACGCTTTCAAAGATTGCCCATGTGCATTGCGGGATCGTGTATTCACTCATATCGGGCGGGGTGGCTTCATTTGTCGCCACGGCGATAAAGTAGTCAAAATCGCTGCTGTCCATGCAGGTACTCACACCTAAAAGACCATTGGGTTGCCCGTTCATCAAAACGCACAGGTCAGGGATAACGCCGCTTTGTATCGTCTTTTGCCAAAAGAGGGGCACGCTTGCCATGCACTCTTCAACGCTGCCGGAATAATGCTTCTTTACGCCGACGATTTTAAAAGCGTCTTTCGTTTCGATTCGATAATTCATTTCAACATCTCCTTTGATTGTGATACTGAAGCTGATAGGAGGAAAAGCTTTCAAAGCAACACCTTTTTTTCTTGCCAAAGATGGCGCGATGCCGTGAATACTTTGAAACGCGCGATTAAATGCGGTGGGGGAATCATAGCCGTATTTGAGCGCTATATCGATGATTTTCTCATTGCCGTTATGCAAATCCGCAGCGGCTCTTGTCATTCTTCTCCTGCGGATATATTCGGAAAGCGGAAGATCGGCAATATAGGAAAACATCCGCTGGAAATGAAAAGCGGAGCAGCACGCCGTTTGTGCGATGTGGTCAAGGTCTATCTCATCCTCCAGATGTTCTTCGATATAGTCGATTACTTCATTGAACCGATGCAGCCATTCCATGTTTTTCAGCCTCCGTTTAGTTCAAGTATAGTGTTGAAACGAATTTATTTCCTCTCATTTTCCGTACATAAAAAGAGAGGTATCGTTTTAGATATATATATTCTATTGCAAATTGCTCTTATAGAATTTTATCAAAATATTATTATTTAGGCGAGTGGTAAAAAAAATAAAACACCCGGATATTTTTGTCCGGGTGTTTTATTTAGCATAAAATTTATTTTCTGTTTTTATAGTCGGTCAAAAGAATGCCGACGATATCTTCGATGACTTCCGCATCTCGCTCTGAAATGTCATCGAGCACGATTACTTTTCTGTTGTCGAGGCCTAAGATATAATCTGTTGTGACTCCGTATAATAAAGCCAGCTTGACCAAGACATCAATAGAGGGAGAGGCTAAATTGTTCTCATATCCGCTTATGCTTGCCCGTGTGAGTGACAGTCTTTTGGCTACTTGCGTCTGAGACAGATGCTTATTGTTTCTTAAATCTCTAAGTCTGAGGCCTAAATCATAAACCAAAAAATCATCCCCCTTTTTGTAATAATTGTAATATTATTATGTATATTATAATCATCATTTGTATTTGATTATGACAGGATTACTTGACACGATAACAAAATCAAATTATAATAATAAAATATTGTAATTATATACAATTTTTAATTTGGTAATTACTGAAATCGTGTTCATATCAAGCCTTATGATTTATATCAAATAATATAACATTAATCAATATTTATTTAAAAAGTTTCTGTAATATAAGGGGTAATAAAGTATGATTACGAAACAATTTCAAAATTTGATCAGGCATTTGCCTGCAGGATATGCACAATATGAAGCCGTAGTCGATGCAGCGACAGGATTAATAGAAGACTTTATATTTCTTGATGCGAACGAAGAATTCGAAAATATTATCGGAATGAAAAAAAATAAGATTCTGGGCAGGCGTATCAGTGATATCATTCCAAAGGAAAAGTTTAACATATTTGAATGGAGTCTTCATTTTGGAAACGATGTCCAAAGCGGCATTGCTGAAGAAATGACGCGATATATGTATATTTATGATAAATATTGCACGATTAAAGCATTCGCTTGCGGGAATATGTATTTTTCAACGATTTTGTCCGTAAATGATATGGATCATGTCGTTAAACTGCAGCAAGATATGGCGATGCAGCATTTACTGGATATATTTTATGGACACAGCGCTTCTATGCTCATTGTGCAATCAAATACGGGAGAAATCATCAATGCGAATCAGGCGGCGTGCAGATTTTATGGATATACAAAAAAACAACTTTTAAATTTGACTATGAATGATATTGAATGCACTGTTGCCGATAAGGGAAAAAAAGACGGTAACTTAGATGAAATACACAGCAAGCTTTTCATTCATCAATTAAGCGACGGACAAAAAAAAGTTGTCAGTGTGTATGTATCGCCGATTACGTTTTGCGAGGATGAATATGCCCTCTTTATTGTATGTGATATGCTTGATGCGAATAAATATACAGAGAATCAAGACCTTGACAGTGAAGAAATCGAAAGACTATGTTACTCGAATCACTACGATGAGCTTACGGGCCTGTATAACCGTTATTATATATCCGAAAAAATTAAAAGTTATGATTTTTCATCGGTGCTCCCGGTTGCCGTCATTATGTGTGACGTAAACGGACTGAAAGTTTTTAATGATGTTTTTGGACGTGAAAAAGGAGATGAATTACTAAAAAAAGTATCCGGTTTATTGCAGGATACCTGCCGTAAAGATGATATTATTGCCAGATGGGGTGAAGATGAGTTTTTAGTGCTCTTGCCGCGGACTTCTAAAATAAATGCATATAAAGTCATACAAAGGATCAATAAAAAATTAGAAGAAAAAAAAGGCGATATTATGCGTCTTAGTATGTCTTTCGGTTTTGCCATTAAATGTGACGAAAATGAAGATGTTCAGCAAACACTCAAAGAAGCCGAGAAGTGGATGCACCATAAAAAGCTGCTGGATGGAAGAAGTTATCGCAGCACAATTATTAATACGCTGCTTTCGATATTGTATGAAAAAAGCGCCGAAACGGAAGAGCATTCAAGACGGCTTGCAAAGCATTGCTTCAAAATGGGACGTCTTTTAAAATTTCCTGCCGAAGAAATGAGCGAATTATTGCTTTTGGCAATCCTGCATGATATAGGGAAAATAGGGATTGATCAGCAAATATTGATAAAGCCGAGCAAGCTGACTGCGCAGGAATGGCAGGAAATGCAACAGCATTGTGAAATAGGGCACAGGATTATAAAAAATATACCGGAGCTTGCTGTTGTCGCAGAATATGTTTTACTGCATCATGAACGCTGGGACGGCACGGGCTATCCCAAAGGATATAAGGGCGAAGAGATTCCTTTGCCATGCCGTTTGCTGGCGATTGCCGATGCCTATGATGTAATGACAAACGGACGTGTCTACAAAGAGGCGATGAGTCATGAAGTTGCAGTGGAGGAATTAAAACGAAATTCGGCAAGTCAGTTTGATCCTGCTTGTGTGGAAATTTTTTTACAAACAATCAATGATTTGTCTAGCTATGAATTTGATAATGATTTTTTACTGCATATGAAATAATAAAACGTATATTTATCAATTTTTATTGTTGCCGTCGTTTTGGGCGGGGGATTGCCATTTTTTCGTATCTTCAAATCTTTGCACCATTTTTTCGGCATTATCTGTAATTTGCGGATCGAAACCAAGATAATCTAAAAGTTTTATTGCATTTTTTGTTTGTGAAGGGCCTTCTTTGATTTTATAATCAAATTCAATACCGCCGGATGTAATCTGTTCGGAAAAATGATAGTTCGAGTAAGAGTCAAACAGTATTCTTGTCAGCTCGATATCATGCGTGGCTACAATACAAAGACAGTTTAGCCGGCTTAAATAACTGAGTACAGAAGCGGAAGCGGCAATGCGTTCTATCGTGTTCGTGCCTTTTAATATTTCATCGATAATACAAATACAATACGTGCTTTGTATTTTTTCCAGAATGCGTTTCAATGACTTGATTTCAGTAATAAAATAACTCTCGCCGGCAGAAATATTATCGCGAACAGCCATAGAAGTAATAATCAGTGCAAGCCGGGTTTCATATTTTTTTGCAGTACACGTGTTGATTGTCTGTGCAAGGATTCCGTTGACGGCGACCGCTTTTATAAAGGTTGATTTGCCTGAGGCATTGGAGCCCGATACTAGGCAATTTTTTGTGATAGTGACACTGTTTGGCACCGGCGCGGTTAGGAGCGGATGATAGATATCCGTAGTTTTTACTGTTTTTTGACTTGAAAATTCAGGTTGTATAAAAAAAGGAAGGCTTTTGCGAAAAGACAAAACAGATATGGCTGCATCAATCTCTCCTATGCTTGTAAACAACAGACAGAACGCATCATTATTTTTTTCGATTGCATCCAATATTTTATTATAATTTCGAATGGGTATCAAAAACAGAATATAAATATATTCAATCAAAGCGTCGATATCTGTGAGCCGTCGTTGCGCCAGACCCGACAGATTTTTGCCTAAATGCTTAAATACATCGCAGCTAAGCTGAAGATCATTCAAAATATGATTTTGTAAGTGGGCGCATACCCGATTGATTTTTACAGCACCCCATAAGACCGCCGAAAAATAGCGTATTGCTGATAAGCCTCGCACAATGCGTTTATTTGTGAAATAATAGACAGCAATATTTGTAACAAAAGACAGTATCAAACCGATTATGCCGATCGGAGATTTCAAAAGGATCAAGACTGTAAATAAAATAGGCAATACGGAAAGAATTGTAAACAAATGCGGATTTTTTAATTTTTTTGATTGCACATCATAACAAAATGCAGATAGGCCGTTATAATTTTCCCTGCCGATCTTTGATAAGATAACTTGTAAATCGAGCCGAAGGGCGGGATTTGCTTCAAAATAGGTCATGAGTTCTTCGCGGTTTGCCAAGATGGCGGTATTTGTCGCCGGCTTGTGAAGCATGGAATATAAATATTCTTCGCCGACCGAGCATTGACAAGCATTTATTCGTTGAAAAATCTTATTCATATCCAAATCATTCCAACTTATATCATCGATAAAGTGTGTCATATCTTCGTTTGAGAGCATTTGCTGCCAATATGTTGAAATACTCTCAAGATCATTCTCGCGAACAGGGATGTGTCCAAATTGATTATTTAGCTTTTCTTTAAAACGTTTAGCTTTTATTGAAAAAGAATATTTTATACCAATAAAAATACAGATAATCAATATGATACTAATTAATAAGGTTAAATAATTCATCATAAATCCTCGGTTCTCATATTGCTGATAAAATTCATTGTAAAGTATAACAAAGCGAAAAGCAATATGAACAGATATCACATCGTTAGATATTTATGTTATAATCCTCTTGTGAGGTGGAAAATGCTGTATAAAGGACTAAAATTCGGAATGATACTGCAACTGGCTATCGGACCGATCTGCTTACTCGTTTTTAACACGTCTATTGCAAACGGACTGGCGAGCACATTGCTACTGATTGTGGCAATTACAGCTGTGGATGCTTTTTTTATTGCGCTTGCATCTGTTGGGATCGCTGCATTTATTAATAAACCAAAAATAAAAAAGAGCATTCAATTGATTGGTTGTGCGGTGTTGGTTTTATTTGGACTCGATATATTATTTGGCGCTTTTGAAATAGCATTATTTCCAAGTTTTTCGTTCTTTTCAGATGTTTCCAATACAAGCTTGATTGTGCAAGGCATTGTTCTTACTGCGTCAAATCCGTTGACAATTATATTCTGGGGAGGCGTATTTGCTGCACAGATTTCAAAAAATAATTTCGATAAAAAGCAATTGGTAATTTTTGGAGCGGGATGTGCGCTGTCTACCTTGCTTTTTTTGATTTTTATTGCTGTTTTAGGCGTCTTTGCAGGAAAATTACTGCCTTCGCTCATAATTCGAATCCTCAATGTTACAGTTGGAGTGGGGTTAATCTTTTTTGGCTTGAAACTTTTATTAAAGAAAGATAAGAGTAAAGAAGCGAGCATATAATAAATAAGATTAGCTAATGATATGTTGAAATGAAGAATATGATCAATGAAAGGACAGTCTTGTTTTTTTGAAACACTTCAATTAAAAATAAAAGTAATCGTTTAAATAAAATAATTATTTTATTTTTAGTTTATTCATTGATACTTTTATAATCTAAATAGGTTTAGAAATTGTCTTATTTTATATTATAAAAATTATTTTTAAAAGGAGGTGCAAATGAAACGGGTACGGTTGTTTGGCTATATCATTACGGCGGGTATATTGTTGTTTACATCTGTATGGCCGCCGGTTTTTGTATCGGCTGCGGCCGAAGGCTACTGGCAGCAAGAGTCTGTGGAAATGCAAAAAAGTGATGAATATGCAGGCAGGGTAGCCAAAACAGTGAAATTAGGCCAAGGGTTTGCATCGGTGAGGGAAGAAGACACGGTAACTGGAGATGTCTATGCCGATTCCGTGGTATGGACGGAACCGGCCGCTACATACTTGGCGGGAGATAGCGTTGCGATGACTTTGGATATTTCAATCGATTCATATATCTGGAATAGCGGAGAAGGGGATAATAATTCAAGTCTGAATTATATGGGATCTAAAATCAATGCCCGCATTGACGAACCGGATCTTTTATATGGATTTGTAGGGCCCGCTGCAGTTGATTTGACAACAGAGAACGGCACCATAAATGCCCAAGTAAGTGCGATTGGCGGAAAGATTATAAAAAGCAGTGATTCGTTAAATGTATCTGCTGTTTTTTGCGGCAGGCAGGAAAGAAGGGGAGATAAAGACCATCTACATTGGCTGCGATGCCGGCGTGGTACGCTATAATTACAAATGGATTGCGGAGCCTGTCAGCAATACCGCTGGAGAACCGAAAATAAGTGAAAGCAACACTGAAATGAGTGAAGGGAAAACAATAAGAGTATCCGGAATCGTTGAAAATGTAAACCATGTTGCGATGCCTCGGATGGAGCTGGAGATAAGCTTATATTATAACGCAGATACTTGGTATGCAAATGCGTCAGCTGATGTAAGCAGTGCTACGACCACGGATATAGAAGGACGGTTCAAACAAGATATCAAACTACCTGAGAATATTTTAAATGATGATATAATAAATTCACGGCACATTATGCAGGGAGTGCAGGAAACGCGTTATTGCACAGAGTGCGGAGCTGAAAATAAATTTGGAAACATTTATTGTCAGTACTGTGGAAAAAAACTTTTGATACCAGAGATAAAGAATGATGAAATTTAGTCTATGTAATCAATAAAACAATAAAAAATAAGCCGCAGTTTCTGCGGCTTATTTTTAGAAAACTATTTTTTTTCTTTTTTAAAGCACATAAACCAATCTAAGCAATAATTATCATCGGTTTGGCTTTCCATTCTTTCTTTTGCTGTTCCGCATGAGCCTGCTGTGGGAACGATCACATCATCTCCCAAACGCCAGTTGGCAGGTGTTGCAACTTTATCTGCATCGGCTTTTTGCAAGGCGATAATGATTCTTTTGATTTCATCAAAATTTCTGCCTGTGGAGAGCGGATAATAAAGAATCGTACGTATTTTGGCATTCGGATCAATAATAAACACAGCTCGAACAGCCTGCGTATTGGATTGCCCCGGCTGAATCATGCCGTATTTATTGGCCACCTCCATGCGGATATCTTCTATGAGAGGAAATTTTACCTCTACTTTTTTCATGCCGTTCCATTCAAGATCCTGAATCTTTCGCAGCCAAGCAATATGTGCGTAGAGCGAGTCAACCGAAAGACCTATAAGCTCGGTATTTAGCTCTCTGAATTCGTCTGCCATTGTTGCGAAAGTCATAAATTCGGTGGTACAAACAGGTGTAAAATCTGCCGGATGGGAAAAAAGAATGACCCATTTGCCTTTGTAGTCTTCTGGAAAATTGATTTCTCCCTGCGTTGTCGTAGCCTTGAAACTCGGTGCGTCATCGCCAATTAATGGCATTTTGTTGTTCATCATTTCATCCATTTTAATACCTCCATTATTATATTTATTATTAATTGTCAATTACTTTGTAATTAACAATATTAATAAGTCTCAACAAATACTTCAAAGTATGATTTTGGATAGAGACATGCGGGACAGATTTCGGGAGCAGCCTTGCCTTCGTGGATATAACCGCAGTTACCGCATTTCCACATCACTTTTTCGTCTTTTTCAAAAACTTTGCCATTTTCCATATTTTCGGTAAGCTTGTTGTATCTGATCTCGTGTCTTTTTTCTGCGGCGATGATCATTTTATAAGCGGTCGCTATTTTATAAAAGCCTTCTTCTTCGGCTGTTTTTGCAAAAGAAGGATAAAGCTCTGCCCATTCTTCATATTCTCCGCTTGCGGCGGCTTTTAAATTATCCAGTGTATTGCCTTGAGCGATCGGATAAGATGCGTGAATTTCTAACTCTGTAGGCAATTCATCTTTAAGCCCTTCAAGTAAAAAAGAGTAGAATCTTTTAGCATGCTCTTTTTCATTATCGGCTGTTTCCAAAAAAATATTTTTAATTTGCATGTAGCCTTCCGCCTCGGCTACAGACGCATAATAAGTATAGCGGTTCCGGGCCTGTGATTCGCCGGCAAAAGATTTAAGCAAATTTTCTGCCGTTCTTGTTCCTTTAAGATTATACATTCTGGGTTTCCTCCTTATATAAAGTATTCTGTAAGAGTAGCTTAATTTTAACTATATAAAAACTAATAAACTTATTATAACCTTAAATGCTTAAAATGTCATTTTTAAATATTATATTGAATAAAATATAAAAGGCATTGACAATTAAGTTAGTATATGCTAACTTAATGTAAAGTTAGTTTTTTCTAACGGTATGATATATTAATCATATAAAAAAAGCAACCTATTTGACGAGAAAAAATAAATTTTACACCAGATTCATTTATTTTTGATTTTACTTAAAACACCTGTATGAACTTCTTTGTTAAGCGGCTGTTTGAAAGACAGACGCTATAAAAAAAGCCTTTGGTTAGTTGAGACTAACCAAAGGGCACAGATAAATACACGGCAGGCAAATACCCATCATTGTTTAGGTATTTGCCGCTATGAATGAAAAAAGAAAAGAGGGATTAAATTAAAAAAATGGGAAAAAAGAATTTGAACTCGGCCCGACCCAAAAGCGGTCTGGCAAGGCTGCTTGAGCTTGCGGCCACAAAGAAACCTCTTATTGTGGGTTCCGGAATATTCTCAGCATTGGCTTCCATGGCTTCTTTTGTGCCATATATAGCTATTTATTATATTATACGTGAAATTGTCGGAGTTTATCCTGCTTTTGCCAGTCTTGATATTCAGAGAACGATTAGCTTCGGATGGATGGCTTTTGGTGGAGCCATTGCAAGCATTTTGCTATATTTTATAGCTCTGATGTTTTCTCATCTGGCAGCATTCGGGACCCTGTATGAATTGAAAGTGAATTTTGCGTCTCATATCGCTAAGCTGCCGCTCGGATTTCACATAAACTTCGGAAGCGGAAAATTTCGCAAAGTTATGGATGAAAATATCGAAAAAATTGAAGGGTTTATTGCACACCAGTTTCCTGATATTGTTGCATCTATTGTGGCACCCATTGTCATGCTGATTATTTTGTTTGCATTCGATTGGAGATATGGCCTTGCGGCATTGGTAGGTGTGGTTCTTGCACTTGTTTTGGAATTTAAAGCGTACGGCAATGAAGGGGCCAAGAAAATGGTAGATAAATATCAAGCGACTTTGGAAGAAATGAATAATGCTTCCGTTGAATATATTCGCGGCATCGGTGTCGTGAAGGCGTTTAAGCAAACAGTATATTCTTTTCGCAGGTTGCATAAGACGATTAAAGCCTATACGAGTTTCGTGATTCCGTATACTTTAAGTTGGGAGAAGTATATGTGTGGTTTTATAACAATGATCAATCATATTTATCTGCTCGTGGTTCCGGTCGGCATTTGGATAGGAATTACCACGGATGATTATATCACTTACGCGCTAACCTTTATATTCTACTTATTGTTTGTACCTTCTATTTCGTCCGTTATGCTTAAAATCTTATATGTGTCGAGCGGCATGATGCAGATTTCAGGGGGCGTGGAGAGAATGGATTATGTTTTACATAAAAAAATACTTCCCGAAACGAAAGAGCCAAAAAATAGCATAAAATGCGACATAGAGTTTAAGGATGTTTCTTTTTCTTATGATGAAAACGAAGAGAATGCGGCTTTGAAAAATGTATCGTTTTGTGCAAATCAAGGACAGATCACAGCAATTGTTGGGCCTTCTGGAGGAGGGAAAAGCACAATTGCACATCTCATACCCAGATTTTATGATGTGAGCGAAGGCGGTATTTATATAGGAGGTGTAGATATTCGAGATATGGAGCTTTCGGTGCTGATGGAAAAAGTGAGTTTTGTGTTTCAGGATGTGTTTTTATTCAAACAAAGCATAGCCGACAACATACGAATCGGCAATGAAAATGCATCGTATGAAGATATCGTTAAAGCGGCAAAAGCTGCTCAATGCCATGATTTTATAGAAAAATTACCCAACGGCTATGAAACTGTCATCGGCACAAGGGGTGTGCATCTCTCGGGCGGGGAACGCCAAAGACTTGCAATTGCCAGAGCAATCGTGAAAGATTCGCCAGTTATTGTCTTGGATGAAGCTACGGCGTTTGCAGATCCGGAAAATGAACACCTGATTCAAAAAGCTTTTGAAAAATTAATGAATAATAAAACAGTTATTATCATCGCCCATCGGCTCTCAAGCATACGAAGTGCCGATAAAATCATTGTGATGGAGCAAGGCTACCTCGTAGAAGAAGGCACACACGAACAATTAATAGAGAACAAAGGGAGATATCGCTCGCTATGGGAAGTGTTTTCTACATCGCTCAATTGGAAAATGACTGCGGAAAGGAGAATGGCAGATGTTTAATCTCAAAGAAAAATTAATGCTGACAAATAAAGGATATTCTGATTTAAAAAAAGCAATTGCCGCGTGCACGCTGACTAATTTATCTTTGATGCTTCCGTTTGCGGTCACAATTCAGATTTTTGCCGAATTATTAAAACCTTTCATGGGGCAGCAGATTTCATGGACGAGAATGTGGATCTATTTTATATGCGGCATTATCGGCGCTGTTTTGGTGTTTTTAGCATCAAAAAATGATTATAAAAAAACTTATGTTGCCTCTTATATGGAATCCGAGGCAACAAGGATTCGCGTTGCAGAGCATATCAGGAAGCTACCCATGAGCTTTTTTAACAATAAAAACCTATCCGAACTGACGACAAATATTATGGGAGACTGCACAACAATCGAGCATGTGCTCAGTCATATCATTCCGCAGTTGATTGCAAACGCTATTTCCATATTTATCATTTGTTTGGCGCTTGCATTTTTTGACTGGAGACTGGCTCTGGCTATATTCTGCACGGTACCGATTGCTTTTTTCATTGTGGTAATCAGCAGAAAAGTTCAAAAAATATATGGTGAGAAAGCAGTAAAATCAAAGCTCGAAGCATCAGAGCAAGTGCAAGAATATCTGGAAGGTATAAAAGTTATAAAATCTTGTGGGCTCGAGGGTGAAAAATTTGCCACACTGCAAAAGGCGCTTCAACTGATGAAGAAGCTTGCCATTAAAATGGAGTTTGTCTACGGCGTTTTTATAACCGGTGCGCAAATGGTGCTGCAGGCAGGCATCGGCCTTACCGTTTTCATCGGAACATATCTGTTGACAGGCGGGAACATCGAGCTTGTACCGCTCTTGATGTTCTTTCTGATTGTTGTAAGAATTTATGGACCGATTTTAACGGAACTGACACTGCTTCCCGAACTTTTATTTATGCAGATTTCCACATCCAGAATGAGAACGCTCTTTTCCGTGCCTGTTATGGAAGGTGATGCGCGAAGAGAAGTTAATTCTTACACGATTGATTTTGATCATGTTTCTTTTGCGTACAACAATCAAAATTCTCAGGAAACGGTTATTAATGATATGAGCATATCTATTCCCGAAAACGCCATTACTGCATTGGTGGGGCCGTCCGGAAGCGGAAAAAGCACAGTATCAAAACTTATTGCAAGGTTTTGGGATGTAAACAGAGGCACGGTAAAAATAGGAGGTATTGACGTGGCGGCATTGGATCCGGAACACCTGATGAGCTACATATCGATTGTTTTCCAGGATGTGGTGCTTTTTAACGATACAGTCTACAACAATATTAAAATCGGTAATATCAATGCTACGGATCAAGAAGTAAGAGCGGCGGCAAAGGCGGCCTGCTGTGATGAATTTGTAGAAAAACTTCCGATGGGTTATGAAACTCTTCTGGGAGAAAACGGAAACACCTTGTCAGGCGGTGAAAGACAGAGAATTTCCATTGCGCGGGCACTTTTAAAAAATGCGCCAATTGTGTTGCTTGATGAGGCCACCGCGTCATTGGACCCTGAAAATGAGGCTTCGATTCAACAGGCGATAACAAAGTTGATCGAGGGAAAAACTGTTGTTGTCATCGCGCATCGCTTGAGGACGATTGCGGGAGCGGATAAAATCATTGTGCTTGATAAAGGCAGCGTTATTGAAGAAGGCACGCACGAAGAGCTGATAGAAAAAAAAGGGTTATATGAAAGGCTGTATAGCATCCAGCAGGAAAGCCTTGGATGGAGTGTTTAATAAAAATACATAAGAGATTATGATCTTAGGAGGACGAAATGACAAATAAGAAATTACAGGCAAAGGATTTAATTCATATCGGAATTTTTACGGCAGTGTATTTTGTGGTATTTTTTGCATGCGGCATGCTTGGATATATTCCGATACTGTTTATTGTGCTACCGGTTATTGTACCGATTGGAACAAGCATTCCATTTATGCTTTTCCTCACAAAAGTCAAAAAATTCGGCATGGTTACAATTATGGCGATCATTTTGGGACTTTTAATGTTTGCTACGGGCCATACCTGGCTGCCCATTGTAACGGCCACTGGCTGTGGCTTGATAGCGGATATCATTTTTAAAGCAGGTGAATATAAAAGTTTTAAACATACTGTACTCGGATATGCGATTTTTAGCGTCTGGCCCATCGGTGCCATGCTTCCCTTATGGGTGATGCGTGAGAGTTATCTTGAGTATATACGTGTAAGCATGGGGCAGGAGTATACGAATATGATCCTTTCCCTTACCCCGAATTGGTCGGTTTTTATCTTGATCGGTGCAGCTTTTATCGCCGGAATCATCGGAGCTTATTTTGGCAAAGCGGTTTTGAAAAAGCACTTTGAAAAAGCGGGCATTGCGTAATGCAACACGAAATGTTGACCGCCACACATGAAAGCTATTTTAAAATAGATCCCAGAACAAAACTTATATTGATGTTTTTTGTCAATATGTTTGCATTTCGCGGCGGCAATATATTTATCATGCTCACAATTGCCGCAATCCCTGTTGTTCTTCTTTTTGCCGAAAGAAAAATCAAAGGAGCCATCATTTGTGCAGCGGTGTATCTTGCCGCTGCACTCATAAATGAATGGATCGTGCCGGCGACGCACGGGGCGGCGAATGTATTGGTTGTCATGATTTCGGGAATGGTTTACCGCTTGATGCCGGGATTCATTATGGGATATTATTTGGTTGTGACAACAACGGTAAGTGAATTTATTGCGGCAATGGAAAGAATGCATATTTCACAAAAGATCCTCATTCCTCTATCGGTGATGTTTCGTTTTTTTCCTACGGTCGTGCAAGAAGCGCGATCTATCGGTGACGCAATGCGCATGCGCGGCATAGCCGTAGGAGGCAGCAAGTTTTGGAAAAGACCGATGAGTATGATCGAATACAGGATTGTGCCGCTGATGATGTCAACCGTAAAGATCGGAGAAGAGCTTTCCGCGGCATCTTTGACAAGAGGACTGGGTGGGCCGCAAAGGCGTACGAATATTTGTAAAATAGGTTTTAGTATACATGATCTTGTATTGCTAAGTATTGTGACGGTTGTTTTACTTGCTTATGTTTTGTTCGAAAAAGGAGGGGTATCTTTATGATAGAGTTTAAAAATGTCTCTTTTTTTTATGGCCAAAAAGAAAGGGAGAACGGGATAGAAAATATTAATCTAAACATTCATAAGGGAGAGGTTGTCTTGCTGTGTGGGGAATCGGGGTGCGGTAAAACCACGCTCACAAGGCTGATCAACGGGCTTATTCCAAATTACTATGAGGGAGTACTCACGGGAGATGTAATCATAGACGGCACAAAAGTCAGTGCGCTTGCCTTGCATGAAGCTGCGAAATTGGCAGGCTCTGTTTTTCAGAATCCGCGCTCACAGTTTTTTAATGTTGATACGACAAGCGAGCTCGTTTTCGGCTGTGAAAATATGGGTTTCAAAGAAGAAGAAATCCGCAATCGTCTGGGTAGAATTGTAAATGACTTTCATCTTCAATTGCTGATGGGAAGAAATATTTTCCACTTATCGGGCGGAGAAAAACAAAAAATAGCATGTGCTTCCGTTGCCATGGCACATCCAGAAATCTTTGTCCTCGATGAGCCTTCATCTAATTTGGATATGTGCGCTACGCAGGCTTTAAAAAGGATGATTGATTATTGGAAAGACCAAGGAAAAACGATCGTTGTTGCAGAACACCGTCTGTATTATTTGGCGGATTTGGCAGACCGTATCGTTTATATGCGAGATGGAAAAATTGAAGAAATATTCACACAAGCTGAATTAAAGAGCATAGACAATGCTGCCCTGGCAAAATTAGGGCTCAGAACGCTAAATCTTTCTTCTGTGCAAAAAGATAGAAAAATAAATAATAATACAACACAAGAAATCATATTAAAAGATTTCTATTTCTCATACAAACATGCATTGATACTTCAAATCAATTTGCTTGATTTCCCAAAGGGCGGCATTATTGCCTTGATCGGACATAATGGTGCAGGAAAATCAACATTTGCAAGATGTCTTTGCGGACTTGAAAAAAAATGTAGAGGGAAAATGTGTGTTTGTAACAAGGAATATAAAAATAAAGACAGAATCAAGCAGTGTTATATGGTGATGCAGGATGTGAATCATCAGCTTTTTACAGAAAGTGTTTTAGACGAGATTTTACTCAGTATGCAGGAGCAAGATATCTTAAAAGCTGAGGAGATTCTTGATCATCTTGATCTTGCCCATTTAAAAAATGTTCATCCCATGGCTTTATCCGGCGGACAAAAGCAACGCGTTGCCATCGCTTCGGCTGTGGCGAGTCAGAGGGAAATCATTATTTTCGATGAGCCGACAAGCGGGCTTGATCTGCAACATATGCATGAAGTTGCCCGGTGCATCAGGATGTTAAACGAAATGGGAAAAACAATTCTGATTATATCTCATGACCTTGAGTTTATTTTACAAAGTTGCACACATGTGGTGCGCATCAATCAGGGCAGCGTCATGGATAACTATTCTTTGGATGAGAAGGGCATAAGACAATTAAAAAAATTTTTTACAGATATAGATATTTAAAGAAGTATTTATATTTGTATAGTGATGGGGATTTTTATAACGACTTTTACGCCTAAAGGCATGCTGTTTTCAACTTCGATGGTACCGTTATGACTTTCTATTATTTTTTTACAGATCGAAAGGCCGAGGCCCGATATCCGTCTTCCTTGATCGGATGTGTAAAACGGTTCAAAAATATGCGGCAGATCACCCTCGTCAATTCCCCGGCCGTTATCTATAAACGTAAATACAGCTGTCTTTGTATCACATCTGGCATAAAAATCTATTTTTAACTGCTGTATTTTTGCATGTCGGGTACTATTGGCAATAATATTAGCAAATACGCGGCGCAGTTTTAAAAGATCAATTTGCACAGCAATTTTTTCATCACAGCAATTTTTAATCGTAAAATAAATATTTTTTTCGCGCAGCAGGGCAGTATATTCATCATCCAGCATTTTAGCGATGTAACTGATTTTGTATGTTTTAATCTGATCAGAATCAGGCAATGTACAGCTAAGATATTCATCAAATTCTTCCACAATAGCGCCGATATCCGTGGCTTGATTATAAATTGTTGTTAAGTAGCGATTTTTTTGTTTTTCTTCAAAATCTTTTTTAAGTATTCTCTCGGTGTATCCCAAAACAGAAGTGAGTGGGGTTTTGATATCATGTGAAATGGAGGCAATGATACGGTTTTGCATTTGTTTTTCTTCGCAAAGAGAAGCAGAAAGCTCAGAAAATTTGTTTTGAAGATATCCTATTTCATCGTGCCGTGCAGGCATGGGAGTGAGAAGACCCGAAGTATAGCGGGCCATATTTTCTCCAAGGCTAATAAGCGGTTTGACATAGCGAAAATGCAGTAAGATTCCAACCGAGACGAATAGAATAAATAGCACAATGCATTCAAAATATATAAGCTCACTGATGATACCTCTGGAACGTAAGCTGAGTAGATCTATATTTTTTTGCATTATAAATATATAGGGCTCATTGGAAAGTGAAATGATCTTCGTTTGTGTGAAACCGGGCATATAAACAGTACTTGCGTTGATGAGAGTCTTCTTACCGGTTTCTACGGCTTCAAGCGTGAAGATTAAATCGTTTTTGTTTTCCAACGAAGAAAGATAAGAAAGCGCTTCATTGTAAGTGGTGCCGTCTATGGCTTCCGACAAGTCATCTATTGCACTGCCTATTGCCTGCTCTGCGAAGCTAAAGCTGTTTTCAACACTTTGAACCATATATAATTTGTAAAATATTAAAAGAGCGATTAAGTTTATGATAAACACGGCCAGCGTTATAAAAGGGATTTTATATTTCAAACTCATGATATCACCTCGGGGCGTACGAGCTTGTAGCCGACACCCCAAACGGTTTTGATGATATGATTATGTGGATCGATTTTATTCCGGAGATTCTTGATCGTTACTGTCACGCTCCCGATATCACTGTAATCCATCCCCCACACGGCATCAAAAATCTGTTCTCTGGTCAAGACTTTGCCGATATGATCACACATGTAAATCAGAAGCTGAAACTCTCTTGTTGTCAGATTGATATTTTCATCTTGAAACCTTACTTCAAAGCGATCACGAAAAATTGTGAGTTTCCCAATGGTTATAACATTACCATCGGCAGCTAAAATCCTTTTATCCCTGCGAATATGCGCTTTTACTTTGGCTACGAGTTCCTCGACAATAAACGGTTTTGTGATATAATCGTCTGCACCGATTTCCAATCCTAAAATCGTATCGATCGTGCGTTTTTTGGCGGTGAGGAAAAGGATGGGGCATTTAATTTTTTCTCTTATCTGTTTGCAGGCTTCAAGGCCGTTCATTTTAGGCATCATGATATCGAGAATGATTACATCAAAGTCAGGGCAAGATTTTATGGCGGGCAAAACATCGCATCCGTCATGAACGATTACTGTTTCGATATTTTCATCATGCAGGCTGTCTGCGATTAAATAAGCGATGTTGACATCATCGTCAGCAATGAGTACTTTTGACATTGTTATCATTCAATCCTTAAAATAATATATGTTTCTATTTTCTGTATAATTGTTTCAGCAAATCATCCTATAATTTATTTTATCATTTTTTATTTGCATAAGTATAGAATTCTTTGCTGACTAAAAGCTTATTCAACGCTTTTGAGAGCTTCTGCAATTACAATTTTTTTAATTTTGGGTTGGATAATCATATTCGTCACAATAGAGACAACAAATGTCACTGCCGTTGAAAGTATTATGACAAGGGCGCTTATTTCGTTTGGCAGAGCCAAGTTGCTGCGTGAAATCACATCTGTTAAATAGCGGTATAGCGTTATACCCAGTGGCAATCCGGCAAGACATCCCAGGGTTGTTAAGATCATATTCTCCACAAACATCAAGCGGAATACTTCTTTCTTAAAATATCCCAACACCATTAGGGTAGCATATTCTCTCGTACGTTCAAATATATTAATAGATGTGATGTTATAGATGACGGTTACAGCCAGTACGGACGCAAAAAGAATCATAGTATAAATAGTTACATTCAGAGTTTTAAGCATGTCTTGACTGCGTGTTAAGATATCTTGTTTTGTATTCACGCTTTTGATTTGCTCATTGGTTGACAGTGCAGAGATAGCTGCAGGAGTATCGTTGATGTCTTTTAGTTTTATCATCACTGTATTCATATCCGCATCAATGCCGGATGATTTTATCAGATCATAAGATATATACAGTTTTTCGGTTACGTACTGAATAGAAATATCCGTAACCGTAAAGCTGTAGGCAGCATCATCTATTGTCAGTGTAACGAGGCTTCCGGGTGACAGGTTATATTGTTTTGCCAGACTGCTTGGCAGAATAAAACTGTCTTGCTGTATATCTATTTTATTTTCTGCCGAATCAAAAAGATCGATAAGCTTGCTATCTGGCTCAATGATTTGCATATTGACATTTACATCTTCATCGAGCCTTAATGTTGTATTTAAAGAATGCGTTGATTCCAACTCTTCAAATGGAAAATTGAAATTCAACGAATCTATATCCTCAATAGGATCACTATAGGTAACTGATAGATCATAATCTATACTTTCAATTGCCGTATTAATGGCATCGGACGCAGAATATTTCAGGGAAAATCCTGTGAATATGAGCATAAAGCTGCCAATGATACCAATAGAGCTAAGGAGCATGCGTCCTTTATTTAAAAAGATATTTCTCAAAATCAGTTTATTTGAGTAACTCAGTTTTTTCCAAAAAGATTTAAATTTTTCTGCTAAAATAGTTTTCGAGCTTTTTGGCGGACGGGGACGCATAGCTTGTGCCGGAATTTCCTTTAAGACTTTTTCTACTGCAAGCAGTGTTGCAATACTGCAAAAGAAAATGGCCAGCAGTAACGGAAACAAAATATATTTCGGGTAAATCGGAATGATTATGCTCGGCAGCTCAAATCTGCTGATAAATGGCCGGATCAAAAATTTTGGGATAAAAATGTTGCCAAGCAGTGCAAAAAGTATGGAGCCAAGCAGACAAGCTGTCAATGAATAAGATAAAAAGCTCAGCCTAATTTTCCATTTTGAAATCCCGATTGCCTGCATGACGGCAATTTGTGTACGCTGATTTTCAATGCTTTTAGACATGGAAATAAATGCGATTATGGCAGCCACCAAAAAGAAGATCAAAGGGAAAATACAAGAAATCGTTTTAATCGGATCAAGCGAGCCGCTGACCATGGCGTAGCTTGCCTGATCTTCACGGTCTATAAAGGCAATATAATGATCATTCGATTTTGCAAGATCTTCTGCAGTAGACAGATCATCTGTCTTTATGAGCACTTCCTGATAATTTTTTAACGCCTGTGCTAATTCGGCCTTTGCATCCGCTCTGCTTGTTTGATACTCAGCTTCCGCGTTGGAGATTTTTTCGCGGCTTTTTTCAAGCTTTGATGCAGCTTCATTAAGATTGGCGTAGGTTTGTTTTTTTGTGCTGTTTAATTCCGATAAGGATGCATTATATTGACTGTAACCGTGGTCGATTTGCGCCTGACTTGCTTCAAATTGATTTTGCGCCTCTTCTATTTGAGCATTTAATGCAGACTGCTGATCATCTAAATTTTTGAAACCCTCATTTAATTGACTATATTGCATGTCAACAGCAGCATCCTGAATTTGCTGTTCTTCGGCGGATAAGCCGGGGCGTATGGACAGGTACTGTTCATAGCTTAAATCTAGCTGTGTTTTTGTGGCATTGAGTTGTTCTGCTGCAAGATCGATTTGGCTTTGGACAGCATTGGTTGTCTGTGAAAATTCATTTTGCTCGTTGTTCAATTCGTCTTGAGCGGCATCAAGATCTTTTTTCGTTGCGGCAAGCTTTGCCGTAGCATCCGAAAACGATTGATCCGCTTCGGATTTTTTCTGAATATAGCTAGTGGTCGCATCTTCAAGTTTTGCCTTGGAATCAACAATTTGCTGCCGGGCATCATCCAATTTATCGTTGATCTCTTTTTCAAGATCGAGATATATAGCTGTTGTTTTATTTAATGCTATAAGCGTATCTTTCTTTGCATAAGCAATGCCAAATGCCTTATCCGATATTACTGCTGCGGCGGAATCTTTTTGTTTGTATGCATATTCAGGATTCATGCAAAGTCCGCAGATTCTCAGATTTATCGATTGAATTGCGATTTCATCACCAACTGATAGATTATTCGCATCTGCATATTTGTAATCAATAATTACTTCGTTTTCATCTTTGGGAAAAACCCCGTCTGTCAGCAGCGGCAGATTGATATCCGTCAGGCTGTGGATGCGAAGTGTGCTCTCACTGCCGGCGAGGACAACGTCGGCATTATAGGTATATCGTCCCTCGGCAGACGTGATGCCGGTTTCGTTTTTCAAATCCTGTACTTTTTCTTCACTAATACCGCTATAGTAGCTCCAGGCATCGGCGAGATTTTGGTCTTCGTAGTATTGAGAAGTGAACTCGTTCATACCTGTTGTAGAGGCAAACATACCCGCAAGGAGCATGGAGCCTGCGGCAATAACAAGAGCAATGGAGATAAACTGACCAAGATTGGATTTGATGTCTCTCAGCATTCGCAAATACAGTTTTTTCATTACCATTCAAGCTCCTCAATATCGGATTTTTTTTGATTCATAATAATATCCTCAATTTGTCCGCTTTTAAGGCGAATGATTTTATCGGCTATCGGGGATATCAATGAATTATGCGTGATGAGAACCACGGTTTTTTCATAGGTGCGATTGATTTGTGTCAGAAGTGCAAGAATTTTTTTGCCTGTCTGGTAATCCAGTGCACCGGTGGGTTCATCGCATAAAAGCAGCAGTGGGTTTTTGGCAACGGCACGAGCTATTGCGACACGCTGCTGTTCTCCGCCGGATAATTGGGTAGGGAAATTATTGGATCGGTCGCTTAAGCCGACACGTGATAGAACCTCGGCAGGGTCAAGATGATCTTTGCAAACTTCGGCAGCAAATTCGACATTTTCATAAGCGGTTAAATTCGAGATGAGATTGTAGAACTGAAATACAAAACCTATTTTATCTCTGCGGTAGCGTGTCAGCGCATGATCATTGTAGAGAGCAATATTTTCGCCGCCTACTAAGATCTGTCCGCTACTTGCGCTGTCCATACCGCCTAAAATATTTAAAACGGTTGTTTTGCCGGCGCCGGAAGCACCCAGTATAATCACGAATTCTCCTTTATTGATTGAAAAGTTGACATCTTTTAATGCGTCAATTGTGATCTCGCCGATTCTGTACTGCTTGGATACATTTCGCATTTCGATTAACGGATTCATACTATACTCCTTGGATGGAATACATATAGTATGCTAAAGAAAAATTAAGAGACAAGAGGGAAAAAATTAAGAAAAATTAAGAGATTAAGAAAAATCAAAATTAAAATTTCAAGAAATAAACGACAAAATATTACAAAAATATGCATATAGATTTAATAAATATAATATAAAATAACAATGTATAAATTTCTTAAGAATTAATTTTAAATAAAAATTTTTAATTATGATATAATAATAAATATTAATTTGTTGTTTTGCAAATAATTGTTCCTTATCATATATTGATAATGTCATTATCAGGAGTGATATGTAAATGGATTTATTAGGAAAATATTATTTTTATAATCATGCAAATGAAATTGTTGCTACCACACATTACCAGGAACTGCATAGATATATACAACACGGTGAGACAACGGTGTTGGAGCACAGCATTTCGGTTGCGTATTACAGCTATAAATTGGGAAAATCTTTAAAGTTAAAATGTGATTACCGCAGCCTTATTAGAGGTGCGCTGTTGCATGATTTTTTCTTATACGATTGGCATAAAAAAGATAAGACGCGCAAACCCCATGGCGTATACCACCCTGAGGTAGCGCTTGAAAATGCATTGAAGCATTTTGAACTCAACCATAAAGAGCGCGATATCATCGCGAACCATATGTGGCCGCTTAGTCCGAAACCTCCCCACTATGTTGAATCATATCTGGTGTGGACAATAGACAAATATTGCACGATTATAGAAACCACGTCTAAATTCTTTAAATATAAACAAAAAATGCCGAAAACACTGTTCTACAATACGATTAATTTTGATAAATAAGGCTGTCAGGCCCGGGGATATTCACTATTTTCGTAATATCGTCTATTTTTTGCTGACTGATTTTCTTTGGTATACTTAAGTCCTCCCAGAAATGCATAGGGATTGCAATTTTGGGGGAAATTTTTTGGATAAAATATTTTATCGAATAGTCATAAGCATCTTCAAGTCTCGGATCAACGGGGATAAAAGCCATATCTACTTTATATTTACTTAAATTTTCAATATGCCGTTTATATTCTTTTTCCATATTTATCTGATTTTGCAGTGTATCTTCATTCCAGTGCCACCAATTTAGATCGCCTGAATGGAAGATTTTATATTTTTCGGTCACGATATAAAATGAAACGCCCATATCCGTGGAGCCGAATGTGTAGAGAATGAAGTCCTTAAAAGTGTACTCTTCGTATTCCTTTACTAAAACAATGTTTTTTGAAGAATCATAATTTTTTATGTCATCACTTAAGATATAGGTTGTATTTTTATTATCTGCATACGCAAAAATATCCTTGGTGTAGTGGTCGCCGTGGCTGTGAGAGGCAAGAAAATAAACCGGCTTCGTGTTTAGAGAAATTTTAGGAGGCGTGATTGCATCAATAAGCAGGATAAAAGTATCAAATTCAAGCATAAAACCACTTTGGAACAAATATGTTATTTTCATTTTATTTTCTCCTTATACTTTAATAAGATTAATTTAACACAAAAAATATATAAAATAAATATTTATGCTATTGATTTCTTATTTAAAACTTAATACAATAATTTAAGTTGTATAAAATAAAAGGAGAGAACAAATGAAAATGCGTAAAACATTAATTTTACTCACAGTGGTCTTATTTATATTTGTAAGCTTTGCAGCCTGCGGTCAGAGCAGCTCGGCGACAGATGAATCATTAAAATATATCACAGATAAGGGCGAATTGATATTAGGCCTTGACGATGCTTTCCCGCCGATGGGTTTTAGGGATGACAATGATGAAATCGTCGGATTTGATATTGATGTTGCAAGAGCAGTCTGTGAAAAATTGGGCGTAGAGCTTGTGCTTCAGCCGATAGATTGGAATGCAAAAGAACAAGAACTGAATACCAAAAATATTGACTGCATATGGAACGGATTTTCGGTAAACGAAGAACGTATGGAAAATATGACGCTTTCCGAACCATACATGGATAACAATATGGCTCTTGTTGTACGCGCCGATTCGGGCATTGCCACGCTTGCGGATATGGCCGGAAAAAGTCTAGCCCTTCAAGCAGGATCAAGCGCACTCGATGCATTAGATGAAAATGCGGAATTCAAAGACAGTCTGGACGAAGTTGTAGAGCTAAAAGATAATCTGCAGGCTCTAATGAATCTTGATACCAAATCTGTCGATGCCGTTTTAATGGATGATGTGTCGGCAAGATATTATATTGCAACAAATGATAAGGATTTTGTAATTGTTGACGAATATCTGTCAACGGAAGAATATGCGGTCGGTTTCAGAAAAGGCGACGAAGCGTTGAAAGATGCTGTTGATAATGCACTGCAAGAATTTGCTGCCGATGGAACACTTGCGGAAATTTCTACGCAATGGTTTGGTGAAGATATCACAAAAATAAAATAAAAGCAATGCTTTTATAAGAACTACGGGGCTGTAGAAAATACAGCCTCTTTTAAGTCGAGGATGGATAGACTATGGATTTTAATCAATTGTTGGGGCCGATGCTTGAGGGCACTTTTGTTCTGCTTAAGATATTTTTTTTAACACTGCTTTTTGCGCTGCCCTTGGGTCTGCTCGTTGCGTTTGGGAGAATGAGCAAAAGAAAATATATCAGCCGGCCTGTTCGAGCCTATCAGCTCATCATGCGCGGAACACCGTTGATACTGCAGTTGATGTTTGTGTTTTTTGCACCTTATTACATATTCGGCAGGACATATGATCGTTTTACCGCAGCGATCATCGCTTTTGTTATCAACTATGCAGCGTATTTTGCAGAAATCTATCGCGCCGGGATAGAAAGTATTCCCCAAGGACAATATGAAGCGGCCAAAGTGCTCGGGTACTCAAAAGCAAAGACGTTTATCAGAATCATTATTCCTCAGGTTGTAAAACGTATTTTGCCGCCGATGGGCAATGAAACGATGACACTTGTAAAAGATACGGCATTGGCTTACACAATCGGGGTCGCCGAGCTTTTTCGTGCAGCGACCAACGCATCAAGCAGAGCGTTTTCCACGATGCCTTTGATTGTTGCCGGCCTGATATATTTTATTTTGAACTTCGTTGTAGAGAAATTATTTATTCAAGCTGAGAAAAAGCTGGATTATTACAAATAGCGGAGGAGAAAATGTCGGTTATAGAAGCAAGCAATCTATATAAAAATTATAATGGTATAAACGTATTGAATGGCGTATCGCTTACCGTAAACGAAGGAGAAGTTGTCGCCGTTATTGGTCCGTCGGGATCGGGCAAGTCAACGTTGTTGCGATGTCTGAATCAATTGGTCTATATAGACAGCGGCAGCATTAAAGTTGGCGGTATTAATATGGTCGGTACAGATGAAAAGGGAATATGCAGATATGCGCATAAATCTGTGCTGCATCAAATTCAATTAAAGACAGGACTCGTCTTTCAGAATTTTCATCTTTTCCCTCATTATAATGTGCTGAAAAACATTACCGATGCGCCGGTACAGATATTAAAAATGTCTAAAAAAGAAGCGGAAGAAAAAGCGTATGCATTACTTGAACGAATGAATCTTTCCGATAAGGCCGAGGCATATCCTTATCAATTATCAGGCGGGCAAGCTCAAAGGGTATCGATTGCCAGGGCGCTTGCACTCTCACCCACCGTGCTGTTTTTTGATGAACCCACAAGTGCGCTCGATCCGGAACTCACGATAGAAATCTTAAAAGTAATTAAAAATTTGGCCAAAGAAAAAATGACTATGGTGGTTGTTACGCATGAAATGGCTTTTGCACGGGATGTAGCCGATCGAGTTATTTTTATGGATAACGGTTCTGTTATTGAGCAAGGAGCGGCACAGGAACTATTCACCAATCCGTCAAGCGAGAGAGTAAAACAATTTTTACAGCATTTTTCAATGGAAGGCTGATCCGGCATATAAAACCGGGTCTTTTTTATTTCATGCATTTATGAACGGAAAAACCATACTTTTGATATTCTTAAGCATTACAGGTTATTATATGCGTAGGTGAAATTTTGGATTTTTATAAAATATTAAATACTTGACTTAATTGTACTGTTTTAATTCAAAAAAAATGTTTCATTTTTGTTACAAAATAAGTTAGGTAGTTGTAATTAACTGATCTTTGGTGTAAAATAAATTGGATTAATGTCGAAGAGGACTTTATTTTATGATAAAAACAAATTGTGATAAATTAATTGTTCAATCGGTTTGCGGTGATATTGCTCATCCGCCCAGAGCAGGGGCATATCGTGTAAGTAGTCAAGGAGAAGCCTTAGTGCTTCCGGGTGTGGGCGGTATTGTATATAATGTTAAAATCGGAGACAGCGCGTTTGGCTGGGTTGGAGATCATATCGAGCCCGGGGTCAGCATTAAAAATCCAGAGGCCAAATACAATGAAGCGCTCAATACCATGACATGCATAGGCAATGAAGCGAAAGTTGTATCAGGTGAAGCCAAAGGGGCGACGGGCTATGTTTCAGGCACACACGGTGGAATAGAGCACGTGCTGGTTCAGTTTAAAAGTGAAGATTTAGAAAAAATGGTCATAGGAGATACTATTCAAATAAAAGCATGCGGACAGGGTCTGCAGATTGCAGAAATAAAAAATGTCAAGTGTTTGAATTTGTCTCCTCAACTTTTAGATAAATGGGATATATTGATAAAAGACGGAATTTTAAACGTTCCGGTGTGTACGAGTGTGCCTGCATATATGATGGGTTCTGGGGTAGGATCCGGCTCAATGCATAGGGGAGACTATGATATTATGACTTCGGATGCCGATGCGGTTAAAGAATTTGATGTCGATAAACTGCGCCTAGGCGATTTGGTAATGATTACAGATCATGATACAAGATACGGTGTTGCCTATCGAAAAGGCTACGTCAGTGTCGGTGTGGTTGTTCACACAGATTGCATACAATCAGGACATGGGCCGGGAGTGTGTATGTTGCTTACGGGGCCGGCAGAGCGGATACGGCCTGTATATGATAAAAATGCAAACATCGGATTTATGCTAAGTGAGAAGAAGTAAGCTTGATATAGGAAGTAAAGAATGAAAAAAGTAATATTATACATTATTGTTATGCTTATATTTTTATGGTCGGGAGCATCCTTTGCTGCGCAGGATCTAACTTCGTATTCTGCGTATGCCTCTCTTTCGAACGATACAATGAAAGCGCTGGCAAGCACAGATTTTGAAACATTGGTATCACTTGACAATGCTGATAATGAAGGTACTACTGTTGAAGACGAAGATCCGTCTCAAGTACTTTATGCGCTGGAAGCAAAAAACGATGAAATAGTTACGCTTAAATACAAACTTTATTATATGAATTATTTATCGAATAAGCCGGCAGATACGGATACTGTTTTGGATGAAGCAATGAGTCAGGCTTTAAAAAAATATCAGGAAGATAACAGTCTTACCCAGTCCGGGGTGGTGGATCAGGCTACATACGATCTGCTGAGTAGTGAACAAATTACTTATGTATCCGGTAAAGAAGGAAATGAGATCCGAGAATATCAGCTGATTTTGTATTATATGGATTATATTGATGTCTATCCTTCGGGCTATTTTGGCACCATAACAGTTGAAGCGGTGAAGGCTTATCAAGAAGATAATAACATTGAAGTGAACGGCAAATTGGATATGCAGACGCAGCAGCTTCTTTCTCAAGAGGACTATGTGTATAAAAAAGGTAAAAAAGGCAGCGTCATTAAAGAAATGCAGCAGATCCTTATAGATAACGGTTATTTAACCGGAACAGCCGATGGAGATTTCGGTGAAAAAACGCGTCTTGCTGTGATTGAATTTCAAAAAGATAATCAGCTGGAGCAGACAGGCGAAATTGATAAGACAGCAATGGATTTATTAAATACATTAGAATAATAAACCTACAACTTATATAAAAAATCGGTGAAGAGAATGATTAGATTTGACAATGTATCAAAGGTTTATGAAGGAAATGAGAACTATGCTCTAAGAGATATCGATATACATATTCAAACAAGCGAATTTGTATTTTTGGTTGGAGCGAGCGGAGCGGGCAAGAGTACTTTTTTAAAGCTTATTTTAAAAGATATAGACCCTTCCGGCGGAACGGTATTTTTAAACGATGTAGATGCGAGCAAATTAAAACGTGGAGATATTCAAAGACTGCGAAGAAGAATGGGCGTTGTTTTTCAGGATTTTAAGCTTTTGGAAGGCAAAACCGTCTATGAGAATATCGCATTTGCTATGGAAGTATTAAAAAGAGATGCAAAAACAATCCGAAAAAGAGTAAATCATGTTCTGGAAATCGTGGGACTTAATGGTATGGCGGAAAGATATCCGATTACAATGTCCGGCGGCGAGCGGCAGAGAGTGGCTATCGCCCGTGCGATTATTAATGGGCCGGAGATATTGATTTGTGACGAACCAACAGGTAATTTGGATCCCAGAACCTCTTTCGGAATCATGAAACTGCTTGAAAACATTAATACATTGGGAACGACCATCGTTATGGCTACGCATGATAAACAAGTTGTGGATCTTTTTAATAAACGGGTTATCATACTTGAAAACGGGATATTAAAAGGCGATAGACAAGGAGGGTATTTCTATTGAGAATGTTTTTTAATTTCTTTCGCGATGCTTATTATAATATAAAACGCAACATGCTTATGAGCACTGCCTCTATTGCCTCTGTTGTCGCTGCCCTGATCATCATGGGAATCGTTTTGGTCATTGCTATCAATGTTTCTTATATTGCAAACGAAGTTGAAAGTAATCTGGAAATGAAGGTTTATTTAAGTGACGATATATCCGACCAGCGTGTCGATGAAATACATGATTACATACAAAATAACGATCATGTAATACAGACAACCTATATATCAAAAGAAGAAGCATTAGAAGAATTTGCATCGTGGTTCAGCGGAAACGAGGAAGAATTGTTAAAAGGATACGCTGAGAGCGGCAATCCTCTTCCACGTTCATTTGTGATAAAAATAGATGATGCTGCCTATCTGGAGGATGTTTATAATATTATCATGGAGTATGACGGTATCACAGATGTCGTATACGGGAAAGAGTACGTTTCGGTTTTACTGAAATTTAATAAACTAATCAATTTGATCAGCCTGATCGTGGTGTTGATACTGAGTACAGTAAGTTTATTTACGATCTACAATACGATCAAACTCACAATCTATGCAAGGCGCAATGATGTGGAGATTATGAAATATGTCGGGGCAAGCAGTTCATTTATTAAAATGCCGTTTATTATTGAAGGCAGTGTTTTAGGGCTTGTAGGCGCAATCGCCGCCGTGCTTTTGCTTCGGGGCGGGTATACGCTTATTATAGGAATGATGCAGCTTAGCTCGGTGCTTCCACTGAGCGCATCGCTGGCTCCTTTTAATACGGTCATTTATCAAATCACCATCTATTTTATTCTTTATGGGTTTATTATAGGAGCAGCGGGAAGCTTGATCTCTGTAAGTAAATTTTTGCGAACAGCGGGGTAATAAAATATGGTAAAAACAAAATCAAAAATTCTCTATATTTTTATCATTTTGGTTATGATATTTTCTTCTTCGGCTCATGTGAAGGCAGAGACAAATCAAGAAAAGTTGAAAAGAATCAATGAAGAAATTTCGCTTACGCAAGATGATATCGATAAGCTTAAGGACAATATTGATGCGCTTGTTGAGCAGACAAATAAGCTTGATAAAACGATTGATGAATTAGAAGATGAAATCAGCCGTATTAACGGCGAAATTAAAGTGACGGAAGATAATTTAGCAAAAACGGAAAAGGAATTGGAAGCCGCCGAAAATGAGCGGATCGAGCATAAAAAAGTAGCTGACGAAAGAATTAAAACCATGTACATGTATGGCAGCGTGGATTATGTACAGATTCTTTTTTCCGCCGAAAGCATTTCCGATCTCATTAGCAGAATCGATGCGATTCAAACACTCACAAATTTTGATAAAGATACTTTTGATGAGCTGCTTAGGATTGAAAATGAAATAGCGGCAAAGAAACAAAAAATAGAAGAAGATAAACAGGCACTTGAAGATTACAAAGGTCAGATTCAAAATACATATGACACGCAGGTAAGCATCAGAGAAGAAAAGCAGAAGCTGATGGATGAAATGTACAACAATAAAGATTCTCTTGAAGCAGTGCTCGATCAGCAGCAAGCCGATGCAAAAGCCATTCAAAAACTGATTATCGAAGAATCGGTTGGCGAAGATGTGGATTACGGCAACGAAAAAGGACATTATTTGTGGCCAACCCCGGGATATAAGAGTATCACAAGCCCGTTTGGTTATAGAATTCATCCTGTGTACGGATATCGAAAATTCCACTCGGGAGTTGATATCGGAGCAGCCAATAAATCAAAAATTATTTCTCCCGGCAGCGGTGTGGTTATCTTAGCCAGTTACTACGGTGGATATGGCAATACCGTAATTGTTGATATGGGTGGTGGAGTTACAATGCTTTTCGGACATTGCAGTTCTTTAAAAGTGAGCAAAGGGGATGTTGTTGTTGCAGGTGAAATTATTGCCTATGTAGGATCGACCGGTGTATCGACGGGGCCGCATCTGCACTTTGAAGTGCGCGTAAACGGTTCTCCCGTAGACCCGATGCCTTGGGTTATTTATTAAATAATAAAGGGGAAAAACGGCCTATAGCCGTTTTTTTTTATTTTATATAATATTTATTTATTCTAATATTTTTGGGTTTTTCAATATTTTTTCGACCGTTTTAAATGCCTTGGACATTGTATACCCGTCACATATTCGCTCGTCAATTGTATAACCTATTGATATTGTTTTAACGCCTTCGGATGATTTTTGTGTTGTTTTGCCAATTCCCGCGAAAAGGCTGCATGTGCCAAAATTATATAAATGGTGGTATACACGATCGAGTTTTATGGATTTTAAATAGGTAATATACATGCTCGCATGAAACGGGCTGGCATTTATAATACTTTTGGGAAGAAAGTTATGATTATCTGCAAATTTGCATAAACCAACACCTATTCGAATAAGAAAATTTGGCAATTTATTGAAAAAATTAGCCAATGCTTCCGATTGGTTATCATTGATGCTTTTTGTAGCTTTGTTGATTTCTTCCTGCACAATCTTTTGTATGTCACAGATATTTTCATTTCCACTGAAACTAATTTTTATAGTCGATTCGTCGCTGTGAAGATCCAGCCGTTTTTTGATAGTAAATGCAATGCTGATATCATCTCTCATATAAATTCTTCTATTCACGATAAAACGGTTCAGCTGAGGATTTTCACGAATCGTTCGGACATAACACGCAATAAATAATGACAAAAAAGAAATATCTACATGCTCGCTCTGGCGTTTTTCCCTTATATATTCCGTTAAAGGATATGCGTCAAATTCATGCTGATACAGAACTTGAGATTCTGTTCTGGTAGGCATTATATGAGGAATCACTCTAAAAAACGGATCAGGTAAAGTGATATATTTTCCATCACTTCTTTTTTTGAACATCGTGTAGATCCTTTCAAACGAAATAATATTTGAGTGGAGGCCATTGTGTTCATTATAATTTTTATTCATGAAAATGTAAAGATATTTACACACATTCTGTGAGAGAGGATAAGAGATGCTTTTCAATTTTTGTATTTTATGATAATATTTCTATATATTTTGTCTGCATAAAGGAGTATCTATGATTAAGCTATACAGCAAGGGTGTTTTTTTGGAAAAAGATCAGATCATTTCAACAGATCAGCCACAAGCAAAAAAATACAATGTACAAAACGCGAAAAAAAATACGATCACGTATGCTATATTAAAATCTCATAATCAAAATAAGGATATGCAAAAACTGCGTATCACTTTTGATGCGCTTGCGTCTCACGATATCACATATGTGGGAATCATTCAAACGGCAAGAGCAAGCGGGATGCGTGCATTTGAGCTTCCATATGTGCTTACGAATTGCCATAATAGTTTGTGCGCGGTGGGTGGCACGATCAATGAAGACGATCATGTCTTTGGCCTCAGTGCCGCAAAAAAATACGGAGGTATTTTTGTGCCTGCCCATCAGGCTGTGATCCATCAGTATATGAGAGAAGTATTTGCCGGATGCGGCAAAATGATACTCGGTTCCGACAGCCATACAAGATATGGGGCGCTGGGCACCATTGCCATCGGCGAAGGCGGGCCCGAGCTTGTGAAGCAGCTGTTGAATAAGACATATGATATCGACTATCCCGAAGTTGTCTGTGTTTATTTAACAGGGCAGCCCGCTTACGGGGTGGGACCGCAGGATGTTGCTTTGGAAATCATTAAGGCAACTTTTGCGAACGGATTTGTTAAAAATAAAATCATGGAATTTGTTGGAGATGGAGTTGATACACTCAGCGTTGAATATCGTATGGGCGTAGATGTCATGACCACGGAAACTACTTGTCTGAGTTCTGTTTGGAAAACAGATGAACAAGTAAAGAAATATCTGGCTCTTCATAAAAGACAAGGTGATTATAAAAAGCTGCAGCCGGAAGATGGCGCTTATTATGACAGCTGTCTTGTGGTGGATTTATCCAAAATCAAGCCCAATATTGCGCTTCCTTTTCATCCTTCTAATGTGTACAGCATTCAGGAGTTTAAAGAAAATATGGAAGATATTTTAGATAGTATAGAGAAAAGGGGCAGAAAACAGCTTGGGGAAGACATTGATTTTTCGCTGAAAGATAAAATAACATCAAAAGGTTTTGTGTGTTCTCAGGCAGTTATAGCCGGATGTGCCGGCGGCATGTTTGAAAATATAGTTTCGGCGGCGGATATATTAAAAGATAAGTATATCGGAAGCGATGCATTTTCTTTGAGTATCTACCCATCCAGCCAGCCAGTCATGTATGATTTAACGCAAAAAGGCATTCTCAATAAGCTCATGCTCACGGGAGCAACCATTAGAAGTGCTTTTTGCGGACCGTGTTTTGGAGCCGGAGATGTGCCGAGCAACAAAGGTATATCCATCAGGCATACAACGAGAAATTTTCCGAATCGTGAAGGAAGCAAGCCAGCGGATAAACAGATCGCATCGGTTGCTTTAATGGATGCAAGAAGCATTGCGGCTACGGCGGCAAACCAAGGAATACTGACAGCGGCAGATGAAATAGATACCATTTATAGTCAGCTTCATTATGAATATAATGATACAATTTATAAAAACAGGATCTATAACGGATGGCAAAAACCAAAAAAAGATGAAGAGTTAATTTTGGGCCCTAATATTACACCTTGGCCGCCTCTTTTAAGACTGGCAGAGGATGTGCTTATAAAAGTGGTCTCTGTTATAAATGATCCCATTACTACTACAGATGAATTGATCCCCTCCGGAGAGACGTCCTCCTACCGTTCAAATCCTTTAAAATTGGCGGAATTCACGCTTTCGCGCAAAGATAGCCGATATGTTCAAAACGCAAAAAATGTAAAACGAATGGAAGAATGCAGACAAAGCGGAAAACTTGACAAAGAAATAGAGGCGCTGAGCGATTTGTTTAAAAAAGAGTTTGGTTATGATATTGAAAAAATAAAGAATATCCAAGTATCAAGTACGATTTTTGCCGTGAAACCAGGTGACGGTTCTGCAAGAGAACAAGCTGCATCTTGTCAGAGAGTGCTCGGAGCGGGTGCGAATATTGCTACTGCATATGCTACAAAAAGATATCGATCCAATTTGATAAATTGGGGCATGATGCCGTTTGTCTATCAGGGAGAGCATGAATTTAAAACCGGAGAATGGATATTTATACCAGAAATAAGAACATCGATTAAAAATAAAAACAGCCAAATAAACGCATATTTAATCAATGAACAAGGTACAAGCAAACTGATTTTTGAATTGGGAGAGCTAACAAATTTCGAGAGAGAAATTCTCCTTGCTGGAGGGCTTATCAATTATTATAAAGATAATAAATAAATTTATTTATCAATGTGATAATCTGTGCTATAATGTTTGAATGATTTTATTAGGAAGAGTATTTTATGGATAATGATAACAGCAAAAAATATGAAGACGAAGAAAGCAGTATAAACAACGAAAATGATCAGTCAATAAATGACGAAGATGATCAATTAATAAATGTACACACAGATATTGCGAATACTGATGAAAATAATGGGTCAGATATACAGCTTGTCGAACAAATACCTGAAGTTGAATATGATATCTCCGATGATGAAGAATATGATACATACGAGAAGAAAAGTGTCATTCAAAGAAGATGGTTCAAAGTTTTAATATCTGTTATCGTATTGCTGGGTATTGCAGGTGTTGTAGGTTTTGGTTATATTAATAAACTTGCAAGCAGTGGATCGGATTCGCTGGCAAGAGAAAATGATAAATTTTTAAATAAAGTTAATGTTTATAAGGGTTTAAATACTGCCGAGAATTTTGACAGCAATACAATTAATGTGTTGGTTTTTGGTATCGACAGAAGTGAGAGCCGGGAGGAAAGCGGTAAATTCGGGGATATTTACAGACCCGATACGATCGTCTTAGCAAGTATAAATTTAGACACAGAAGAAGTGAATTTAATTTCTATTCCCAGAGATACGTATGTGCCTCTTTACGGAAACAGAGGAAAAACAAAGATTAACTCATGTATGTATTACGGAGCTATTTACGGCGATAAAGACAGTGATTTCGAAAACGGCTTGGATTGCCTTGAGCAAACGGTAAGTGCTTTGTTTGGCGGGGTTCCCATTGATTTTTATGTGGGAATAGATATGGATACTGTTGTTGATGTTGTCAACAGCATGGGCGGGGTTGAATTCGATGTTCCGTATAATTTATATAAAGATGGCGAGTTGAGGCTAAAAAAAGGGACTCAAGTCTTAAATGGAAAAAATTTTCTTTTCTTGGCTAGAGATAGATACAATGCAGGAAGCGATATCGAAAGAGTATCCATGCAGCAGAAATTATTAAAAGCATTGTTTGAACAATTCAAGGAATCCAATAAGTTGATGTCAATTCCCACGATCTATCAGTCATTGAAAGAAGATATCTATACGAACTTTACTTTTGAGCAAGTTGTATCGTTGGCTGCCAATATAAAAGATTTGGAAGTTGATAATATAAATACACATACATTTCCAGGATTTTATGGCTCCAGAGATGGTATTTCTATGTGGATTATCAATCAATCTGCAAGAGTGTCTTTGATTAAAGAAGTTTTTGGTATTACCGCATCACAATGGACGCAAGAGGAACTAAGAATAGATACACGCAAAAATACAACGACCACAGATTCAAGTGATGAAGAAGATGTAACGCCTGATGACGATGCATCAACCGACGATACATCAACCGACGATGCTTCTACTCCTGATGACACATCGACAGAAGATACTCCTGCGGACGATTCTACAACAACGCCTTAGGCAGAAAAATTAGCCTTTTACAGGCTGATTTTTTATTGTGATTTTCCCATAAATAGACAAGTTGACAAATATTAAAAATATATTAAAATATTGTAAAATCAAATTATTATTGTAATAAGAAAAACTATGATATAATTAAAAGAAGTTGCATTTTTCTAAGGAGAAAAAAATATGCAAGATAAGAAAAAAGTATATATAGCTGTGTCCGCTGATATTATTCATAGCGGACATATAAATGTAATCGAAGAAGGGGCAAAATACGGACGAGTCATTATAGGTCTTATGACAGATGAAGCGATCGCAGCCTATAAGAGACTTCCTTTGTTAGATTATGAGGCAAGAGAAAAAATATTTAAAAATATAAAAAATGTTTCAAAAGTAGTACCGCAAACAAGTCTGGATTACACAGAAAATTTATTAAAATTTAAACCTGATTATGTTCTTCATGGAGACGATTGGAAAAAAGGGATTCAATCGCTTGTAAGAGAAAATGTAATTACCATTCTTTCGCAGTGGGGCGGAGAATTGGTGGAAGTGCCCTATACAAAAGGAATTTCCGCTACAGACTTAGAGCAGCAATTCAGGCTGTTAAATAACACGCCTGATAACCGACGTGCAAAACTTAAACGTTTACTTTCTTTAAAACCCTACATTAGTGCAATGGAAGCTTCCAACGGCTTGACAGGGCTTATCGTTGAAAATATCAGAGTTGAAAACCCCGTTACTGCGACAATGAAGGAATTTGATGCTATGTGGGTCAGCAGTTTATGTGACTCTACTTTTAAAGGAAAGCCCGACATTGAACTGGTAGATTTAACAAGCAGAATAAACACAATCAATGAAATAATGGAAGTGACGACAAAGCCGATTATTTTAGACGGCGATACGGGCGGGAAAATCGAACATTTTGTGTATAACGTAAAAACACTTGAACGACTTGGTGTTTCCGCAATTATTATTGAAGATAAAACAGGGCTGAAGAAGAATTCGCTTTTTGGTACGGATGTTGAGCAGACAATGGACGACCCGCATTTATTCGCAAAAAAAATCCTGGCCGGAAAACAAGCGCAGGTTACAAGAGATTTTATGATTTTTGCGAGAATCGAAAGTTTGATTGCGGGCTATGGGGTTGATGAGGCATTATCGAGAGCGAAGATCTATATAGAAGCAGGTGCGGATGGCATTACAATTCACAGCAAAGAAAAAGACGGAAAAGAAGTCTTGGAATTTTTAGCAAAATTCAGAGAATATTCGACAGATATACCTATTATCGTTATCCCTACATCGTATAATTATATTAAAGAAGAAGAATTGCATGCGGCTGGAGCGAATATTATTATTCATGCCAATCATTTACTTCGAAGTGCGTATCCTGCGATGGAAAAAACGGCAAAAATGATTTTGCAATGCGGACGAAGTAAAGAAGTAGACGAGTTTTGCATGCCTATAAATGAGATACTGACATTGATTCCAGGAGGCAAATAGAAATGATTGAAACAAAAGAATTTTATGATTACCTGCAAACAAAACAGCTGGATATGTATATGGGAGTACCCGATTCGCTTCTGAAAAATATCTGTGCCTGCATAAAAGAAAATTGTTGTAATAAGAAAAATATTATTACAGCAAACGAGGGAAATGCCGTGGCCATGGCATGTGGATATCATATAGCTACAGGCAAATATGGTATTGTTTATATGCAGAACTCAGGACAAGGAAATACTGTAAACCCTCTGCTATCTCTCGCGGATGAAGATGTTTATAAAATTCCGATGCTGCTCCTTATCGGATGGAGGGGAGAGCCGGGGACAAAAGATGAGCCGCAGCATAAAAAACAGGGGAAAGTGACCCTGTCTTTATTGAATGCGATGGGCATTGAGTATATTATTTTGGAAGATGATTATAAATGTCAGATAGATTATTGCTATGAATATATGAATAAATATAATAAACCGATAGCACTTATTATACGCAAAGGGCTGTTTTCGGACTATAAGGGATCCAAGAAATCAAGTCCGTACGTTTTGACACGAGAAGAAGCATTAAAGAGTATTTTAAAAATACTTGATGATGACGAGTTTATTGTGTCTACGACAGGGAAAACATCGCGAGAAATTTTTGAGTTGAGAGAAGCAAGTGGGCAAGGGCACTCCAATGATTTTCTCACCGTTGGTTCTATGGGGCATACGGCATCCATTGCTTTTGGCATGTCGCTTGGGACGGAGAAAAACATATATTGTATCGATGGCGACGGATCGTTTCTAATGCACGCAGGTGGTTTTGGAATCATTGCGCAAAATGCGCAGAGTAATTTTAAATATATATTGATCAACAATGGTGCGCATGAATCTGTGGGAGGACAGCCGACAGTAGCTTTTGATGTCGATATCGAAATGATATTAAAAGGATTTGGGTTTAAAGATGTTTATACGGCGACTGACTGCAAAGAAATAGAAAATGCAATGGAAAGTCTTAAAGTCAGTCATAGAAGTGCATTGATAATCTATACAAAACAAGGTTCTAGAAGCGATTTAGGGCGTCCGACAACAACGCCTCAGGAAAATAAAATTGCGATGATGGAGAAATTGAGTAAATAGGAATGAGAGCGGTTATTTTGAATTCGGGATTGGGAAAAAGAATGGGCGAGCTGACGGAAAATAATCATAAAGCGATGGTGCAACTGTCAAACGGAGAAGCTGTTTTTTTAAGACAGCTTCGTATTTTGATGGAATGCGGGATCAAAGAATTTGTCGTCACAACAGGGCCGTATAAAGAAAAGATAGAAGCTGCGGTGGCGCAGATGAATACAAAGAACCAAGTATCTTTTACTTTTGTGCATAATCCGTGCTATGATAAAACCAATTATATATATTCAATGTATTTGGCGAAGCAATTCTTGGATGATGATATACTTCTCATGCACGGCGATCTGGTCTTTACGAAAAAACTTGTCGAGGAAATGTGTAAAGATAAGAGAGATAATATTGCTACCGTAAATAAAAAGAAAAGTTTGCCTGAAAAAGATTTTAAGGCGAAACTTGAAGAAAATAGAATCCAAAAGATAGGCATAGAGCTTTTTGATGAAGACTGCTATGCATTCCAGCCTTTTTATAAGCTAAGCAAAGAATATGTCATGCGATGGCGAGAACAAATATGTAAATTTATAGAAAAAGGAATTGATCAGGTTTATGCGGAAAATGCATTGAATGAAATCCTGCCTTCTTTAAACATGAATGCATTCGATTACGAAGATTATTATATAGATGAAATCGATACGCCTGAAGACCTAAAGAGGGTAAGCGAAGAAATCAGGCAATATGATTTTGATGCACAGCAGATATATGATGAAGAAAACGCATATTTGCAAATTGAGTCTATTCTTCAGAAAAATAACGTCAAAAAAGTTATGCTGGTTTGCGGCAAAAGTTACGACAGGCAGTTTATAAAAGAGTACATGGATTCTTTGAACGTGGAGATGATTCGTTTTAGCGGCTTTGCATCTAATCCTGTATATGAAGATGTGGTGAAAGGTGCTGAATTATTCAAGGCCAATAAATGTGAATTTATAATCTCGGTTGGCGGGGGAAGCGCTATCGATACAGCGAAAAATATTAAATTGTTTTCATGTCTTGACAGCACTGATAATTATTTGAAGCAAAAATATAAATTTTGCCCTGTGCAGCATTTAGCAATACCTACAACGGCAGGAACGGGCAGTGAATGCACCAGATTTTCTGTTTTGTATTATAAAGGGCAAAAACAATCAGTCAGCCATGACAGCATCATCCCCGATTATGTTATTTTAGAACCCAGATTGCTGCTTGGGTTACCCGAATATCAAAAAAAATCCACAACGCTTGACGCACTTTGCCAAGCAGTTGAAGCTTTTTGGTCGGTAAATTCAAATAAGATCAGCAAACAATATTCTAAAGAGAGTATACAGCTCATACTTAATAGTTTTGATAAAGCACTTTTAAATGATTTAAAAGCATTAAAAAATATGCAAAAAGCATCTTTTTTAAGCGGGAAAGCAATTAATATAGCGCAAACAACAGCTGCACATGCGATGAGCTATAAATTATCGTCACTTTATAACATTTCTCATGGTCATGCCGTAAGCTTAAGTCTGCCTTATATCTGGGAATATATGGTTCAGCATTTAGATCAATGTGCGGATAAAAGAGGCAGAGCATATTTAGAAAATGTATTCATCGAGTTAAACGATATATTTGGGGTCAGTAATACTGATGAATGTATCAATAAATTTAGACAAATATGCAATGAATTTAATCTGCAAAATCCAAAATTAAAAAATAAAGATGAGTTAGAAGAGTTAATAAACTCTGTAAATCCGCTTCGCTTGAAAAATAATCCTGTCACATTGAATATAGATAGTATTGAAGATATTTACAGACATATTTTAACTGAGAAAAAGTGAGAAAGATGCACGATAATTTATATAGAAATAACATTGAACATACTCAAGTAAAGCAACTGCAAGCATACGAGCTGGAGATTCTGCTTGCAGTAGACGAATTCTGCAAGCAGAACAATATCAATTATTATTTGGGGGAAGGAACTCTACTCGGCGCAATCCGGCACAATGGCTTTATTCCGTGGGATGATGATATAGATCTTTTGATGCCGAGAGAAGATTATGAAAAATTTATTAGTCTGGCTCAGATTGCATTTCCTGATGGTTATTATTTAGACTGTATGGAAACAAATCCAAATTACTGGGTCATAGGAGCGAAAATTAAATTGACGAGACAAACAAAATTTGAACAGACAAAAGTAAAAAAACTATCAAAGTATGCCGGGCCGTATATAGACATTTTTCCTTTGGATTATGTTGCAAAAAGAAGTAGTTTCCCGCAGCTTTGGCAAGGATACAAAATAAAAGCTTTACGAAGAACATTATTTTTCAAAACCAGATATTCAATGAATTTTAAAAATAAATTTAATGTCTTATTATTTTTGTTCAGTAAAATCGTAACTATTAAATTTATTCATAAGAGAATAAAAAAAATCATGACTAAATATAACGATAAAAAAGATAATGCATATATGCTGAGTTATGCAAGTTATTATCCGCCCGCCAATCAGACAGTGCATAAATCTGTATACGGCAAGGCAAGAATGCATGTTTTCGAAGGCTACGAATTCCCGATTCCGGCGAAAACAGAGTGTTTGCTTACGGCCATCTACGGTGATTATATGACCGTTCCCGATGAGGAAGACAGAATCATGAAGCATCACTTTTCCGTAAAACAAAATTTTTCATATTAGCAAAGGAAGATGTATGGAACAAGGTAGCATAAAAGTATCTGTTATTGTGCCGGTTTATAATGTGGAGCATTATCTGCCGCAATGTCTGGACAGCTTGGTAAACCAGACATTAAATGATGTGGAAATTCTTGTAATCAATGATGGCTCCCCCGATAATTCTCAAGTCATTATCGATGAATATGTAAGAAAATATCCAAATAAAATAAAAGCATTTATAAAAGAAAACGGTGGGCTCAGCGATGCACGCAACTATGGCATCAAAAAGGCGAAAGGGGAATATATCGGGTTTGTTGACTCGGATGATTATGCCGAAGTAAATATGTTCGAGGAGCTTTATATAAAAGCCGTCAGTGAGAACTTTGACGTTGTTGTTTGCTATATAAATGAGCTTAAAGAAGATAAAACAAAAATCATGCCTCTGCACTATTTAAGAGCTTTTGGAGGCAGCGTTGAAGAAAACCCCGAGGTTTTATTTGCGTGTAAATCTTATGCATTTAACAAATTGTATAAAAGAAAACTCTTTATAGACAATGATCTATATTTTCCTGTGGGCCAGGTTTTTGAGGATTCGGCCACTGTCTATAATGTGCTTTTAATGGCAAATAAAATTGGGCTTGTCGATAAAGCTTTATGCAATTACAGAACAGACAGAGTAAATTCCATCACGAACAGTGTTGATATGGGCATGTTTGATGTATTTAAATCCTGCGATAGTATTATTAATTTTTATACATCAAAAGGTGTGTTTGATATCACATATGAAGTGCTGGAAAATATATGCAGAATGCATGTTTTTGCAAGAATCAATACACTTAAAAATTCAACGAACAGAAAATTTCAAAATCAATTTTTTGATAAAGCATATAAATATTTAGATAACCATTTTCCAAATTGGAGAAAAAATAGATATTATCAATATTCGTATAAAAATTTAATCAAAAAAAGAACGTACAAAAAGTTTACGAAAGCAAAAATGTATAAAACAAGATTAAAAATGTATTTTATAATCCCGATGAGTTTTCGGCGAAAACTGATGAAAATATTTTGGCGCAAGAAACCAAAGCTTGTTAAGGCAAAGTTTTCGCCGGAACAATTTAAACAATTACAGCTCATTGAATTAGACATATTAAAGACTGTGGATGCTTTTTGCAAAGAAAACAATATCGCGTACTATTTGGCCGAAGGAACACTGCTTGGAGCAATCAGGCACAACGGATTCATACCATGGGATGATGATGTGGATATTCTGATGCCGAGAGAAGATTATGATAGATTTATCAAATTATTCAATACACAAATAATTGATAACTGCATACTTTGCAGTCGTCATACTATAAAAGAGTATCATTTGCCGTTTTCAAAAATAGTCACACTTCAAGATACAGGCTTTATTAATAACGAAAGCTTTTCTTTAAAAGAGTATAATGGGGTATATATTGATATTTTTCCTCTCGATAAAGCAATCGAATATGGAGAGGAACAGAATCAAAGAAGAAAAAAAATAAGAAAATACAGAGATATGCTTCTTTTTAAAACAGGCTATCCCATGAAAGCAACAAAAGAGAGGTTTGTCACAAAGATAAGATCTTGTTTTTATTCATATGAAATTTTACATAAAAGAATAGAGCAGCTTTCAACTTACTATAATGATAAAGAAGATTGCGAGTATGTAGCTAACTATGCCAGCTCATACCAGCTGAAAAGACAAACATTTCCCATATGGGCATTTGAAGAAGTTGAATATGTTTCCTTTGAAACATATAAACTACCTGTTCCAAAAGGATATGATTTGGTTTTGAGTATCATTTATGGCGACTACTTAACGTTCCCGCCTCTTGAAAAAAGAAAATCAAAACATAGCTTTATTTATATGAATGACGGGCAGATAAAGAGTTAAGAAATTTATAAGTTGTATAAACGGCTTCGTTTCTGTATAATAGAGGCGATATATTTAGTAGATTAAATGAAAAATAAATATAATAAAACATAAAAACAATCTATACGTTTATAATAATAATGCGCTAGATGCATGACAAAAATGATGCAAAGTATCATTACAGTTGGAGAATTCGAAATTGACTATAGAACAAATAAAAGAGTTGCAGGCTATAGAACTAGATATCTTATTGCAAGTAGACAAAGTTTGTAAAAAACATAATATAACCTATTATCTCGGAGAAGGCTCTCTGCTTGGAGCTGTACGCCATAAAGGGTTTATCCCATGGGATGATGATTTGGATATTCTAATGAAGCGGGATGAGTATGAAAGATTTTTAAAAATCGCACCGGCAGAAATGGGCCCGAATTATGAAGTACAGCATCCTACCACTGTGTATAGCTATTGGTCGCCTTTTATTAAAGTAAGATTGCTTGGAAAACAGAAGTTCAGGCAAAAGCATATCGCACATCTTACCGAAAATAACGGGCCGTATATCGATATTTTTCCGATGGAATCGGTGCCGAAACTAAAAAGTCTCGGACAATTATGGCAAGGCATGAAGATAAATTTTTTGAGAGCCATGCTTACCTATAAACTAGTTCTGCGTAAACCTAATACTATGAAAAGAAAACTAGTCACTGCATCATCCAAGTTTTTATCGATCAATACAATACACAAGATGCTTGATAAAAATTTCAAACTATATAATGACAGAAAAGATAATAATTATACCGTCACGCTTGCCAGTTATCATAATATGTTTAATCAGACAGTGCCCGATGAAGTATACGGGCAGCCTGTAGAGGTAGAGTTTGAGGGACACGTGTTTCCGGCCCCAAGGCAATACGATTATCTTTTAAGACGGGTTTATGGAGATTACACAAAGCTGCCGCCCCTAGAAAAACAGACTATTAAGCATCATTTTATAGTCATTGAAGAATAAACTTTGATTATGTAAGCAACACTAGACCTAATTTGAAATTTTTTCATTTAATTCAAGCCATTCATTTTCATATTGATTCAGCGACTTTTTATTTTCTTCATATTGTTTTGTAATCTCATCACTATTTTCCAGTTTATAAAAATCATTTTGACACATTATGTCTTCCGCTTCGCTGATTTTTTGTTCAAGGTCGGCTATTATTGTTTCCAACTCTTCAATACGCTTCGCTATTTTCTTTTCTGTGTTATCGCGTTGAGGACGCTTATTTTTTTGTTTAATTTTTCTTATTTGCGCTTCAGCCTCCCGGCTTGCTTTGCGAGCGAGATAATAATCATAATTGCCGTCGTAAAAGTTGACGGTATCATCTTCAAACACCAATAAATGATCGCATATATTATTTAAAAAGTACCTGTCGTGTGAGATGAATATAAGAGTACCGTCATATTGCTTCAAAGCCTTTTCAAGCGCTTCCATAGAATAAATATCCAAATGATTGGTTGCCTCATCCAAGAGAAGAAAATTTGCACCTTTAAGCATCGTTTTAAGCAAATTTAACCTGCTTTTTTCTCCTCCGGAAAGAACGGAGATATCTTTGCCTACATCTTCCGCGAAGAATAAAAACGAGGCCAGATAATTCCTGGCTTGCTCAACGGATAAGCTCCTGTCTTCCGAATAAATTATTTCTTCTAGAACAGTATCATGTTTAAAATGAAATTGCTGTTCAAAATAAGCAATATCTACATTGTGACCGTAATTTAATTCGCCACTGTACTGAGTATCTTTACCGGCGATAATCTTTAGCAAGGTGGATTTTCCGATGCCATTTGGACCGAATATGCCGATTTTTTGATTTTTGTAGAAAATATGTGAAAAATCTTTAAGGATTGGCTTAAAATCAAAAAATTTAGATAGGTTTTTTATTTCCAGAACAGTTTTGCCTGAAGGAGTATTACATTTAAACGATAAATCCATATTGATATTGTTTACGGACGGTTTGTCGATACGGGGCAATTTATCAAGCGCTTTTTGCCTGCTCTCGGCTTGCTTTATGCTTTTTTCTCTGTTGTATTGACGAAATCGTGCAATGATCTGCTCCTGGCGCGCGATCTCTTTTTTTTGTTGTGTATATTGATTATAATCTTCTTCGTTTTTCTTATTTTTTAATTTTATATAATTTGTGTAGTTTCCATGATATATGGTCAATTTCGTATTTTCAATTTCAAAAATTTTTTCCACAAGAGCATCTAAAAAATATCGATCATGCGAGATGATGATAATGGCGCCAGGATAATCCTTAAGGTAATTTTCCAACCATGATATTGTAGAGATGTCAAAGTAATTGGTCGGTTCATCAAGAAGCAATATATCCGGTTTTTGCAAAAGAAGTTTTATAAAGGCTATCTTGTTTTGCTGCCCGCCGCTAAAGGTGCCAACAGGACGCGATAATTCTTCGTCATTAAAACCAAAGCCCTTCAAAGCACCTTTAATAAAAGAAGGATAAGAATACCCGTCTTGCTTTTCATACATATCGAGCAATGCTGCGTATTTGTTTAATAATTTATCGGTCTGTTCTTGAATATGGGTATGAGGTAACTCATTTTGTATATTTGTTATTTCGTTTTCTATGAGAAGTAAATCTTTGAATTCGCTTATAAGATTATCATAGGCATTAAGGGACAAATCAAGAGCCGGCATCTGAGTCAGCTGGCCCATTTTTATGCTGGGAGATTTGCTGATGCTGCCGCTATCCGGAGGCAAGATGCCTATAAGCAAATTAAATAATGTGGTTTTACCGGCACCGTTTTTGCCCACGATACCTATCTTTTCAGATTTATTTAAAGAAAAAGAAATATTATTAAGTATGGCGGTAGAGCCAAATGATTTATTTATATTGCTGACAGTAAGTAGCATGTATTCTCCTTCATTTAAAACATATTCTTGTTTACATCTGTGTAATTTATGATATAATAATATTGTTAAATATAAAACAAAGTAATTCAAACCTTGAGAGGCTGGCGCAAGAATTAATTTTTAATTATAAAGGCTGGCTGAATAAATATCAATGAAAAATAAAAAAGATAATTGTTAATACATAAATAGAACTGGAGGCGAATATGCAGACATTATCTAAAAATGCACCTATGCCGGTAGTGAGAAGGTTACCTAAATATCACAGATATTTAAAAGAATTGCTTGAAGAAGGTATTTATAAAATATCGTCAAAAGATTTATCTGCCAGAATGGGCCTCACGGCATCTCAGATCAGGCAGGATTTAAATTATTTTGGTGGGTTTGGACAGCAAGGATACGGATATAATGTAGAAGACTTAATCGCTGTGATTGAAGATATTTTATCCATCAATACTCCGTCCAATTATATTATTATTGGTGCCGGCAATTTAGGCAAAGCCATTACAAATTATATATTTGGCTTGGACGGCAATGCAAAAGTATGTGCAATGTTTGACAGCGACGAAAATAAAGCTGGGTTATCCGTAAAAGATATTCCCATATACCATATGAAGGAATTAGAAAATTTTACGAAAGAAAATGTAGTTGATATCGCAATTTTAGCTGTACCTAAAACAGCGGGGCTTGAAGTGGCGCAGGAAATCATAAAGAACAATATAAAAGCTATCTGGAATTTTTCTACGGCGGATTTAGAGCTGGATAGTGATATTGTTATTGAAAATGTTGCTATCAATGAGAGCTTCTATGTGCTTACGTATTTGTTATCGGAAAATCATAAAAACGCTTGACATTTTGTTTTAATAATGTTATGTTATAAAAAATATAATTTGACAACGGCGTCAACGAATAATACAGGGATAGATGTATTTCTTATTTAGTTGGCGTTTTTTTAATTTTTAGGAGGATTAATATGAAAGATGTATGTACAAAAGAAGATGTACTAAGAAAAGCCGATGAGCTCGGTGTCGAGTTCATACACTTGCAATTCACGGATTTAACCGGAATATTGAAAAATATGTCAATAACACGCTCGCAACTGGAAAAAGCATTAGATAATGAAATTATGTTTGACGGCTCTTCAATTGATGGATTTGTTCGAATTGAAGAAAGTGATATGTACTTAAGACCAGATATCTCCACTTTTGAAGTTTATCCGTGGAAACCTCAAATTGGTCAAGAAGCAAGATTAATATGCGACGTATATACTCCTGACGGCGAACCTTTTGAAGGATGCCCGAGATACATTTTGAAAAAAACAATACAAGAAGCAAAAGATTTGGGTTATGAAATGTATGTAGGTCCGGAATGTGAATTCTTCTTGTTCCATTTAGATAACGACGGAAAAGCGTCTCTGCGAACACATGACGAAGCAGGATATTTCTCACTTGCGCCTGTTGATTTAGGTGAAGCGGCAAGAAGAGATATGGTGCTTACACTTCAAAAAATGGGATTCGAAATCGAAGCCTCTCATCATGAAGTAGCAATTGGCCAACATGAAATAGACTTCAAATACGCAGATGCACTTACAGCGGCAGATAATATTATGACCTTTAAAATGGTTGTGAAAATTATCGCTCAAAGACATGGGCTTCATGCAACATTTATGCCGAAACCGATTTTTGGAATAAACGGTTCAGGTATGCATACAAATCAATCGCTGTTCAAAGACGGCAAAAATGCTTTCTATGATCCGAACGGCAAAAATCAATTAAGCGAAGCAACATATCAATATATTGCCGGATTGCTAAACTTTGCAAAACCGATGGCAGCTATAACAAATCCTACAGTTAATTCTTACAAACGTCTTGTTGTAGGATATGAAGCACCGGTATATTTGGCATGGTCTCCGAAAAACAGAAGTCCATTGATTCGTATCCCGGCTAAAAGAGGAGCAAGCACACGTGTTGAGTTGAGAAATCCTGATCCGTCAGCAAATCCTTATTTGTCACTTGCGGTGAATTTGGCTGCAGGCCTTGAAGGAATAAAACAAAAAATGACAGCTCCCGAACCGGAATCTTCGAACTTATATCATATGAGTGAAGATGAAAGAGCGGCCAAAGGCATCAAAAGCTTACCGGCTACTTTAATAGAAGCGGTTAATGAGCTTGAAAACAGTGAATTCTTAATGGGTGTTTTAGGACCTCATGCATCAGAAAAATACATTGAAGCAAAAAGAACAGAGTGGGACAGCTATAGAATGCGTGTCAGCCAATGGGAATTAGACACTTATTTAAACACAATATAATATTAATTATATAAAATAAACTATATAGATAAATAGTATATTATTTATATATATTAATTCTCTAGAACTGTATGTGTATACTTGCACATACAGTTTTATTTTGAATATACTAAAATAATTAAAAAAATCAGAATATTTAAAAATTTTACTTGCATAATTTTTATACTATGTTATAATACGAGGAAAATTATCTATAAACTGGAAGGAAAAAACTATTATGAACATCAAATTTAGCCAATCAAAAACCAAAAAAGAAAAACCTTCGTGGGACGAATGTGGATTTTGCAATTATTATTCAGACAATATGTTTGTCGTTGATTATGACGATAAAATCGGATGGCATAATGCAAGAATCGAAGAATACGCACAATTTCTGATTGATCCCGCCGCTTTGGTTTTTCATTACGGACAGGAAAGCTTTGAAGGCATGAAAGCTTTTTATGGGGTAGACGGAAAGATAAGACTTTTCAGACCGGAAAAAAATATGGAACGTATGAATGACACGCATGACCGTTTGGCGATGCCGACTTTTGCTGTGGATGAAATGCTGGATGCGATCGAAGAACTTATTAAAATAGATCAAGATTGGGTTCCGCCAAAAGATGGAATGGCGCTTTATATCCGACCATTTTGTATCGCGACCGGAACACATCTCGGTGTAAAACGTTCCGATAAATATATATATTTTGTAATCTTATCTCCTGTAGGAGCATATTATCCCGAGGGAATGAAACCCACAAAAATATATATTGAAGATAAATACATACGTTCGGCACAAGGTGGTATCGGCCATTATAAAGCCGGAGCAAACTATGCAGGTACGCTAAAACCGGGCGAAGAAGTTATTCAAAAAGGTTACTCGCAGATATGCTGGCTTGATGCTAAAGAAAATAAATATATAGAAGAAGTTGGAACGAGCAATATTATGTTTGTCATAGACGGTAAAATTGTAACGCCGCCTCTAACAAGAGGAACTATCCTTCCAGGGATTACAAGAGCTACTGTCATTCAGCTCGCCAATGAGTGGAGTATTCCGGTGGAAGAGAGAGATATCACTGTTGACGAAGTATTTAAAGCGGCGGAAGAAGGTAGATTAACGGAAGCCTTTGCAACGGGTACGGCAGCGGTTATTTCTCCTGTAGGATTATTGAAATGGAAAGATAAAGAAGCTGTTGTAAACAATCAAGTCATTGGTGAAATTTCACAAAGATTATATGATGAAATCACAGACCTTCAATATGGTAAAAAAGAAGATACAAGAGGCTGGATTAAGGTAATAGAATAAAATTTGTAATTCGGTTAATCTTAGGAATCATAATAGTATAATTATAGGGATAGTAAATATGTTTTATTATCCCTTTTTCTATTATTGAGATATATATTTATAGAATTGATTTATCTAATTATTTATTATAATATATAATATGAATAAAAATCATAAAAAATATAATATAAATGAGAGAGTTAAATGAATATTCAAAAATATAAAGCTTTTGTAGAAACAGCGGAATATAAAAGCCTAACAAAAGCGGCAAGTGTTCTTGGGTGCACACAATCAGCGATAAGCCATATACTTAGCGATCTTGAAAAAGAATGGGGAATTATCTTATTTAAACGCAATCGATCAGGTGTTAGAATTACTGTTGACGGAGTCAAAGTATTACCTTTTGCACAAGAAGTCTGCGATGCACATGAAAGGCTTCAAATGCAAATAGAAGACTTGCATGGATTGAAAGCGGGGTTTATTCGGATCGGGGCTTTTTCGAGTGTGGCGACACATTGGCTTCCGACCATCATTAAGATTTTTAAAAGAGATTATCCAAAGGTAGATTTTGAACTGCTTATCGGAGAGTATGCAGAAATTGAAAGTTGGATTATCCAAGGCCGCGTTGACTGTGGATTTTTAAGGCTGCCTACAAAACCCGGACTTGAAAGCATCTTCTTAGGCCAAGATAAACTATTGGCGATATTACCGCAAAATCATCCGTTGGCAAAGGGCGATAGATTTCCGATTAATGCTTTCAATAGTGAACCGTTTATACTTTTAGAGAAAAGTGCAAAATCAGAAATAACGGAAATCTTCGAAAAATATCATCTTTCTCCCAATATACAGCTTACAACATGGGATGAATATACAATTATGTCAATGGTCGAGCAGGGGATGGGAATCAGTATTTTGCCTGAATTGATTTTAAAGCGTATGCCCTATCATATCATTAGTAAAGAGCTGGAAGTGGCCGCATATCGTAAAATAGGCTTTGTCATGAGGGATTCCAAGACAGCCTCTCTTGTGCTTAAACAGTTCATTGGGTACTTGCAGTACAGAAATAACCCTTAAATGAAAGTATACAAAAAAGAGCTGCCTCAATTTAGTGAGACAGCTCTTCTCTTCTTACTTATTTTAAAAAAGCAAATTGTATAAGCTTAAAACAATTTATCAATAAAAATTTTGTCTTTTGTAATTTCTGCAAGATTTTTTGCGCCTGTCATCATCATGGTTTCTTTAAGCTGCCCACCTATCATATTTGTATAAAGCTTTGCGCCTTCTTGATCCGCTCCATATACCGCAAGGACATAAGGTCTGCCTATCATAACCGCATCGGCGCCCATAGCTAAGCATTTGTATACGTCTATGCCGCTTCTTATGGCACCGTCTATAAATATTTTCATTTTGCCCTTCACCGCACCGGCAATTTCTTCGAGCATTTCAATCGGTGCAGGAGTCTGGTCTTGAACACGACCGCCGTGAGTTGATACAACGATTCCGTAAGCGCCCGTATCCAAAGCTTTCTTTGCTCCGCCCGCAGTCATGACGCCTTTTATAAGTACAGGTATCTTGACGCTGGAGATGAGATATTCCAGCTGCTTTACAGATTTGGGGCCGACAGGATTTGCACCTCCCTGCACTAAAGAAAGACCTGCCCCGTCTACATCGGTGGCAACGGCTATGATTCCGTTAGCTTCGGCTTCTTTAAATTGTCGCAGCATGACATCAACGGGCCACGGTTTTACTGTAGGTATGCCGAGTCCTCCGACTTCTACGATCTCATCAAGAGCTTTGTCATCATTGGGATCGAAAAAGGTAAACGCAAGAGTACCGGCATCTTTGCAGCCATAAATGACAGCTTTGTTATAGTCGTGATAATTGTATTTTTCACCATACTGTATATGTGTTCCCATTATAGGAGCCGCAAATACCGGATATTTAAAATTTTTGCCAAACAGTGAACAAGAAGTGTCAATTGGTGCATCGTCATAGATGGTATCCATATGTACCTTAATTTCCTGAAGTTTTTTATACGAACGTACAAAGCCGTCTCCCGTAGCTTTCCCTCCGGGGCCTGGAATTGTGCCTCTGCATGCTTCGCCGTTACATATTTTGCACACTTTACAGTTTCCGTTCATATGTTTACGTGCGCTTTCTAAAATTTCCGCATAAGTCATTGATCTACCTCCAAATATATTTTTTAGTTAATATTATTGTTATTCGTTCCATGTATTTAAATTTCAATCATTTAAAACCAGTCTTTAATATCGACGCCGTAAGTGTCTTTAAACCCTTCTACATCGGCTTCGTAATAATTTCTCGCGTTTTCCAGTACCAGTTCGGCATCTATATCCGTGTTATCTGAGAGTATTTTATAACCAAGCAGCTCATCTTTGGAATAAGAATATGCAAATTCTATTTCGATGCTGTCTTCTTCACTGTAATAATAACATAAAAATATCTTTTGATCAGGCAGAAATGCCGATACATTGAGCTCGGTATTACTGAAATAAATGATAACCAGATATGGATAGGTAAAGGGTTGTATATCTTCCAGTTCTTCAAAATATTGCATGAATGTAGTCATCTCGGCGTCACTGAGTGCAACGTTTCTGTCGTTATGTGCATAAATAGCATAGCCGCCATCCATGGAATACGTATAATAAAATGCATCATCCTGTAATTGAAGTCCGTATTCGGTGAGATCCTTTGTTTGACGGCATGATGTGGCAGTAAAAGCGAGTAGAATAAGTAGTATGATTGCCAGTGTTTTTTTCATCTTTTAACCTCATAATTCACAATCATGGTTATTATACCATTATTTATTGCGATCATATAGGCAATTTTTATTTTCTATTCGTATGAAGCAAATTAAATATATGATATAATAAAGCATAATTATTTTGGAGGCACTTCATGCTTACAGTATGCAATGTTACAAAAAAATACGGTAAATTTGTAGCAAATAATGATGTCAGCTTAACCGTAGAAGCCGGACAAACCACTATTTTAATCGGCCCGAACGGAGCGGGTAAGACAACGCTGATAAAATGCATCGCCGGTCTTTTGCGCTTTGAAGGGAAAATTGAAATATGTAATTGGGATAATAAGTCGATTGAAGCAAAAAAAGTATTTGGATATGTTCCGGAAATTCCGGCTGTTTATGATTTGCTCACAGTAGCCGAACATATCGAATTTATAGCAAGAGCTTATCAATTAAAAGAATATGAAGAATATGCCGAAGAGCTACTCGAATGCTTTGAGCTTACCGATAAAAAAGACAAACTCGGAAGAGAGCTTTCAAAAGGCATGCAGCAAAAACTAAGTATTATCTGTGCGCTTCTGCCAAAGCCGAGCGTTGTTGTTTTTGATGAACCGATGGTTGGACTGGATCCACATGCAATAAAAGAATTAAAAAAAATATTTGTCACATTAAAAAAAGCCGGCGTATCTGTCCTGATAAGTACACATATGCTTGATAGTATCAAGGAGTTATGGGATAAGGCCTATATCATGATGGATGGCAAAATCGCTGCTTCAAAAGAGAAAAAAAATAAATCTAAAGATACATTATCCTTAGAAGAGTTGTTCTTCAATATAACAGAAAATAACAAAACTTTACCTGAAGATGCTTTTGTGCAAAGAGATATAGATGTGCAAAGGGACATAGAAAATGAAAAGTAGGATTAAATAAATGAATGCTTTATCGTATTTATTTTTTATAAAACTAAAAAACTATTTTAAAAGCTTTAAGCAAAATATTTCCAGATTAATCGTACTGATAATATTTATTGGTCTGATTGTAGTATCTGCTTTTTCGGCAAAAGGAGGCACCAGTGCTTCCAGAGATATAAGCGAGTTATATTCAATCCTTTTTGCACTCTATTTATTTGCTTTCATAGCCGGAAGTGTGCAAGGGTTACACTCGGGGGCAACTTTTTACACGCTGTCCGATGTCAATATTTTATTTCTGAGCCCCATCAATTCAAAACTTATTTTATTATACGGACTTATTAAGCAAATGGGGACATCTTTGCTTATTGGATTGTTTATATTGTTCCAATATTCGTGGCTTCATAATTTATATGGTATTTCTTTCGCAGATATATTAATCATTTTATTATGCTATGCATTATCAATTTTCGCATCAAATATCACGGCAATGGTGATTTATTCTTTTTCAAACCATGATCCGCAAAAACAAAAATTAGTAAGATTTATTTTATATGCTTTTTGCATTGTGATAGGTATCATCATTTTTTTGCCGGCAATAGCTAAAATTCTAACGGGGAAAAGCATGATCGAGGCATTCGTACTCGCTTCCAGTGCGCCCGTCATTAGCCTTGTGCCGGTTGCGGGATGGTTGCAGGTGCTCACGGCTTCCTGGATTATCGGGAATAAAGTTATGTTTATTTTTGCCTTCATTCCCGTTATCATTTATTTATTGATAGCTGTTTGGATTTTTTTCAAACTGCATCCCGATTTTTTTGAAGAAGTGCTTTTGGCAACTGAAATGAGGCATACGGCCCAAAGCAATGCTATGATGGGCAAGGTTGCCGAAAATACGCCGCAAAAAATAAAATTAAACAAAACAGGTATTCATAAAGGGAGCGGTGCGAGTGTATTTTTTTATAAACAAATACTGGAAAATAAACGTTCCCGTGTGATGCTTGTAGATAAAAATTTTCTTATTTATTTTTTCATAACGCTTATTTTCGCTTTTGCAATGAAAAAAATAGGTATTGTAGCCGTATTTACTTTTTCAGTCTATATGATGATTTTTTCGACTGCGCTCAGCAGAGGAATCAAAGAACTTGCTATGCATTATGCGTATTTGATTCCGGTAAAGCCCGCTTTCAAGCTACTTGCTATTTTTATGGAAAGCATTTTAAAAATGACTGTAGAATCCGCAATTACTTTCTTTGTTATAGGCCTGCTGTACAAGGCATCTGCGAGTGAGATAATTTTATATATTTTTGCACGGATAGGGTTTGGAATTTTATTCTTAGCCGGAAATATTTTGATGGAAAAAGTACTTAAGGGCTCTATGAGCAAAGTTATAATGATCACATTATATTTCATCATATTAATTGCGTTAGGACTGCCCGGGGTTCTTCTGGGTATTTTGCTGAGCCATTTGTTGTCGGTTGCCTCGGCGGTATCGTTTATATTTATGATTTCATTTATTTGGAATATCTTTGTTTCGGTGGCAATCGGGTATTTATGCAGAGATTTGCTGCAATATCCTCATGCGTAAAGAGGCACAAAAAATCTTCTTATGCCATCGCTGTAAAGGCATTGTCGATATGAAGTATTTTATTGTCTTCATAGATTTCAATGATATCGAAGCGAATATCCGTATCCTGAATATGATGTTGCATGATGTAATGCAGTGCGGTTTGTGTGATCTTATTTATCTTGGCATAGTTGACCGCCATGGAGCCTGTGCCGTAGTCGGTATTTTTTCTCGTTTTGACTTCGCAAAATACCAGATATTCACGATCTTTATAAACAATATCAATCTCACCGTAAGGACTGGCGTAGTTTTTCTCTAGGATGCGATACCCTTTATTTGCGATATATTCACAAGCCAGCACTTCGCCTGCATTGCCTATAGCTTTTTTGTCTTTTAGTGTAAATATATTTTTAATAAAGCTCTGTCTGTGAATAGTGCAAGGACCGTATTTGCGGATTGCTTCAATATGTGAGGATGTACCGTAGCCTTTGTTCGCATCAAATTCATACATAGGATATTCAAGAGCATATTGCTTCATCATGTGATCTCTGGTAACCTTTGCGACAATGCTTGCCGCTGCGACGGAGTAATAATTCTCATCAGCTTTACTTGGTCCCGCCTGTCTGATGGGGCAGGGCAGTAACAGTGCATCAATGAGCAGTGCATCGGGGTTGATATTTAAGTTTTCAACTGCTTGCATCATTGCTTCTTTGGTTGCATTTAAAATGTTGATTTTATCAATTCTATTATTATCGACAAAGCCGATTCCTATGGACATGGCATTTTCATAAATAGTTTGATATAGTTCTTCACGCTTTTTTTCGGTTAGTTTTTTGCTATCGTTTAGATACAAAACGGGGTTAGTAGCGCTCATTATTGTTGCACATGCCACGACCGGGCCTGCCAGAGGCCCTCTGCCGACTTCATCAATTCCGGCAATGAGAACAGCCTCGCCGCCAAACAATGAATTTTGCGCAGCAATCATATGGTCTGTTCTTGTAATCTCTTTGTGATGCAGCGTTTCCTGTTTTTGCAATTGAGCTGCAAACGCGAGCACACTTTTACGATGATCTAAAAGTAAGTCATTATAATAATTCTTATATTCTTTTATATGAATTGTTTTGAAATAATTTTTGATTTCCTGAAGGGAAAAGTCTTTAAAATTTATCATTTTTATTATTCCATCGGTTCTATATCATCCGGAGCTTGCAGGCTAATTTTACCGATGACACCGTTTTTAAATTCATCATAAATCGTATCGGCGCATCGATTAATATCGACCTCGCCGCCTTTTATAATAAAACCTCTTTTTTTAGCAATCTCAGAGATCATTTCATCACTTGAGCTATGAAGACTGCTCAGTGCGTAACGTGCTTTTATCAAAGAAGGATAACGCTCTTTCATAAAGTCAAGGATTTCCATGCAGGCAATATATTTATCAAAAATAATATCTTTGACACAACCTATCGCGACAAGATTAAAAGCATCTGTTTCGTTTTCTATTTTTGGCATCAAAACACCAGGGGTATCCAAAAGATGAAGCCGGTTATTTATACGTATCCATTGGTTGCCTCGTGTAATGCCTGGACGGTTACCGGTCTTAGCGCCGGAAGAAAGCGTGAGACTATTAATGAGCATGGATTTGCCGACATTGGGCAGACCGATCACCATAGCCCTGACAGCGCGGTTATAGCGTATATTGGTACCTGCATGACTGATCAAAATATTCGACAAGGCTTTGATCCCTTTGCGTGTAAGAGCATCAGTAAACACAAAAAGTTCATCATTGTTTTTTAAATATTTTTCCCATTTTTTTGAGGTAGCGTCATCGGCAAGAGAAGATTTATTATAGGCAACAAGCCGTTTTTTTTCACCTAAAATGGATGTCAACTCGCTGTTTCTGCTCGATACAGGGGCTCTCGCATCACATACCTCAATGACAATATCCACATTTTTGAGTTGTTCTTTTACAAGACGCATGGCTTTGGCCATATGCCCCGGAAACCATTGAACTTGCATATTTTACTCCGTTACTATGTTGTAAGGCGAATTGAATTCATTTAGCGGCCATACTCTAAATACGATTTTACCGTCTATATCCTCTTTGGCGATAAAACCCACGGAGGCATAACGACTATCCTGGCTTACCGGGCGGTTGTCTCCAAGCACAAAATAGCAGCCATCAGGCACGGTAACGGCGCTAAAGTCAGGATAAGTAAGTCCCTGCATCAAATAGGGTTCATCGAGCACAGCACCATTTCGATATACAGTGTTGTTTTTAATTTCTATCGTATCACCTTCTTTGCCGACAATACGTTTTACATAATCATCAATGCTTTGTGATACATCTATGATTATAATATCGCCATACTCAGGCTCTTTAAAGTGATAGGTGATTTTGCTTACCAAAAGTCGATCGCCTTCCTTAAGAGTATTAAGCATACTCGTTCCTTCAACTTTGGCAAATACAAAAACGAAACTTCTAAGTATAATAGCCAGAATCAATGTAATGACAATGGCTTCAATCCATTCCTGCAATTCGGATTTTTTTCTTTTTTGTTTCATGAAATAGGCCTTTCTTAAAGTCAAACTATACCTGTTCATTATCGCGCAATATCTTTTTTATTATATATGTTTTAAAACTAAAAAAAAAGGATTATTGTGTATAAAAATTTTCAATAAAAAAAATAAAATCAGCAATGCTGATTTTATTTTGCTGTTTTTCTGTCTATCCTTTTTTCTTTGATTTTAGCGGCTTTACCTACTCTGTCTCTTAAATAATATAGTTTAGCGCGTCTTACTTTGCCAAGTCTGACCACTTCTATTTTATCGATTCTCGGAGAGTGAACAGGGAATGTTCTTTCAACACCTACACCGTAAGAGATTTTTCTTACCGTAAATGTTTCGCCAATACCGCCGTTTTGCTTTTTGATTACGATACCCTCGAATATCTGAATCCTTTCTCTTTTGCCTTCTACAACTTTAACGTGAACTTTAACGGTATCGCCGATATTAAAATCAGAGACGGTGTCTTTTAAATAATCACTTTCAATAGCTTTTATGAGGTCCATAATTGCTACCTCCTTTCTTACTTTTTGTTCATTTTTTGTGTGATTTCTGTCTTTGTCATATATTTTTCATATAGATCTTTTCGGTGCTTTTTTGTTCTTTGAAGCGAATCATGATGTCGATATTCTTTTATTTTGGCATGATTTCCGCTCAGCAACACACTCGGCACTTCAACGCCTTCAAAAATTTCGGGCCGTGTATAATGCGCATATTCTAAAAGGCCGTTTTCAAAGCTTTCTTCGCTGCTGCTTTCATCATTTCCAAGTATCCCGCTGCAGTAACGCATAATACTGTCCATAAATACGATTGAGGCGATTTCTCCGCCTGTAAGCACGTAGTCGCCCACAGATATATATTCGTCAACCACCATATCCAACGCACGCTGATCGATGCCTTCATAATGACCGCAAAGCAAAATCAGTTCTTTGTAATCAGAATAAGTTTTTGCAATCTCATTATTGAGTGTTTGACCGATAGGGGAGAAATAAATCACAGGGATATCTCTGCCGTCTTTTGCGGAATTGACGGCATCTACCACAGGTTGCGGTGTGAGAACCATTCCTGCACCGCCGCCATAAGGATAGTCATCTGTGTTTTTGTGTCTATCTTGCGAATAGGAACGAATATTTATAAAATTTATTTCCGCCATCGAGTTTTTTACAGCACGAGAAATGATGCTGTAACTTTTATAGGCTTCAATTATTTCGCTGAATAATCCGACACAAGTAAATTTAATCATAATCTACTCCGCTTGATATATCAACTTTTATCATGCCTTGATCAATAAAAACCGATACATTTTTTTTCAGCGCAGGAATCAAATATTTTTTTTTGCCTGTAATAACGATCACGTCAACAGATCCCGTTTGGATAATGTCGCTTATTTCACCGATATTGATATTATCTAGATCATAGGCACTCAGCCCGATTAAATCTTCAATAAAATATTCATCGTCATTGAGCGGTACGGCATGTGCTCTGTCAATATAAAGAAAATTGTTTTTAAGAGTTTCTGCTTCGTTACGGTTATTGAATTCATCAAATTTAATGAAAACAATATTCTCATTCAGCTGAACTTTTTGAATCGTTAATTTTTGCGGCATATCACAGTCGTTTAGAAAGACATGTGTTAAATTTTGAAATCTTGTGATGTCATCTGTCAGCGGAATGACTTTAACGGTGCCTTTGATGCCGTGAGCTGCTGCTATTTTGCCTATTTTCAGATAATTATGCATCGCGGTATTCATCATTAAATGATTTCTAATTCAACACGGCAATTCTCTTTGATCGCTGCAGCTTTAAGCACAGTTCGCATAGCATGCGCTACTCTGCCTTGTTTTCCTATGACTTTGCCCATATCTGTGTCTGCGACATGCAATTCAAGGAATATGGTGTTTCCTTCTTTTCGCTCTGTTACTTCAACTTGTTCCGGGTAATCAACCAGTGACTTTGCTATTGTTTGTATTATTTCTTTCATAATAACCTCGTTATCTTAAGAGATAATGCCTTCTTTTTTTAACAGTGATTTCACCGTATCAGTAGGCTGTGCACCATAACTAAGCCATTTTAGTGCCTTTTCTTTATCGATCGCAAGATCTTTTTCTCCGACAGGTTTATAGTAGCCTATTTCGTCTATATTTCTGCCGTCTCTGGGTGCTCTAGCATCTGCAACAACAATCCTGTAAAAGGGTTTTTTCTTTGCGCCCATTCTTTTAAGTCTGATTTTAACTGCCATTTTTTCACCTCCTCGAGTTAGATATATATATTTAGAATTTATTACATAAAAGGAAAGTTGAGTTTTCCTTTTTTGCCTGATTTGCCTGAAAATTGTTTCATTAATTTTTTGCTTTGTTCATATCCGTTGATCAGTTTATTCACGTCACTGACATTGGTACCGCTTCCGCTGGCTATTCTTCTTCTTCTGGAAGCATTCAATATAGATGGATTTTGGCGCTCCTTTACTGTCATAGACTGAATAATGGCTTTTTGATGCAGCAAGTCTTTTTCGTCTATTTTTAATCCTTTGAATTGTTTTGCATTCGGCATCATTTTAAGCATTTCTTCAATGCCGCCCATTTGCTGCATTTGCTGGAGCTGCTGCAAAAAATCTTCCAGAGTAAATGCGTTTTTTGCTATTTTGCGGCTTAGCTCTTCTGCCGCCTGTGCATCATATGCTATTTCCGCTTTTTCAATAAGACCCAAAACATCTCCCATACCGAGAATTCTGCCAACGATTCTATCGGCGTTGAAAATCTCCAAATCGGATATTTTTTCACCTACTCCGCAAAATTTAATGGGTTTTTGTGTCGTGTGGGTGACAGATAAAGCTGCACCGCCTCGCGTGTCACTGTCAAGCTTTGTGAGTATGATGCCGGTTAGGTTTAGCGTTTCATCAAATGCTTTTGCAGTGTTCACTGCATCCTGGCCGGTCATAGCGTCAATACACAGTAATATTTCAGTAGGATTTGTAATTTTGGCAATATCCGATATTTCAGCCATCATTTCTTCATCAATACTCATTCGTCCCGCTGTATCGACTATCAAAACATCAACGAATTGTTCTTTGGCTGCTTTTAAAGCCGCTGATACAATTTCCTGAGGTTTGGAATCCGTATAAAAAACGGGGATATCTATTTGAGCTCCGAGTGTTTGCAGTTGTTTTACGGCGGCAGGACGATAGGTGTCGCAGGCAGCCAGCATCACTTTTTTATTTTGTTTTCTGATGAGATTCGCAAGTTTGGCGGCAGATGTTGTTTTTCCGCTTCCTTGAATACCTGCCATTAAGATTACGGTAAGGCCGCGGCTGCTGTAATTGAGTTTATTGTCTTGTCCGCTTAATATATCAATCATCTCGTCGCGAACGATTTTTATATATTGCTGGGAAGGGGTAAGGCTTTTCATTACTTCATCGCCTAAAGCCCTTGCAGATATTTTATCTGTAAATTCTTTTACGACTTTATAGTTCACATCGGCTTCAAGCATAGCCAGCTTTATTTCTCTGCCGGCTGTCTTGATATCTGCTTCCGTAAGTTTTCCTTTTTTTTTGAGTTTGGAAAGGGAGTCTTGCAGTTTGCTTCCTAAATTATCAAACATTGACATCGCCTCCTTTATTCATTGATGAATGCATCAAGTAACGTTTCAATATCTTTTATGGTTTTTTTATCTTGCCCATCTGCACAAAGGGTAGACAAAAGAGCTTTTATTTCACTGATCGAGTTTTCACGCAGGGATTGTTTTTGCAGTAAATGAAGCATATTTTCATATTTGTTCAACAATGCTTCTCCTTTTTTTATGGTGTCATGCGCCGCTTGCCTTGATATCAAATATAAATCGGCAATCTCGCTCAGCGAATAGTCTTCTTCGTAATATAATTTCAAAATTTCGCTTTGCTTATCGGTCAACAATATGCCATAATGATCGAGAAGCATTGAAATGCGTACAAACTCTTTCATAATCCACCATGATCGTAAAGTTTATTGGCTTTGTAAAGCAATATCACTTTACACCTAAGATATTTTAAATAAATATATTGAATTTGTCAATTATTATTTTGTAAAACATGTAATAAAATGAATCTGATTGATATAATCTAATATATATGTTAAAATGTTTTATCTATCTAAAATAAACAAGCACTTTAGCTATAGGGAGGTAAAAAATGATTTCGATTTATTATACTGAAAATGAAAAATTACATAAAAATGATACTATATTGCCCGATAGTTGGGTGCATTTAATAAGTCCCACTTCCGAGGAGATTGACTATGTCTGCGAGTCTTTGAATATCGATATCGATTTTTTAAGGGCATCATTGGACGAAGAAGAGAGGGCGAGACTCGAGATTGAAGACGGCCACACAATGGTTATCTTTGACACTCCCATCGTTGAAGCAGACGGGGACGGATATGTATACAGCACAATTCCGGTAGGCATTGTATTAACTGAAAATAATATTATAACAATCTCTCTTAAAGATGTACCTACGCTGAAATATTTTTACGATTTTCGAATGGTAAAATTTTCTACAAAAAAAAGAAACAGAATGTTTTTGCAAATACTGTACAGAAATGCGGCGCTGTTTTTAACTTACTTAAAACAAATAGATAAAATGAGCACAAAAGTAGAACAGGAACTGCATAAATCCATGAAAAACAAAGAGTTGATACAAATGCTCAAACTTGAAAAGAGCTTGGTTTACTTTGCTACATCACTGAAATCAAATGAAGTGGTTATGGAAAAGCTTTTACGTGTATCTTTTATCAAAAAATATCCGGATGATTTGGATTTGCTGGAAGATGTTATCATTGAAAATAAACAAGCTATTGAGATGTGTAATATTTACAGGGATATCCTAAGCGGCACAATGGATGCATTTGCTTCGGTGATTTCAAACAATCTAAATATTGTCATGAAGCTTCTCACATCCATCACGATTATCATTGCAATTCCGACGCTTATAGCCAGTCTTTGGGGAATGAACGTAGCCGTTCCTTTTAAAAATGATGCGTACGGATTTGTTATTGTAGTGGCTATCGCGCTTGTTTGTGCGATCGTGAGCATTTTTGTTATGATTCGAAAAAAAATGATGTGAATAGAATGCAAACAAAATAAAAAGTGCAGTTATGACACTGCACTTTTTTATTTAATACGCTCTTGCCAGATAAACCATTGTATCGGATTGCTTGCCGCAGCATATACACGTGCCGTCTCCGATGACTTCCTGCTCAAAAGGAATACAGCGGATACTTGCGCCCGTGAGTTCTTTTATCTTCTCTTCGCATTCTCTGCTGCCGCACCACATAGCCTTAATAAAACCGGGGTTTTCTTTAAGATTTGTTTTCATTTCTTCAATACTTTGCGCGGTGCTTGTTTTTTGTTCTCTCATTTCCAATGCGCGATGATACATATTATTTTGAATATCTTGTAAGGTTTGTGCTGCGATTGTGTTTGCTTCATCAAGACAAACATTAAATTTTTCACCTGTGTCTCTTCTCACAAAAACACATTTGTTATTTTGTATATCTTTGGGACCGATCTCTATGCGGAGAGGCACGCCTTTCATTTCCCACTGGCTGAATTTCCATCCCGGCGAATAGCTTTCAGAATCGTCCACTTTCACCTTATATTCCTTTAAACATTCTTTAAGCTTGTAAGCTTTGTTCAATACGCCTTCCTTGTGCTGAGCAATAGGAACGATAACAATTTGTATTGGGGAAATTTTGGGAGGCAGCATAAGCCCGCTGTTATCGCCGTGAACCATGATAATAGCACCTATTAATCTGGTTGAAATACCCCATGATGTGTGATAGGGATAGGAACGTTTGCCTTCTCGGTCTGTATACATAATATCGAATGCTTTTGTAAAATGCTGCCCTAAATTATGACTGGTGCCGGATTGCAGTGCTTGTCCGTCATGCATGAGCGCTTCCATCGTATATGTTGCATGAGCGCCGGCAAATTTTTCTTTTTCGCTCTTTTGACCTGTAATCATAGGGATGGCCATATATTCTTCAGCGACTTTTCTGTAGATATTCAGCATTTGCATTGTCTCGGTCTGCGCTTCTTCTTCGCTTTCATGCAAGGTGTGTCCTTCCTGCCATAAAAATTCGGAAGTGCGCAGAAAAGGCCTTGTTGTTTTTTCCCAGCGCACAACACTGCACCATTGATTATATAAAAAAGGCAGCTGACGCCATGTTTGTAGCCATTTGGAATACATGCTGCATATTATCGTTTCCGAAGTAGGGCGTATACATAGTTTTTCCGCAAGTTCCGAGCCGCCGCCATGTGTGACCCATGCCACTTCGGGAGCGAATCCTTCCACATGTTCGGCTTCTTTTTTCAACAAGCTCTCAGGGATGAGAAGAGGGAAATACATATTTTCATGCCCTGTCTGTTTGAATAATTTGTCATATTCATTTTTAATATTTTCCCATATTGCAAAGCCATATGGACGTATAACCATGAATCCTTTCACAGGAGAATAATCCGCAAGCTCTGTTTTCATGATCACATCTGTGTACCATTTTGCGAAGTCTTCCTCCATATTTGTGATTGCTTCAATGTTTTGTTGTTTATCTTTTGCCATGTAGCCTTCTCCTAAATTATTTGTCTATAGATTATCTGTTTCTTTGTCTTAATTTTATTATTATAATACATGCTGCAAGAACTATAAATACCGCACCTATGATAATGACGGCAGTGAGCGGGAATGTCGAGAGACTGACGGGATCAAAGCTAAATTCCAGCTGCTCTCCGTCATCTGTTGTGCATTTCACTTTCAGCGTAATATCTTTATCGTCTTTATAGTCTTGATCTGATAGCTGTATTACTTGTTTATCGCCAATGATAAGGGAATCGAGTGTGGCGAGCAAGGCGCCGTTTCTCGCATCGATGATTTCTATATTATTTAAATTTGCATTTCCGTCATTAAGCAGTGTCACATCAAAGCTGACATGTTCTTTATCTTTAGAATTGATATTTTCAATTAAGAGCATTGTGCTCGGTTCGTTTTTACGCTCGACTTCAAAAATCTGTTTCGATAATATGAAAGAATTTGCCGTATTTTTTCCGTCTTGCAAAGTCACGCTCACACTGGGAGCACTGACAAAATCGTTTGTGAATTTACCGGTTGCTGTAAAGCTGAATTCTTCACCTACAGCTATGCTGTCCGCGGTATAAATTTCTCCCAGAACACCATCCGATATTACCAAATCCGTCAGTTCATAGTCACTGACGTTTTTGGCGGTGTAGGAAATGGTCGCGTCTGTATAAAAAGGCAACTTATCCGTATCTATACTTCTTTGTATATCCAAACTTGGCGGAACAGAAGAAATGGTGAGTTCGGCGGTTGCTTTAAAAGGCGTGCTGCTGTCGGCTACATAGGCGTAAATTGCAAACGAATATTGCTTATCGGGTTCAATGGTCATATTTTCCGTAGATGAATTTGAAGCGCCTGATGCAACTGCGCCTATATCAATGATAGGTTCACTCGATGCTTTGCCGCTGTCATCAAGCAGATAGATAAAAGCTGTAATGACTTCGTAATCCGTATTATTTTGAAAATCAAACATAATATCCATTTTTTCTGCGGTTTCGATATAGGTCTTTGCAGGCGTGATATCTAAAGTCAGTTTGCTCTCAATCGGTGAATCTATAACTTTGCCTGTTACCTTAACTGTGGGAAGCTCTGTTCGTACACTTTCGCCTGTCATGGCATCCGTATATTCTAAAATAATGTACGAGTTGACGGAGCCTGCCGGAACAGAGATGTCTTTTTGAAACCGCTTGCTCTGGCCTTCTTTGAGATCGCCGAGGCTGCCAAGCAATCCGTAAGTGGAATCATAGACTTTTACATCGTTTGCTTTCCCGCCCGATGATAAGGTTACTTTTCCGCCGAAAAAGACAGGAAAGTCGCTGATGCCAACCGGATCGGCATCTGTGGTATAAGTGACGGTAAACTGGGGGGAATAAAGCTTGATCGTGTTACTTGAAGAGGAGTATTCAATCCATTCATTATCCAGTTTATACATAAGTTTGTAAGCAATAGTTATGCTTTTTCCGTATGTAGATTTCATCGTAACAGAGGTGCCGGTCACTTTTGCTGTTGAGTTTTGGTTTACTGTGGCATACAAGGTTGTCCAGTCTGAGACAACGCTGCCGGCCGTGGATGTTATTTTTTCATAAATTGCTATTTCTATAGAACCAGTATACGTGGAGGAGTTTTTAATGCTGTATGTTTGAGCAAATACGCTATCCTCGCTTACGGTATAAGTGTCATCTATTGTTTTACCCTGGCCGCTGCTTACAATTTGCGATACGCTTAGGTTCAAATTTATGCTGTCTTGTGTGAGAAGTTCTTCCGCTGAGATAAATGTCATACTAAAAAGTAAAAAGGTAGTTATAAATAATAACGATATAATCGGTTTAATATTTCTTTTTATCATAGGATCCTCTCTATACTTTTATACTTAGTAATTACTTTAAAGTATATTATAATCAAATTACAAAAAAAAGAAAATAAAAAAGACAGCAAGCTGTCTTTTTTTGCAAAATGATATTAACATCTTTGTTGAGGCGGGAAAAATTCCGGGAAGGGAGTAACATTTTCATCCATGAATGTATCGCAGAATTCGATATCGCTTGGCATTTCATCACATTCAGGCGGAATATCACAAAATCCATAAGTAGGAATTTTAAGTTGCACTTCACTGACAACTTTTACAATCAAGAATACGCCTATGCTCAGTTGTATCGCTTCTCTGTTGTCTACGAGATTGCTATAGCCCACTTCTGCAAAGCTTTCAACATAAGGCTCAAAACGGCCTTGTCTTAAATATTCAGCCGGCGCATAGACAACAACTTCTATCGGGAAACGTATTTTATTATCGCATTGCATCGTTCCGTTTACAAGTAGTTTGGCGGGAAGTCTGAATATTTCTCCGTCACATTTTCTTTTTACGACTACGTAGACAGGTATTGCAGCGACAAATCTCATCAATGCATAATTTTCATTGATTTCTTGGAAAAACGGATAATCTCCCCAAGGTTCTACATGTGCTTTGCCGAAGTCGGCATGTAAAAATTTATAATCATCGGCTGTACCCGTTGGAAAGTTTACGCAGAATAATGCTCGCTCCAAACAATCGCGCTTTGAACATGCGTCGTAAACTTTATTTACAATTAAACAATCAACTTCCATACAGCAATTGTTTACTTCAATTCTTTCATCCAAATGCTTAATCCTCCTTTATTTATTTCTATGGTCATTATATGAGGCGGCAAATGAAGTGTGCGGGATATTTCTTTTGTTTGATAATTATTCAAATAATATAAAAAAATTCAGCATTTGCTGAATTTCATATCTCTGTAAATTTATTCTTGAATAAGCCTTTTTCTTAGTTTTACGAGTTCGATTTGATTTTCCAAAAGCCGCTCTTCCATCGATTCATATTCATGTTTCATTTTTTCGTTTTCGGTACGTATTTCGGTAAGGCGTGTTTTATAGCCTGCTATGATTGCGTTAGAGCGATTTAATTCTTCGCTCACACGCTTGATCTCTTCCTGATATTGTTCGATTTTTTTAAGCTCGTTCTGATTTTTTGTCAGATTCATATTTTCTATATCGATAACTCTTTCTTCTTTTTTTGTCTGATAAGAGGAAGGAGCTGCGGCAGGTGTGCTCGCAAGTTTTTTCTGAAGATTTAGAAACGCTTTTTGTGTATCCAGAATTTCTTCACTTAAGTTCATGCATGTCAGGATAAGTGCCACATAGTTGCTTATGTAAGGATTTTTCTTTTTGGTATCATTTAAAATATATTCAAGATAGTTTACGGTATCTTCAATTTTTACGGTATCATTTGTACTTGTCAGAAATGAATATTCTGAACCCAATATCTTCACGCTTACTTTGTTTTTCTTATCCATATACTAAAAATGATCCTTTCCTGCAAATTATTACAAGATTACACGTATTCAAAATATATTATATATGAACAGCATTAAAATTACAAATAATTATTTTATGTTCAAAAGAAAATAAAGTAAAAATTTTAAGCTGCCAATCAGGATAAAAATATTAAATTTATTAAAGAATAGCAAGAGAACTATTGTTTTTATTTTGAAGAGCTTGTATTATTATACTACTGATAAAATTGAAGCATAAACGATATGTTTGAGGTGTAGAATGGATTATATCAAAAAGGCTGAGTTAATAGCAAAATGGGCGGAAGAAAAAAATGCAGAAGATATTCATATTATCGATGTTACGGCGTTGACGTCGATTACGGATGCGTTTGTGTTTTTAAGTGCTTCAAACGAACGCCAGTTGGATGCTATCACAGAGCATATTTACTTACAGTCAAAAGAAAACGGAATGGATATACCCATCATTGAAGGCAAAAAAGAAAGCCGATGGATACTGCTTGATTTCGGCGATGTGGTCGTGCATGTTTTTCATAAAGAAGAGAGAAGTTATTACGATATTGAAAAGCTATGGGCTGACGGTAAATTTATACTTTTGCCCAGCAGAGATGAACACTAAATTAAAAATAAAAAGCCATAGTTAGTTAAGAGCGTTACCATGAGAAAACATGAAGAAACCTAGTAAAATCAATGTTTTTGGGCAGCGGATAACGGGGGCAGGAAACTAAAACTGAATATGTAAATGCCAAAAAGGGTGCTATCTATGAAGATAACGCCCTTTTTGTGTGTTTTCATATCAGCAATTTTTTTTGTGAAAGCTTAACTCTTCACGTAACAATCTTAAATGCTGACCAATTATCTTTAAGCAACCGCTTTCTTTTTGTTAATTACATTTTATTCGATAAAAGAATTATTAATTGTTGATATGATCCCTCTTCTTGACTAAATACATATACGGTGTTAAAATTAAGTTAGCAAAGGCTAACTGTAAAGCGGGGCTACTATTATGGAGCAAGAGATTTCTATAAACTCAAAGGATGAATATTTCAGTGATCTCGTAAATCGCTATGGCTTCTCTTATGCGCAGGGTGAAAATACGGCAACCCTGATACCTCCAAAAGAGCTTGGTAGCGGATATATCAAAGCGGTTCAAGCAAGCGGCGATATTGACATCGGGATCATAGATCTTTTTCTGGCGCGGCCGATTATTTCATATTATGATAATTATTCAAATACCTGTGAGGTGACATATTGTTTCAGCGGACATATTTTCTACTCGGAAACTGGTATCACAAAGGCAAATTTAAATAAAAATGAAATGGGAATATATGCACTTCCATACAGTCGGGGAATGACCATGATTCCTTCGGGTAAGCGGGTATGTGTTGTGTCGGTGGAATCAAAGAAGCCCTTTCACGATCGACTGCCGTATACCGAGAAGTGCACACAATATGACGATACGTCAGTGAAGAAATTATTACACCAGTTGGTACAGCCGAAAAAGGCAAATGCAAAAATCCACAACTATTTCAGTCAAATTATAGAAAATAATATCGGTCGGGAATTAAAGAATACATACCTTGATTCGTTAGGCAAAGTCTTATTATCTGATCTGTGGCAGGAAAATATCATACTTCCTCTCACCGGAGGGAAACGCACGGTTTATTCCGGTTTTGAAAGAAACGCACTACTGGAAGCCAAAGAAATTTTATGTGACCATTATTCTTCTCCGCCAACTATTCCTGAGTTGGCCAAGATGGTTGCGCTCAACGAGCATAAGCTAAAATCTGGTTTCCGTGATATGTATGGCAAGAGCATATATGAATACGTCCGCAGTTTAAGGATGAAAAACGCAAGCCACCTGCTTGAGAATGTTGATTTAAGCATCAGCGAGATTGCGGGGATGGTGGGGTACGTGAACACCAGCCATTTTGCCCGCGCCTTCCGAAATGAATATGGCTTAAACCCCAGCGATTTTCGTCTTGGAGTGTAAAAAATCCCGGTTGGAGCGGCGGGAACAACATCATAACTGGTAAAATAAGTGTTGATTTGTAGGCGCTTATTTTTTTTGAATTGAAGTTAGCAAAGACTAACTATATAGTGGGGGTACATATATTGTGGAAATTCTTGTGTAGACGGGTAATTCATCTGATAACAGTCTTGATTGGTATATCGTTGTTATCTTTTGTCCTCGCCAATATATCGGCCGTTGATCCGGCAGAAGCTTATGCAAGGCGCGTTTCAAAAACAGCCAGTGAAGAAATGGTCGAGCAATACCGCGAAGAATTGGGATTTAATCAGTCGATACCAGAGCAGTATTGGAATTGGCTGAAGAATGTTGTACGCCTGGATTTTGGCAACTCTTATATCACCGGCCGGCCGGCCATGCAGGATTTGTTGAGCGTTATGCCTATGACACTTATCTTATCCGGCTTATCGTGTATCCTGATCATCGCCGGCGCTGTTCCGCTGGGGATACTGGCGGCGTTCAAAGAAGGAAAATGGGTTGATAAACTGGTTATGGGGTTGTCTTTTGTCTCAATCTCTGTGCCGGGATATTTTCTTGGTTTGCTGTGCCTGCTGGTTTTTGGCATATATTTAAGGCTGATGCCGATCGTGGGCCATAACCACCCGATAACATTATTATTTGCTTCGCTGGTTTTATCTTTTCCGATGGTCGGTGCACTTGCACGGATACTGCGTTCACTTTTACTGGAAAATCAAAGAAGTGAATATGTTGTATATGCGAAGGCCAGAGGTATCGGCAGGCGTAGGGTGATGACCAACCATCTGCTGCGAAATGCTGCCCCTTCCTGTATTGTGATGTATGGCCAAAACATCGGGTATCTGCTTGCGGGCACAGCGATTGTCGAAACGATTTTTTCAATATCGGGGTTGGGACAGTATGCGTTGAACGCCGCAGTCAACCGGGATTTTCCGGTCATCAACGCCTATATTGTCCTGATGGCGCTTTGTTTTGTGGTATGCAACGTTACGGCCGAAGTCTGCGGCCGGCTGCTCAATCCCAGCCTGAACCGGGAGGACCGTGCATGAGACGGCTAAAACATAATAAAAGTGTGATGGTGGGTCTTGGATTCATTACGATCATTGTATTGTGCGCTGTGTTTGCGGGTGAACTGTCCCCCAATGACCCTATGAAAATCAATATGAGCCTGCGTTTTACGGAACCCTCGCAGAGCTTTCCGTTGGGAGCCGACGCATACGGCAGATGCGTTTTTTCCCGTCTACTGTATGGGGCAAGGTATTCATTGGGGCTTGCTTTTTTGGTCATGATCGGGATCGTTATTACGACAATACCGTCTGGAATGGCCGCGGTGTATAAAGGTGGTTTTTTTGAGCGCATATTCCTGTGGCTGTGCGATATCAGCATGGCCCTTCCCCCCACCGTGTTGGTGCTTGCCATCATGGGCGTGATAGGAAACGGAATTGCCAATCTGGTGTTTAGTACGCTATTTTCCTATTGGGGTTGGTATGGGCGGATGGTACGCAGCTATACGCAGACTGAGCTGGCCAAAGGGTATGTCACATACGCCGTAACAGGTGGGGCTTCAGGCGTTTCCGTGTTGGTAAGGCAGGTACTTCCCAATATATTCCCCGGCCTGATTATACTATTCGCGCTGGGAATCGGAGATACCATACTGATGATTTCAGGGTATTCCTTTTTGGGCATTGGCCTTCCGTCCGGCCTGCCGGAATGGGGCGCCATGCTAAACGACGCCAAAAGCATGCTGTTGCAGGCACCGCAGTATGCCATTTATCCGGGTGTCTGTGTTTTTATCACCGTATGTGCTTTTAATTTGTTTGGAGAAGGAATGAGAAAGGCGCTCGCCGTAGGCGGCATGGGAGTAAATTATGAATAAAGACACTATTTTGGCTGTACGGGATTTATCCGTTCGTTATCTCAGTACCGGCGTCAATATCGAGAAAATGACTTTTGAGATCGGGCGTGGAAAGGTTTTGGGTTTGGTGGGGGAAAGCGGCAGCGGGAAAAGCACCGTATGCAACGCCATTCTCGGCCTGCTGGATTCCGCCGCAGTCCAGATATCCGGCAGTGTTCGACTGCAGGACAAAGAGATTTTACCGCTGTTTTGGGACGAACGCGAGAAGATTAACGGCAAGGAGATCGGTGTCATTCTACAAAATTCCATGGCTGCCTTCAACCCCTGCATGCGAATACGGACCCATTTCATTGAAACGCTGTATACGCACTTGCTTTGCAGTAAACGTGATGCGACACTGTATGGGATCGAACTGTTGCGTAAGGTCGGTCTGCCCGATGGACAGAGAGTTATGCGCAGTTATCCGTATCAATTGAGCGGTGGCATGCTCCAACGCGTGATGATTGCAATTGCAATATCACTGAATCCGGTGCTGATTATCGCGGACGAGCCGACGACGGCGCTTGATACCGGCAATCAGGCCATCATCTTGGAACTTCTTTCTTTCATAATGAAGGAATATAAGCCGGCCATGCTTTTGGTCTCCCATGATATGGATACTGTTACGGCTTTGGCGGACGATATTGCCGTGATGAAAGACGGCCGCGTTTTGGAACAGGGTACCAAAACAAAAATACTGCATGATCCGCAGGTTGGCTACACGAAGGAATTGCTGGCCTCGGCAGGTTTAATGGAGGAGACGGATTGCTTGAGATCAGGAATGTAAGAAAGAAATATGGCCATCAGGTTGCATTGGATGATGTATCGTTATCCATTGCACCCGGCGAAAGCGTATCCTTGATCGGGGAGAGCGGTAGCGGAAAAAGCACGCTTTCAAGGCTTATTCTCGCCCTTGAAAAGCCGTCGGGTGGCGTCATACTTTGGAACGGCAGAAACGTATCCGAGTTGCGTGGCAAAAAGTTGTACCGGGACATTCAGCCGGTCTTTCAGGACAACACGGGCTGTTTCAATCCCCGGCGCAGAGTAATGGACAGCCTTGACGAGCCGATGAGAAACTTACTTGGGATACCTGCAGCCGAGCGGGAAAAAAGAATTTGCAGCTTGCTTGAACGGGTTGGTCTCCCGGTGGATATTGCAAACCGCTATCCGCACGAGCTGTCCGGTGGGCAGCGCAGGCGCGTTTGCATCGCAAGAGCCATCTCCATCCATCCCGAGCTGGTAATTCTTGATGAAGCGGTTACCGGCCTGGACGCTACGGTCATGATGAAAATACTGGCCCTGCTGAAAGCGTTGCAGCGGGAGACCGGATGCGCTTATCTGTTTATCACCCACGATTTGCGCGCCGCCCTGTATATATCTGAAAAAATCGCGGTGATGAAAGACGGCCGCATCGTGGAAACCGCCGAGCATGTCTCTTCATTGTCTGCGTTTAAACATCCTTTTTCCAAACAGCTTATAGGAAACAGGAAATATATATTACTAAATCAGGAGGATTATAATGAAATACTACATGAGTAAACTAATTACACTGCTGCTTGCTGTCGTACTGGCTTTTTCGCTGGCGGCGTGCCAAAGCAGCAACGATGAAAGCGATATTTCAGAAATCATAATCGGCGAATCGGTGGACTTCTCCAGCTTCGATCCCATAGGTATCTATGACGGTCAGGGTTTTTACCATTATACCAAACTCGTCTATGAAACTCTCGTTGATTTTGAAGACGGAATTGCCGTACCTTCTCTTGCAGAGAGCTGGGAAAATGACGGAGATACATGGACATTTTATTTGAGAGAGGATGTGACATTCTCGGACGGCGAAGCGTTCAACGCGGAAGCGGTCAAACTCAACTTTGACACCATGCGGGAAAATATGATGGATTATATATCATACTATGGCGGCGTGTCCAGAATCACCGAAATAGAAATCGTTGACGAATACACGGTCGCTTTCCATTATGACGCGCCGTACTATGCTGTTTTACAGGACTTAAGCGCAGGGGCTTTTGGTATCATGTCGCCGAGTCTGTTTTCGGACGGCAATATCCCTTATAACAATGTGCTTACCGAAACGGCCGGAACGGGGCCGTATGTGATACAGGAAGGGAATTATACTGTTGGCGCTTCCTACAACTTTGTACGCAACGAAAATTACTATGGCAGTGCTGCCGGTCCAGATGGGTTCGCGGTTAAAATCATCACGGATGCCGACAGTCGTATGATGGCGCTGCAATCCGGCGAAATCGACTTATTGTATGGTTCTTATCAGGTGACTTATGATATGTTTGACTATCTGGCCAAGCTGGATAACGTGCAGGCGGTGCAGTCCGAAACCACATATGCAACGCGCAACCTGCTGCTAAATACGACTTCCGAAATTCTGAGCGATCCGCTGGTGCGTCAGGCGATCCAACACGGCACCGACAAGGAACAGATCAACAGCACGGTACTGCACGGGATGGAGTCTGCTGCGGACACGCTGTTCCCTTCCACCCTGCCCTACTGCGACGTGGCGCAGGTCATCTATGACTTCGACCCGGACTTGGCCGCAAGCCTGCTGAGTGATGCCGGTTGGAGTGAGCTGAACGAAGAGGGTATCCGTATCAAAGACGGACAAACGCTTTCCCTCGATGTGATTTATATGAGCGAACGCTCCACGGACGAGCAGATTCTCATGGCCTTCAAAGGGCAGATGGCTGAAATCGGAATACAAATTAATATCAACGGCTATGAGGCAATGACATGGTGCGAAAAAGGGATGGCAGGCGAATTTGACATTACCGTGAACGATACCTACGGCTTCCCGCAAGATCCGCAAGTGTTCTTGGCTGCCATGCTGGATTATGCCGTGGATTATCCTGCACAGCAGGGCCTTGCGCAAAAGCCGGAAATCGATGCGCAGATCACGGTGATGCTGAACACAACGGATGAAGCAGTGATCCAGCAAGCCTATACCTATGTGCTGACGACATTACAGGACGAGGCGGTGAATGTGCCGACGACAAATATCCGGGAAATGGCCGTCTTCAATTCAGAGAAAATCAAAAGCGTACATTTTTCGGACGACCCAACCTGCTGCGATGTTTGCGGAATCGTACTAAAATAGAAATCCCGATCGGAGCGGTGAAAATCCGGTTCGGGGTGGTATAAAACCAAACATACCGTTAGAATGGGCATTGAGGGATTGATGCCCATTTTTTTAAGGAGGCAATCAGGATGACTAAGCGAAATAGAAAAAAGGGGCTTTGGGCGATTATGGCCCCGGTAAGTCGCTATGTCAAAGCGGCCATAGGCCTTTCGGCATTCGGTGGGATAAGCGCACTTTTCGGGTATGTTTTTTTGGCGTACGTGCTTTCAATCGCCACAGGCGGAAGCATAGCATTTTTCGGACTGACATTGCGTTTTAACCAGGCGTTTTTGATACTGGCGCTGGTGGTGATCCTTTCCTTCGTGATTAAATATTATTCGACTGTCGTATCACATCTCGGCGCTTTTAAGCTTGAGGAGATATTAAGAACGGATATCACCGCGCATCTGGCAAAGGTGCCGTTGGGATACGTCATTTCCACAGGCACAGGGGCATTTAAAAAAGTCCTGCTGGATGACGTCAAAAATCTTCACGCTTTCGTCGCGGATAGTACGCCGATGATCGGCAGGAGCATCGCCACACCTGCTGCGTCCCTCGCCGCCCTTATCATCATTGATTACAGGTTGGCGGTTATCGCTTTGAGCGTATTGCTGCTCGGCGCCGCAATCATGTATTTTGCTATGAAGGATGAAGCCAGCCGCAGGAGCAAATATGAGCAAAGCCAGTCGGATATCAATAAAGCGGTGATCGAGTTTGTTCAGGCGATGCCGGTTGTCAGGACGTTTGACGACGGCACGACTTCTTTTAAGCGCTATAATAAAGCGCTTCATCGATACCGTATCCATTTGAAAGCATGGATCGCGGCGACAAGCACACCTGCCAGAATCTCCATGATTATACTAAGCCCGATGCCGACACTGATTGCGGTCACGATAGCGGGTATCTTTTTTGTGTCGGGCGGCAGTTTATCGTTTGCCGTTTTCATTGCCGCGTTGCTGGTCAGCACCGGCATGGCGGATGTTTTGATGCCGCTGATGTGGGCGAGCGAGTTCATCAAAATATCTCAGGCGGCAGCCGTCAGGATCCATGAAATTATGGATTTGCCCGAACTTAGAAGCGCTTCGGCTTTTCAAAAACCAACAAAGTTTGATGTCGTTTTTGACAACGTTTCATTTAAGTATAATGAAAAAGATCCATACGCGTTAAAGAATATCAGCTTCAGTGTCCTGCAAAACACGATCACAGCACTCGTGGGACCAAGCGGTGCCGGGAAAAGTACCGTTGCAAAGCTCATCCCCAGGTTCTGGGACGTGACGGAAGGCAGCATAAAAATAGGCGGTATAAATATAAGGAATATGGATGCGGCGGCGCTCATGGATACCGTTTCATTCGTTTTTCAGGATACGTTTTTATTCAATGATACGCTTGCGAACAATATCAAAATCGCCAATGACAATGTAACATATGAATCCATGATAGAGGCTGCAAAAGCAGCGCAGATTCATGATTTTATCATGACCTTGCCGGGCGGATACGAAACAATGGCCGGAGACAGAGGCACAAGCCTATCCGGCGGCCAGAAGCAAAGGATTACGATTGCGAGAGCCATTTTAAGAAACGCCCCGATTATTGTCCTTGATGAAGCGACGGCCTTTACTGACCCCGAGAACGAAGAAGAGATCATCAAAGCGCTGTCCAACCTGATGAAAAACAAAACAGTCATCGTTATCGCGCACAGGCTTTCGACGATTAGGAACGTAGAGCAAATCGTGGTTTTTGATCAGGGAGAGATATCAGAGATAGGTCAGCATGATGAGCTGTTAAAAAAACGGGGGATATACGAGAAACTGTGGCGCAATTTTGACAAAGCGCAGAATTGGGATTTACACCATATGGGAGATATAAAATGAATAAACTTAAGTTTACATCTGTTTTCAACATTTACAAATTGACGCTGGAACTGGCGGGAGAAAAAGCGGACAGCTTCAAAAGAAGCATGATCTGGTTTACAATTGCTTTTGTGCTGCAGGGGTTTGCATTCGGGTTGTTTTATCCGCTTTTAACACGCCTGTTTGCCGAATCTGTCGTGATGATGGATATATGGCCTTATCTTGGGCTGATGGTTCTTTTCAGCACTATATCTTCTGCGGCAAAATGGAAAGGGTATGATTTTGATTATACGGGCAACATCGTCGATATCACGCACGACTTGAGAACAAAGCTGGGCGCCAGCCTGAGAAGGATGCCTCTAGAGAAATTATCCGACTATAAAACGGGCGAGCTGAACGCCATATTTTCAAGCAATGTGGATGATTCCGTATTACACATGGGCTCGGTTGCCGCCATGCTATTGGAGCTGGTGATCGTTCCGGTTATAATCGCTGCCGTGACTTTTTTCGTCGATTGGCGGCTAGCCCTTTTAATGCTGCTGCTTTTTCCGCTGGCCATACCGATCTGCCGCTGGATGAGGAAGCTTGCCCTTGATGAGAAGACAGAGCTGGCCCTTGCCAATGCGGCGCTTGAATCGGGATTTATCGAGTATATTCAGGGGCTGCCGGTGCTAAGAGCCGTCAACAAAACGGGCATCAATGCGCAGAACCTGCAGGGGTCTATCAAGTATGTCAGGTCGGTGCAAAAGCAGGGCCTTTATAAGCAGCAGTTTCCATTTGTTTTAATGGGTGTTTTGATGGAGGCAATACTCCTCATCATTTTATTGGTTGGAGCTTGGTTTGTTGGAGGCCATACTCTGGCACTCGTGACGCTGGGAGCCGGTATTGTGATTGTGGCCAGGCTGACAGAGCCTTTATCATTATTTTTGGGCGTTGTCACGCTGTTTGATTTGATGGATTCCTCGTTCAAAAGAATCAAGTCGGTATTGAAAACAGATCCGCTTGAAACCGACAAGCCCATTCAAACGCCCGAAAGCTTTGATATAGAGTTCAGCCATGTGGATTTTACATACGCTGGACAGGATATAAAAGCGATCAACGATATCAGCTTTTATATACCCAATCGAACGATGACGGCTATCGTCGGGCATTCGGGTTGCGGCAAAACAACGCTAACACGGCTAATGATGAGATATGCGGATGTTCAAAAGGGAAATATCAGAATCGGGGGAGTTAATATAAAGAATATGAATCCTGATGATTTGATGAAAAATATATCTGTGGTGTTTCAGGATGTATATTTATTTGACGATACGATTTTGAACAATATCAAAATGGCAAACCCGAATGCAACGGATAAAGAAGTGGAAACAGCGGTGAACTCAGCCCACTGCCATGAGTTTATATCTAGATTGCCAGATGGATACGATACAAAGGTGGGCGATATCGGAGGAAGCTTATCCGGCGGGGAAAGGCAAAGAATCAGCATTGCGAGGGCTATTTTAAAAAATGCGCCTATTGTGATTCTGGATGAACCGACCGCAGCGCTGGATACTGAAAGCGAGGTGGCGGTACAACATGCGATCGATAAGCTTGTGAAGGATAAGACCGTTATTGTAATCGCCCATCGGTTATCGACGATTGCTGGAGCGGATCATATATTGGTCGTGGACAACGGCGTCATCATCGAAAGCGGGAAACATGGCGAGCTGGTGGCAAAAAGAGGGCAATACTTTAATATGTGGTCTGCACAACAACGAGTAAAAGAATGGCATATAGATTCATAAGCCTATGGATACATTTTTACGACGTTACAGCAAACCAATTTATGTGATTTGCGCAAAAACAGCCTGAAATCAATCTTATCTCTTGCGTATTATGCGTAGATCTTGATTCCTGTTGAACTCATAACGTCTAACGCGTTTTTATGCATAGCTTCGTCAAAGCTGGCACATGCTGAGGAATCGACCATAATGCTGCTGTCAAAAAAGCGCGACTGTAAAATAAATGCGTTGGCAATCACGCATATATTGGTCACGACTCCGCATAGTTCGATTTCTTCTATGGACGATTTTTTCTGCACGGATTCAATAAAATCAGGTAGCATTGCTGTGCCGTAGGTGTTTTTGTTGATGAAATGAATATGTTTATTCTCCAAGTTTTCAAACTCTCTCATTTTGCCGTATAAATGCCAGCCTTCTTCGTTCAGTTGACAGTGGAGGGGAAATAGAGAGCCTTCTTTGCTGTCTTTATAGCTGTCGTCATGTGTATCCATCGTAAAAAAAACTTCATAGCCGTTTTGCAGATATGTTTTAATTTTATCATAAATTGTGTCTTCTATGTTTTTTGCACCTTCAAATCCGAGGGAACCTGTCACGAAATCATTTTGGTAATCGACAACAATCAATATTTTACACATGATGTTCTCCTGTTTTTTAAAATTATTTATCACACCGCTAGCGAATCGGCGTTCTTGGGTTTAGTATCGGCGAATGAATGAAAAAATATTTTATATAAATTGACAGCACTTACCGTTACTTCGTTTGTGTTTATAAAATTTGCATAGTGATAGAGCATTATTTGAGAAGTGAATAGGTAGCGGATGATTTTAGTCAATAAATAAATTGGGATAAGGAAGGCGATACCTATTATGCTTACACTTAAAAGCAAAGCAATAAGGATGATACACGCAATGCTGATCAAATTGCCGAAAATGAAAACAGATAAATTTGTCTTATAGTTGTTTTTTATTAAAACACATGAATACTTTAGCGCACCTATGATGCTGATATCATATAGCAGTGCCAGCATTTGCGTAAGCTGAAAAAAAGAGGCGAGAGCGATAGTTATAAGCAGGCCTATGATACTGACAGAGCAAAAAACAATTAAACTTTTACGGCTGATTAAAAGGCTGTCGCCAAGCAGTTTTATCGACATATCCTTAAAGTATATATATGGTTGGGCAGAAAGATATGCAATATAAATTGTAAGTAAAATGAGCATCGCAAGTAAAATAAATACACTCAAACTGACCAGAATTGTTTTGGGAAGCCGTTTGAATGAAAAACGCATAATTTCATTATAAGACAACAGGTGATGATCGTTGTAATAATTAAAGGACAGTATTGTAAAGATGTTTCTTATGAATAGCATAGAACATGAAATAACACAATAAATGACTGCGCAAAAAAACAAAGTCACAGCAATCCATGATCTTGGGATATCTTCCAAAGGCTTCGTACTAAGCAAGGTGAGCAGATATTTTAACATTGGGATAAACCATGAAAATAACATCACAAAAATAAGAGTCGTAACGATCGAGGTCAGCACTCCCAACAGAATGAATATTTCTTTTCTTTGTTTTTTTATGATGGCAAAGCTGTTTTTAAAAAATAATTTTATAAGTGCAAAGGATGAAGACGAATTATTTTTATGTAAGGTCAGTAATGTATTCATTTTAAATGCCCCTCTGAAAAACATGCAGTAAAATATATAAATAAGTATATCACAAAATGTATAGTTTAAATGAATGAAAAATTTTATTTAATAAATTTTTATGAATACATATTGTTTAAAATATATTTTAATAATAATAACGCCTTGCGAAATTGATGCAGGAATCCACATGTGAAATTGCGGCGTTTTGTGCCACTTCCGGAATACCTGATTCTATGCTGTTGCAGATTGCCAGATGCTGATATGCAATGGATGAAATAGATTTTATTTGAGGGGCTTTATCCAAATACAGCCTTGTTTTGGCAGAATGATAGCGCACGAGTTTCTCAATGTCTTCATACATTTTAATTAAAAATTTGTTATTTGAAGAAAGTATGATCATCTTATGAAAGGGCACATCCAGCTGATCGAGTGCATCGAAATTTTTAGTATGAAACAATGTTTCGAATTTGCTCGCATAGTCTTTGAGACGCTTTATATCGATCAGGCTGTTTTGCTGCGCGCAAAGATATGTGGCGCTGCCCTCTAAAATCCGACGTACATAGAACAAATCTTCGATATCCGTATTCGACATAGAAAATACGTAGTAGCCGCTTTTGTTATTTTGGTTTTGCAGCAGCCCTTCCTGCTTCAAAAGACGGAAGGCTTCTTTTACGGGTGTGCGGCTTATTTGCAAATCTTTGGCAATCTGAGCGCTGTTAAGTTTTGTCCCCGGGAGGATTTCAAGAGAGATAATTTCGTCTTCAAGCATTTTATGTACGATTTTGTTAAGTTGCTCAAAAGGGTTCCTGCGAAGATAGTCAATAAAGCTTTCACGGTTCATGGTATACACACTCCTAAATGTAATATAACATAGGTTAAAATATTTGGCAAAATATTTTAACAATACTTTTTGCGAAAAGTATCTTAAAATGAAAATGTTTGCAAAAAATGGACTTTTTTAAGTCCGTTTTTTTGCAGATGTGTAAAATCGGGTTTTTAAAAGAGATGAAAAAAAATTAAAATTTATATTTAGGACAAAGTTTGGAGCAACAAAAAGGCCAAGGTTATAATCTTGATTACAGACGAATACATTTTATTAGAGCAGGACTTGTCTATATATTATTTAAGTCATTAAAGGAGAATAATTTGCATGTCGTGGAGAGAGATTTACAACAATAAAATCATTTCTGTAAAAGATGCAGCAAAAAAGATAGAATCGGGTGATGTCATTGCCACGAGCTTAGTTACGGGTATTCCTTATTCTATATTAGACAACCTCTATGATGAGAAGGAGAGGCTGAGCAATGTACGTATAGATATGGGTTTTGGTGTGCGGGCGATGCGTATATTTTTGCCGGATTGCAAAGGCAAAGTGGATGTGCGCAGCTTGTTTTTAGGACCGATTGAGCGAGAATTTATAAAGAGGGGATCCGGCATAGAAGCGCAATTGATCCACCTCAGCAACACCACCCAGGACAGGGTGCAAACGCATCCTGCCAATGTTGTCATGCTGGTAGGCACGCCTCCCGATAAGGATGGGTATATAAGTCTCGGAATGAGTCCGCTTGATGTGAAGCTTATACATAATGCGCAAAAAGTGATCATCCAAGTAAACGAAAATGTGCCGTATATAAAAGGCGTTGACACAATGGTACATATGGATGACGTGTCATATTTAGTTGATTTAACGGAAGAGGTATATACAACGCCTGCCGCAGCGCCAAGTGCAATCGACGCAAAAATAGCGGAGTACATTGTAGAAAAAGTACCAGACGGGGCATGTATACAATTGGGCATAGGGGGTATCGGAACGGCTGTGGGATCATTTTTGAACGCCAAGAAGGATTTAGGTATCCACAGTGAAATGTTCGTGGAATCGATGGTGGATTTAATTGAATGCGGTGCGGTGAATAACAGCAAAAAAAATATAGCAAAAGGAATCTCCCTGATAGGGTTTGCACTTGGAAGCAAAAGAATGACAGATTTTTTAAACAACAGTGATTTAGTCGAAACGCGTCCGTTTGACTGGATCAACAGTCCATATGTGATAGGGCAGAACGACCATGTTATATCCATCAACAGTGCACTTGCCATTGATCTTACAGGACAGGTATGTGCGGAGTCTGTAGGGCTTCGTCAATACAGCGGCACAGGTGGACAACTTGATTTTGTGCGCGGTGCCGCGGCGAGTAAAGGCGGGATGTCTTTTATAGCGATGCCGTCTGCCAGAGCTGATAAGCAAGGCAAGATGCATTCAAAAATTTCGCTGGCTCTGCCGCTTGGCTCGGCTGTGACCACGCCTCGCGCAGATGTGCAGTATATCGTAACGGAATACGGTATCGCAACTTTAAAACATGAATCGATAGAAAACCGCGTTAAAAGCATGATTTCCATTTCGCATCCGGATTTCAGAGACTCTTTGACTTATGAGGCAAAGCAAGCAGGGCTTATTTAAATAAAAGGATTTAATAAATATATAGGAGGAATACATATGAAAAAAATCGCAGTAGTCGGTGCGGGAGCAATGGGATGTGTAATCGGGGCATATCTAAAAAAAGGAGGAGCTGATGTAACACTGATTGATCCGTATAAGGTACATATGGACAATATAGCCGGCAGCGGGCTTATTCTCAACAGTGCAACGAACAGGGAAGTGGTAAAAATGAACACGGCTTGCAGCGCGCAGGGACTTGAACCTTACGATATTGTCATTATCATGGTCAAAGGCACGCTTACCGAAGTGGCGCTTGAAGGCGCAAAATGCATCATAGGCAGCAACACGTATGTGTGTACATTCCAAAACGGCATAGGTAATGTGGAGCTCATAGCAAAGCAAGTCGCTCAGGATAAAATCCTCTACGGATGCCTCAATATGGCAAGTATACTCAAAGCGCCTGGAGAGGTATACGGGAATTTATTCGACGAGGTGAATATTTATATCGGCAGTGTTGTCAAAGAAAAAGAACAAAGACAAGCCGGTGAGTCGCTGGCTCAGACATTTACGGCCGGAGGTGCCGTTGCCAAGTATGTTGATAATATTGATGAAAAAGTATGGAGCAAAGCAATGGTCAACATTGTCGTGAATGCGGCATGCGGTCTTGTAAGGCTAAACGGTCAGCAGGCGGCAAAGAACGTAAACTTTTCTTTGCTTGTTACCGATCTTGTCAAGGAAGCGCTTGAAGTTGCAAAGGCAAAAGGTATTGATGGACTCGATTTCACGACCTTTATGACAAAAACGATTCCTGCTGCTCGTCAGTCTGCGGGAGACCATTATCCGTCGATGGCTCAGGATATGATGATGACGAAAAAGAAGACGGAAATTGAGTTTTTAAACGGTGCGATCGAGCGCATGGGCAAAGAGCTTAAAATCCCTACCCCGGTGAATACCACCATTGCAAGGCTTGTGCGCACCATAGAATCAAATTATGACAAGCAATATTATCCGCCTGTCGTTGCAAAAGAGAGTGTGTAAAAAGGAGGGTTTAGAGTGAACAAAGTGGATATAGTGGCAAAATACTGCAAAGGATGCGGGTACTGCATTCAATTTTGTCCGAAAAATATATTAAAAATGGGAAAGGAAAGAAATCAAAAAGGACATTTCTTTCCTTATATAGAAGAAATGGATAAATGCATCGGCTGTCAAAGCTGTGCGATTGTGTGCCCTGAAGGTGCAATAGAACTCTATAAGGGGGTGGAAGCAAATGGCTGAGCAATTTATGAAAGGCTGTGAAGCGGTTGCGGAAGCCGCAGTTTTAGCAGGGTGCAGGTTTTTTGCGGGGTATCCTATCACTCCGCAAAATGAAATCCCGGAATATATGTCTTCTCGGCTTCCACAGGTCGGCGGAACATTTATTCAGGGCGAAAGTGAAGTTGCATCCGTAAATATGGTGTACGGAGCAGCTTCGACCGGCATACGGGCAATGACCTCCTCATCAAGCCCGGGAATCAGTCTAAAGACGGAAGGCATTTCTTATTTATCGGGGGCAAAGCTGCCTGCGCTCATTGTAAATGTGAGCAGAGGCGGGCCCGGGCTTGGGTCTATTCAGCCTGCGCAGTCCGATTATCTTCAAGCCACCAAAGCACTCGGGCATGGAGGCTTTCGGGTAATGGTCTTTGCCCCAAGCACACTTCAGGAAGCCGTTGATCTCACCTATGAAGCGTTTGAATACGCCGAGAGGGATAGAAATCCTGTGCTTCTTTTAATGGACGGATGCCTGGGCTCTATTATGGAAATGGTGGATCTGCCGCCGATGAAGGAGACAAGTGATAAAAATACTGCAAGCTGGAAAGTGGGCTACAACGGACAAAAGCGTGCCGCAAGAATGATCACTTCCATTGTTCCCGAAGCAGGGCTTGAAGCCAATAACAAAGCAAGAGGGGAACTGTTTAAGAACTGGGAAGCAAATGATGTGAAAGTGGAAGAATACATGCTGGATGGTGCCGAATATGTTGTCGTGGCTTACGGCATCGCTGCAAGAGTTGCAAAACAGGCGATTATGCAGTTGCGCAGCGAAGGCCATAAGATTGGTCTTATTCGCCCTATTACACTGCTTCCCTTCCCAAAACAGAATTTGCAGAAACTGAACTATGATCAAGTAAAAGCCGTCATCGATATCGAAATGACGATTCCGGCGCAAATGCACGATGATATAGCTCTGGAAGTCATGGGGCGCGCACCGATATATACCTATGGACGTTCGGGAGGGATCCTGCTCGATGATGATGGTGTGATGGATGCGATCAAGAAAATAATAGGGGGAAACGCATAATGGAAAAAACATATTCAAGACCAACATGTATTGTGCCGATGCAAAGCGGATACTGCCCCGGGTGCCTGCATTCCACGGCCACAAAAATCATTGCGGAAGTGATTGATGAGTTAAATCAGCAGCAGAATGTTATTACGGTGCTTCCTGTGGGATGCTCGTCAATGGGACTTTTATATTGGAAAATCGATATGGTGGGAGCGGCACACGGCAGAGCGCCTGCTGTGGCAACGGGAATCAAACGAAGCAGGCCCGACAGCCTTGTCTTTACATATCAGGGGGACGGAGACCTTGCGGCCATAGGGCTTGCCGAGATCATGTCTGCAGCAAACAGAGGGGAAAAGTTTACGGTCATTTTCGCCAATAATTCCACATACGGCATGACAGGCGGACAGATGGCGCCCACCACACTGATCAATCAAAAGACAACAACATCCAAAACAGGCAGAGACCCGGAGACAGCGGGCTACCCCATTAAGATGTGTGAAATTATAAAAGAGCTTACGGCGCCCGTGTTTGTTGCCAGGTATGCCTTAAATAATCCGCAGAATATCAGAAAGGCAAAACAGGGAATCAAAAAAGCATTTTTATGCCAGCTTGAGGGTAAAGGTTTTTCCTTTGTGGAACTTCTCACCAACTGCCCCACAAACTGGGGATTAAACCCTATAGGAAGTCTTAAACATATGGAACAAATGACGATTCCATATTATCCGCTAGAAGTCTTTAAGGATGTGGAGGTGAGCAAGGCATGAAATATACACTCATTATAGCGGGTTCAGGCGGTCAGGGTGTGATGAGCATTGGCATCACTTTTGCGCAGAGTGCGGCGGAAGGGGGCAAATATGCTTCATTTATGCCCACATACGGCCCCGAGCAAAGGGGAGGCAGCGCAAAATGCACTGTTATCATAAGTGATGAAGAGATCATATCTCCACTGCCAAAAAAATGTAAAATCTTTATTGCGATGAATGAGCAGTCATATAAAAAATTTATCGGCGAGCTTGAGGAAGGAGGCATCCTTATACTCAATTCTTCACGTGTGATCTCAGAGGTGAAGCGCACGGATATTAAAACGATCAGTATTGCCGCGGATGATATCGCCATAGAGCTCGGAGATAACCGTATATCCAACATCATCTTAATCGGCGCGCTGATAGGCTATACGAATATATTGCAGCCAAGTGTGTTTCTGCATAGCATAGAAAAGAAATTTGCCAAAAAATCACCCGAAATCGTGCAGATCAATAAAGCGGCGCTCGAAAAAGGCATTGAGCTTGGAAAAGCCGTGAGTAAATAATATATATTTTCAAAGAAATTAAATAGTGGTGCACTATTTAAACAATAAGGAGGATAAATATGAGTAAGTATTCATTCGAAACAACAGTCGGCGAAATGCTGGACACCCCGGAAGTACGCGCAATTTTGGAAGAAGTATGCCCGCAGGTTTTGGAACACCCCCTGCTTGAAGTGGGCAGAACATTTAAATTTGTGGATGCGCTTCCGTATGTGCAGGATATGCTCGATGACGACATAGTCGAAGAATTCAGAAAACGACTGGAAGCTCTTTAATTACTTGTATATTTAAAAGGGGCAGTATGCTCCTTTTAAAACGCTTAAAAATAAATAAAGGAGGAGAGAAAATTGGCTAGAGAAAGAACTATCAGTATCGATACAGCAAAGAAAATCGCGCAAGATACGCTCGAGTCTTTCGGCATGGACGAAGCGGCGGCAAAACGCGGCGCGGATGTGCTCATCGCATCCGACATACGAGGTGTGGCCTCTCACGGATTGCCGAGGCTGGCAATGTACGAAAAAGACATCACAAACGGACTCATCAATCTAAAACCAAATGTGCGTATCACAAATGAGACGGCGAGTACGGCAGCGTTTGACTGCGACTATGGCTGCGGCATCACAGTCGCTCCGCTGGTGATGGAAAAAGCCATTGAAATGGCGAAAAAAACAGGCATCGGCCTTGCCGCGGCAAAAGGCGGCAATCATTTCGGCATTGCGGGATACTATTCACTTATGGCCGTAGAAGAGGGCCTGATAGGTTATGCCGCGTCAGGTTCGACACAGCTCATGGCGCCCACCGGCGGTATTGAAGCCGTGATTGGAAACGGCCCCAACAGCTGGGCTTTTCCACCGGGTAAAAAAACGCCGCCCATCATGTATGACATGGCATGCAGCACCGTGGCCGGAGGAAAGATCGAAATGGCAATACGCGCGGGCAAAAAAATCCCTGTCGGCTGGATACAGGATGAAAATGGCAACGACACGACCGACCCCTTCGACGGCTTTAAAGACCGAAACCCGCTAAAAGGAATTCTCACAGGCACACTCCTTCCGATAGGTGGCGTAAAGGGATACTGCATGAGCGTGGCCATCGAAATGATATCCGCGTTAATGACAGGCGGAGAAACGGGCGGAAGCGGAAAAGGGCTGGGATACTTCATGCTTGCCCTCGATATCAACAAATTCAGGCCGTTTGAAGAGTATCAGGATGATGTCGATGCGTACTATTTAAAGATAAAAAGTTCAAAGAAAAAAGCCGATGTGGAAGAGATATTCCTTCCGGGAGAAATTGAGTACAGCTACACGGTAAGGCGCATGAAGGAAAACATCGTGCCCGTTGATATGGTTGTGCAGAATGACCTGAAGAACCTTGCCATAAAATACAACAGGCTGCCGCAGGGCGCAAAAATAGATGATTTCTTTGCGCTCTATGAGCAGACCGAGACAATCTGAAAAGAGTTTGAGTAATTTGTAAGAGGGTAAAAAAAGGAGCCGAGAGGCTCTTTTTTTATATGTGTACTGTTTTTGTACCAAATATGACGAAACAGAAGAATTATTGCAGAAAAATCATTGTAATTGTTTAAATTAGTGATATTATATATTTATAATTGTTATTATTTTGAGGTTGTAAAATGGAAGAAAAAATATTTAAAAAACAGATTAAAGAGGACATTTATTTAATCCAACAAAATTATATGATTAATAATGTTTTATTAGAAAAAGAAGAATATGCTTTTAATTATTGGATTTTAACAAAATTATTTAATATTGATGAGGAATGTGCTGATGATAATATTACAGAATATAAAGATGATGGGGTAGACTGTTTCGTATTTTTTGAAGAATCCAAAGAGTTGTATATTATTCAAAATAAATATTATGATAATACAAAAGTCAACCGAAATTACATAATTAAAGATTTTTTATATAGACCGCTAAATACTTTGGTTGAAAACAGCTATAATCGATCACAATTTCTTCAAGAAATTTTTAATAAATATAAAAGTGATACAGAATTTAAAATATATTTACATTTATATATTACAAATAATTTAAAAGATAGCCTTTTATTAGAGAATTTTCAAGCATTTCAATATACTCATAGTAGCATAAATTGCTATATTGAAGCTAAAATATTTTATTTGTCTGATATTAAACAACAATATTTTGAAGAAAGGAAGAAAGATAGTAAGCAGTTTCAATGTAATTTTTTAACAGTAAATGATGGCACAGTTTTAAACATTGACAAAGAAAGTTATAAATTGCCAAATTTAACAGATGCAAAATATATTTTAACGCCAGTAAAACTTATATACGAAATAGTAAAAGATGCAAATGCAAAAGATTATTTATTATTTGAAGAAAATATTAGAGAATATTTAGGAAATAAAGGAGTGAATGCTAAAATTGCAAAAACTTTAGAAAGCGATACTGATAGAGATAATTTTTTTTATTATAATAATGGTATTACCGTAATATGTGATAGTGTTAAAAAGCAAGGCAGTAATCATGAAACATATAAAAGGCTGTTCAGGGTAAATAATCCTCAAATTGTTAATGGCTGCCAAACTGTGAATACAATATATGAAGTTTTAAAGAAATATCCAGTAGATGAATTAGGCGAAAAATTTAAGAATACATTTGTAATGGTTAAATTATTGGTTTTGAATAAAGATGAAGAACTTAATAAAATTTTATATCAAGATATTGTAAAATATAATAACAGTCAGAATTCAATTACTGAAAAAAATTTTGCAGCAAATAAAAAAGTATTTATGAATTTACAAAAAGAGTTTAAAAAAAGAGGATTATTTTTAGCTGTAAAGCAAAGTGATAGTTACAATCTAAAATTAAAACAAAAAATTGATCATAAATTACTTAATAAATATGAAGAAAAATTTGATTTAGAATTTAAAAATATAAATGATACAATTGTTCCTTTAGAAAAATTATTACAAGTATTACTTGCATTTTCTATGGATGGTTATCAAGCATTTACAAAAAAAAGTCAAATTTTAAAATTTGATACTTCTATATATAATCATCTTATAAATTATATTAAAGATGGACCTTTAACAATAGATGATATTATAAAAGTCTATTTGTTATTCTTAAAAGCTGAAACCGAAAAGAAGGGTAGTGATGATAAAAGAACTCCGATTCCATATTATTTAATAGGATTTATTGGGCTTGAATTTAAAAATTTATCATATAACGATATTAAAGTAAAATTAAATTATTTATTCTTGGATAAAGAAATATTCAATATTGTTTATAAATATTATAAATCCGTAACGAAGAGATATAAATTGAATTATAAAGATTCAAAAGATATAGAATATAATCAAATGATTAAATCAGCTATTGATTTAAATATTTTATATAAAACTTTATCTAATGAATTAGAAATGATTGAAGATTCTAATGAAAAGAAAATAATTAATAATTTTAGAAATTTTAAGTTTGAAATTAGCGAACAAAATGCATAAATTATTTGGCAAACAAAATGTATGATAAAGAAGACTTGCTGGGAGCAATATCAGATGTTCAAAAAGCCGAAAAAATGAAGAATATCCTTAATCATCCCATAATAAAAACATGTAGCAGTGCACTATTATGACAAAGAAATGCGGAAGTATATTGGAACCAAAGAAATTGCTTAAAAAATTATATAGTATCTAAATATTAATAATATAAAACCTCATCCCATTGCAAGCAGCAGCCCGATAACAGGCAAACCGAAAAGCATGAACAGCGTTGAGATGGTGACGATCACGGCGCCCTCTTTATCATCCTTGCCACTCTCTTTGGCAAAAGCGGGAAGGAGCGCGGCAACGGGCATGGCAAACATGATCACGCCGGGCGCGATATAGATGAAGTTATCGGTAAAGAGCCGCAGTACAAAATACATGGCGGCGGGGAAAAGAAGTACTCTATATAAGGATACAAAGAGTACGTTTTTATTTTTGAGGATCGATTTAAAGTCGACCTCGCAAAGGCATAGTCCCACAAACAGCATAGAGAGCGGAAGCGTCATGGCGCCTATGAGGGAAGCCGTTTTTAGCAGAGGATAGGGCAGTGTTAGTCTCAAGAAATACATCGCAAGGGCAATAATAAAGACGATCGTCATCAAAGGAAATATTTCTTTTAAGGTGATGCGTGATTTTTGACCGCGCAGCATATACATACCGAGCGGGAAAAAGGTGGCATAGTAGACGATGTTGAAGATAATGGCATAAATGACCGCGGATTTTCCGAGGATCATCGCAAGAATGGGAAATCCCAAAAAGCCCACATTTGTGTAAAGCATACTGAAACTGTAGACGCCTTTTTGCTCTTGGTTTATTTTCATTAATTTCGGGATTACCATCGCAAGGATATACCCCACAATGTACGTGCCAAGTGAGATGGAAAGGGTGATAAGCACATCTTTTGAGCTGAGCCTGTCGGTCGTTGACATGATCGCATCCACAAGCATGCAGGGCAGCGCGATATTGATCAGCATTTTTGAAAGAACGGGTTTGTGCTCCTGTTTTAAAACGCCTGTTTTGCCTGCAATGAATCCTATAAGCGCCATGAAAAATAATATCAGAACCTGATTGATAACGACCGAAAACTCTATCATATAAAGACTCCTTCACAAGGGATAGTAAGGGTTAATTTTATAGGGATTGTCTTATCTCATTTTATTGATATAGCTTAAAATAAATTTAATCGGCAAACAATGAATAGCGGCAGCCGCAATAATGCTGACGATAGAGCCCGTATTCATCTGAAAGCTCGATAGAGCGTTTGTAGCCATCTTTTTTCTTAAAATCCGAATACAGATAGTCTACACCGTACTTAGCCGAAAGAAGTGCGCCGATTTCGTTGAGCTTCTGCGCGTTTTTATAGGGGCTTACCGATAAGGTGGTGGAAAAATAGTCAAAGCCTTTCAACTTTGCAAGTTCCGCAGTTTTTCGCAGTCTGAATTCATAGCAGAGGAAACAGCGCTTTCCGCCTTCGCTATCTTCTTCGCGTCCGCGGGAAATTTTTTCATAAGCCTTTGCTTCATAGGGGCCTTCAATGATTTGAACTGGCTTTGCGGCCGGGAAGATTGAGAGAAAACGCTTTTGTTCCCGTGATCTTATTGTGTACTCTTCGACCGGCTCGATATTGGGGTTATAATAAAAAACCGTGATATCAAAATAATCCGACAGGCATTCCAGGACGGAGCTGCTGCACGGCGCACAGCAACTGTGCAGCAAAAGCGTGGGTGTTTTATTGTTTTTAAGATTCTGCTGTATTATTTCTTCCATCTTTTTCTGGTAATTTATATTCATACCGTACACCTCTTGAGATTTATTACTTTGATATAAATATCATAAGAGCCTTCACGTTAAAAATATCAATGCCAATCTGTGAAGATGGTTTTTATTGTATAAGATAAAAGATAAAAAACCAACCCTTATTCTGTTGACGTATTATTATTTTTCTTTCTGTCTGCTGCTTGGAAGTGTTAATTTATCAAGCGTATTCGTTTTTTTGAGCGCCGAGAGCAGCAGAAAACCAAGAATCGCTCCCGTGGCGGAGGAGGGAATGAAGAAGGATATGTAAAAAAACGGTGACGTATCGGCAGGCAGCCCGTAGAACAGCTTCATAAAAGGAATAGAGACCATGGCGCCGATAATGCCTGTCCCGATTATTTCTCCTATGACCGCCCAGTAAAGTTTTTTAAATTTGCGGTATAGCAGCCCCGCCAGCAGCGCGCCGAAAATAGCTCCCGTAACAGCGATGATGGGGCGGCCGTTGAAAAGCATACGCATGCATCCCGTCAGCGTTGCGCATGCCAGTGCTCCGCCCGGACCAAGCAGCACCGCAGAGACAACATTGATAAAATGTTGCATAGGCGCCATGTTCGGAATAAAAATAAATGTGCTCAGCACATAGCTCAGTGAAGATAAAAAGGCAACCATAACTAATTTTTTTGTTCTCAGATTTTTCATGATCATTCTCCTTATGATAAAAAAATCACTTCGCAGGATATCCTACGAAGTGTTCTATGCTGTGATTATTTTCCTACGTTGGCATTATCCAAATCAGGTTAACAGGATAAAAGCGGCGATACGCTTACTCTCAGCCCGCTTGCGCGAACTCTCCAATCGATATTTAATTTTCAATTTTACATTATATGCATCTGCTTTTATTTTGTCAATCAATAATTAACTCAAAACAGTATTTTGGTCAATACCGCAAATAAACAGGCAGGTAGGTGCTGTGTTTCTTTGTTGCATGATATATAATAACAAGCATATAAGAGAATAAAAAAACCAAGGGGGAGGGAAATGAGAAAAATAAGTCTTGTTTTAAGTATATGCCTACTCGTGCTTTGCATATTTGTATCTTGCGGAAGCAAAAATATCACATTTACGGCTACCATAGAGGCTGTGTCAGAAAACAGTCTGCTGGTTACGGCTCAAGATGAAAATCTGAGCTTCGATCGGGCCGCTGTTTTTTATGATGAAGAATTAAAAATGGATTTTACGCCAAAAGAAGGGCAAAGTATAGAAATTACAATACTTCCTGAAATAAGAGAAAGCTATCCTGTGCAGGTGACCGCGGTGAAAATCATCTTAAAAGAAGATGCCCGGCAGAGCAGTTACAGCAAAATTACTCCGCAAGAAGCCAAAGAGATGATGAATACGCAAGATGTCACCATCCTTGACGTGCGGACAAAAGAAGAATACAATGAAAAGCATATAGAAAACGCTCTTTTAATTTCTGATTATGAATTGGAAGAGAAAGCAAATGAAATGCTGCCCAATAAAGAAGCCATTATCTTGGTGTATTGCAGAAGCGGAAACCGAAGCGCAATATCTTCAAAGCTGCTTATAAGCATGGGATATACTCATGTCTATGATTTCGGTGGCATTATTGACTGGCCATATGAAGCGGTGAGCGAATAATTTTGGGAAGCGCGTATTCATAAAAAAAGTATACAGAAAACCATCTTGCATTTTGCGTCTGTTGATTTATGTAACAAGTATTTACGCAACGGCAAGTGATTATAAGGAGAGCTTTATGGAAAAAAAAGATTTAGTCTGGTATGTCAGCTATGGTTCTAATATGCTGTACGAAAGGTTTATGTGTTACATTAACGGCGGGAAATTTGAAAATGAAGGAAGAAATCATAAACAATGTAAAGACACGACTCCTCCGATAGATAAGATGAATTATGAGTTGCCTTATAATATGTATTATGCAAATAAATCTAAATCATGGGATAACAAAGGTGTTTCATTTTTGAATATTTCAACTGATGACGGAAAAGCCTACGGTGTGGCATATTTGATAACAAAAAAACAATTTGATCACATCTTTGAGGAGGAAAACGGTGGTGTGAAACCGAGCCCTACTTCAACTTGGTACAACAAACGGCATGAATTGGGATCGATTGACGGCATTACAGTCATGACGATCACAAACAGAAACATTATCAAAAAAAATAACGCAAGCAAAAAATATTTAAATGTTTTATTTAAAGGGCTTCAACAAAATTATCCATCCCTCAGCGATGAAGAAATTAATATCTATTTATCGACAAGAAACGATAATGATCTGTAACAGCAATCAGAGATTTTAATAAGCATTCATTTACATAAAAGTATTTCTCGGACTCTTTTGGATAAAATAATAAAAATATAGATGAGAGGAGTTGAGAGAAATTCTTTTAAAATATTTTTTTCCGCCTACAACAAAACGTGTGGCATGTAATACACAGCCCGATATCAATGATAAGATAAGGCAGCATACGCTGCAAAATCTGGATAAATATAAGGGCAGTATTGAGGAAGTCATCAGTGAAAAGATAGAGAATTTAAATGCCGAGTGGGATACGGAGCGGGTGCTGGAAGCTGATGCGGCGCTGATGATCATGATCACTGCGTTTTTAGGGTTTCGTCACAACAGAGGGTGGCTTCTTTTTACAACGGCGATCAGTCTTTCTCTGTTGTCGCATGCATTGCAGGGCTGGTGCCCGTCGATTCCGTTGATTCGCAAAATGGGCATTCGAACAAGTGAAGAAATTTATAACGAAAAGACCGTATTAAAAATGATCAGGGGCGATTTTGATAAGGAAAACGACAGTGTATCGGAAATGCTGACGGCCGCTGAAAAACACTGAAAACAGGAAGCAAAACAGTTCTATGTCATTCATTGTGTTCATAGTATAAAACAAACGGATAACATATGGATTCGATACATTTTTCGAAAGATGTGTTATCAATTATTTTATGCCGGAGGTATGATGAATGTATTATATAGAAGTTGAGCGTGGAGTAAAGATTCTTGTAAATGATTTGAATCCGGCAGGGAAAAGAGCTATATTTTTTATCCATGGCTGGCCGGTCAATCATAAAATGTTTGAATATCAGTTCAATATTCTGCCGGAGTGGGATTACCGCTGTATATCTATTGATTTGAGGGGATTCGGCGATTCCGACAAACCGTGGGCGGGATATTCTTATGACCGATTGGCGGATGATGTTTATAGTGTTATCAGGTCGCTGAATGTGAAAGAATTAATACTTGTCGGCTTTTCCATGGGAGGGCCAATCGCTATACGTTATATGGCGAGATATATGGGTTATAAGGTAACAAAATTGGCATTGCTGTCTGCCGCAGCACCTTCTTTTACAAAGCGTCCCGGTCATCCGTACGGTTTGCCTGTTGAAAATGTTGACGCATTGATTGCGCAGACTTACAAAGACCGGCCCGAAATGATCAGCATGTTTGGAAAAATGTTTTTTGCAAGCCAGATCACTGAAAGTTTTTCTGCTTGGTTTAATTCTCTTGCCTGGACGGCCTCGGGCAATGCCACCATCAAAACCGCCAAGTCGCTGCGAGATGAAGACACAGCAGCCGATCTGGCGAAGATAAAAGTCCCGACCGGAATATTTTATGGTTTGCTTGACCAAATTTGTCCGTATGAGCTGGCGCTTGAGCTGCACAACGGCATAGAAAATTCAAAATTATTTCCTTTTAATCAAAGCGGGCATGCAGTTTTTTATGATCAGTTGGAGCTTTTTAACAAAGAATTTATAAATTTCCTAAATGAATAATACTCGCAAATTATTCGAAAATTGAAAACCGCTGCATTTTTCAGCGGTTTTTATTGTAATGTTATTTTCGCCTCTCGGAAAAACTCTCAAAATTATATTGACAATTATCTATATTATATATATACTAATATATAGATAAATTTCTATGTCATAGATAATTATCAATATATAGACAAGGAAGCACACAATGAATAAAAAAGAATTTACCCAACTATTTAAAGCGCTTTCCGATGAAACGCGGCTTGAAATCATTGAAATGCTGAAAAACGGGGAGAGATGCGCTTGTGAGATATTGCAAAATTTTCAAATTACACAGCCTACTTTATCATATCATATGAGATTGCTTTGTGAGAGTAAACTGGTACTGGGCAGAAGAGACGGTGCATGGATGCGGTATTCATTAAATAAAAAAACATTTAAAAATTTAAAAAATTGGATAAAAACAATGAGCATAGAAAATAGTTCTGCTGAAAATATGGCTTGTGATTGCTTAAAGAAGTAAGAGGGAGATAATATGACAGTATTTGAGTGGCTCAATGCTCAGTTATTAAAAATGGAATGGCTGAGCAGTTTAACAAAATCCTTGGTGGAAAATGTATTCGGGCTTGATACCGGCGAAAGACTTGGCGGCAGCATACATTTTTTTATTTATGACGTAATAAAAATTTTTATACTACTATGTCTTCTGATATTGATCATATCTTATGTACAAAGCTTTTTCCCTCCTGAACGTACAAAGAAAATGCTTGGTCGGGTAGGAGGTTTCTGGGCAAATATTTTAGGGGCACTACTTGGCACCGTGACTCCGTTTTGCTCTTGTTCGTCGATTCCTCTTTTTATAGGATTCACAAATGCAGGGCTGCCGATTGGGGTTACTTTTTCGTTTTTGATTTCTTCTCCTTTGGTAGACTTGGCATCCGTGATTCTGCTCGCCAGCATTTTTAACTGGCAGATCGCAATTGCTTATGTTATTGTGGGGCTTATTTTAGCGGTTATCGGCGGAACGGTTATAGGTAAAGCAAAATTGGAAAAATATGTGGAGCCGTTTGTATTCAGCAACAAATTACTCGAGATGCAGCAGGAAGAATTGAGTAAAAAAGACAGACTGGTCTATGCAAAAGATCAGGTACTTCAAATCATAAAAAAAGTATGGCTCTATATTCTAATCGGAGTGGGTATCGGCGCTCTCATTCATAACTGGATCCCGCAAAGCATTATCTCTGCCGTACTGGGGCAGGATAAATGGTATTCGGTCATCATCGCGACTTTTGTCGGTGTGCCTATGTATGCGGATATATTCGGTACTCTGCCTATCGCGGAAGCTCTGGTGTTAAAAGGTGTGGGGCTTGGTACGGCGCTTTCTTTCATGATGGCAGTCACGGCGCTCTCGCTTCCGTCTATGATCATGCTGAAAAAAGTTGTAAAAACGAGATTACTTGGTATTTTTATCGCTATCGTAACGATTGGAATACTCATTATCGGTTATGCATTTAATACATTTGGATACTTGTTGATGTAAATAAACTATAAAAAGGAGAAAATAAAATGAATATTAAAATTTTAGGTTCAGGCTGCAAAAACTGTATCACTTTAGAAAGAAATACAAAAGCGGCACTTGATACACTCGGAATGGATACGCAAATTGAGAAAATAACTGATTTTGATAAAATAATGCAGTATGGCATCATGACGACGCCTGCAATCGTCATTGACGAAAAAGTGGTTTCATTTGGCAAAGTACTCAAACCCAAAGAAATCACAGAGATTATAAAAAAGGAGAACAAATAAATGAGTCAATGTTCATGTGGCTGCACAAGTGACGGCTGTCTGCCAAATAAAGAAAAGAAAAATATCATCATTGATTTTCTCTATCTGGATTTAAGTGTATGCGAGCGGTGTCAGGATACAAAGCGTAATCTTGATGAAGCAATTCGCGATGTATCGGCTGTGCTCAAAGCTGCCGGCTATGACATAACTGTCAACAAAGTTCAGATTGATACCAAAGAGTTGGCGATAAAATATGAATTATTAAGCTCGCCGACCATACGGATAAACGGAGAAGACATTGCCCTCGCCGTCAAAGAATCTCCTTGCGAAGAATGCGGAGACTTATGCGGTGAGGATGTCGACTGCAGGGTTTGGCAGTATGGAGGAGAAGAATACACATCTCCTCCGAAGGCGATGATCATAAACGCAATATTGAATGCAATCTTTACCGATCGTCCAAGCCGACAAGTAAAAGAAAAATATAAACTGCCGCAAAATCTTGAACTATTTTTCGATGAAGGAGAAAATCACTGATAGAAGGAAGACATCTCCGGTATAAGAGATAAATTCAAACGCTGTAGTTTATGATACAAAGTCACCAACGAGGAAAGAAAATGAGTAATATAAAACCAAAGGTCGCTTTCATATGTGTTCACAATTCTTGCCGTTCGCAAATTGCCGAGGCGCTGGGAAGGCATTATGCAGGGGATGTTTTTGACAGTTATTCTGCAGGTACAGAGATGAAACCTAGAATCAATGCCGATGCCGTACGGCTTATAAAAAAGCTGTATAAAATAGATATGGAAAAGATGCAGTATCCGAAACTGCTCGGTGATCTACCACCAATTGATATCGTCATTACGATGGGGTGCAATGTCGATTGTCCATATCTTCCGTGTAAAGTTCGTGATGACTGGGGACTTGAAGATCCAACAGATAATGAAGAAAATGAATTCATAAAGATTATCGGTCAAATTGATGATAAAATAAAGGAGTTAAAAGATAATATAGAGCATTCTCATATACAGCTGTAGTTTTTTAAAAATTATTGGAGAAGCCACGCATATGGTTATTGGAATTATTGAGATAAAGCTTGAAATCAACTATGCAAGAAATCTGAAAGAGAAGCGTATGGTGTTAAAAAGCATACTGGCAAAAACAAAAAATAAGTTTAATGTTTCGATCTCCGAGACAGCTGAACAGGACAGGATTCAAACGGCGGTCATCGCATATGCTTGCGTTGCCGCAAATACGGCACTTGCAGACAGCATCATGGAAAATGTGCTTCGTTTTATGGAAAACCACACGGATGCGCGTCTATGCGTGCTTCAAAGAGAGAATATAATATGTTAAAGCAAAGCAAATCGATATTCCGTCCCGCGCTGTCTGCCAATTGTGGGAGCAAAGCAGCGGAATTGGTCTCGAGTCTTGATGACAGCAAAGAAGGAATCCGCAAATTTTTAGAGAGAAACCCCGATACTTGCTTTGTGACCGAAAATGCGAGCGAGATGATCGATATGATTTTATGCAGCCATGATGGCAGAAGAAGCTCTATTTATCAGCTTGCTTCGAAGCAGTCGATAGAAGAAAAGGGATAGGGCAAACATTGTTTAAACTGGTTGAGAAAATACTGGCAGACGGAATATATATATAATTTCTTTTGTTGTTTTTGCATCAAAAAAAGAAGCCTGGGCCTTCTGGACTTCAATCGGCTGCGCGTTTAGAGAAGATTTAGTTTATATGGACAAAACTTTCAATAAAAAAATAACTAAAAAAGAGGCTGAAGCCTCTTTTTTAGTTATAAATTTTCAAGCTCTCTGATCCATATGGTACTCACAGCATCGCTTGGCATGCGCCAATCCCCTCTCGGGGAGAGTGTTACGCTTCCCACTTTAGGGCCGTCGGGCAGGCAAGAACGTTTGAATTGCTGAGAGAAAAATCTTTTGTAAAAAATAAGCATCCATTTTTTGATCGTTGTGCTGTCATAAATGCCTTTAAAAGCAATATTCGCCAAACGATATATTTTGGAAGGAGCAAAGCCAAAACGAACCACATAATACAGCACAAAATCATGAAGTTCATACGGGCCAACCAATTCTTCGGTTTTTTGTGATATTTCGCCGTTTTCAGGAGGAAGGAGCTCCGGGCTGACAGGGGTGTTTAAGATATCTATAAGTACATCTTTCAATTCGCCTGTTTCAGCGCCTGCAACAAATCGCACAAGATGACGCACAAGTGTTTTTGGAATAGATGTATTGACCGCATACATAGACATATGGTCGCCGTTGTAAGTTGCCCAGCCGAGTGCAAGCTCTGACAAATCGCCTGTGCCAACTACAAAACCACCGTTTTTATTGGAAATATCCATAAGTACCTGTGTGCGTTCGCGGGCCTGCGAATTCTCATAGGCGGCGCCTCTGTCATCCTCTTCAAGCTCAATATCTTTAAAATGCTGCAGTACGGCATCGCGAATAGGAATATCAAGCAGTGTGGTGCCGAGATGGGCAGCCAGTGATTTGGCATTCTGATAGGTCCGATCAGTCGTGCCGAAACACGGCATCGTAACGGCAATAATATCTTTATGAGGCCAGCCGAGTTCATCAAAAGCACGAACGGTGACGAGCAGGGCAAGCGTTGAATCAAGTCCGCCAGACAACCCTATAACGGCGCATCGGCCTTTCGTATGTGCCAGACGTTTTTTGAGCCCTGCGGCCTGTATCGCAAAAATCGTATCACAGCGCTCTGTGAGTTGTTTCGGATTGCTCGGAACAAACGGATACGGATTCACAGCCCGTTTTAAATGCAAGGAAGCAATATGCGAACGAAAATAAATTGTTTCATATTTTTCATTACTTTCATTAGGAAAGCTGTTCATTCTTCTTCGTTCGTGTGCGATTAAGTCAAGGTCGATATCCGCTATAATCATCGAATTATCAAATAGCTTGCTTTCTGCCAAAAGAACGCCGTTTTCACATATGATATTTTGTCCCGAATAGACCATGTCCGTTGTGGATTCGCCATTGCCCGCATTGACATATAAATAAGCGCAGACAAGTTTGGCGCTTTGCATCCTCACAAGGTCTCGCCTGTAATCGGATTTAGCGACCATTTCGTCACTTGCGGAAGGGTTAATGATGAGCCTCGCACCGCTTATGGCGTGAGATGTTGAAGGAGAAAGCGGTACCCATAAATCTTCACAGATTTCAATGCCAAAGCAAAACGCGCTGTTGGCGGAGTCTGAAAACAGAAGATGAGAACCCATGAGTATTTCTTCATTGTTAAATTGTATTCTCTGTGTTTTCTGCATTGAAGAAAAATGGCGAAGTTCGTAAAATTCGGAATAATTGGGCATATACATTTTTGGAACAATTCCCAGTATCTTGCCGCTTTTGAGTACTGCTGCCACATTGTAAAGCGCATTGCCATGCGCAAAAGGAAGACCTACGACAATGATGATATCCATGCAAGCTGTTTTTTTTGCGATTTCTATCAGAGCATCCGATGCCGCTTTTTGCAGTGTCCGCTGCAGAAATAAGTCACCGCATGTATAGCCTGTGATGCAAAGTTCTGGAAAAGTGACCAGTTTTATGCCTTCTTCCTCGGCGTTTTTAATCATTGATAAAATATTGTTTGTGTTGTAGTCAACGTCACATACTTTAATATCGGGGGTAGCACATGCCACTCGCAGAAAACCGTCGTTCATCGTAATCAACTCAATTCATCGTGTATTTTATGACTGCTGGTAAATTATGTTTATTTAAGATTTATATTTTATTTTAAACTATTTTTTTAATTATTCAATAGATAATCCAACCGGGCAAGTAAATATAAAATTATCATAACCAGCAGATGAAGGCTTATTCAAAAATAATTTTTTAAAATATATTGACAAAAGAAAAAAGGAGAATATAATAAACGTATGAATAAATGTTCATATGTTATATAGGTGAAAATAATGAAAAACTGCTGTGATTGTGAAACAATAGAGAAAATGGAATGCTCGGGGGACCATGAGCATATAACAAAACAAATAAAAGACAGTATGCCTGATGAAAAGAGCCTGTATGAGTTGGCGGAGGTATTTAAAATCCTGGCGGATAACACACGTGTCAAAATTCTATATGCTCTGCTGGCGTCAGATATGTGTGTTTGCGATATTGCAGCGCTGCTTGGTATGACTCAATCGGCAATATCTCATCAGCTGCGTATATTAAAGCAAGCAAGGCTAGTGAAATTCAGAAGGGAAGGCAAAGCTGTTTTTTATTCTTTGGATGATGAGCATGTCAAGCAAATTTTTGATCAAGCGCTCATTCATATTAATGAATGATAGAAAAGAGAAAAAATGGAGAAAAAGTTTATACTTGAAGGACTGGATTGCGCAAATTGCTCAGCTAAAATTGAAAGTGAAATCAATCAGATCAGAGACGTTAAGGCATCCATAAATTTTATCACTAAAACATTGTCTGTGAAAATAAGCAATACGCATGATACAAAGACTATTTTAAAACAAATAGAAGCTGTTGTTTTGAAGCATGAGCCAGATATTCTTATCAAAGAAGAGCTTGCATATCAGCAAGACACAGCTAACTACATATCTGAAGATACAAATAAAAACAATTTTTTCACTGCAAACAAAAAGGAAGTTATTAGGCTTAGTATCGGAGCGGTGTTGTTTGCGACAGGTATTATCTTAAAAGCATCCGTGCTGACAGAGTTTTTTATCTTTCTAAGCAGCTACCTTGTTGTCGGTTTTCATATATTGCTGCGGGCAGTACGCAATATCACAAAGGGGAAAATATTTGATGAAAATTTTTTAATGAGCATTGCAACCATAGGGGCGTTTATCATTGGACAAAGCGCTGAGGGTGCGGCGGTAATGCTCTTTTACCAACTGGGAGAATTATTTGAAAATACGGCTGTGAACCGTTCGAGAAAATCTATTCGTTCTCTGCTTGATATCCGTCCTGATTACGCCATAGTTCAAACTGCGCAAGGGCAGCACAGCGTTGCGGCCAAAGAGATAGAAATAGGGCAAAATATTATTGTCAGAGCGGGAGAAAGAGTGCCTTTGGACGGCATCGTCATAAAAGGGGAATCTTTTATTGATACCTCTGCATTGACGGGAGAGCCTGTGCCGAGAAGAGTCAAAGAAGGAGACGAGATTTTAAGTGGCTCCATCAACAAAAACAATGTACTGACAATAAAAACAACAAAAAAATTCAATGATTCCACTGTTTCGAAAATTATTGATTTGGTACAAAATGCGGCCAGCAGAAAAGCACGTATGGAAAGTTTTATTACAAAGTTTGCAAGAGCCTATACACCTGCGGTTGTATTTGCGGCATTGGCAATTGCTTTGATCCCCCCTGTTTTTGTAAAAAATGCCAATTTGGCTGACTGGGTCTACAGGGCGTTAATATTTTTAGTTATTTCTTGTCCGTGCGCGCTTGTGATTTCTATCCCGTTGGGATTTTTCGGAGGGATTGGGGCAGCATCAAAAAATGGCATTTTGATTAAAGGAAGTAATTATCTTGAAGCGTTGAACTATGCAAGTACGGTCGTGTTTGATAAAACGGGGACACTGACGAAAGGGGAATTTAAAGTTCTCCGGCTCGTCTCGGTCAATCATTATACAAAAGAAGAGCTGCTTGAGGCAGCGGCGTATGCGGAAGGCTATTCTACGCATCCGATCGCAAGGGCTGTAATATCTTTTTATGGAAAAGATATTGATCAAAGGAAGATACAAAGCTATGAAGAAATCAGCGGGGAAGGCATCATTGCCCTTGTCGATGGCAAGGAAATCCTTGCAGGAAATGAAAAATTACTGGAAGGCCGAAAGGTAAACTACACAAGAGCGGATGCAAGAGGAAGTATCGTATATGTTGCCAAAGAAGGTGAATATATAGGGTATCTTGAAATCAATGATGAAATTAAAGCCGATGCGGCCGATGCGATAAAAACTCTTAAGAAGGAAGGTATTACGAAAACTGTCATGCTTACGGGCGATGCGGCTACGGCGGCATGGCAAGTAGCAAAAGACTTAAATATTGATGAAGTGCATGCACAGTTATTACCTAACGATAAAGTGGAGAAAATAGAATATCTTCAGGCACAAAAAAGAGATAAAGAAAAGATTATCTTTGTCGGTGATGGCATCAATGATGCACCGGCGCTTGCAAGAGCGGATATAAGTATTGCGATGGGGGCTCTCGGGAGTGATGCGGCTATTGAAGCGGCGGATATTGTTATCATGACAGATGAACTTACTAAGCTAGCGCAGGCAAAATTTATAGCAAAGCGAACGAAAAAAATTATTTGGCAGAATATCATTTTTGCTTTATCTGTAAAGGGAATTTTTCTGGCATTGGGAGCTTTTGGCTTTGCGACAATGTGGGAGGCGGTTTTTGCCGATGTCGGCGTTGCTTTCATTGCAGTTGTCAATGCAATGAGGGCTATGAAAATGAAAAAGCTCTAAATACGTATGTATTTAGAGCTTTTTCATTAAGTCGTATATTTTTTTGCCATATTATCAGCGGATTGTTTGATTCGCTCTTGCAGCGTTTCAGGCTCAAGAATTTTAACATGTTCTCCGTACTGCATTGCCCAGAAAAAAATGGCATTTTCATTGATCTTCAAGCTGACGGTGCAGGTGTTTTCCGTTTCGTTTGAAAATGTTACTTTGCTGCCAAACCAGTCAATAATGTCGTTGATAATCGTTTTGTCTGCTTGCATTTTTACTTTTATGCTCTCGCCGTTAAACATATAAATATTCTCGGCCATATGTTTTGGAAGGTCCAATCCGTTTTTTAAGCCTTTAACATTTTTCTGAGGCTTCACCTTATCCTCAAGGATTTTGATATCTGTAATATGGTCTATACGATAATGTGAAATATCATCATGCGAGTCATAATTTGCAATTAAGTAATATCGTCCGTTTGTAGCTGCGATCTGATACGGGTTTACAATATATGCGCGTTCTCGGCGTGGATGCAGTTTTTTGTCCGTGTAATAATCGTTATATGTAAAAGAGACTTTTCTTCGTGCGCCGATGGCTTCATCTAAAATATCGATCGTGTAAAAAAGCTGTTTGTTGTCGCAGCATTGCAGTTCAGGTAAGTTGGAGATGTGTTTTACTTTTTTAATAAACGACCTGCTTGAAAGCTTTATCAGTTTATCGATCAAATCTTGTGCCTGGCGGGTGGGAATGCTTTTGGAAAAAAGGATGCTGTCGATTAAAAGATGAAGTTCGCTGTCCTCAAATTCTCTGCTCGCCATGTACCATCCGTTTTTATATTCTATGTCATATCCAAATTCAATTAATGAAAGGATATTGCGTTTAACTGCTTTGCGTTCACATTCCAATCCGTATTCTCTTTGAACATAATCAATGATGTCTTGTTGTTTTAATCTATGATCAATATCAGAATATTTTTTCAATATTTCAAGGATATAAATATTCAACATTTTTTTAGGGTTTTCTGATATCATACGCTACCTCCGATAATAAAATTAAATCATTATACCATATTCAACATTAAGAAAAATTTAATTTTATTAATTTTTATATTTTTAATATATAATATTGTAATTTAAATAAGAAACAATTAAAATAATTATTCGATGACACAAAACTGAAATCAAGGTCTTCGCATAATTGAAATATCTTTTAAAAACTATCCGATAAATAAGCGTTAATATATTTTTTGAAATAATAAGCTATTCCTACGAACTGTGTGTGTAAAACAGGGAGAAAATTTATTTATGGCAAATCATTGCGATCAAGAGTCTAAAAATAATACTTATGAGAACTGGCAGCAGAAAACAATCATTTTTCTAATCAGTCAGAGTATTTCTTTGTTTGGCTCTTCTTTGGTTGCCTATGCTATTATTTGGTATATCACACTTACCACTTCTTCCGGCTTAATGATGAGCATATCAATCCTTGCGAGTTTTTTGCCGCAGATTTTGATATCGCTTTTTGCGGGTGTTTGGGCGGACCGCTATCATCGCAAATATATTATTATGGTCTCCGACGGGCTGGTTGCAGTTTCTACATTGGTTCTTGCGCTTTTCTTTTTGATGGGGTATAAGCAGGTATGGCTTATTTTTGCCGTATCCGCCGTGCGCTCAATCGGCAGCGGTATGCAGTCTCCGGCGGTGAGCGCTATTTTGCCGCAATTTGTTCCGCAAGAAAAATTAATGAGAATCAACGGGATCAAATCAAGCATACAGTCCTGCATCATGCTACTCTCTCCGGCTGCAGGCGGCGTATTGCTCACGCTCTTTTCTGTAGAAACATCATTTTTTGTTGACGTTATCACGGCCGCGATTGCGATTATTATTATGGCTTTTTTACATATAAGACCGCATATAAACATACCGCAAGTCAAGCAAGTCGGTATACTGATAGAATTCGGAGAAGGAATTGCCTATGTAAGAAAAAACAAGTTGATTTCTTATTTGATTATTTATTATGTATTTTTCTTTTTTTTGATTTCTCCCGCGGCATTCTTGACGCCGTTAATGGTTGCCAGAAGTTTCGGGCCGGAAGTATGGCGCCTTACACTTAATGAAATTCTATTCAGCGGCGGATCTATTTTAGGCGGTGTGTTTATGTCTGTGTGGGGAGGGTATAAAAACCGTATGCATTCCATCGCGCTTGCTTGTTTGGGATTTGGAGTATGCAGCATATTGCTCGGCGTGTCAGATAATTTTGTGTTTTATTTATCTATAATGGGAATAACGGGAATTTTTCTTCCGATGTTCAATACGGCGGAGACGGTGCTGATACAGGAAAATGTTGATAATAAGGTGCAGGGAAGAGTATTTAGCATCATTGACCTTATTGCGACTGCAGTTATGCCGGTAGGCATGTTTCTATTCGGGCCCCTTGCCGACTGTATTCAGATAAAATATATACTGCTTGCAACGGGTTTGTGTATTGCAGTCCTCGCACTTATTATATTTATAAATAACAGCAAAAATAAATTTGCTGAATTTTCGCAAAAAGAGGAAAGTTAAGAGGATATTTTTTCTCGCTTTATTTATTTTTTATTTTTGATATAATGTTTGATGAATATATGCAGCGAGCGAAAGTGGCTCAACGGCAGAGCATCGCCTTCCCAAGGCGAGGGTTGCGAGTTCGAATCTCGTCTTTCGCTCCAATTATTTTATAAACATTCAATATTCTATATAAAAACAGTTAGCCACCGGCTAACTGTTTTGTTCCATCAACTTTTTGACGCGCTGTACTTAAATATAGGGATGCGGGCAGTCTGTGCATTCAAAAATTTCTTTTCCGGCAATAACTTTGATTTTATTGTTGTCGTTTAAGCATACCGGCATATCATCACCGGAGCATAGGGTTACATCATCAAGATTATTTTCATGATTCATATACATCAAATGATTTTTTGTAATTTCCCATCCTCTTTTGCTCATTGCATAGACCGGGATTTTAATGCCTATTTGTGCAATGGCATTGGGCCGAATATGTTTCTTTATATTTTTTGACGCGCACGACCATATGATATCTGCATAGTCTTTCATAATGACTGCTGTTTTTTCGTCTATGCCCGTTGAGCATAAACCGAATTTATATAAAACAACACCTTTTGTTTCCAGCTTTTTTAAATCTTTGTGTAAATAATTATCCTTTGCCGCAACGGATACCGCTATTTTTTTATATCCGAGTTCGATCGCCTTTTTTACCCCTGTCAGCTGATCGATTGCAGCCGTATAAGGAAATACCGGAATAATCTTTGCGTCGATGGCAGTCTGCATGATCGTCTTCGACGGGCTTGTGAAAAATAGACCTGTCATTCTTTTTACGGCGCCTTGTGTGTTGCTTTCATTGGTGGTGATGATGGTTCCCAAATTATTGGAAACAATCACAGCCGCATCGATCATGCCGCTTCTAAAGGCTGAAGACATCGTCTCCGAGGCACCGAAAAGCACGTTAGCCTCACATGAATTTAGAGGTCTGTTCGTGTCAAAAAAGCCTCCTTTGATGACGACTTCGTTAATCAGCTTACACATGAGTGAAGTTTGAAGTTCTTTATCTGCGGATTTTAGAGACTGCAGCAGTTCCTGCGCATATATTCCGCCCACTTCTTTGAGCATTTGTATCATTAATGGGCAGTATTGCAAAGGAATGGGTGTGGCTTTTACTGCCTGCAATCTACCATGCTTTTTTTGAAGCAAGATATAACTTCCAAACATTCTCGTAATGTGCATTTCTTTTTTATATAAATGGTCCCTAAGAGAATTCTGAATGACTGTGGCCAATTCGTCTGTATATTGATTTAAATAAATACTCAGAATATCATTTTTTATGTTGATGTTCCAAACCCTGAAGTCCTCGGAAAATGAATGTTTTAATATCACATTCTGTATCGATTTTAAAATCACATCCGTTAAACCGTCTATTTGCCGATGATTATAATAAGCGGCCGCATCGTCATCCAGATCAAAATATTTCTCTACATGAGGCCTGTTGAGTTTTATGGCCACCCTATAGACTTTGCCCTGGCTTGAATTGTAAATTCCTTTTTTTATTTCGCCTTCGTTATCAGAAGTTATTTCCAGCAGCTTATATAATTTTAGCGTTCCTTCGCTTGTATTGATGATTTCAATGGGGACAATGCTTTTAAGCTGATCTTTCATTGGTTTGCTCCGTTCAAAGTTTTTTTAAGTATATGTTTTTATTTATTAATTGAAGTATAATAGAAAATAATATATAAATATAATATATATTTTTTATACTGCAAATAAATGGAGTTTATACTTATGACTATTAATTTTGAAGCGTTTAAAATATTCTATATTGTTGCTGTCAATAAAAGCATATCTAAAGCCGCAGAAATCTTATTTGTTTCCCAGCCTGCTGTTACTTGGCAGATTAAGACACTTGAGCGAGAGCTCGATACAACTTTGTTTATCCGTACAAAACATGGCATGGAAATGACAAGTGAAGGGAAAGCATTGTTTGAATATGTTAAAAATGGGGTAGAAAGTTTTAATAACGGGATGAATATGCTGGCAAATTTAAAAAATCTGGATAGTGGCTTTGTTCATATTGGCGCCAGCACAACCGTCAGTAAATTTGTTCTTATGCCGTATCTGGCACAGTTTCACGAATTATATCCGAAAATTGATATTCAAATCGTCAATTCACTGACAGAGAATTTACTTATAGAGCTGAGAGCGGGCAATTTGGATATGCTCATTTTAAATTTGCCGATGAGGGAGAGCAAAGACTTAAATATTATAAAAGTAACGGATGTGGAAGATATCTTTGTAGGAAACAAAAAATATTTTGAGTTAACGAATGGAAAGCTTGCGCTTGAAGAGCTTGAGGAGTATCCGCTTATTTTTCAAAAATTGCCTTCAAACACCAGAGCATATTTAGACGGTTATTTGAAAGAAAACAATGTGAGACTATCTCCGGAAATGGAAATCGTCAGTTTTAATTTGATTATGGATTTTGTAAAAAGCGGCTTCGGAATAGGGTATGCAACAAAAGAATTTATAAAAAAAGAATTGGAAAATGAAGAGCTGTTCGAAATTACAGTGATACCAAAAGTGCCAAAAAGATACATCGCCATTGTAACGCTGAAAAAATTGATTCCCAATTACAGCGTAAAAAAATTGATCGAATTAATGAGGAAATATGATTAAAGTAGTTTTGGCAAATGGAAAGTTTACTTGACATTCATCAAATAAAGTGATATATTGGATGTAAAGTAAACTTTCCGTTGACGAAGGATGCAAAATGAAGAACAGATTGGAAGAAATTCGCAGACAATATGGGGTAACGCAGGAGGAGTTGGCGGCTTGTCTTGAAGTATCCAGACAAACCATAGGTTCGCTGGAAAACGGGCGTTATAATCCGTCTATTCTTCTGGCGTTTAAAATTGCACGATATTTTGACAAAAGCATTGAAGAAATTTTTATTTATGAGGAGGATGAGCAGAAATGAAAAAAATCTCAAGATCTTATCTTTTCATAATAGCAGGTATTATTCTTGTGATAACCGGATTATATTTCATCAAAGCCGTCACAGAGCCGAAAGGTTTTATGCAGGCATTGCCGTATGTGTTTATGGGAATTGGATGCGGAATGTTTGGACAGGGGACGGGTAATATTATCGGCAAAAAAGCTGTGGCAAATCGGCCCGAGATAGAAAAGCAAATTGAGATCGATCAAAACGATGAACGCAATATTGCTATTGGCAATAAAGCGAAAGCAAAGGCATATGATATGATGATTTATGTATTTGGCGGACTGCTGCTTGCTTTTGCACTGATGGGGCAGGATCTTTACATCATACTGCTTATGGCGCTTGCTTATTTGTTTGTTATTTGTTATGGGGTTTATTATCGCGTAAAATACGAAAGGCAAATGTAGCAAAGAAATATACAGGCAATATCAAATAAGATTGATTTGATGTCATATAGGAAACAGCTTCTTTGTAAGCTGTTTTTTGATGCATCAATGAGATGTAAATATAAATTACTTTTAGCTTTGTTTCGTTTTGATATCCATACGAAAAAACAATATGAAATCCCCATGTTTTGGCTGTAAAATTAGCTTGTAAAGTACGACAAAATATTATATTATTAATTAAATAAATACCTTTTTCGACATATGCAGGGAGTTGTGAGGTTTTGGCCAAATATATCTATAAGGCAATGAACGCCGAAGGGAAAAAAATTAACGCAAATATTGAAGCAGACAACTATGATGATTTTATCATAGAGTTGAAAAGACAAGGGCTGTATTTAATAAGCTATTCTCTCACAAGAGACGGCTATTCTCAATCAGCAAACGGCACAATCTCTTTAAAAGAATTGTCGGTTATATGCAGACAATTCAGCGCCATGCTCAATGCAGGCATCAGTGTTGTTAAATGTCTTGACATATTGTGCGAACAGACAACGAATAAAAAAACAAGATCAAAATTACTGGCTGTTTTGGAGGATGTGCGTAAAGGTACGTCGCTGCATAAAGCCATGGCAAACCAGGGGAAAGCCTTTCCGTTTTATTTGATAAGTTCTGTTGAATCCGGCGAGGAAGGCGGCACGCTTGACGATGTTATGACAAGGATGTCAAGTTATTTTGAAAAACAAAATAAAACTAAAAGGCAGATTCGAGGAGCGATGGTATACCCGATTATTCTTGCCAGCTTATGTGTTATTGTAGTTACCATTATGCTTGTATTTGTTATACCGAGATTTCTGACAATGTATGCGACGCAAGGAATTGATCTGCCGCTCCCGACTAAAATCTTAATTGCGATAACTGATTTTGTTTTATATAAATGGTGGATTATTTTAATTGTAGCAGGGGCTTTTTTCGGTGTGATAATGCTCATTAAAAAATTGCCCTCGACAAAAATATCGTGGGATAAATTTACGCTCAGTATGCCTGTCTTCGGGAAACTGCGTAAAGTGCTTATGACATCAAAGTTTGCCCATACGCTTTCTACTCTTTCTGCGAGCGGCATCTCGATGCTTGTATCGCTGGAGGTGGTTGCCAGAGTGATCAATAATGCATATATCACTCAATGCGTAGCTATTATTATAGATGACTTAAAACGCGGAGTATCGCTCAGTGATTCGCTTAAAAAATTTGACGTGTTTCCGACGATGTTTAAATCAATGATTGCGGTAGGGGAAGAATCGGGTGAGCTCGATGCTTTAATGGAAAAAACCGCATCTTTTTATGAAGATGAATCAGATGCAGCGGTAAAAAAGATGGTTTCATTAATCGAACCGATGATGATTGTGTTTATGGCTGTGATTATTGCATTCATTGTAATTGCGGTAATACTACCTATCTATACATTGTATCAAAATATGTATTAATCCATAAATTAAGGGGTGAAGACCTTGCTAACAATTGATATTGGAAGCAAATATATAAAATTTGTTTTTGCAACTATAAGTTCAAGGCAAGTCATAGTTTCAAATTATTATACACTTCCTACGCCTCCTGACTATACGCAAGACGGTATCATCGCCGACTTTGATGGTACAGCAGAAATTATTGGACAAGAAGTGGAAAAAAACAAGTGGCGCGGAAGCAAAACATCTATTGTGCTCACAAGCCCGGATATTGTTGTCAGAGAGATCAAGTTGCCTAAAACGAGTGTAAAAAACATACGAAATATTGTGACAAATGAAATGAGCGCCTATTTAGGTAACGAAGAATATGCTGTGGAGTTTTTTCTCCAGAACCAAGATAAAAATACGCTGAAAGCGCATGCGTTTGCGATGCCGTCCCAAATCATTGAAAGTTATAAAAGAATGCTTTCTCAAGCTTATCTGTCACCTGTGGCGTTAGACATCGGCGCAAACTGCATTCGAAAATTGAATATGGGAATGAAAGCGGCACATGATAATGAGGCGATTACCGTGTGCGTTGACATAGGCTATAATTTTATTAACTTCAATATTTTTTCCAAGACCTATCTGCTTTATACGCGTTGCATAAAAATTGAGCTTGACAGCGCATATAAGCTATCTATAAAAAAAGCGGATGAACAGGAAGAAGCAAGTGAAAACAACACGAATACCGATAATGTCTACTTAAGCTATATAGGAGATGAAATACAAAAAATCCTTCAATTCTTAGCTTCAAGCGAATATAAGGATAAAAAAATAACCGTATCTCTTTGCGGCGGCGGAGCCAACTATCATGGAATTGATAAATGGCTGACGGAGTACTTAAGTATAGATGTAATGATGATGGACAATCAAGAGCATCCCGGAATCAAAGGTGCTAATTTAAAAGAATTTGCCAATGCTCTTGGCGCACAGATCAGATTGTGAGGTGCATGGGTTGAAAGATATTAATTTTTTTGAAAGAATTAAAAAAAATACTCCGCAAAAACAAGCATCTAGCGCAATGAAAGTATGCTTAATTATTTTTATCATTATGTTGCTGTTACTTGGTGGAACTTATACATATTTTTATATTCAGAAAATGAATTTAAGCAAGGATATCAACAACTTGAATGAGCAGATCAATCAAATCAATACGCAAAATGAAGGTATGGATCAAATCGCGACAAAAAAAACTCGGCTGCAAGCGCTGCAAAGCTATGCAAATGTGGCGACAGAATTTAAAGCAAATGTTGATGAATATCCCATCTTTGATGATGAATTTATGGACAGTATTACAAAAGTTATGCCTTCGGATGTGAGCATTATAACATTTTCTTACAAAGATGGTGCTTTGAAACTGAGTTGTCAGGCAAAAAAAGAATTATCACCTTCAAATTTTGCTAAAGCACTGAAAAATTTGGATCTGTTTGAGAATGTAAATTATACGGGAAACAGCTTATCAGATACAAGCACACTGGAATTTTCGATTGAATGCCAGCTGAAGGGAGGCGGGGAAGAATGAAACGACTTTCACAAAGAGAAATCATCTTAATTTTTCTGCTAGCAGTTTTCGTCATTATATTCGTTGGCCTCAATGCGCTTATTAAGCCGATTATGACTGGAAATAAAGAAAAACAGGCAACGCTGGATGATTTGAATCAAAAGATCATCCAATTAAAATCAGATCTAAAAATACTCGATATTATTGATGACCAGCTCGCAGAGCAATACGATAACGCCCTTGCTGCCGCAGAGCCTTTCAGTGAATCGATCGAGCAACCCCAATTAGACCAATATATCAATAAATTGGTAAATAAATATAACTTGACCCAAAATGCGATTGACATATCGGAAAAGCAAATATCAAATGCGGATTATTATTCGCAGAGGGTATCCACCGAAGAGGTAGATACGAATATTCCCATACAGCAGGCCTCAAATGTAATCAACGGGCAGGCCAACACTACAGATACAACAACCTCGGGTGATGAAAGTGAATCAACAACACTCATGTACTGTACGACTGTGAACATAACAGTAACAGGCTCGCACAGCAGGATTTTAGCTTTTGTCAATGCGTTATATGAAGATGGCCGTGCGTTTGTGGCCGACAGTCTGACGATTTCAAAAGAAACAAACAGTTCGAATGAAAAAGCAGATATTTCGATACGATTCTTCGGAGCGCCGTCAATCGATTGAATTGAAGGAGCGTAAGACAGTAAAAATTTTGAGGCCAAGTGCCTTGCGGGGGGAGTAAAGATGCTGAAAAATAAACGTGCAAGCACTCTTGTGATGACGCTTTTTATGCTTGCCTTTGTCGTAATTATCGGGACAAGCATTGTTTTACTTGCAGGGACTTCGGCAAAGCAAACGGCAACAACCATAGAGCAGCAGCAGGCTGATTTTACGGCTAAAGCTGTACTCGATGCGGTGGTGGCGAAAATAAAATCAGGTGAAATAGATCCTGCGGCTATTGAGTCGCAAGGTCTTGATAAACTTTCCGGCAGCGGAGTAGACGACGAGCTGGGAAGTTTTGATATTTCTATCGAACCTTATGATGCAATAGATTCACATACAACTTATAAAATAACTGTCAGCGCGCAGTATCAAGGAGCAACGAGTGATATCTACACACTTATCAGCGCTATCTATTCACAGACGAGTGAAGCTCCCGCTTTTGATGTTTTTGCTCTTGGGACCGGGTTTGCCGAAACAGAAAATTATTTCACAAATTCAGGCGTTCAAGCCGATATCTGTTTAGATAACGGCGGTGAGACACTGTCTTTAGCAGGAAGCGGGTACATTACCGGAAATATTGATATTATCGGTGGATTAAGTTTATATGGTTCTTTTATCTCAGGCACAGAAGATGAAGGCAATACCGTCAATGCAACCGAAGATATTCAAATAACCGGAAGCGCTGTTGTTTATGCGGATGTGAACAGTGAAAAAGGCGTTTCAATCACAGGAAGCGGGAAAGTTTTTGGAGATATAAAAGCAAACGAAGACGTAACGCTTTCTTCTTATGTAGAAGGAGACATCTACACAAACGGTAAAGTTACCGTAACGGGCGGCGCGACATTGGACGGGAACATCTATGCAAGCGGAGATATACTGCTCAGCGGCGGGCCTACTATTAACGGGGCCGTGTATTCACAGGGCAATGTCATTATTGCGCAAGCCACGGTAAAAGACGGCATATACGCCAAAAAATCCGTTGCATTGACAGGTAATTCCAATTGTGATATTTATGCGGAAGGTGATATTGATGTCAGTTCATGCAGTCAGGTAAAAAGCTTGAATGCCAACGGTACGATTTACATATATAACAGTACTATTAATTCGAATATAACTGCAAGGGATGATGTGTTTATCGGCCAAAATAAATCAGGCAGCACGTCATACAGTGCGGTAAATGCCGATATTGCCACACTCGGCCGCATCAATGTCAATGCCAATTCACCGATCAACGGGAATATCACAGCCGGTGGGGATGTCTTGCTTGATTCCGGCGCGTCTCTGACAGGCGATCTCATTTCAAACGGCAGCGTTACTGTTCAAAATAATTCGCGTTTTTCGGGTAGTGTGAGAGCAAGCGGAGATTTTACTCTGCTTAGTGACAGCACCGGCAATGTGCTTATAGGCGGCGATGCCGAGATTAATAATGCGAAGCTCACGGGAAATCTAACGGCAAAAGGAAATGCACTGCTAATCCATGCCAGCTGGAAAAGCTGTGTGAGCGGAATTGTCACACTCGGAGGAGAATTGGACAGCGAGTCCAACAATACGGGAACTTATAAAAGCACAATTATCTATACGGATCCGGATAATATAGAAGACGTGGAACCTGTCGATGATATAGCTTCTGTGGTTGCTTTTACAGATATCAATGATGTTCCGCTGGTGGCTTTGGATATTCAAATCACGGCTCCCGCTTGGGAGGTGCCTGCGGATATAAGAGCACAAATAGCGCAAACCACAATCACAGTACATTTTAAAGATACAAGCAGCGCTTATTATACAATCAACGGTGATGAGCATATCATTGATCAAAATTGTACGCTTATTTTAGATGATCTTAAATGGGATAAAAAGCTCGTGCTTGACGCAACGGACCATGATGTATACGTCATGCTGAAAACATCAAGCGATAAAGAGGATACGGTCAGTATCACAAACGGTGTAGATATATTAAGCAAGGGAGAGTACAATGTGTTTATACTGCTTGATGACGGTGCGGGCAATTATGTAAATTTTGATGCGGGCAGCAATAGCTTTATAGGATATTATAATTATCTTTACGGCGTGCCGAATCCCGATCCAAGAATTCCGAATCTGTTTATTATCTGCAATGCGCAAGGCTTGGGCAGCGAAGTGCCCACGATATCTTTCAATAATTATAATTCTCTTTACGGATTTGTTTACGCACCCTATGCCGCGGTGAATTTTGCCGGAAGCGCTTTAATGGAAAAGAAACTTTACGGTGCGGTGGTGGCTTCCAATATAAGTCTTGGTAGCGGGAGAATGCAGTATACGCATTATGTTCCTGATTTGAGTGAATATGCCGGTTCTGCTTCGGGCGGTCAAAGCGGCTCCACAGAGACGGAATGGGTCAATCAAGGCATATATTTAAGCGTTCCGGAGGATGATTAATCAATGAATATAAAATCAAAAAAAGCGTTAACTTTAGTCGAAGTCATTGTCAGCATTGCGATCCTGGCATTGGTTTCTATCACGCTGGTCGGAGTCATCGTTACATCGGCCAATACACATACCACGGCTCAGCTGCGCAACAGTGCGGGCTATGCGGCGGCAGAGCAGCTTGAGAAAAGGCTGGATTCATTAACTTCTCCCGCAGCAGACCAATCTGACGACAGCTATATCTCGTCAAAATCACATACAATTATTTTTACGCTGGAAGGCGAGCAAATAATATGCAGCGGAACGCTTATAGAGTCAAATGACCCCGATGAGAATGTGCATATGAAAGGGTTTTATCCAAATGAGGAATAAGCGATGTTAGGAAAACAATCGGCAAAAAGATCGTTCACACTCGTTGAAGTTGTTGTTGTGCTTGCTTTAGTTTCTATTGTCGGCACAATTATTGTTTCTATGCTTGTACCCTCCAGCAATATGTTTCGAGTACTTACAACGAGAATTGAAACTAAAATGAAAGCCGATCAGGTTATGAAGATACTTGTTTCGCAGGTGCGGTTTTCTCAGGAACTTGAAATATCGGCCGATGAAGCTTTATTGCTTCTTGACCCCGAAAAAAGAAAACTGTACAGCGAAGACGGGAAAATCTACATGTATGATGACGGTAAAACCAAAGGTTTATATGATGACGATTTTTATAACGGATACAGCGTTGAGCTATGGACAGAAAAGCTGGAAGATAATCTTTTGAAAATAGATTGTACGGTAACGCTGACAGGAGACGAAAGCATCTCTTATACGCTTACCACCGCAGTGGAATGCTATAATACGCAAATCATTGCAGGGGAAGAAGGAAATATTTTATCTTATATTTGGCAACAATAAGATCAGAACAGAAGGGATAAATACCATGAGATGATATCATTGCCGAAAAACAAGGCAAACAGAATCCCAAAGCTGAGCATGGGAACAAACGGTATTTCGTCTCTTTTGCCTTTCTTTTTGAGTATAATCAGCAGCAGGCCTATAACAGCGCCGAATACGGTGGCGGAAAATAATGCGAACAGGGAAAGCTTATAGCCTAAAATGAGACCGACAGCTGCCATGAGTTTTATATCCCCCATGCCCATAGCATTGCCTTTTGATACAAGCAATATGATAAGCAGGGGGGACGCGGCAACGAGTGAGCCGAGCAGGCGCTGCCACCACACAAGATCAGGCACAAAGAAAGAGGCAATTCCAACGGCGGCTATCCACAGCGATACGCCGTCGGGTATTTCCAGAGTGTGTATATCGATAAAAGAGGCGACAACCAGAACACTGCTCAGCACCCATACCAAAAGAGTCTGAAGGCTGAGGCCGTAAAAATAAAAAGCGGCTACAAATAAAAGACCCGTAAGCAATTCTACGATTGGGTAAATCGGGCTGATATGGCAGCCGCAATGTCTGCACTTGCCTCGCAGTATAATATAGCTTACTACAGGGATCAGATCAAGCGCATGAAGCCCGCTACGGCAGCAAGGACAAATCGAGCGCCCTTCATAGACTTTCATCCCGATCGGAATCCGATAGACACACACATTTAAAAAACTGCCGATGCAAAGCCCGAAAAGCAATGCAATAGGCCAAAAATAATAAAATATTGTCATACCAACACCTCTGTTGCAGTATATGATATAAAAATGTAATTAAAAAATCAAGACTGTTCTTCATTTAATTTTGAAGGGAAAAGATGATGAGTAAAAGCAATAAAATAGGACAAGCACTGCTTGAAGAGAAATTGATAACACAAGAGCAACTCGATGACGCACTTTCCACGCAGGCGCTAAGCGGTAAGAAACTTGGCGAGATTTTTATAGAAAAGGGATATATATCCGATGTCGATTTTACAAAAGTGCTGGCCAAACGATTAAAAACAGCTTATGTCGACTTGGAATCAATGCAGCTCGATACGGAGATTGTAAATATTATTCCGCAGGACTTCGCGCGTAAAAACTGTTTGATCGCGATCGATCAGGTTGGCAAAAACTTAATCGTTGCGATGAGTGATCCGTTAAATTTTTATGTGATAGAAGATATGCGCTTTATGACCGATATGGATATCAAGCCGGTTATCGCGCCGGAGAGAGTGATCAATGAGGCGATCGATGTTTTTTATGCCGAGCTTTCTTCTAACGAAGCGGCGATAGATGTCAACAAAGAATTCAGCAATGCTATTTCAAGTCAGATCGCGGCGGCTGAAAATGCCGCGGACGACAGAGTAGACAGCGCGCCCGTGGTGCGGCTTGTCAATTCGATTATTCTGCAGGCCGTGCGTGTCGGAGCGAGCGATATTCATATCGAGCCGGAAAAAAATAATACGAGAGTGCGTATGCGCGTAGACGGACATCTCAGAGAAGTTTTAAAACTTGACGTTGCGGCGCATGGCTCGCTTATTACGAGGCTCAAAATCATGTCTTCGATGAATATTGCGGAGAGGCGTGTGCCGCTGGACGGCAGATGCGAGATCGAGCTCGACGGCTCCCTTGTTGATATGCGTGTTTCTACGATCCCGACCGTTTATGGAGAAAAAGCGGTTATAAGGATTCTTTTTAATCCAAACAACAAGCTGATAACGAGTAAATATGCCATGGGCTTTAGTGAAAGCAATATGTCTCTTTTTGAGAAATTAATTAAAACATCCCACGGTGTTATTCTTGTAACCGGACCCACGGGCAGCGGCAAGACAAGCACTTTATATACAATCATTAATGAGATCATGAGCCCGGAAATCAATGTTGTGACGATAGAAGACCCTGTCGAATTCAAAATTGACGGGGCAAACCAGATGCAGATCAACACGAAGGCGGGGCTTACTTTTGCAAGCGGGCTGCGCTCAATTTTAAGGCAGGACCCTGACGTTATCATGGTAGGGGAAATCAGGGACGGCGAGACGGCATCCATTGCCATAAGAGCGGCTATTACGGGGCACTTGGTGCTCTCCACGATTCATACAAATGATGCGGCGACCACGATCGGCAGACTTGTCGACATGGGCGTGATGCCGTTTTTGGTAGCCTCGGCCGTGACAGGCATCGTAGCGCAGAGGCTTGTAAGGAAAATTTGTCCTTTTTGTAAAAAGGAGTACATGTCCAGCGCAAGTGAAAATGCTATTTTAGAGCGCGCAGACAGTGTGAAACTGTATAAGGGGGCAGGATGCACGCAGTGCAATAACACAGGCTATAAGGGCAGAATCGCGATCCATGAAATCATCATCATTGATGACGCGATCCGAAGCATGATCGTGCACGGACAAGAGAGCACGGAGATTTTGCAGTACGCCAAAACACAGGGAACCACAACGCTGAAAGAGGATATGATCAAGCGTGTTTTAAACGGGGAATCAACAATCCAAGAGCTGATTCAGGCAACATATACATTATAGGAGAGAGCTATGTATACAATTGACGATTTAATAAAAATTGCGGTGGAGCGAAAAGCTTCCGACCTGCACATCACGGTCGGCAAACCGCCGTGTCTCAGAGAAGACGGGGAGCTTCGTGAGATAGAAGGCTTTGCGCCCCTTATGCCCGGGGATGTGAACGCATTGATCATACCGGCCATACCCGAGCATAAAAAGCACGCCCTGGAAGAAAAGGGAGATACGGATTTTGCTTATGTTGCGCACAACAACCGAATGAGGGTGAATGTGTATAAGCAGCGAGGCAACTATGCAATGGCGCTTCGAATCCTCGCAAGGATCATTCCCACACTGGATGATCTGCGCCTGCCGCCCGTGCTCAAAAATTTCTGCATGCTGCCCAGAGGGCTGATACTGGTGACAGGCGCCACGGGAAGCGGCAAATCAACAACGCTTGCCGCCATGGTGGATTACATCAATGAAGACAGGGCGCAGCATATCATCACGATTGAAGACCCGATAGAATATCTTCACCAGCATAAAAAAAGCATGGTCAACCAGAGGGAAGTGTCCGAAGACACCATCGGCTTCGCGCCTTCGCTGCATGCGGCGCTTCGCGAAGACCCGGATATCATATTGGTTGGAGAAATGCGTGATCTGGATACGATCAGAGCCGCGATCACGGCGGCCGAGACAGGGCATCTGGTCTTTTCGACGCTGCACACAATGGGCGCATCGAATACGATAGACCGTATCATAGATGTTTTTCCGCCCGCGCAGCAGCAGCAGATCCGCACACAGCTCTCGGAGTCCCTGCAGGGAGTTGTCTCACAGCAGCTGCTGCCGCTGAAAGGCTCACCGGGCAGAATAGCTGCACTTGAAATCATGGTGTGCACAGATGCAATCAGCAATCTCATACGTGAAGGTAAAGCGCATCAGATCGATAATTTTATCCAAACGGGGAAAGAACACGGTATGCAGGCAATGGATTCGGACTTGGCAAAACTCGTGAAAACCGGGAAGGTTGAGCAGTCTGTGGCGCAGCGAAAAGCAGTCAATATCAAGGAATTCAAGAAATATTTATAAAAAAAATGTAAAAAAACTGAAAAACGTGTAGTTTTTTGTTGCTAATTTTGATATTATATACTATAATCAAAAATCGATAATTTATATTTCAAAGGAGTATAATAAGTATGAATAACAATTTAAAAAAGAAATCTAAAAAACGAGCGTTTACGCTTATCGAACTTATTGTAGTTATTGCTATACTCGGCGTTTTGGCCGCAATCCTTGTTCCTTCAATGACAAATCTTATTGGAAACGCAAGAACGCAGACCGCTGTAGCCAATGCGAGAACAATCTACAGCGTTGCATCCGCGGAAGCAGCATTTGATTTAGCTAACGGCAATGCTGTTACAGATGGCACTTATGATAGTAGTGATGAATCAGGATTTTTTAGCGCAGTTAGTTCATCAGCAGGTCAGTTTGATGGATCATTTGAAATTACTGTAGAAAATAATGTTGTCACGAGTGTAGAATATACAATGGCTGATGAAGAAACGATTGGTACATATCCGACTGAATAATTAATTTAAGCAAATAAAAAACTCGGCAACTGCCGAGTTTTTTTATTTTGTTTCTTTAACATTGTTTATCATCGAGTTCATCAATATATTTTTCCGCGCTGATGGAAGCGATCGCTCCGTCGGCGGCTGCTGTGACGGCCTGGCGCAACGGCTTTTTCGTCATATCGCCGATGGCGTACAGGCCGGGTATTTTTGTCGACATATCCGCGCCTGCAAGCGCGTATCCATGGTCGTCGAGATCGATCAGGCCGGCTACAAGATCTGTGTTTGGTTTGTATCCCACGAATAAAAAGACGCCGCTCACATTCAACGTGCTGAGTTCTTCTGTGATTTTATTTTTTATCTCAAGTCCTTCCACCGAAGCGGTGCCTGCAATGCGCTGCGGCAGGCTGTTGAGCACCATTTCTATTTTCGGGTTTTTTCTCGCCCTGCTTTCAAGCGATTTGCATCCCCTGAATTCGTCTCTTCGGTGAACAATATATACTTTTGAAGCGTATTTTGTCAAAAACATGGCTTCCTGCAGGGCGGTGTCCCCGCCACCGATAACGGCGATGTCTTTGCCTTTAAAGAACCCGCCGTCGCATGTTGCGCAGTAGCTCACACCTCTACCCCGGTATTCGGCTTCGCCGGGAATGCCCAGCATTTTCGGGCTGGCGCCGAGCGCGACGATCACTGTCTTAGCCTGATAAGATTTCTTTGCAGAGATTTTTACGGTAAACAAATCGCCCTCTTTGCTGATTTCCTGTGCCATGTCATAAGCGATTTCAGCGCCGAATTCCACTGCCTGCTCTTCCATTCTCTCGATTAATCTCGGACCTGTGCAGTCTTTGATTGAGCCCGGATAGTTTTGCACATGTGTGGTCGTTGCGATCTGGCCGCCAAGCAGTCCCGCTTCAAGCAGCAATGTCTTTAATTCGGAGCGCGCTCCGTACAGCGCGGCGCTCAGTCCGCCGGGGCCGCCTCCTATAATAATAATATCATATACGTTTGATGTATCCATTTCTTACCTCCTTAAAAAATATATAGCGATTGGCAAAAAATAATTACTTTTATTTTAAACCATAAAAATTATTTTGTCTCAGCGCCTCATATAAAACGATGCTGACCGAGTTGGATAAATTCAGGCTTCGCAGCTGATTACCGGCTCTCATGGGAATAGTGTAGCGGTTTTCTGCACAGTATGCATGTATATCTTGTGTTACGCCGCTTGTCTCACTGCCAAACATGAAGTAATCATCCGGCCGGTAATTTGCCTGCGTGTAATAGTCTTGTGCTTTTGTGGTATAAAGATACAGTCTTTGCGGCTTTGCGCTTTCAATGAAATGCTCGAAGCTGTCATAGAGAAAAAAACTCATCTTATCCCAGTAATCGAGCCCTGCTCTTTTAAGATGCTTATCATCGATTGAAAATCCCAGCGGCTTGATTAAATGGAGCACGCAGCCTGTAAGCGCGCAGCTTCGGGCAATGTTTCCTGTATTCTGAGGGATCTGCGGGGTATATAGCACAATATTAAACATAAAAATCACCGTACTTTATTTTACTATTTTTACCACGTTTTATCAATTTAATTTTATTTTTGTCAAAATCGAATCCATGTGGTTGAGGATAGAGTGTGAATAAGCAGTTAAAAAGATGTAAAAACACAGTAAGTATTTCCCAAAAAAGACATGAAAATCCAAGCAAGTTTGCGAGTATATGCCAAAATCAAATGAATTATAAGTATATGTGCATAAGTGGAAAACTTTGTGGATAAGTTGTGAAATTTAGATAAATTAAACGTTTTTATAACGAAAATGCGATTATTTTTCTGCCTGCATAAACAGACTTTGCCTGTGAATATCTTTGAGAATATGGATGTTTATATCGTATAAATCCGAGAGTATTTCTTCTGTAAAAACCTCGTTAATATTTCCCGTTCTGATTAGCCTGCCGTCTTTCAAAATAATAAAATTTTCAATAAATCTCACGGCCAAATTAATGTCATGCATAATGGCAAGGATACATTTTTTTTCATCGTTCATCGCTTTGAGCATATGCATGATTTCCATTTGATTTTTGATATCGAGGTTGCTGGTGGGCTCGTCGAGCAGTATGATCGGGCAATCCTGCGCAATGGCACGTGCAAGCAATACGGTTTGCTTTTCTCCGCTGCTCAGATTTTTGTAGTAATTGTTTTTTAAATGGAGCGCATTGGTTTTAGCCAAGGCGCTCTGTGCGAGACGGGTATCGGAAGGCGTGATGAGATAATTTCTTTTATTGTGCGCGTAGCGCGCCATAAGCACGATATCAAAAACTGTAAAATCAAAAGTTGTCTCAAAACTGCTGGGCACGACAGCGATGTTTTTGGCTATCTCTCTGCGGGTCATTTTATTTAAGGGGTTACCGTTGACGAAAATGCTGCCGCCCGATGGAATGAGGATACCTGTAATCAAGTTGGCCAGCGTGCTTTTACCCGCGCCGTTCGGGCCTATAATCGCGCTCATATCACCTTGTTTTATGCTAAATGAGATATCTTTCAAGATATGTTTATCTTCTACGTGATAGTTCACATTTTTAAGTTCGATACAATTCATTTAAAACACCTCCCGCTTTGAAGAGTAAATCAAATAAATGAAAAACGGTGCGCCGAAAATGGCGGTAACAATACCGACGGGAAGCTCCTGGCTTGTGATGCTGCGTGCAATGCTATCGGCGCTCATTAAAAAGATGCCGCCGACAAATATGCTGTAAAGCATCAGTTTTTTATGGATCGGGCCTGTGAAAATCCGCACGATATGCGGGGTGATGAGCCCCACAAAACCAATGATCCCCGTAACAGAGACAACACCGGCGGCAAGAACTGAAGTGATGAAGAGGATATGCCTGCGCACTTTATATACGTCCTGACCGAGCTGCAGTGCCTGTTTGTGACCAAGAAGCATGATATCCAAATTTTTATGGTTATAAAACATAAAAATGAGTCCGATCATAAAATAAACCGATACAATCAACAGATGCGGCCATGTTTTTGCCGAAAAGCTGCCCAGAGTCCAAAAATAGATATCTTTGATGCTGTCTTGATTTGTAAGCATTAAAATAGAAATCACAGCCGTGATAAACTGACCGATCGCAATGCCGATAAGCAGAAGGGAAGAGGTGGAAGCGCTGCGTGATTTTTGTGAGATGGCAAAGACAACGAACACGGTTGCGAGTGCGCCCGCAAAAGCCATAAGAGCCGTTATATTCAATCCGAGCAAGGAATTCGCTCTCGATATATTCAATATGATGCTCAGCGTGGCGCCCAGCGCCGCTCCCGAAGACACACCCAGTACAAACGGATCCGTCATAGGGTTTTTAAATACACTCTGATAACCGCAGCCGCAGAGCGCCAGAGCGGATCCGCAAATATAGGATAGCAGAATACGCGGAAGGCGAATATTGAAAACGATGATTTCTTTTGTTGATGATGTGATTTTTATGGAAGGGAAAAATTTGCCGAACAGAATTTTAAAAGTTTCGGCAAATGTGATCTCGGCAGACCCGAGTGTTAAAAAAAACATCATCAGCAAAATACTTGCAAGTATAAAGAATATAACAGTCTTATTTTTCATTTTTAACCTAAATTAATTCTCAAGGCAATTTGCCTTGAGAATTATATATATGTATTATTTTATTTAGTTGCCGTAAATGTCATCATATAGCAGCTGCATCGCCTCCACAATGCGCGGACCCGGGCGCGACAGGATCGATGTTTCATTACTCGAATACGCATACGTGTAGACTGTGCTGTTTTCTATTGCGCTCAGACTTTGAACGAGAGACTCGGCAGGCATATCGCCGGAAGTGTTTACCGATAAGTCGATATAGACATCAGGGTCTTCTTCAAGCAGGCTTTCCACCGGCACCATAACCCAGCCGCTTCCGATTTCTGCCGCTATATTGGTGGCTCCAAGCACTGTGATCATATTATTTAAATAAGTGTCTTCGCCGGGCGAATAAAATCCGCCGACATCAATAAAGACGCTTTTTGACTGCTGATCCTGCGCTTTTGCAGTGAGCTCGGCAATCTGTGTGTTGATATCTTCGACAAGTGCGGCTGCCTCGGTATTTTTGTCTGTGATTTGGCCGATCAGTGTGATATTGGACAGCACATCCTGAATGGAAGTATACGTCATCAGCACGATCGTAATGCCGGATTGTTCCAAAAGAAGCTGTGTATCTTCCGGAATGCCGTAGGCCACATCCGATAATATCACATCCGGCTCTGCCGCGATGATGCTTTCAACATCGGGTGTTGCGTAGTCAAAGAGTTGAGGTTTTGATTTTGCGGCTTCGGGATAGTCGCACGAGCTGCTTACTCCCACGATTTCTTCATCCAATCCCAAAGCGAACAAAATTTCCGTAACAGCAGGGGAAGAACTGACAATGCGCACAGGCTTTGCATCTATTGTTACTTGATTGCCCAGATCATCCGTGATCGATAACGGATATGCAGTTTGATCAGCCTGTGAGGCTGAAGACGTAGAATTGCTGCAGGATGCAAAAGAAATCAAAAGAAGCAAGGCGAGCAGTATTGCGAGTAGTTGCTTTCGTTTTTTGTACATATGTTTTTTCTCCTAATTATAAAAAATTTCTCTACACCCCGTCAGGCAAGAGAAATTAATTAAAACGAACAGAAAAGCACGTTTAACTCCGCCCTCCGAGAGTTATTGGTAATAAAAATGCATCAGGTATCCTGGCTTGCGTTCATCCGCCTCTCGGCCTTCCCGCCCGGCGGGCAGTGGCACTGTTGAGATTTGTCTTCGCTTACAGTAGCGGGGGCTGCAACGGATTCTCACCGTTTTCCCTGCGGTACATTTTTGTATGATTTATAGTATCAGATATGTTATTGCTTTGCAATGATTATTTATACTTTACGGCTGTGCCGTATGCCAGCACTTCGGCCGCGCCTTGTATTACAGTGCTTGATACATAGCGAACGCAAATAACTGCATCTGCGCCAAGAGACTGTGCTTCCTGAACCATTCTTTGTGTGGCGATGCTTCTCGATTCATTGATCATTTCACTGTAGGCCGCAAGCTCTCCGCCCACAATGCTTTTAAATGCGCTGCCGATATCTTTGCCGATGTGTTTGGATTGAATCATCGAGCCCTTTACCATGCCGAGCACGTCGAATTCTTTTCCGGGAATGTAATCAATAGTTGCTAATATCATCTTCTTTACCCTCCTTAATTTCTTTTACTCTTAAGATGTAGACATATATCATGAGTCCTATTGCGCCGATCGGAATGATCAGTGACATTACGCGTGCGTAGATAGGAACCAAAGCAAACCGTATTGAGACGATATTGACGATTAACATACAAACAAATAAGATCATGAAAACAATTAATGCGATCGTAGGGCCTATTAATTTTTTCTTATGTTCTTTTTTCATATAATTTCCTTTTAAAAATTTTTTAATTTTTTAAAATATAAACAGATATCGTTAATAATACATATGCTGCATTTGGGATTTCTTGCAGTACAGGTATTGCGTCCGTGCAGGATTAATTTAAAATGCATTTTGCTCCATAAATTTTTATCGATAACACTCATTAAAGCCTGCTCTGTTTTGTCGGGGTCTTTTTCGTCCACGAGCCCGATTCTGTTTGATACGCGAAAAACATGTGTATCCACCGCGATAGCGTCTTTTTTATATATATGGGATAAAATCACATTTGCCGTCTTTCTTCCCACGCCCGGAAGCATCAGCAGATCCTCCATAGTGTCGGGCAGCCGAGAGTTGAACTTTTGAATGATTATTTCGCTTGCGGCAATAATATTTTTAGATTTGTTTTGATAGAGTCCGCCGCTTTTAATGATAGCTGCCAGCCTTTCTTGGCCTAAAGAAATCATTTGCTGCGGTGTGTTAGCTATTTTAAAAAGAGTGGAAGTAATTTCATTCACGCGTTTGTCTGTGCATTGTGCGGAGAGAATAACGGCAACAAAAAGCTCATATGCGCTTGAGTAAGTTAAAAAAGTATCCACATCTTCGTAAGCTTCATTTAATCTATGGATGACCTGATTGATTTGTGTTTGATTTAAAAGTTTTTTCATTTTAAATATTATAAATTAAAAAATAAAAATTATCAAATTTTGTATGTCATAAGAAATAATTTTTTTGCAGAAAATAAATCGAAAAGGAGTGAGGAAAATGAAGAACAAAAAGACAACGACGGCTCTTATCAGCGCTGTTGGAGTTGCGGCAACAGTCATGGCCGCAAGAGGCATGATGAACAATAGAAATAAAATGAAAAAAACATTTAAAAATGCTGTTGACAAAGGAAGCACTTATGTGAACAAAGCCGTTGATAAGGGCAGTGATTATATCAATGAAGCGGTAGATAAAGGTGCCGATTATTTGAATCAAAATGTTTTCAAGTAAATAAAAAAAGAGTGCCGAAAGGCACTCTCCAACTTAATTTTTTTTCTTTAGCGTATAGGCATTGGGAAGCAAGTCTCCAAGTGTGTAAATTTTGTAATCTTCTGCATTTTTTGCAAGAATTATTTCAAAGTCACGACCGCAAAATTCACTCATCACCTGAAGGCATACACCGCATGGAGAACAATATTGATTAAGCGGTTCATTATAACCGCACACAATCGCTATTTTTTTAAAATCATGTTCACCTTCCGAGACCGCTTTGAAAAAAGCAGTACGTTCGGCGCAGTTTGTCGGTGAATAAGCGGCGTTTTCAATATTGCAGCCCGTATAGACTTTGCCGGATAAAGCAAGGAGCGCGGCGCCTACTTTAAAATCCGAATAGGGCGCATAAGAAGATTTTCTGGCATTTATTGCCATATTTATCAATTCTTGATTTGTCATTATATTTTATCCTTTTATTCCTCAATCATTTTAAATATGCTAAGAGAGTAGTCGGGCAAAATCACATCCTGCATATATTGCGGTACTTCGGCAGGCTCAATCTCAAGACTCACGGGGCATGCACACATGATCTCAACATAAGAATATCCTTGGTGGTAGATTTGCACTTCCAGTGCTTTTTTAATCGCCGCTTTCGCTTTTAAGATTTCGCTTGGATTATGCAGCGACACTCTGGCCACATACTGCGTTTTTGGCAGTGTTGCGATCATTTCCGCCGTTTTTAAGTTACCGGGCATACCGGGAGGCTGAAAGCTTGCAGGTGATTGAAAGCTATATGCCGAACCAAACGACATGCCGCTGTTGAAATTATCCTTGCATAAATTATTAATAGATATCACAGTAACGGCTTCGCCTCTGTTGGCCGTGTGGATGGTGTCTGAAATACCCGATGATGCTGTACTGCCTTCTCCCTGAAATATAATAACCGGTCTATCAGGATGAAGGCGTTTTATGCTTGCGCTCATAGCGCTTGAGCCGAAAGGTGGCTTCGCAATAGAAAATTCGCCCCAGCCGGCGGCGTTTTCGGGACACGGCACACCTAAAGGAAGCAGTTGTAAATCACTCAGTTCCATTTCTTCAATAAGTTCCGCAATCAGCCGGATGGCGATACCCAGCATGCAGCCAGGGCAGAAGTCGTTCGTTTCGTTTTCCAACATTTTTGGGATTTTAGCGACACTATCCATTCCTTTACTCCTTAAGAAATATTAGACGTATACTTTATTGTAATGAATAAATGAACACTTGTCAATTTCGTGTTATGTTTATGCAGAATTTTAATTGGGTAATATTGCAGCCAAAGTGTTTTGCTTAAACTTAAAATAGTATGTGCGAAGCAAAAAAACAATCTTAATACAAAAAAGAGCTTTCAAAAAGCTCTTTCTTACGAGATTCATTCTTCTTCTTTTTCGATTCCTGCCATGACTTGAAGGAACTTATATTCGCCCGGCATGGTTGGTGCCGCTTTGATACCCGCGATAGGCCATGGGAAACGGCCTATGCCGCTTTTGTGTGTCGTGACTACGCCTTCGATAACATCTGCCAGTTTATTATAAGGGGCTGAGAAAATAATTTCATCATCACTTGTGAGCGCAAACACTTTTTCGCCTGCACCGGGTATTGTGAGGTTGCAGTCTTGTGTCTTGAACGTTGTTGCGATTTCCGAGATACAGGCGGCCCTGCCGGTTGCTTTGGCGCCTACGTATCCGCCGTTAACATAATTTGCGCCTTGAACAAGTCTTACGATCTGACCCGGATTACCGTAAACCAATACCACATCGGGAACAAAAGCGGCTTTATTCAAAGGCGCAAGAAGGATTTTGTCAAATGTGCCTTCTTCGAGCTTGCCGACGGCTTCTTCCGTTTTTTTGCCGGCCTCGAGCGTTTTTGCATAGAGCGGGTAGACGATGCCGCCTTCTTTTTGTTTTTCGGTATACGGCAGGCATCCCAGATAAGCAAGAGAAGGCCCGCATGCGTTATCACCTTTGCCAAAACCTAATGTCCAGCCATATCTGCGCACAATACCGATTCCCTGACATAGAGCAATCGGATGGCCGAAAATTTTAGCCGGACGGCGTGCTTTTTCAGGAAACTCCTCGTCATCCTGCAGTAATTTCACGGCAACAGGAGATGTCAAAGGTTTGATGTAGTCTTTAAGCATTTCATCAAATTGTTTTACAAGTTCCATATGTACCCTCCTACATTTAATGATTAAGTTTTATATAATCACTTTGTTTCATTATAAAGTATTGAAAACGATAAAATCAATGTATAATTTGGTTATTATTAAAAAATACTTCTTTAAAATTCTTATTTTTATAGTGTATAATAGTCTTATATTTATTTAGGAGGAGTAGTTGATATGGCAATGATAATGAATCAAGATCAAATGGATTTGGTGGCACTGGCTAAAGAATTTATAGAAAATGAGGTAAAACCGCACATATATGAACTTGACGAAAAAGGCGAATTCCCCCTGGAACTTTATAAAAAAGGATTCGAGCTCGGATTTCACTGTATGGACATAGAAGAGCAATACGGCGGCGTAGGGCTCGATTATAACACAATTGCATTTGTGCTTGAAGAACTGGCGAAAGTGGACGCAGGGTTTGCGATTTCGCTTACACTCAATGGGCTGCCTTTTGCGTGCGTGTCAAAATTCGGTACACAGGAACAGATAAAATATGTGGCAGAAAAAATCACCCCCGGTGGATTTATGACATTTGCATTGACAGAAGCAGATTCAGGCTCCAATGCCGGAGCGCTTCGCTGCACATGCACCCGAGACGGTGAGGATTACATTATAAACGGACCAAAAACTTTTGTGACAAACGGAAAATACGGGGACGTACACATTGTTTTTGCGACAATCAATCCGGAGGCAGGCGTGAGAGGTATTTGCGCTTTCATTGTTGAAAAAGACAGACAGGGCATTCAAATCGGCAAAGAAGAAAACAAAATGGGGCTGAGACTGTCCAATACTTGCGACGTATTCTTTGACAATGTTCGCGTGCCCGCGAAAAACCTGATCGGCAAAGAAGGTATCGGATTTAAAATTGCCATGTCCGCGCTTGATATCGGAAGAGTATTTAATGCGGCAATGGCAGTAGGCATTGCACAAGGCGCCATGGATGACTGCATCGCTTATTCGAAACAAAGAAAACCTTTCGGCGCTCCGATTGCATCTCACCAGGCGGTACAGTTTATGATCGCGGATATGGCGATTCAAATAGAAGCCGCAAGAACGATTACACATAACACGGCTGCTCTTGCACAGGCTGGGCAAAAATATACCAAAGAAGCGGCGATGGCAAAAACATTCGCATCCGATATGGCAATGGCAGTAACAACGGATGCCGTACAAATCTTCGGAGGATATGGATACAGCAGAGAGTACCCAGTAGAAAAACGCATGAGAGATGCAAAAATCTTCCAAATCTTTGAAGGAACAAATCAGATCCAGCGTTCTATTATCGCAAATGCAATACTCAGATAAGAATATAACAGGTAACAATTAAACAATAACAATCAAAGGGCAGATAGGCTATCTGCCCTTATGTTCAAAAAGGAGATAAGAATGGATATATTGGTCTGTGTAAAACAAGTGCCGGATACTGAAGAAATAAAAATAGATCCGATAACAGGCAGCCTGATCAGAGAAGGCGTGCCTGCGATTTTAAATCCCCTTGACGCATGCGCTGTCGAGGCTGCCGTGCGTTTTAAAGAAGCCTACGGAGGCACGATAACCGTGCTTAGCATGGGCCCGCCACAGGCAAAAAATGCGCTCAAGCAATGTTTGGCGGTGGGAGCCAACGAAGCTGTGCTGCTTACGGACAGGGCTTTTAAAGATTCCGATACGCTGGCAACGAGCTATGCGCTGAGCATGACTGCAAAACAGCTCGGCAGCTTTGACCTTATCATATGCGGAAAGCATACGCTAGATGGCGAGACCGGGCAAGTCGGTCCTCAGATCGCGGAACATTTGGATTATAACCAAGTCACAAGCGTTATGGATATCAAGCTGGAAGATAACTGTCTTTTTGTAAAACGGGAGCTGGAAGAGGGCGTTGAAACTTTAAAAGCACAGCTGCCCTGTGTGCTCACCGTGACAAAAACGTCGTATACGCCGCGTTATCCGTCCATGAAGAGTAAGATGGCGGCAAACAGAAAAGAAATAAAAATGCTAAGCGCCGCCGAGGTTGAAGGCATGGACATGGACAAAATCGGCATGATCGGTTCACGTACAAAAGTGCTTCGCAGTTTTGTGCCGCCGACAGGACAGGCCGGTATGATCATAAAAGAAGAAACAGACGAGCTCTCAGGCAAAGCGCTTGCAAGGCTGCTTGTCGAAAACAAGTTGGTATAGGAGGCGGCACATGGATAAATCAAGTTACAAAAACATATGGGTCTATGTTGAGGCATGTGGCGACAGGGTGGCAAAAGTATCACTGGAGCTGCTCGGCGAAGCAAGAAAACTTGCGGATGCGGCAGAAGAGAAACTTATTGCCGTACTTATCGGCAAGGCTTGTGCAAACATGACAGAGGAAATATCCTCTTATGGTGTAGATGAGGTCATCATCGTAGAGGCGGAAGAGTATGCGCATTATTCCACGGACGCCTATGTGCATGCATTTACACAGCTTTGTGAGAAATATAAGCCGTCCGCTTTGCTGATGGGCGCAACGGAGAACGGCAAAGACTTGGCACCAAGGCTCTCATGCAGACTCGATACGGGCTCGATTGCGGATACGACCGAGCTTTTTTATAATCCTGAGACAAAAGATATCGAATGGACAAAGCCCGCATTCGGCGGCAATTTAATGGCCACGATCGTTTGTGATACGAGCAGGCCGCAGATAGGCACGATTCGTCAAGGCGTGTTTAAAATCGCTCCGGCTTGTAAAAAAGAGGATATAAAAATCATAAAAGAAGACATCAGCTATGCGCAGGAAAAAATACGGACCACATTTGTGGATTACATTGAAAATGAATGCACCGATGAGGTGAAGATAGAAGACGCCGAAGTTATTATTGCGATTGGCAGAGGCGTAAAAACAGAGGAGCAAATAGAGCTGTTTAAGGAGCTTGCCGGGTTGCTTGGCGGCACCGTGGGCGTTACACGCCCAATCGTGGATAACGGCTGGTATCCCGTGCGCTGTCAGATCGGCCAATCGGGCAAGGTCGTGTGCCCAAGGCTTTATATAGGATGCGGCATATCGGGGGCCGTGCAGCACACAGCGGGCATGACATCTTCCGATGTGGTCATCGTCATCAATAAAGACAGCACGGCGCCTATTTTCGGCGTCGCGGATTACGCGGTAGTGGGAGATATATTTGAGGTAGTGCCCGCACTGTTGGAAGAGCTCAAAGTACTCAAAGGATAGAAGCCAATTTATAAGTTGACAGAAGAGCAAGCAAAGTCTATAATATTATTTGCTTCAGTCGGGGTGTAGCGCAGCTTGGTAGCGCGCTTGAATGGGGTTCAAGAGGCCGGAGGTTCGAATCCTCTCACTCCGACCAGTTTAAAAAAATAAAACCTTGTAAAGAATTCTTTATGAGGTTTTTTTATTTGCTTATAAAACAATAAAAAATAGCATATGGAAAAGTTGTTTTGTGACGGTTTCAAAGAGTTTGAAGGAGTTAATAAGGGAGATACTTAAAAGCAAATTTGAGTGACAGGGCTTTCCAATAATATTATAATTTATGAAAAATATATTGCAAATTGAAATTTTAAATATTAAAATATTCACATAAAAGCAACATCCGAAATTACAACCAACGCGCCTGCGATCAGTATGACGGCTGCGATAGCGGTCTGGTTTGCGCCGGAATTCGGAAGCACCGCGCCAATGAAGCCGGCGGCGGTCAAGGCAACGGCAACGGGGCCGAAAAAAACGGCGGTTGTAAGATAATTTGCAGAGAGTGCACCTACCCTTTTGCCAAACGTATCGCCGATAATAACACTGACACCCTGATTATCCAGGGCAGCGGCATTCATTCTTGAAAAAACATAGGCAAAAAGTACGCCCATCACCATTGTGATGATCCATGCAATTATCGAGTGGCTGCCCAAATTTTCGTAGGCAAGCGGCGGCAAAAATAAAATCCCGGAATCCAGAATCGGGCCGATCATCAATCCGCTTAACGTGACGGCGTTTAGTTTTTTAGACATATACCTGCAACTCCTTTGCAAGTACATTGTACAGGGGTACAATCTATTTGTAAAATTGAAATATTAAAATATTGACTTCAATTTTCTGATTGATATAATTAAGAAAATACGATCTTCAGGTGATGCGCTTTGGAAATCCGAAATCTGAAAACCTTTTATAAAATAGCCGAGGTGGGCAGTTTTACAAAGGCGGCGGAAGCGCTTGGATATGCTCAGTCAACTTTGACATTTAATATCCAGGAAATCGAAACGTACTATGGGCGGCCGGTGTTTGAGAAGGCCGGAAAGCATAAGCAGCTTACCACCTTCGGCAAGCAGTTGTTGGAGCAGGTAGATGTTGTGCTGCATCAATATGAGACGATCGAGCATTTGGGTAAGACCGACGAAGTCTTGCAGGAGAGCATTCGCATCGGCGCGCCGGAATCGCTGATGATGTATCGTCTGTACCCCATTATCAAGGCATATAAGTCGGCGTATCCTTAGGTGAGTATCTCGGGTCCTCAATGAGCCCTGTGCGCTGCTGCGTGAGCATTTATTATCCGGGCAGCTTGACATCAGCAAGCCCCTCTACGACTATCCAAATCTTCAGATATATCCGCTTCAGGAGGAAAAGATGTGCCTTGTTGCTTCCGCCAACCACAGTCGAGATGATTTGTTACCCGAGGCGACTCAAATGGTGTTGTATACGGAAAAAGAATGTACTTATCGGCAGGAGTTTGAGCGCTATCTGCAGACGCATCAGCATTTCCCCCGGGCAACGTGTTGGAAACGGCAATAAAGAAGTATGTGATAAATGGGCTGGGTATATCGTATCTTCCCTATTATGCTGTGATGGAGGAGTCAGAGAAAGGACTTCTCCGCATACGCTTCCCGGAGACGGATTTGCGCTTTTTTACACAAATCGTATACCATAGAAAAAAATGGCTCTCACCCGCGATGAAAATTTTCATCGACCTTTGCCGTGAGTACGGGAGGAAATAGGCGCTTGACGGAAATCGGCATCCGGCGGGCATATGTGAAATCTTTGGTTTTAAAGATGTTTCAGAGAGGAGAAGATGGTTAATATGAAGAGAAATCCGATCATTGCAGGTATGCTATCGCTGATAATTCCGGGATTGGGGCAGATCTATCGGGGCGATGGCAGGAAAGGCGCTCGGATACTTTGTGCGGCGATAGTAATAGCTAATATAAATATTATCGTATTGCTGCTTATCTCGCTGGCGAATCCGATAACTCCGCCACTTTCGGACGCAAAAAACACGTTATGGGCATATTGGATACCAAGGACCGTTCATGATGTATCGTCATTTTGGAGCATTGCGTTTTGGCTATGGGCAGTCATCGACGCTATCGTGACGAAGGCGAAGCCAACATGACAAGCGTTACCTGCAGTCGCATGAATCGAACTGCTTTTTTTCTTGGAATGGAAATAACGACAGAATAAACTGCATCTATCTTGTCAACGTCATGTGAAATCGTTTCTATGAGAATTTAGCCCGGTTTCATAGATATTGAGCAACACGCAGAAGGAACTATGGATGGTTATAATATTACTTGCTTCAGTCGGGGTGTAGCGCAGCTTGGTAGCGCGCTTGAATGGGGTTCAAGAGGCCGGAGGTTCGAATTCTCTTGTTCCAGCCAGTTTAAAGAAATTAAAATCGTATATTTCGTTATGAATATACGGTTTTTTATTTTTTAGTATTTGAAAAATCATATAAATCAGTAATTGAAGGTAGCTAAAGGGCTTTACACTTTCCGGATTTTTTGTTCGAGTTTTACTGGTTTTTTGATGGCGCCGAACCGTACAACACTTCCTTAATCCCGGTCAGGAATTTTAGGATAGTCTCTTGTTCTTCCTCATTGAAATCTGCAAGAAAGGCTTTCAATTGTATATTTTTTTCGCGGCCGATTTGCTTTTGAATGTCATATACCTGTTTGCCGTAATCTGTAAGACTATAATAAATTTCTTTTTCATTGCCATTTCGCCGCTCTGCAATAATCAGTTCGCGCTCCAAAAAACGCCCGGTGATTTTGGAAATCCCGCTTTTTGAAATACGCAGAGTTTCGGAAAGTGACGAAGCGTTGATGGTTCCCGTTTGCCCGATTTTTTTCAGCACAAAGAATTCCGCCACTGTGTGGAGGGGTACTATGTCTTTTGATTGCTTGCGGCACTGCTCTATTTCATCCCGCTGATGAAGCTGGATATGATTCACAAGAGCAAGGATGGCTTGTGTGATTGGCTCCATTTGCAGCTCACCTCGACAGTATTCTATCGTAATAACAGGTAAACGTCAATCGAAATAGTTGACGAGGAAACAATACGGTGCTATACTCAAATGGTTTCTTGGAAACAGCAGGAGGTCGGCAGTTTGGAACAGGCAGGAAAAAAGCGTATTATTTTGACGGTATCTTTCGTCATGGCGGGTATGATTGTCATGTTTATGAATAATTCCGTTATCAATATGTTAATTCCCACATTGACAAAAGATTTGCATATTTCGCTGGATCAGGCCCAGTGGCTCGCAAACGGTTATATTATGGTATGCGGAATCTTGGTCCCGCCCAGCGCGTATTTAGTAAGACGCTTCACTTATAAGCAAATTTTCGTAACCTCTCAAATCCTGTTTGTAATAGGTTCGCTACTCTGCGCTTTATCTGCACATTTCATCCCGCTGTTGATTGGACGGTTGGTTCAGTCGGTGGGCAGTGGGCTTGCTATGCCACTTGCGCTCAACATTATCACCTCTGTGTTTCCGGCGGAAAAACGCGGCGCAGTCATGGGGGTCTATGGATTCGGTATCATTTTGGCTCCGGCGTTGGGGCCTTCTATCGGTGGATTTGTTATTCAGTTCTACCGATGGAATATTTTATTCTGGGCAATGGCGGTGCTGGAGCTTCTTATTCTCATCGGAACCTTTTTCTTCCTGACGCTCAGGAATGAAACGGAAAAAATAAAATTTGATGTTGTCGGATTCATCTTATCCGCTGTGGGCTGCGCAGCCCTGCTCTACGCTATAAGTGAACGCCAGATCTGGTTGGCGGTCGCCGCTGCCATGGTTCTGACCATCTTTGTCTTCTATTCTCTTAAACGTGGGGAAGGCGCTCTGCTGGATTTGCGTGTATTCAAAGAATTCAATTTTTCTTATGCACTGATTATCAATATCATTTTTACCGCAGCAATGTACAGCGGTATGCTGCTCATGCCACAGTACCTGCAAGTTGTCCGCGGGATGTCTCCGCTGACTGCCGCACTGCTGATTATGCCCGGCTCTCTGGCAATGGGTATCATGGGCGTTTTCACCGGACGGATATTTGATAAACATGGCATCAAAGCGCTTGCAATTGTAGGTTCCGTTATTATGACGACGGTTACTTTTTTGTTTTCCAGGCTTTCTATGGAAACCTCACACAGCGCCATAATGCTGATATATCTGATTCGGGCGGTAGGCATCGCCGCCGTTATTTCACCCATTGCCACAGCGGGTCTGGCAAAGATTGTGAAAGAAAAAATTCCTCATGCCAATGCCGTTACAAACACCGTTAAGCAAATTGCGGGCTCTTTGGGCAGCTCGGCTGCCGTGGCTGTGATGACAGTCAGCAGCAGCGTCTATCTGTCAGCGCATCCTGCCGCATCGGCTTTGGAGATAGAGCTTCATGGAATCAATACCGCGTTTCTTTCAGTGACGGCACTTAGTCTTGCGGCGGTGATTCTCTCGGTGTTTTATCGAAAGATTAAAAGATAAAGATATGCTTTATAGCTGCATTCAGCTTGGTGGAATAATATCATTTTCAAAGCGTCCATACCTCAGGGGTTTATATGGATAAAGGATTGCAATTATATAAATATGGGTCTCAGTCTCAAAGCCTTTTCGTCAGGTGAATAAATAGACGGTAAATCTTTGTAGAACGAAAGTTTTATAAGGATTTTTTTGTGCTTTTGTCGACAGAGATCATAGTACTGACACGTTGTTTGCTTACTTTACCCATAATTAACGCAGGTATAATTGTGAAATTTACACGCGGATCATACAATATTTGTTGGGTATTACGCTCAAAATCTTTTACAGGGGGAAATCAAAGATGTTTAAGAAAATGAGAGCTGTTTGGGCGGGGTTGGCCTGTCTGGTCTTTTGTTTTGCAATTTTGACCGGATGTGCGCAAACAATCCAAACGGCTGACGGCAAAACGATAAAGATCGAGCAGCCAAAATATGTCTTTTATCTGATTGGTGACGGCTTAGGTGCTTCCCAGCGTCAGGTTGCGGAATATTATCTCAGGCATATGCAAGGCGATGATAGCGCCATGCTTGTGATGAATGATATGGCGGTTGCGGGAATTAATACGACATATTCTCTGGATACGCTGGTGACCGACTCGGCGGCAGCGGGTACCGCATTGGCATGCGGCGTCAAAACAAATAATGGAGTAATTGCACAAACGGCTGACGGCGTGGACACAAAAACATTAGTCGAGGCGGCTGAAGAGCTGGGCTATGCTACGGGTGTGGTCACTTCTACACGCATCACTCATGCCACTCCGGCCGTGTTTTATGCACACAATGCGGATCGTGACGATGAAAACAGTATTGCCGAAGACCTGGTAGATAGCGGTGTTGACTTTATTGCAGGAGGCGGCTACAGAAATTTTGTGCCAAGCTCTGACGATGCGTCTAAACGGGAAGACAACAGAGATCTGGTTGCGGAAATGGCTTCCGAAGGCTATACGACTTTTATCGGCGATGACGGAGCGGCGGATTTTGCAGACTACTCACCAGAAGCGAAGGATCAGGTATTGGCACTGTTTAGCAAGAGCCATATGCCTTATGAAGTGGACCGGGCAAATTCGGATACTGACCTTTTGAGTCTTTCTGAGATTACACAGAAGGGCGTGGAGCTTCTTGCGCAGAATAAAGACGGCTTCTTCTTGATGGTGGAAGGTGGACGAATCGACCACGCTTGTCATCCAAACGATCTTGTGGCCACGGTCTACGACACACTGGAATTTGATGAAGTGGTTCAGGTAGCTATGGATTTTTATAACGAACATCCCAAGGAAACGTTGATCGTAGTTGTCGGGGACCATGAAACAGGCGGACTTGGCCTTGGTTTTGCCAATGACTATTTTTTGAATCTGGATGCGATCGACGGGATCACAGCCAGTTTTGAAGACAATTACGGAGATGTTTACCAGGCAGGCGGCGATAGAGATGCCTATTATGAATATCTCGAAACTATTGGCATTAAAGACTTTACGGCCGAGGAAAAAGCCTTAATTGAGGCAGGCATGGATTCGGTTGATGCAGGGGATACCTCTTCCGGCTATGGTTACAACCCGGCGGGTATTGCCGTCAACCACATAGTCTCTCAGCGGGCAGGCGTGCAGTGGACCACTTACGCGCACACAGGTACGCAGATTCCTTTCAGCGTCATGGGTATTTCTGAAGAAGCCTTCGGCGGCTTTATGGATAACACGGAAATCGCCCAGATGCTCGCGCAGGTGCTTAGCGTAACGATCGGTTCGTAGGTACTTGTAACATATAGTTTTAGGCACCCCGGAAAATGGGTGTCTAAAACTATTTAATGGAGGAAAACAGATGAAGAAAAATTCTATAATGTCCCTGCTGATGATTCTAATACTGTCCTCATTCATTTTTATGCTGAATATGGCTGTCAATCATTCTCAGATAGATGAAGGGCAGGCTGAAATCATATGTCGTGTAACAGAGGCAGACGACAGCGACATGGTGATCTCGGGGGTCGTGATGCTGGGCAGTCAAAGCCTGAAAGGGGAGGTGATCGGAGGCAGGTTTGACGGGCAGACGATACGCTTTAATAACTCCCTGATAGGTCAGTATGAATTTGACCAGTATTATGAGGTCGGTGACAGGGTGCTGGTGGGCGCAAACATCGAAGACGGCCGGATAACGAGCGCCGTGGCCGTGGATTATGTACGCCAGAATCATATTATCCTCCTTTTTGGCGTATTCGCGGTGATGCTGCTTTTATATGCGGGTAAAATTGGCCTTCGGGCGATTTTGTCCTTTGTCGTATCGGTGCTGATCATCTGGTTCGTGCTTATTCCGTGTCTTTTGAGCAATTATCCTGCGATGCCGATAACGATTTTAACGCTTGTGCTGCTTTCTGGCGTGATTATATTTTCAGTGGCCGGATTTTCAAAAAAAGCGGTCAGTGCGTTTTTTGGGTCCATAACAGGCATTGTCATTCCTGTGGCGCTGGCGTATTTATTCGGTGTATTGATGAATATCGACGGGATGGCCGCTCCTTACGCATCCACACTGATGCTGCGCGGGTATACCTCTTTGAATATGCAGGATATTTTTTACTGCGCGATTATGATTGGGGCGTCGGGCGCATGTATGGATATCGCAATGGATGTAGCGGCGGCAATGGAAGAAGTGCAGATCAAACGACCGGATATTTCAAGAAAAGAGCTGGTGAAATCCGGATTCAATGTGGGGCAATCGGTCATCGGCACAATGGCGACCACGCTGTTGCTGGCGTATTCGGGTAGTTATCTGATGCTTATGATGCTTTTTAAGGTCAGCGAAACGTCTTTGGTGCGTTTGCTGAATATGAAGATATTCACAATCGAAGTAATGCGGGTTCTCATCGGCAGCATTGCGCTGTTGCTGGTAGCGCCGCTGACCGCTTTTATCTATGGTATGCTTGCTTATAAGTCGGGGAAGAAGCCCGCCGATAACAAAGTTTGTGATCCCCATCCCATGGCGGATGCCTATGCGCAAGACTGATAAGGGGGGGCTAAGCTAAATCTAACGCGTGCTTTTTATATTCAATAACGAAAAGTTTAGAAAAGAATTTACCGAATGCTACTCTGGTGAGCATAATTTTGAGTTCAATAATAATGGAACGTTCATGTTTTAGCATAAGCGATGCAAGTGCATACATAGAAAAACAGGTTTTAATTTGCCATATCATAAAATAATCACAAGATGTTTCGCTTACTTGTGTGAGAGACGGATTTTTTTTGCCGCCGCGGCGCGGTTCTGCCGTCAAAAAAATCACATGCGATGTAATACTTTATATCCTCAAACCAAAGCTTGCGGATAGCGGGATCGATTTGATTCTTAAAAAATGTTTGAATGGGATGACGCAGCATATAACGAATGATCCCGAAAAGCTGGGACGGATCCCGAAAGCATTCCCAGTGACATTTCATACAGTTGGGCTGAGAGCCTGTCGCTTGCCGAACGGCTTCTTTTAAATCCGTACCCAAATCCTCATTACCGCGATACCCGCAGGGATAAATATGTCCGTCCCGGCTGTCAATATAGAAATAACGGATGCCGCCCAGACAAGGAAACAACAAGGTCTCATCCCCGTCGGCCATGGCGTACAGCACAGACAGCGGTGTAAAAATCCGAATTTTATCCCTGTAAACTGATACCACCTCAAACAGTGCTTGAAAAACGAGCTGAAGCTCCCGCGAGGAAAAACTGATGATGTAATCGGCGGAAATGGCTCCGTAAGCAGGATGTGCCACTTCTTCATTATTTGAGCTCATCGGATAACACACATTGGCAATCGTGAAACCCATTTGAATCACCTTTTCAAAAAATGCAGTAAACCCCGATTTGAATGCCTTCAAAAAACGTTCTTCATCATCAAGGCCGTTGAGCCTGTCGATGGATAGACCCGAAATGTTACGGTTGATCCCTAAATTGGCGGCTGGATACAGCCCATGCGCGTGGAAGACGGGCAGAGCTTTTTGGATGCCTTCAATGACGCCGGGCAAGCCCCGCATGCTCTCATGCATTTTCGTATCTGAGGAATCTATGCTTATCCAGAAATTTCTCACTCTTGTAGCGGATAACTTCTGTGCAAAGAGGGTTATCTGTTTGATATCGGCGCTCTTACCATTTGGTGCCAGCATAAATCCGTTGGTGCCGGTTCTGAGATAGCGGATCTTGGTCTCGTCTGCATGGTCAAGAGCGGAAAACAGCTCGTCCATATTGATAAAAGGTTCTCCGCCGGTAAAGGACACCGCTTCAAATCCGTTTTCAGGGCACTGCCTAAGTGCCGCTTGAATTGTTTTTGCCGGAAGCCTGCACCTTTCAATTGCCGCCGTTTTGCGCATGCCGCACTGGGGGCAGGTACCGTTGCAATGATTTGTGATTTGAATGACAAGCTGTCCGGGGATTTCGCCGAATAATACTTTAAAGATTTCCGAGATACGGTTTGTTTTCATATTTTATTCTAATCCTTTATATTATTTTCGTATTCAGCATGCGCGCAGCCATGCGGCCGCAGCGTGTTGCTTGATTACTGTTTGATAGTCGGTCATCAGGCCGTCAAAAATCTTATCCCAATCTCTGGATAATGCTGTTTTTTTACCGTTTTCTACAAGCGAGTGATAAAGTATCTGATCTTGCATGAGACGTATCAAATTGTCTGAAAAAGCTTCGCTGTCTCTGCTGGCGCAAAGCAGCGCATTGACGCCGTGCACGAGGAATTCGGTCACGCCGCCGCAGCTGATTCCCGCAACCGGAAGACCGCTGGCCATTGCCTCCAGAGCCGCGTTTCCAAAGGTTTCGGTTCCCGACGGGAAAGCAAAACAATCGCAGGATGCGTAGATTTGGGATAATTCACGGCCTTTCTTAAAACCGGTCATGATCACATTTTCAAAGCCCGCGCGTCGTATATGCTCCCCGTATGGTCCGTCACCGGTAAAGATGAATGCCGCTCTGCCTGGGAAGCGGGTGTTTATTTTTTCAACAGCATGCAAAAGCATGTGTAGTCCTTTCTCATGCGATAGTCTACCGACATATAAAAAAGTAAATTTATCTTCGATCCCGAGCTCTTGTCTGATCTTCCCGCTTCGAAAAGAAACATTAAATCTATCGGTATCGATACCTCTAGACCATATACCAAGATTTTTATAATTTTTTTCTGTCAATTGATTCAGTGTGTATTTTGAAGGGACCAAGATTTTTTCGGAAGAGTTGTGAAACCATTTTAAATAAAAGTTCGCAATAGGTTCAAGCGGGGCTAAATTGAAATAACTGAGATATTTGCAGTAATCGGTATGATAGCTCATAATGAGCGGAAGGTTGCGTGATGTGGCATATTTCATGCCTTTATAGCCTATGCCGAATTCGGTCGTTACGTGTACGATGTCGGGGCCGAAATCATCACAAAGGTCAAAAATCTCTCTTGTTTTTGGAAATGCCAGGCAGCTATTTGGTGAAATTTTGACTTTGACGCCCGGAAAACGATGAATCTGCGCTCCGTCTTTGGGATATGCATCTGTTTGGGTGGCTTTACCGTCATAATCCGGGGCAAAAAACGCATGACTGGTGCTGTTTTTCTCGAGGTAGACGCTTAATTTTGATAACGTATTCGCTACACCGTTTACCTCCGGAGCAAAAGTATCCGTAAAATATGCAATTTTCACTCATTCCTCCATTCTCGCCGCTCTTGTCAGGCGGTTAGCCGTAAGATAAATATTTATTCCATTAGAAGTGTAGCACAGCAACGTAAAGTGCCAATCATACCTGTGTAAAATATAACTAAGATTGTTGGATATACAGATGAATATGTTATAATAATTACAAATCGTAAAAATTGAGAGGCATTTATGGCAAATGAATATATTGTTTTAACGGCTGAAAATATAGAAAGTGAACATTTATGCTGTGCTATAGCCGATAAAAAACATCAGCAGGGCGTTGAAGAGAAAAAAACCTGGCTGAAAGAGCGAATCGGCGAGGGACATATCTTCAGGAAATTGAATGCAAAAGGCAAAGTATTTATTGAATACGCTCCGCTTGAGAAAGCATGGGTACCTGTTGAGGGAGAGGACTATGTGTATATTTATTGTCTGTGGGTATCCGGGAGCTTTAAGGGGAAAGGCTATGGGAAAGAATTACTTGAATATTGTATTGATGATGCAAAAAAACAAAGCAAATCAGGTGTATGCATTATCAGCTCCAAGAAGAAAAAGCCTTTCTTGTCGGATAAAAAATTTATGAAAAAATATGGCTTTGAAACAGCGGATGCAATCAATGATGAGTACGAACTTCTGGCATTATCGTTTGACGGCACGATACCGCACTTTACAAAAAATGCAAAAAAACAATCAATTGAAAATAAAGAGCTGACTATTTATTATGGCATGCAGTGCCCTTATATTCCAAACTGCATAGAGCAAATTGAAAACTACTGTAAGGAAAATCAAATACCGCTTACGCTCATAGCTGTTGATACACTAAAAAAAGCAAAGTCGATACCTTGTGTTTTTAATAATTGGGCTGTATTCTATGACGGGAAATTTGAAACGGTGCATTTACTCAATGAGGGATATTTGAAAAAGATGCTTGATCGGTAGCGAATATATATTTAAAAAAATAATATAGTGTTTCTAAAAGTATATCATCTCACTAATGATTATAATAAGATAACGCCGCATTTGTGGCGTTATTTATATTTTTCATTGATTTTTGTTAAATAATTGATGGATTTTCCCAAAAATGTCAGAGACTACGTAGCTTTTTGTATATCCATATTGGATGTGTCCTCTCTCGTCTCACCGATTCCGCTTGAGGCCGTCAGATAAGGTTGTAGCCATCATAGAAGAAAGCGCTCCGTCGCATAATAAGAGTATCGGAAGGTATGAACAATAAAAAAATGAAGCAATGTGATTTAATTACAAAAATAAATCAGTAAACAGAATATAATATTTTTATTAAAGCATTGATTGGTGTGATAATAAAATGAAAATTAATTATGAAAGAAAGCTTTACACGATTGCGGAATTATATAAGATATTATATCAGGGCTTGCGCACGATGAACTACATGCGCAGGGCAAAAAAGAACAATGATTTACAGTTCGACTTTATTGAACGGATCATGCTTGCGGTAACCGAGGTAAACGGCTGCATCATGTGCTCATACGCGCACGCCAAAATGGCGCTCGAAGCGGGAATGAGCAATGAAGAAATACAAAAAATGCTCTGTGGCATCACCGCGGATATTCCGACTGCGGAACTGCCCGCGATTTTATTTGCACAGCATTATGCAGAAAGCAGGGGAAATCCTTCGGATAAATCGTGGAGTCGCCTGACGGAAGTGTACGGGACTTTAAAAGCCTACGAAATCCTCGCGGCCATTCGCGCTATCATGATCGGAAATGCCTACGGCATTGCGTGGGGTTCCTTTTTGGGCAGATTCAAGAAAAAGCCCGACAAACGAAGCTCTTTATTTTATGAAATCAGTGTGATGATTTTGGGAACTGCTATGATCCCTGTTGCATTCCTGCACACATTGATTGCCGGTTTTTTTAAAAAACCTTTTATTTAATAAAATTTAAAAATAAAAACTATTATTATTATTGTTATGTGACAAAAATCACAGTCAGTGTATATTAAAAACCGTATAATGCAGACAATATCAAAAATATGAAGGAGGAAAAATTATGGAAGAAATGAATGTAAACAAAATGCCGCTTATAGGAGATAAAGCACCGGAATTTAAAGCTGTCACCACACAGGGAGAGATCAATTTCCCCGCTGACTATAAAGGGAAATGGGTTATTTTATTCTCGCATCCCGCAGATTTTACGCCTGTGTGCACGACCGAATTTATGACTTTTGCTACAATGGCGGAAGAATTCAAAGAGTTAAATACAGAGCTTGTGGGGCTTTCTGTTGACTCGCTGTATGCACATATTGCATGGCTCAGAAAAATTCAGGACATTGAATGGAACGGCATGAAAAAGGTTGAAGTAAAATTCCCTTTAATTGAAGATATACGTATGGAAGTGGCTAAAAAATACGGCATGATTCAGCCGGGGCAATCAAATACTCAAGCGGTGAGAGCCGTATTTGTAATTGACCCGAAAGGCATTATCAGAACAATCCTTTATTATCCGCTTTCAACAGGACGAAATTTTGACGAAATTAAGAGAATTATCATAGCGTTGCAAAAGGCTGATAGTGATATGGTGGCAACACCTGCAAACTGGCGTTTGGGCGATGATGTTATCGTGCCGACGGCGGGATCCTGCGGAACCGCAAAAGAGAGAATGGAAAATCAAAGTGATGACCAATATTGTCTCGATTGGTTTATGTGTTTCAGAAAAGAGAATAAATAAATTTTTAAAGAGCAGGTTTTTAGACCTGCTCTTTAAAAATGATAGATAAAAAACAAACAAGCCAGCAGTATTGACAAATCAAAATAGTTGATTTAGAATGTAGACAAGCAAATGAAAAGGTTTACCAAAGTAATTTGTGAGAACTCCGAAAAATCAATTGCTTATGAAAAATGAGGATTTCGGGAAATTGATAAAACAATGTATGCAGGAAATGAGTGAGTCCAAGGGCTCTGAAAAAGTGGTACGGCGAGGTGCTGTGCAAGGCTAATCATATAAACCTGAAAGTACAAAGTAACAAGCAATTCGAAGAAAATGATTGGATTCATGAGCAGAGAGAATTATAAGAGAATCGCTCATGCGGTCATACTGTAATTATCTGATTGATCGTTCCGAATGTAATAGCCTTCGCATACCTGAAAAGGAATGTATGAAAAAAAAGATTCGGATAGGAGAGAATATCAGGAGGAACACGCCATTGCGGTATATCTCCAGCGACTAAGCAGGCCGGTTTGAGGAAAACATGGTCTGCTTGTCGTTTATATGCTTTTTATATTTAATAAACAGGCCGTATTATTTTTAGATCAGCAGCATCTATTTAGAGTTGTAATATAGAAATAAAATTCGAATGCATTCAATTTTTTAATTCTTTGTATTTCCATTTATGCGAATGTTATATTTTATATAATGTAATAAAATAAAAATGTCAAAGGAGGATAATAATGAGCAATAAGTATTTTATCACAAATGACAACGTAAAGCTGAACTACATAGAAACCGGCAGAGGGGCACCTTTGGTAATGATACCCGGCTGGTCGCAAAGCGCTGCAGAATATAAATATCAAATTGATGAGTTCGCTTTGAAATATCATGTTTATGCCATTGATATGCGCGGGCACGGAGAAAGCGAAAAACCGGCCTATGGTTATAAAGTGAGCCGCCTGGCAAAAGACGTATATGAATTTATTAATTATATTTCAGACGATAAAGTGTATCTGCTGGGGCATTCCATGGGCTGCTCTGTTATCTGGAATTTGATTGAGCTTTTTGGAGAACATAAGATTCAAAAAATTATTTTAGTCGACCAAGTTCCTTTCATCTATGACAATCCGGGCTGGAATGAAGAAGAGCGCAAAGCAGCCGGCCCCATATTTGATGCGCAGGTTACTTTTGAGACGATCAACGGATTATCGGATCCAAACAGCGCAATGACTGTGGTTGATAGTCTTGTCGGCACAATGGTAACGCAAGCAGTAAAAAAAGAAGATCTAGATTGGATCATATCGGAAAATATTAAAATGCCTTCAAGATATGCGGCTTCACTTCTATTCAATCATTCGGTAAGCGACTGGCGGGATTTAATACCAAGGATCACGCTTCCCACACTTATCATAGGTGGCGAAGCAAGCATTTTTTCGGTGGATGCTCTGAAATGGATTCATGGGCAGATAAAGGGATCACAACTGGAAATATTCAGTGAGGAAGAAGGCGGAAGCCATTTCATGTTTTTTGAAAATCCAAAGAAATTTAATGCAATTGTGAAAAATTTCTTAGATTAAATAAAGCGATGGAATATTGAAAACATAAATAATAATGCAGGCCGGTTTGAGAAAAACCGGTTTGTTTGCCGTCGGGGGACTTCGTTAACCGTTAATATTCATCAAAACAGAATGGGCAGAACTTTTTGCAAGCGTTTTGATTGCGTTCTTTGCGCCGGAGCATTTAGAATAAAGATTTTTTATGATATAATTTACTGCGGCTTCAGCCGCATTTATTTTTATAAAATAAGATTTTAACGGAGAGCATTGTGAGTAAAACTATCCTGAAACAACCGAGAAAAATACCGAAAAAGAAACTCTATAAAGCTGATATATTCTATAGCCTGTGCATAATCGTCTTAGGTGCCGGCCTTGGGTATATCTCAAAGAGAATGGACAGTATCAGTATTATAGGGCAAATTACTACAGAGCTCGGCATCTGGGTTTTTGCAGCCGCGATAGTTGCGGCTTACAGCAGAAAGCCTATATACGCGGCAGCCAATGTTGTGCTGTTTTTTCTTGCTATGCTTGGCGCCTATTATGCCTACGGTAAGATTGCACTCGGCTTTTTTCCGAAAGCTTATTTTATGGGCTGGCTGGCGGCTTCTTTTGCCTCGGGGCTCTACGGCTTTGTTGTATGGTTTTCAAAAGGAAAAGATATCATCGCCATCCTCGCATCGGCCGCTGTCGTATCTATATTGTATGCTTTAGGTTATCCCGCTTTTTATACTTATAAAATAACGCTGTTCATCACGCTTTTCTTCGGTGTCATTTTAAATATACTTCTGCCACATACAAAGAAGCAGAAACTCATCGTCTTTGTGTGCTCGATCATTTTGGCTGTATTGATCGCCAAATTTCATCTTATAAGTTATTTACCGTTTTAGTCTCATAGAAACAAAAATTATGATATAATAAAAATCATACGAAGTATTTAGATTTATGGTGATAAATGTATGATTTTATGTCTCGGAGACAGCCTCACTTTCGGCAACATCGGCTATTCGTGTATCAAATTTATGTCACGCGAAATAAAAGCGGTCAATAAAGGCAAAAACGGTGATACGACCAAATGCTGCTATCAACGGCTTGTGCGCTATTTGCAAAAACCGGTCTATGATCAATTTGATACGTATATTGTTGAAATAGGAGCAAACGATATACTGCTTCCATATCTGGCAGAGCTTTCTTTGTTTTGGAAGATACTGTCAAAGAGAAGATGCAGACGCAGAAAATGTATTACGGATGATGCACAGTTTGAAAGAGAGTATGAAAAATTTATTCTCCTGCTGAAAGAAAAAAAGAAAAGAATTGTGCTTGTGGGAATGCCTCTTCCCGAACTGAAAGATTTTCCGCTCGAGGCTATTTGCAGGCGCAACGCGATCATTTACGCACTGGCGGAAAAGCACAAAGTACATTATGTAGATACCTATAGTCTTATGAAAGATATTGTTAAAGATGACCTGAAACAATACAGCTGGGGGGCAACCAATTTCCCAAGAATGTTAGATGGCCTGATCATGACCTTGCTTCCTTTTTTCAAGGACTGGTTCTCAAAGGCGAGAAAGCTAAGTCTCACCGTGGACGGTGCGCATTTCAATTCCAAATCCGCAAAGCTGATCGCAAAAGCAATCGAAGTGGTACTTTTATTACAACTGCAAGAAGAGTAAAAGCCAGCTATGAGAAGCCGGCTTGTTTTTTTACTTGATTTCTTTTTAATATATCTGTTTTACTGCTGTCAGTGCATCGGGAGAGCAGATTTTAACATAACTTTGGATATCGTTTAAATGCCCGTAAACAAGATCGTCTTCCACGCCGGGCAGGCAATAGAGCGTGTAGAGCACCTTTTTTGTGTCTTTGGAAATGGCAGTGCGCCGGTCGGGACCGCGCAGGATTGCGGAGAGGATATCTTTTTGGTCTGTGATCATGCAGTCTTTTGCCACGGTAGTTGCTTCTTTGCCTGACATGGTGATAAAGTTTTCTTTGCCTGTGCATTCTTTTAAGCTGACGGGAAAAGATATTTTATCCGCATCGTGCCCTGCGGTGAGGAGCATATTTTTAAGCTCTGCCATAAACATGGCTTCCACGAGCGGCAGCACACTTGGAATGCTTTTTCCTTTTACGATAGATTCAAGCTGGCCCAGCACATGGTAGGTGTAGCCGAATTTTTTATAATAAGCCACGTAGCTGTCGATGGGGTACAGGGTTTTAAGCTCGACCCTTGAGGCGCAAGCATATTTTTCTCGAAGCATTTCTTCTAAGGTTGTTTTAGCCTCCGTAAATTCTTGGCTTGCGGCATTGTTCACATTTTCCATGATCAGCACGCCTATGCGGCATTGGTTTTTTTCTAATTCGTTTTGGATGGAATACATAGAGGAAGCTCCTTTGTATTCGATATCAATTCTATTTGTTAAAAGGTGTTTTTAATGATATAATTTTATATTGTAATAGGGGAGATGTAAAGACGTGAAAAATAAAAAAATGAAGCAAGGTCAATATGCAGAAATAATGACTGAAATTGCAGAACATATATATAGAGATAACATTGAAACTACAATTAGAAATTATAGATTTGTTTCATGCGAAGGAACAAAAAGAGAAGTTGATGTATATACAGTCCTAAAAACAGGCGAAAAAATTGCATTTGAAGTTCGAGATAGAAAATCTACGCAGAGTATTTCTTGGATTGATGAAGTAGTCGGCAAGTATTCAAATTCTCCTTTCAATCAAATTTGGATTTGTACATTTCATGGTTGCAAATTATCTTCAATCGCAATAAAAAAACTAGAATATCATAATATTCAATGGCGTGATTTTAAGATTTTCAATAATGATAACTTATCTAAAGTTCATCCAGTATTAATTATAGATGGCATTGTTCCTTTGGTTGATGAAATTGAAATTGAAGTTAACGACAAAAAATATAAGGATTTAGAAATACATAGTCTTGAAAAAAGTAAAGGAAGTTTTAAAGATGAAAAGATTTTACAATTAAAAGAAATTATAGCGCAAAATTTTAATCAATTTCAAGGGATTAATTTTATTATATTTCAGGATAAATTCAATTTACATAATATTAAGAATAATTTTGATAGTGAAATATTAGATATTAAAACAACGATTCAAATAAATCATCAAATTTTTGTAGACTATTTCTCTGAAGAGTATATTGTTAAAAATAATGATAAAAATTCCTTTTTATTTGCAACAAAAAATAAATCTATATTTATTACAAATAATACTGTCGTTATCAATAAAAGTTTTTTTGCTAATCTTTTAAAGGAAGATGTTATATTAAATTCTAAATTTATTTTAAGTGTTTATGGAATCCCTGAAAATATACAAAAAGAGATTACGACATTTAGGTTAATTGATGTAGAAGGGACTTTAAAAGAAATGGCAATAACAAGAATTTTTGGGATAAAATAATAATAGTTATTAACAATATAAATCAAAATATAGAATTTCTTGAAAATTAAGTTTTTTAGACCGAACACACCCCAACAAAAGCCTTAAAAAGCTCACTTGAAAACTTATCATTTTGATATGTAAATTCAGGATGCCATTGCACGCCGACGACAAATGCCTCACTCGGCATATACACAGCCTCAATGATATCGTCGGGAGCCGTTGCGGCAACGCATAGGCTACTTGCAAGCGTGCGTATCGACTGGTGATGGATGGTGTTGACCATGACCACATCTTCATCGGCAAGATTTGAGATAGGAGTGGAAGGTGTCAGTTTTATGCTGTGCGCAGGGGCTTCATAAGGTTTTTCCTGCAAGTGGGGTATTTCCAGTACGCGCACCATCTGCATTTCAATATCCTGATACAGGCTTCCGCCGAGGACCACATTCATAAACTGAAAACCGCGGCAGATGGCAAAGACAGGTTTTTTATATTTCAATGTTTTCTCAAACAATATTTTCTCAAAGTTGTCACGATATGCGGATGTGCTTTTGCAGAAAGGCAACTTCTCCTCACCATACATGGCAGGGTCGATATCGTGCCCGCCCGTGAAGAGAAAGCCGTCAAATTTGCGGGCCAGCTCGTCTATTTCTTCTTCCTTTTGAGACAGAGGAAGAATCACGGGGATGCCGCCGGCGTGCCATATAGCGTCTGTGTAGCAGGGCAGCATCCAGACATTATTTATTTTATCGCTGAACAGGGGCGTTACCCCTATGATCGGTTTTTTCATATCAAAACTCCTTTCAAGCGTGACAGAAAGCTTTTCGTTTCTGCAAGCTCTTAAAAGAATTAAAAGAATTATATCAAATAATGTCATATAAATCCATAGCGGAGCGTCTTAAAAAAATCTGTCATTGGCGTTGCTTTGATTAAAAAAATATGTATGGCAATGAAAAAATTATTGTGATACAATAAATCAGTATTTTATGATTTGGAAGAGAGTCTTATGTCTCGTTATTTTAATAGTATATTTTCTGTGAGCTACACGGCGTCTCCGCCACCTCCATCAAGTTTTGCAATCAACAATCTCAAAAAAGAGTCCGCGTTCGGACAAAATATGCCGCGGCCAAAAACATGGGCCGCCAAACTTGAAGGAGCAGGAAATGAAATCAAAAATACAACTTTTATCGTCTATGGTCATATTCGGCACCATTGGTGTCTTTGTGCGATATATCGATGCATCCTCAAGCGTTATTGCGCTGTTTAGAGGCTTTATAGGAAGTGTCTTTTTAATTTTTATCTTTCTTTTTTTAAAACAAAAAATATCCATGAATAAGTTAAAAGCAAATGCCGTGATTTTATTACTTTCCGGCGTTGCGCTTGCCGGCAACTGGATGTTTTTATTTCAGGCGTATAAAAATACAACCTTATCCAACGCCGTGCTGAGTTATTACTTTGCACCTGTATTCGTGCTGATTCTCTCACCTTTTATTTTAAAAGAAAAATTTTCAACAAAAAAAATGATTTGTATTGCAGCTGCTATGCTGGGAATGCTTTTAGTCATGCAAAATAATTCAGGTATTGCAGAAGGCTATCATCATGCGGAAGGAATAACATACGGGTTTATTGCGGCGCTCTTTTATGCTTCGTTGATACTGATGAATAAATTTATCAAAGGTCTTACAGGATTTGAAACGACCGTGATTCAACTGACGGAAGCTTCTTTTTTACTTTTTCTGTATGTGCTCTTCGCGCAGGGAACAGGGGCGCTTCATCTTGCAGGCGGCGATGTTTTATTCGTCGTCATTCTGGGTATCGTTCACACGGGAATAGGATTTTACTTATTCTTTTCGGCATTGAAAGACCTGAAAGGTCAAAATATAGCTTCCTTGAGCTATGTGGAACCGGTAACTTCCGTGTTTATGTCTGTATTTATTTTGCATGAAAGTATGACGATCGTGCAGCTGGCAGGAGCCGGGTTATTACTCGGAGCCATTTTTATAAGTGAAAAAACTTTCCGCAAGTCTGCCTGTAAAGAAGAAGCATAACACACATTAATTTTACTATATTCAAAAAATGAAAACGTGAAAAAGACTCCTTTAGGGAGTCTTTTTATTCCGGGCAATCAAAAGTATTTATTGAAAATATATCAAAGCGGCTGTATATTTAAAATAGTGATATTTTTTGCCGCATAAAATCATAATATTTAAAGATACCCGTAGAAAGGGGAGAAGTATGCAAATCAGAAAGCTGGATGATATGCAAATAGACAGCGCGATCCGTCTTGTTTGGGATGTGTTTATAAAATATGAGGCACCCGATTACAGCAGGCAGGGTGTGGAGCATTTTTGGATGTGTGTCAATGATGATTCGTTTATGGCGCAGCTCACATTTTACGGTGCGTATGAGAATGACGAGCTTGCCGGTGTGCTTGCCACACGCAGCAGCGGCAGCCATATTGCGTTGTTTTTCGTGGACGGCAAACACCACAGAAAAGGAATCGGCAGAAAGCTGTTTGAAACTGCGCTGTGTGAAGACCCCGTGGATATCATGACGGTGAATTCATCGCCCTATGCGACAGAAATCTACCACAGGCTCGGCTTTATCGATACCGATACCGAGCAGATCACGAACGGTATACGCTATACGCCTATGATTTATCATAAACCAGGGTCATCATAGTTTGATTTTTTTAAATCTCTTATTTTAACTGCTGCCATTCAGATTCTTTAAATCCCACCAGAACGAGGCCGCCCTGAATTATGATCGGCCTTTTTACAAGCATGCCGTCGGTGGCAAGCAGCTCGATTTGTTCATCGGGCGTCATTGTGGAAAAAGAATCTTTAAGATTCATCTGGCGATACAGCATGCCGCTTGTATTTAAGAATTTTTTGATGGGTTTATCGCTCAAGCTGATCCATTTCAATAATTCGTCATAGGTGGGATTTTCTTCTTTGATGTTTCGCTCTTCGTAGTCGATGGCGTTTTCATTGAGCCATTTTCTGGCTTTGGCGCATGTTGTGCATTTTGGATAACAAATAAACAGACTTTTCATAAAATACTCCTTTATAAATAAAAATAGTAGCTTTTAAGAAGGTAGGATTCATTATATTTTTGCGCGAGCTTGAATAAGATGTTTTTGATTCTTTGGTATGAGAAAGTTTCTTTGCTCTTTTGGATAGCATTAAAGACTGCTTTCTTTTCTTTTTCATCTGCCTTTTCTTTTAAATATCCCCACACATGCAGCGCGGCGTTGAAGCTGTTTTCATTTTTCGGAAGAATATTGAAGGCATCTTCCAGAAACGTATAAAATTCTTCTGCCGGATAACGCTCTTTATTTTTAAGCAGTTGCCGTGTCGCTTCATAAATCTGTGGGGAGCGCTCTAAAACGGCATATTTATAGCGGCTCCATTCGCTTTCAAGTGCAGTGATTTTTTGATTCTCTGCAACACAATTGATACATTTGACTGCGGAAAGATTTTTATCCTTGACTTCAAGCATGATATCGGGCTTTATATTTTCCAATTGTTCATAAAATTTTAAAAACGCACGGATACGGATCGTATCGGAATGCGAACCCGGTTTCTTCTGCGGGTGCTGCTGACTGTAGTGTATTTTCTGGTTTCCGTCGTGAATGCTCCATGTTTTTTTGCACTGTGCTATCCAATAAGAATCGCTCTTTGATCTGTCGTATACGTTGAGAGCGTTGTGCAGATTATCATAGACAACGGGAAGTGAAAGCTTCGCGCCGATGTGCAGCACATCGCCAATCGTGTAGCAGGTATCATCGTTTTCAAGCACAAGCCTGTTTTTGATGTTTTGCGGCAGATAGCTGTAGTGCGACACAAAACGCTTGGATGAAGCTTTTTTATCGCCGTATGCTCCGCCGATATGCAGCACGATTTTATGCTTGCTTCCTACGCCGAGGCTGTCTAAAAATGCCGCGTGATAGGCGAGATCATTTATTGCGCTTTCGACTATGTCGGCAGAAGGAGAATTAAGCACGGTGTACTGCCCGGGATGCATGGAGACGCGTATGCCTCCTTGAATGATTTCTGAGCCGATAGCATCGAGGGCTTCTTTGAATTGACCAGACCAGTCAAGCATATTGACGGGGCTTGAACCAAAGGGAATGATATCTGAGCTGATACGAAAAAGAAAGATATCATTATTTATGTTATACTCAATGATATTTGCAAGTGCGGTTAAATTTTGCACGGTAAGCGCTGTCAGCTTCTGCGCTGAAGCGTTTTTTTTCATACAGCTTTTTATAATGGTATTTTCTATACCAAGGGTTTTGCAAGCATATCCGATGCGCATGAGCTTCTCCATATATTCATCTCGATAATTTCATTATATATCATCTGTGTAAAGGCGGCAATGTTCAGATAAAGATAAAGCAGCTTGATAATTAATACTTTATGTTTATTTTGGAATATGATATTATAAAATAATTAAAAAGAGTAATATTTAAATTTTATAAAAATCAGCCGGTACGGAGGTGAACAAGATCGATTTACCAGTGCATGTGCAGCAAATTATCTCTTGGACCGTTTTATTTTTTGTTTTATTTGCAATTATATCCGAAAAAATTCGATATGAAACAGCGGCTTTCGCAGGTTTGCTGCTACTTGGGTTTCTTGGCGTTGCTCCGCCTTCTTCATTATTTTCCGGTTTTTCCGCACCGGCATTATATACGGTCATTGCGGTGCTTGTGATGAGCCAGGGTATCGTGCGTTCGGGCATACTCACGGGACTAGGAAAAAGCATTGCCGGAAAAATCAAAAGCCCTGAGAAACAAAGACTGGCTGTCTCTGCCTCTGTGTGGCTGATGTCGGCATTTATGAATAATGTAGGAGCAATCGGTTTAATACTTCCCACGACGAAAAGAATGGCCATGCGCGCGGGAGTGGATGAAGCAAATTTCGGTATGCCGCTTGCGTATGCATCCATATTGGGCGGATCCGTCACACTTGTAGGCACAGCCTCCAACCTGATCGTATCCACGTTTAGATATCAGGCCTTCGGAGAAGCGTTTAAGATGTTTGATTTTGCCGCGCAAGGACTGGCAATGTCCTTGATGGGGCTGCTTGTGTTTGCTTTATGCCGCCTTTGCGGATTTGGCGTATTGCGTTCGGACAAAGCGGAAGATGTCGTCTCCGCAAGCCGGCAGGAGGCAGCCGAAATCGAGCCGCCGGCGCAGCGCAGCACGAAGAATACATTATTGGTGCTTTTTTCTCTCCTCCCTGCCATTGTGCTGACCGCAGTTGGAATCATCCATCCTGCGATCGCATTCGGGCTCGTTGTTCTTTTTTGGCTTGCAAGTGGTATTTTTACACATCGAGATGTTCAAAAAGCGATCAGTATTCCGATATTTATATTTCTGGGCAGCATGATCAGTATTGCGTCTATATTAAATGAAACAGGTGCGCTTAAAAACGTAGTTGATTTTGCGCTGCCGCATATTGTTTCAATGCCCCCGTTTTTACTGATTTTAAGCGTACTGTTATTGGCGGCTTTTATTACCAATATGCTTAATAACTCTGTTTCTGCCGTGTTGTTATCACCTGCAGTGATTTTGCTCTGGCAGTCGGGAGCGCTGAGTGTGAGTGCCGATGCACTTTTAATGGCGGTTGCGGCAGGTTCGAGTCTGGGAATAGTGATGCCTACGCATCAGTCGACAATCGTGGCCATGAGCAGTTTGAAATTTAAAAGAAAACAATTTATAAAATTAGGGACAGTTATAGCCCTTTTTGCAAGCCTGATTGCCGCATTGGTGATCTGGCTTGTTTGGAGTTAAATATATATTAAATTTAAAGGAGAAAGCGATTATGCAGTTTAAGCAAATTTATACACCGGGGCTGGCGCATTGCTCTTATGTGATAGGAGGCAAAAACAGTTGCTTGGTGGTAGACCCTTCCCGGGATATAGAAAGATATTTAGATCTTGCCGCATCATTCAAATTACCGATTGCCGGTATCATCGAGACACATTTACATGCCGATTTTATATCGGGGCATATGGATCTTGCAGCCAAAACTGGTGCGACGATTTACATAACAAAAAAAGCGAATGCGGCATATGAGCATTACGGGATGGAAGATGAAGAGGAAATCGTAATCGATACATTGCGCATTAAAATGCTCGACACACCGGGTCACACGCCGGAGAGCGCCGTATTTATCGTATCTGATTTGCAGCGCGGCAGCGCGCCCGCACTTGTGTTTACGGGGGATACGCTTTTGGTGGGAGATGCGGGAAGGCCCGATTTGTTTCCCAATATAAAAGAGCAGCTTGCATCAAGCCTGTACGACAGCCTGCGTAAGGTCGAAAATATAGGCGATCATGTAGAAATTTATCCGGCACATGGAGCAGGCTCGCTTTGCGGCAAAGCGCTCTCGTCTAAATTGCTTTCCACGATCGGCACGGAGAGGATGTATAATCCGGCGATGACAATTGAGTCGAAAGAAGAATTTATCTCAAGTTTTTCAGCCGATATGCCGGAAGCGCCCGACCATTTTTCGAGGTGTTCGGAAATCAACCGAAAAGGCCCCGCTATCACGGCAAATATCAAGAAACCACTCATGTGCTCGCCGAAAGAATTTTATAAGCTTGCTCAATCACAAATGCCTGTGATCGATACACGCGATATGCTTGCGTTTGGAGCAGCGCATGTGCCGGGGGCATACGGATTGAGCCTTAAAGGCAATTTTGCAACTTTTTGCGGCTGGGTGCTACCGCCCGATAAACCGCTGCTGTTGGTCGTTGAAAGTGAAAAAGATTTATCTGAGGCAATAAAGATGCTCTATCGTGTCGGCCTTGATACAATTCACGGATACTTAAAAGGCGGTATGGCGGCATATGCACAAAGCGGACTTAAAACTTCAAAGTTAGAGAGCATTTCTGTCACAGAGCTCAAAGAGCGTCTCGATAGGGACGAGCTTATTTTAGTAGATACGAGGTTAAAAAGCGAATATGAAGCGGAACATATAGCGGGCTCCGTCCATGCGCCCGCGCCCGATGTGAGATGGCGCTATAAAGAATGGATAGGCGACAGACCCGTTGCCTTTATATGTAACACGGGAAACAGAAGTTTGCTTGCCGCGAGCCTGATGCTGCAGCGCAGCGGAGTGAAAAATATTATCAATGTCATAGGAGGCACACCTGCCTGGATCAATGCCGGCTACGATATCATTAAAAATGGCAAAGAATAAGTATTATAATATATTCTGGATGAATTTAATAAAGCTCCCGCATTGATGGAAACTTTGTAATTTGTAAACATAAACAAACTGATTTAACAAAGATTTTACAAATATATTACACCAGTATATATCCTTATCAGATATAATATATTTACAACTGTATTATAAGGTAATTTATGGAAGAAGTCGTAAAAAAAGAAAAGTTTTTTGCCCTTTTAGATAATCAGCAAATTCAAGCGGTTTTTCAGCCGATCGTATCCCTTCGAGACGGTTCTCTCTACGGTTATGAGGCTCTTAGCCGGGGCACATTAAAAGATTTTGCACAGGATCCGGATACGCTGTTTGCGTATGCCGAAAAATATGATAAACTTTGGGATCTTGAACTACTTTGCCGGACAAAAGCCATTGAGGCAGCGCATGAGTTAAATATGCATGCAAATCTTTTTTTGAACGTGAACCCCAGTATCATACACGACAATAAATTCAAAGAAGGCTTTACTAAAGAGTATATCAGATCTTTTGCGATTCAACCCGAGAAGATTATTTTTGAAATCACGGAGAAAAAAGCAGTCAATAATATTCCCGATTTTATTAAAACAATCAATCATTACAAGCAGCAAAATTACAGAATTGCTATTGACGATGCCGGAGCGGGATATTCCGGATTGAATATGATTTCGGATGTACGACCGCATTTTATCAAGCTCGATATGAATTTGATCAGAGATGTGGACAATGATGCGACCAAGCAGCTTTTAATCAAAAGCATGGCGGAGTTTGCCGCGCTTTCAAATACTTATTTGATTGCGGAAGGCATAGAGACAGAAGCGGAACTTTTAAAATTAATCGATATCGGTGTTAACTACGGACAGGGATATTTTATTCAAAGGCCTGCGCCGCAAATAAAGCCGATCGAGAATGATGTGGTGCAGACCATTCATGAAGCCAACAGAAAAAAGAATCATCTTTGGGGAAACGGCATTGCAGGCGTATATGTCGGCAATATCAGCAAACCCTCGAAGACAATTTCGGCAAACAGCATCGTCAGTGACGTATTTTATATGATGAAAGAAGAAAACGCCTTGCCCGGCGTTTGCATCACACATGAGGATGAGGTCGTAGGCGTTGTTACAAGAAACGAACTGTTCAAACATGTATCAGGTCAGTATGGCTATCCACTTTATTTTAAAAAACCCATCAGCAACATGATGAGCACAGATTATTTATGTGTCGATTATCAGACGAGTATCGTCACGGTCGCGAAAAAAGCAATGCAGCGGGAAGTCGATAAAATTTATGATTTTATAACAATTACTAAAGAAAATAAATATTACGGCATTGTGACCGTAAAAGATCTTTTGGAGAAATCGATAGAAATCGAAGTGGGCTATGCAAAACATTTAAACCCGCTCTCCGAGCTTCCCGGAAACCTGCTGATTGAAAAGCAGCTTGAAATGTGCATTCATGCCGATGCGGATTATAAAATCATTTATTTTGATGTAGATAATTTTAAAGCTTATAATGATACATACGGATTCGAAAACGGCGATAAATTTTTAAAGCGGCTGACACAGATATTAAAAAACCATATTCCCTGTGAAGAATTTATCGGCCATATCGGAGGGGATGATTTTATCGCCATCGTACCGGCGGCGCATAATGTTGATGAATTGTGCGCAAAAATCATTGAGGAGTTTGATGAAAGCATTCTGTTTTTTTATAAGCAAGGCGATATCAAGCGCGGTTACATCGTCACGAAAGACAGGGAAGGGATGGAAAAAAATTTTCCTCTTATGAGCATATCGGTAGTGGCAACATCAAATGATAAATATAAAAGTTTAGATGAATTATCAGACAGTGTAACAACACTTAAAAAAATATGCAAACAAAAAGAAGGCAGCAATTATGTTTTTATTTAGTTTTCTCTGTTTGAAGAAACGTATAAGCAAGTCGTATTTTTTGAGAGAATATTGAGAGGATTTTGATAGTTTTATGGGAGAATATTGAGAGAAAAATGAGAGATTTTTTCTTTGCGTGTATGATACAATATATCATGGGGTCGATATAAAAAGTGCAAGAAGCAAAGGTAGTAATGAATATATTCATCCTATAAAAATGCGGGACGTGCTAACCTATGAAAAAATCAATAGAGAAAAAGTATCTGATAGTTTTTTTTATTCTTTACATAGCCGTTTTATTAAAAATCACGGTGCTGCGCAGTAATTTTGGCGAGGCAGGCATTTTTACAAGCGGAAAGACAAACATAATGCCTTTTGTCGATTTGATTCATATTTATAAAAACGACGTAAAAATATTTATCTATCTATTCGCGGGCAATATTTTTTGGTTTATCCCGTTTGGAATTTTTCTGCGTGCGCTAAGCAGTTTGAGCAATATAAAAATTGTAGGACTTGCGGCTCTTTTTTCTTTTGCCATTGAGTTCTCACAGTATGCTTTCGGCACGGGAGTTGCGGAAAGCGATGATATCATCTTAAATACTTTGGGAGCCCTACTCGGTGTGGCTATCTGCAATTGCATTCGAAAGAAAAAAATGTTAAGACGAAGATGAATAAATGTTTATAGAAGGTAAAGGAGAAAATGAATGATTATCGTTCCAATCCTAATTACAATCGTGTTCATATTACTGGGAATGATATTTCTGCGCGGGAAAGGAGCCTTTTTGATTGCGGGCTATAACACGATGAATAAAGAAGACAAAGCAAAGTATGACCAAGAGGCATTGTGCCGCTTTATGGGCAAATCTATGTTTGCGCTTGCTGCCAGTATGATTTTTTGGATTTTAGCCGAATTATTTCGTCAAGAAATTCTGATTTTTGTTGCATGGGGTTTGTTTACCGCTGTGATTATTTTTACTGTAGCATATTTAAATACGAAAAACAGATTTAGAAAATAATATAATAAATTTGAAAAGTATAGTTTATGCCGTAGTCAAAAGCGAAGCACAAAGCGTAACTTAAAGCGAAGTAAAAAGCGTAGCCTAAAGCGCAACCATACATAGAGAAAGAATAAAAGAAAGAGAAAGATATATATGTAGTAGTCTCTCTTAAATAATATTATATTTCTTAAGAGTAAGTATTATCCTTGTCGTTATCAAAAGAGCAAAAAATACTTGCTTAAATGCATTTATGCAATGATTCGGATAAAATAGCTTGAAAACGGATGCATACATCGGGTATAATTGTTAAGAAAAAAACAATCAATGAACTCTAAGTTATAAAGGAGAGCAGGAAATGAGTTGGAAAACAGATTATGAAAAGAAAAAGACTACGCTGGTAGAAGCTGCAAAATTAATTAACTCAGGCGATATCGTATGGGCTACACCAAATAATAATGCACCTTATACTCTGCTGAATGCAATAGGGGATAGATACAGTGAGCTTAAGGATGTAAAACTGGTTGTGCAGTTGCTTACCAAACCGTTGAGTTGTTTTGTCCCGCAAGCACAGGGCCATATTGATACTGTTACCGGATTTAAAGGCCCGGGGGAGAGAGCGGGAGAAAAAACAGGATATAAAATCGATACGGCGGCGTTTCAGCTTCATAGGCATGACGAGTTGATGCTGCGGGTACTGCAACCGACTGTAGGCATTGTTCAAATAACGCCTCCAAACGAAGAAGGATATTGTTATCTTGGTTGTAATCCGACGGGCATTACAGAGATATTCGAAACCGCAAAACTGGTTATCGCGCAGGAAAACAGCACAATGCCGGCAATACCAAATGAAAATCTTTGCATTCATATTAGTCAGGTAGACGTGGTTGTGGAGGTTGATGAAGAAATAGATGTGGTTCCGAATACCGAACCAAGTGAAATAGATAAGCAGGTAGCTTCGCACATTGTAGAGCGAATTCCAGACGGAGCGACGATTCAAATCGGTATTGGCGGCATTGCCAATGCAGTTGGATATTCGCTTGAAAATCATAAAGATCTCGGCGTACATACGGAGCTTTATGTGGAAGCGATGTATTACCTCACAATGAAAGGGGCTATCAATAACTCTAAAAAAACACTTTATCCTGGTAAGGCAGTTATCGGCTTTGCATCGGGATCAGCGGAAATGTATAAATTCCTGGATAAAAACCCTGCGATTATCAACAGAGAAATTCAATGGGTGAATAACCCCGCAGTCGTTGCACAAAATGATAATTTTGTATCACTTAATGCATGTATCGGTGTAGATTTGCTTGGTCAGGTATCCAGCGAATCAATCGGATTCAGGCAATTTTCAGGTACAGGCGGGCAGCTTGATTTTGTACGCGGTGCGCAAAAATCTAAAAACGGCATGAGCTTTCTTGCGATGCAGTCTGTAGTAAATAAAAAAGACGGCAGCAGGATTTCAAAGATCACGTTGACACACGCGCCGGGCAGCGCCATTACGGTTCCGAGAACAGATGTGCAGTATGTGTGTACGGAATACGGCATTGTGAATTTGCAGAATCAAAGTATCGATTACAGGGCAAGAGCGCTTATTTCCATCGCACATCCCGATTTCAGAGACCAGTTGATGTTTGATGCAAAAAAGGCGGGTATTATCATTTAACTATCGAAAAAAATGACCAAAGGTATACTTTTTATGGGCATATTCAAATAAATATAGAATTATCGTCATTTGACAGAGCGGGCAGCTATTATGCTGCCTGCTCTATTTTTTAAAAAGAAGACAGTAAATAACCACAAGAATTATGTTTTTATATCTGAAGGATAAACCATTTTTAAAAAATATTCGTGTATGCGGCTGTCTTCTGTCAGTTCGGGGTGAAAAGCAGTAACAAGCACTTTGTCTTGTCTGGCAGCTACGATGTGGCCGTCTACTTTGGCGAGTATTCGTGCATAATCTGAGGCACCTGTGATATACGGCGCGCGAATAAACGTCATGGGGATGCGCCCGATGCCGGCAAATTTTTCATACGTGAAAAAACTGCCGAGCTGTCTGCCAAACGCGTTTCGCTTCACCGTGATATCGATGGCCTGAAAATAGGCCTCTGCTTGATTTTCTATTTTATTTGCAAGCAGTATCAACCCCGCGCAGGTACCCAGTACGGGTATGCCGCCATTGATCATTTCTTTCAAGGGAGTAAACAGGCCGTCTTCGTGCAGGAGCTTGCCAATCGTGGTGCTTTCCCCGCCGGGCAGGATCAGCCCGTCGATGCATCTGTTTTTTAAATCTTCTGTTTTTCGTATCTCAAAACTGTCTGCCCCAAGTCGCTCGAGCATTTGAATATGCTCGATGAAGCCGCCTTGAAGCGCTAAGACGCCAATCATTATTTTCCTCTTTCAGCCATCAAAAGCTCAATTTCTTCCTCATTGATGCCCACCATTGCAGGACCCAAATCTTCCGAGAGCATGGCGATCAGCTTTGCATCGGTAAAGTTTGTGACCGCTTTTACAATGGCCTGCGCGCGTTTTTCGGGATTGCCTGATTTAAAGATCCCCGAGCCTACAAACACGCCTTCGGCACCGAGCTGCATCATCATTGCGGCATCGGCAGGAGTGGCGATTCCGCCTGCTGCAAAGTTGACAACAGGAAGATGACCATGCTCGTGCACATATTTTACAAGTTCATAAGGTACTTGCAGATCTTTGGCTGCGTGATAGAGCTCATCCTCCCGTTTATTCTGCAGGATTTTCATTTGGCTGTTTATAAGCCTCATATGGCGCACTGCCTGTACAACATCGCCTGTGCCGGGCTCGCCTTTGGTGCGTATCATGCTGGCGCCTTCCGCAATTCTGCGCAGCGCTTCGCCCAAGTCTTTGGCGCCGCAAACAAAAGGCACGTCAAACTTTATTTTGTTTATGTGATAGACATCATCGGCAGGAGAGAGCACTTCGCTTTCATCGATATAGTCTATTTCTATGGCCTGTAAAATCTGTGCTTCCACAAAATGACCGATTCTCACTTTAGCCATAACGGGAATGGAGACCGCTTTTTGGATTTCTTTAATCATTTTCGGATCGCTCATTCTTGCTACCCCGCCTGCGGCACGAATATCCGCCGGGATTTTCTCAAGTGCCATAACTGCGCAGGCACCTGCATTCTGGGCAATTACAGCTTGCTGCGGTGTTGTGACATCCATGATCACGCCGCCTTTGAGCATTTGGGCGAGATTTTTGTTTAATTCATAACGACTGTTCATATTTAGTTCTCCAATTCTATCTCTTGACCTTTTTATAAGGATTGGTTAGAATTGTAAACACAAACTGACTTCGTGAAAAGTGCCACAATAAAACAATTTAATGGTATCAGATTTAAGGAGAAAGAATGAATATCATCACCATACGGTTAGATTCTTCATCTTCGATGCCGCTGTATCGACAATTGTATGAGTATATTAAAAAAGAAATTATCAGCGGCGGCTACGATCCCGGCAGCAAGCTGCCTTCCAAACGCCGGCTTGCTTCACACCTGCAGTGCAGTCAAAACACGATCCAGGCGGCCTACGGGCAGCTGCTTGCGGAAGGCTACATTACTGCGAAGGCGAAAAGCGGATACTATGTGTGTGAGCTTGAGGGCGTGCTGCATATTGTGCAAGAGCAGAAGTTAAAAGAGCACAGGTTGCAACACCTGCCATCTTACAGGTATGATTTCTCTCATGACGGCGTTGATTTTGACAGCTTTCCATTTGCTGCATGGCGCCGTCTTATGAAAGAAGTCATCAGCGAATATGACCATGACTTGCTCAAAGCCGGAAGCCCGCAGGGAGATAAGGCTCTGCGCGCAAGCATTGAGCGTTATCTGCGCTACAGCCGCGGGGTAAAGTGCATGCCGGAACAGATCGTCATCAGCTCTGGAACGGAATATTTACTCCAGCTTTTGATACAGCTTCTTGACGAAAACTGCATATATGCCATTGAAAATCCGGGTTATCAAAAATTGAATCTGCTTTTTAAAAGCAACCGCGCAGTCTATAAATCAATCCCACTCGATGACGAAGGAATGAAGATAGGCGAGCTACTGCAATGCCGTGCGCACCTGGCCTGCGTGACGCCCTCCCATCAGTTTCCTACGGGCACGATCATGCCCATCAACAGACGTATTCAATTACTGAATTGGGCAGCGGAAAAACAGGGGCGTTATATCATCGAGGACGACTATGACAGTGAGTTTAAATATGCTGGCAGGCCCATTCCTTCCCTGCAAGGGCTGGATAAAGCGCAAAAGGTGATCTACATCGGTTCCTTTTCGAAATCACTTTCGCCCTCGGTACGTATCAGCTACATGGTGCTTCCGCATGAGTTGATCAAAAGGTATTATGAAAAACTGAGTTTTTATATCTGCCCCGTACCTGTAATGGAACAAAAAACATTAAAGCGTTTTATCGACGAGGGCTATTTTGAGCGGCACATGAATAAGATGCGCAATATCTATAAGGCAAAAAGAGGAGTATTGGTGGATTCACTCACTCGTCTGATGCCCGATGTACAGATTCAGGGCGCCAATGCAGGATTGCATCTGCTGCTGAAAGTAAATAACGGCATGAGCGAAGAAGAGCTTGTGCATACCGCACAGCAAAAGGGCATAAAAGTATACGGCATCAGCCGCTATTATTCCGCCGCCGTTTCCGACGGGCGCAGTCCGCTGATCATGTTGGGATTTGCAACGCTGAAGTCGCAAGAGGTAGAGCCGGCAGTGGAGGCGCTGAGACAGGCATGGATGTGAGCAAAAATTTTGGAAGCAGATACAATTTCCAAAATAAAAAGAAAAACCGTATTGCTACGGTTTTTACAGTGTATGTCATTTATTTTTAAACAGCAGATTTACATGAAGTTTTTATTCTATAGTTGACACAGCAGATAAGAATTTATGTTTTTTGTCAACATATTCCTGTACTTCGCTGATTTCTTCTGCCGAAAGGTGTGCGAATTTTTTCATCATTTTCATTAATTCCGAAACGGGTTTCGGGTTTTTATTTGGCACGGTAATTTTATACTGGCCATTTTCAACTTCATACAAAGGAAACAGATTTGTTTCAACAGCTTTTCTTGCCACTTCTATAGAGCGGCTTCCGTCAAAGCCCCATCCTGTCGGACATGGACTGAAAATATGGAGATAGACAAAACCGTCTTTGATGCTTTTTGCTTTTTCCATTTTCTTAACAAAATCCGACATATGAGACGGAGACAATGTTGCAAGATAAGCGGGATTATGCATCGCCATGATCATCGGAAGATCTTTTTTCTGCTGTTCTTTTCCTTTTGCGACCTCACCCGCAGGCGTTGTTGAAGTGGATGAACCTTTTGTTGTAGAACCGCTTCTTTGGAAACCGGTGTTCATGTATCCTTCGTTATCGTAACAGATATAAATAACATTTTCGCCTCTTTCGGCTGCTGCCGATAAAGACTGAAAACCGCAGTCGGCCGTGGCTCCGTCGCCGGCGAACGCTACAACGTTAACATCTCTGCCGTCCGCTTCATAAACTTGTTTGATGCCTGTGAGCACTGCCGCCGTGTTATCGAGCAAAGTGATGTGTACGGGGATTTTCAAGCCGTTGTCAAAATTCCAGCCGATACAGCCTGCTCCTGCCATACATCCGGGCGGTATGGCCATGATGGTGTTTTTGCCCAACACTTTGAGTGTTGTTCTAAGACTCAGTTCAGCGGGACATCCCTGGCATGCCGATGTGCCGGCGGTGACTAAATCTTCCTGTGTATCTAAAAAATCAATATAATTCACAGTTCATTCCTCCTTTAATCTTCCAACCAATAGGTATCGTATTCCTCTTCGCCTTTTTTGGCGTTTTCAAGTTTTTCTATTACGCTGAGCATATGGTCAAGAGAAATATCTGTGCCGCCCAGTCCGCCGATAACGGGAATAGAGGTGATATCGCAGCCAAGCTCACTGATGGCGGCTTTTGTTTCCATGTATACCGCGCCTGTATTCCAGCCGAAAACAACGTTTTTATCGACGACTGCGAATGCTTTTTTATCAGCAAGTATTTTCGCGATCTGTTTTTTCGGGAACGGTCTCATCATTCTTATTTTTATAAGGCCTACTTTTACGCCTTGACTTCTCTTGATATTGACTGCTTCTCTTGCCGTGCCGCTCATGGCTCCCATCGTAATCATGATGATATCGGCATCATCGCATTTATAACTGTCGATTACGCCGCCATAGGAACGGCCAAATTTTTCGGCAAATTCCTTGTCGAGCGCATCCAAGACATCAAATGCCTTTTGCATGGATTGCAGATGATTTTTCCTATATTTCATAACGAGAGGGCCCGGTGTCATCGGATCAAGCGCCATCGGTTTTTCGGGGTCTAAAATCGCGTGTTCCTGCACGTATGGCGGAAGGAATTCATCCACTTCGCTTTGCGGCGGAACATTCACGCCTTCATACAAATGTGAAATATAAAATCCGTCGTAGCAGATATTTACGGGGATGAGAATATTTTTGTTTTCGGCGAGTCTGTAGCCTTGAATGATCATATCGAGCACTTCCTGGTTGTTTTCAACATAGATCTGGATCCAGCCGGCATCTCTTACCGAAATAGTATCCTGATGACCGCTCCAAATCGTCTCCGGCGCAGTCATTTCTCTGCCTGCGACAGCCATGACCATCGGAAGCCTTAAAGTAGACATTCTGAAATAGGGTTCATACATAAGCGCAAGGCCTTGTGCGGATGTGGCCGTAAAGGTTCTTCCGCCTGCCATTGCGGCGCCTTGCACAACGCTCATTGCGGAATGCTCGGATTCAACTTGTACCAATTGTGTCTTCAGCTCCCCGTTGGCAACCATGGACGCAGAATGCTCCACAACCGATGACTGCGGGGTGATCGGGTAGGCGGCGATGACTTTCGGTCTGCTCAGTGCAGCACCGATAGAAGCAGCCGTGTTCCCTGTCATAGCAACTGTTTTACCCATTTTATTTACCCCCTTCTATCATATCTATAGCTTTTTTCGGACACTCGTTTGCGCAAACGCCGCATCCTTTGCAATAATCTAAACTGATTGTATATTTACCGTCTGTCTTATGTATGGAATTAACAGGACAGTAGGTGAGGCAAATGCCGCATTCCACACATTTTGTTTTATCCATTACAGGTGTATAGGTTCTCCAGCTTGCGGTATCGATACAATAAATACCTTCTTCGCCTTTAGGCGTAATAAAATCTCTGGCCATTAATAGCTACCTCCCTGCAACTCGTAAATTTTTACTTCATCGTAAGCCTTTTTTGCGGCATCCGTGTTTTTGCCGCCAAAGAGTTTATCAATATTTTCGGAAACATCCTCTAAGCTCACCCAGCCGGTCGCTTTCACGAATGCGCCGAGCATTGCCGTGTTTGGTATGTTTCTACCTAATGTTTCTATAGCGATTTTGCTTGCGTCCACGATCGCGGCTTTCTTTACACTTGGTGGTAACTTTAGCTCCTGAGGGGTTTTTTTGCTGTTGATGACAAAAATTCCGTCTTCTTTCAATCCGTCAAATACAGGGATGGCGCCGAGCAGTGTATCGTCCATAACGATAACACAATGCGGTTTATATACCTGATCTTTGACATAGATCGCTTCATCTGAAATTCTTGCGTATCCGAATACCGGCGAGCCTTTGCGCTCTACACCAAAAAATGGTATAAAATGAGCATACTTGCCTTCCTGAACTGCAGAATCGACAATCAGATGGGCAGCTTTTACAACACCTTGCCCACCCCTGCCGTGAAACCTGATTTCTTTCATTGTTCGTCCTCCTGGTAAATTTTTTAATTAAGCATGTTATTTAATGATTTATATTAAAAATACGTTTGTATTTTTAATGGCTCCATCCAAGCAGATTGGAAATCTCGACAGCGGTGTTTTTGACCGCGCCGACGAGTTCTCCTCTGTTTTTATTCATTCTCTCCGTCGGCCCGGAAATGCTTATAGCTGCGATGACTTCGCCTAAATTATTCTTAATGGGTGCCGCGTAGCAGGTCAGCCCGATTTCGTATTCTTCGTTATCGATGGCATAACCGTTTTGACGGATATTTTCTAATTCCTCTTTGAGTTTTTCGATATTTGTAACCGTGTTTTTTGTAAATTTTATAAACGAAACATTTTGTGCATAGCCCGACAAATCATTTTTATACTCGCCGCTCAGCAATACTTTGCCCGATGCGGAACAATGCGCATTGATGTTGCTTCCGACCTGCATATCCATGATGATCGCGTTTGTGCTCAGCACCTTATCAATAAAATACATCTGGTATCCGTTGAGCACAGACAAATATGCTGTTTCATTATATTTTTCGGATAGTCTTTTCAAATAGGGATGTACGATCTGAATGATGCCCTGCCTTTTTAAAACAGACGCACCGATGGCGGACCATTTTAATGAAAGCATATATTTTTCGCTTTCGTCGTCTTGGATAACATAATTTCTTTTTTTGAGCATGGATAGGATTCTATGAACTGTGCTTTTGCCGAGCGCCATCTTTTTGCTCAGCTCGGTGATGCCCATAGGACCGTATTTGTTTAATAACTCGACGAGTTTAATGGTGTTGTCTACCGATTGAAGGGTATACGTATCGTTTTTAGTACTCATGTAAGCTTAACCTTTAGTTCTTTTATATGGAACACAATTCCTTTATACGATATCATAATACAACATTTATAAATTTTTGTCAATCTTTTATTATCAATAAAATAATCTTTCAATAGTTTCTCACAAAGCGTATAATGAACACTGTAAACATCTTGGTTTTAACAGGAAAGAGCAGAATTCACAGTATATATCAGAGGTGCGCCAATGAAAAGAAAAATATATCAGGTGGATGCTTTCACAAGCAGTGTGTATTGCGGCAACCCGGCCGGGGTTGTCCTTGATGCGGCAAGGCTTACGGATATGCAGATGCAGTTGATCGCTTCCGAAATGAAGCTTTCGGAAACCGCTTTTGTGTTTCCGGGAACAGCTTTATATGACTTTGAAGTGCGTTTCTTTACGCCTGCCGGAGAAGTGGATCTGTGCGGTCACGCAACGATCGCCACGTTTCATGTCATGAAAAAGACGGGGATCATCGATCCAAAGAAAAAAGAAGTGTGTCAAAAAACAAAAGCGGGCATATTGAGCGTGAAATTTTCAAAAGATGGCAAGGTGATGATGCGGCAGGCAGAACCGGTAAAGATCGACGGGGAGATTGCAGCCGAAGAATTATGCGAGATAATGGGAACGGACAAATCAAATATAGGCATAGACAATCTCATGAGGTTGCCGGAAATGTGGTCAACCGGGCTAAGCGATATAATTTTGCCTGTAAGATCAGTTAAGGCTTTGAAAAATATGGCCCCATTTATGGACAGGCTCACTGAGTACAGCAGAAAAATGGATGCGGTGGGTGTGCACGCCTTTGCCATCGATACGGGTAATACGGTTTGGTGCAGAAACTTCTCGCCCCTATACGCCATACCAGAAGAAGCCGCGACAGGTACGGCTAACGGGGCCTTGGGCGCCTGCCTGTATGAAAAAGACTGGCATAAAGATAAGGACGGCAATCTTTTCTTCTGCGCGCATCAGGGAGAGTGGATGAACAGACCGAGTGAAATAGTTGTAGAAATAAGCGGCGGCGATAAACCTGAGGTGTGGGTAGGAGGAGAAGCTGTGATTGTTTTAGAGGGGGAGATTGAGGAGCCAGATATGAGATTTTAATTTATTAAGCATTTTGCATAGAACTAATTTTGTTTTTATCTTCTATTTCTTTGAACTGTACGCGATTCTTACGTTTCAGACTGTCAACTATGGACATTGTACAGAGTATATCTCTAACAATTTTATCAAGCTCACTATGCTCAGTATAGTTTGCAAGAGTAAGAAAATCGACTCTCTTATCTGTTAGTAATTCTTCTATTTTTTCTTTTTCATTTTGTGGATATACAGCGATAGAGTATCCTCCATTTGTCTTTACAAGTTTCATACAAGGTACGTCCGTTAATCCATCGCCAATATATATCATATTTCTAAACGGGATGGGTCTATCGTCATCGGGTTGATACCTATTTAAATCTTCATCATTTGATATATCAAGCACGCCTTTGTTAATGCGAAATAGAAATTGGGTTTTTGTTGTATAATTAACCGCATTCTTAGGCCAACATACAACATCATTTTCATCGTAATAAAATTCACAAGCAAACACATCATTAAAGTTATTAAATATTGAGGAACCTTCAATTATTTCTCGCAAACCAGATGAAATAATATAATGTTGTATTTCCATGCCCAATTCATTACCCAGGATATTAATTCTTTGAAACCATTCTTCCACGCCTGGGAAAAACTCTAAATCTTGACCCAGAGAAACAAAATCCGCACGATGAATGCTAATTTTTTCCGCTTTTGATTTATCAATCATAAGATACATGTATGATAGTATAGAATCCATCTTTTTATCTTTTGCTAATTTTTTTGCTTCATCCCAAAATTCATTGATGGCCATATTTACTTTGGGTATAAAACTATATTCCTGCATATTTTTCGTACACAAAGTTTTATCAAAATCATATACTAATGCCAATATTGGTTTGTTTTCTGACATACAACACTCCTTATTTTTTGTCCTTTGGCGGACAAGGATCGTTGCCGTGGCTATCTGAACGTTGAATTTTACCATCTTTACCATGAATCACTAATTCGCTTCCTTGACGTTGACTTATTATTCTGCCAATCTTAACGGCCTCCGCTTTTGTTTCGGTATTCACACTTGCTCGGGAAGCATTCCCTTTTTTTACGCTCCATCCACTATTATTTGGTACAACATGATGTGTCTTTCTGGCCATAATAATTTCCTCCTCTTTATATTTTATTCTAATATGTTTTAATCAAATGAATTCATTTGATTAAAACATATCTTTAGTAATAATCATTAATTATTAGTTGCATTTTTGCCATAAAATAGGGAAACGGGGTGAATGCATCATTCTATCGACTATTTATATCTTCATTATAATAACTACTCATAAATATTACGCTTTAAATTTATTAAAGACAGCATGAAGCCGTCTTTCCTTAAATGTTTTATTTTTACTTAAATAAACTATAAATTTGTTATGTCAATATGTACTATATGTACGTTGCGATCTATTTTACTTTGTTATATTTATTAAAATAATAATATCAGATTATTTGATAAAAATAAACATAAACAAAATAATTATATTAACATTTTAAATAATTTTCAAATTAGAGTCTATTGCATCTTATTACTTCTGCCAAATACACGGAGGAAGAATTCCGTGGGCTTATCAACTTTGTTTTTATTGCCTAGCAAGCAATTGCTTTCTGAAAATAGAGCGTTTCAATGGCTGGGCATTCTGATATAATATATTTGATAAAATGAATGAAAAGTTATGTATCTTTATACAGTAAATATGCTTTTTGCAGAAATGTTTAGAAATAATAAAAATAAGGAGGACGAATCATGAAAATAACCAGCGTAGAAGTTTTTGTTTTGGGCAAAGAATCCAATGATTTGGCTTTGTCGAGCCAGTGGCGCCCTATAGGATGCCGAATCCATACGAATGAGGGTATATACGGCGACGGCGAAGCCGCAATGGCTTTCGGCACGGGAGCGCCTGCCGCGTATGGCATGATTCGCGATTTGGCAAGGATCCTGATCGGCCAAGACCCCCTGCGGATCGATTATTTATGGGAAACGATGTATAAAACAACTTTTTGGGGGCAAAACGGAGGTCCTGTGGTTTTTGCCGGAATAGGAGCAATCGATATAGCGCTTTGGGATATCAAAGGAAAATACTTTAATTGTCCCATCTATCAGCTGTTAGGCGGCAAGCACCATGATAAACTGCGCTGTTATGCCAGCCAGCTGCAATTGGGATGGCCTGAGCTTGGGGCTATGAGTTATGAACTGGCACACAAAACAGAAGACTATGCAGCAAGTGCAAAAAAAGCGGTGGAAGAGGGATATGACGCGATAAAAATTGATTTTATGCAAAACGATACGGAGAATGGGCAGTTTCACTATCAGCGAAGAACCGGCCTGTTGAGCAGAGATATGCTCGATATGGTCGAAGAGCGAATGGGTGCGGTTCGCGAGGCGGTTGGGGAAAAGGTGGATATTATTGTTGAAAATCATTCCTTCACATCTGCAAGCGGCGCTGTTCAAATAGCCAAAATAGCTGAAAAACACAATGCGTTTTGTTTTGAAGAGCCGAACACACCCACGCCGCAGACCGCACGCTTTATAAAAAACAGCACCAGCATTCCGATTGCAAACGGTGAACGTATTTATACGAGGTGGCAATACGCGCCCTACTTCGTTGACCAAACAATACAGATGATTCAGCCCGATATCGGCAACAGCGGCGGCATTACCGAAGTCCGCAAGGTTGCGGATATGGCGCATACATATGATATTTTAGTACAGGCACATGCATTTGCCAGTCCGCTTTCCTCTGATGTGGCGGCCCAGTTTGAGACGGCGATTCCAAATTTCTGTATCCATGAGCATGCTGTTTGCTATCGTATGGGCTTCAACTTCGGTTTCACAAAGTATAACCGACAGCCTGTGAACGGATGCTTGGAGCCGGCGGAGCTGCCGGGAATTGGCAACGAATTTTTGCAGGAAGCGATCGATAAAGCGCAGATGTATTGCGTTGTTAAATGATTGAAGGGTATATGCAGCTTTGAAAAGACTTTTTCCAACCGCGAATACAGATGATGCTGTCGGTTTATTAATTTTGTTTCCATAAGCTTGATTCCAAAAGAAGAAATATAAAAAGCGTATAAACAGTTAGCAGACCTGTATTCTTTTCAGAAACGGCCTGCTTAGCTGTTGAATATGTACTGCAATGGTGTCTTTGCAGTAATTAGGATATAGTTCATAAAAATTTGGAGAAAGCACCAGAAATGGAATTTAAAACCTCTTTTTTGTCGCAAGTCTTGCCAGTTTGTAAGCGGGTGATTCCATTTTTTTCTTTACGTTTTGCAATTCTTTTATGATCTCGATTTTTTGCGGGCAGTGTTGTTCGCACCTGCCGCATTGAATGCATTTGGACGCATTGGAAGGATCAGGTTTTAAAGTCGTGCACATAAAGTATTCTTTCATGCCCGTAAACCAGCTGTCTGCATACACATCGTTGTAGGCTTTGAAACAGACGGGAATATCCACACCCTGCGGGCAAGGCATGCAGTAGCCGCAGCCCGTGCAAGGCACTTTTGTTTTCGCATTCAATATTTTTTTTACTTTTTCTATCAGCATCAACGCTTCGGTAGACATCGTGCCCGGTTTTATCTCCGAGGCGACGCGCACGTTTTCCTGCACTTGTGTCAGGCTGTTCATACCGGAGAGCACGACCGTGACTTCGCTGTGATTGAGTACCCAGCGCAGTCCCCATTCAGCTGCGCTTCTTTGAACGGGTGCATCCTGCATTATTTTTTCAGCCGCTTTCGGCAGATTTGCAAGTTTGCCGCCGCGAAGCGGCTCCATGATGATAACGGGCAGACCCCTGGAAGACGCATACTGAAGCCCTGTGATGCCTGCCTGACTGTGTTCGTCCAGATAATTGAATTGGATCTGTGTGAAATCCCAGTCGTAAGCGTCAATGAGCGTAATAAAACTCGTTGTGCCGCCGTGAAAGGAAAACCCGATATTCCTTATTTTTCCGGAAGCTTTCTTGTCTTTGATCCAGTCTTCGATACCGATATTTTTAAGCCTTTGCCAAACATTGATATCAGAGAGCATATGTATCAAATAATAATCGATATAATCTGTCTGTAAGCGGTAGAGCTGTGAAGAAAAATACCTGTCAATATCTTGTTTTGATTTTATGAGATAATGAGGTAACTTTGTCGCAAGAAAGATTTTATCGCGGTAACCTTTTGCAAGGAATTTTCCGAGAGCAACTTCGGAGCCCGAATAAATATAGGCAGTGTCAAAATAATTCACGCCGTTTTCGATGGCGGCGATCATTTCTTTCTCGGCTTTCTGCTGGTCGATGGCAGTGCCTTTTTTTGTAAAACGCATGCATCCATAACCCAGGGCCGAAAGCATATCTCCGTTTTTAGGGTTTTTTCTGTAGTTCATTTTCTATCCTTCCATTTAAAAATAGAATATTGTATTTATATTATCATCATTATGATGTAAAAAAAAGCGGGAAAATCAAAAAAGCCCTTTTAAAATAAAAGGGCATATGAAAATAGCATAATTAATAGTTCTGGCTTCTTCGACCGCCGTGACCGCGTATTGCGTTCACGATAACAAGCAATATTACCGCCCCCACCAGTGCCACAACAAAACTCCAGATGTTGAACCCGGTAATACCCTGACCACCAAACATATTCATAATCCAACCGCCTATAAAAGCGCCTATAATACCTACAACAATATTTGCGCCCACGCCCATTGTAGCATCGTTTCCGGTAATTTTGCTTGCAATCCACCCAACGATAGCTCCAAGTATGATCCAACCAATGATACTCATTGTATCCCCTCCTTTATTTCAAAAAATTAATTATTTTTTTATTTTCATACATCTTTAGTATGATAAAAAAAGTCGTTTTTTATACAAAAAGAAAAAATTTGGAAATTTTAAAAATGAATAGTATAATGGTAAAAAAATCCAAAGGCAGAAAATAGATGAATTTAGAATTTGCGGATATAGAAGAATATTTAAAATATGACGAGTATGTAAACTTTAATAAAAAAAACATACGTAATTACATCAATGAAACTTTTAAAAATTGTGAAAGTGATATAGAAAGGATTATTAAGGCATATCAGTTTGTTCGTGACGAAATCTCCCATTCTGTTGATATACAAAGCAGTAGAGTTACAATTACGGCTTCGCAAGTGCTTGAATATGGTGAAGGAATCTGCTATGCCAAATCAAATTTGTTTGCCGCATTGCTGCGGGCGATGAATATTCCAGCAGGATTTTGCTATCAAAGGCTTACAATCGGAGATACTATGGAAAGCGGGTATTGTATCCATGCTTTAAACGCAGTCTATTTATCTTCTTTAGATAAGTGGGTCAGGCTTGATGCAAGAGGAAATAAAAAAGGCATCAACGCCCGGTTTTCCTTGGGAAGAGAGTATCTTGCTTTTTCTGTGCGCGAGCAGCTTGACGAAAAAGATTATCTCGTCATTTATGCAAATCCACATCCATGCACAATGAAGGCACTTGAAAATAATACAGACTGCATGGAAATGTATTTTCATCATTTGCCGAAAGAGATTTGACCTATATCTATTTGAGAGTATTTTGAGAGTATACTGTTACAAAAGAAAAAATTTTCACTTGCAAATAAAAAAATTTTGCAAAAATATGAATTTATTATTGACATATGTCACAAAATACATATAATAAATATTGAAAGTGACATATGTCAGAAATATAGGAGGTGAAAATTATGCCGAGAAGAGACGGAACAGGTCCAATGGGAGCCGGTCCTATGACTGGTCGAGGTGTTGGCCCTTGCAATACAAACATGGTAAAATATGGTGCTGCAGGTCTTGGATTATTGGGACTCGGATATGGGTGTAAAAGAGGTTACAGATGGTTTGCAAATATGCAAAACAACACTCTATCAGACAAAGAAGTGCTGCGCCAGCAAAAAGAAAGATTGCAAAATGAGCTCAATGCCATTAATAAGCAATTAGAAGACTAATAAAAGAATGGAAGCGGCAGAAATGCGCATCTGCTGCTTTCGTATGAATTGAGGTGGGAGAATGCCCAGACCCAGAAAATGGCGGAAGATATGCTGCTTGCCGGAAAGCGATCGTTTCGGGCCGCTGGATAAAGACGTAAGCAACGAGCAATATGTGAATATGACAGTTGACGAATATGAAACGATTCGTTTGATAGACCTTGAAGGTTATACACAGGAAGAGTGTGCCAAGCAAATGAATATAGCCCGAACAACCGTGCAGGGCATTTATAATGATGCGAGGGAAAAACTTGCCGAGTCTGTTGTGAACGGTAAAGTTTTATTCATCAAAGGCGGAGAATATCAGCTCTGTGACGGATCAGGCCCGGGTTGCGGCAGTGCAACGTGCAAAAGGCATAGAAATGGCAGCGGCCATTCTGAGATAGAGGATGGCGGTCATGATTGAGAGGTATTCTGATACGGTCATAGAGCACTTTATGTGTCCCCAAAACATAGGTAGTCTGCCTGACGCGCACGCCGAAGGCGAAGCAGGGGACGCATCATGTGGAGATTATCTTTGCATGTATATAAAAGTTAAAGATTTTATGATCAGTGATATAGGGTATCTCGTTTTCGGGTGCCCTGCGGCAATTGCTACTTCAAGCATGACAAGTGTGCTTGCGAAAGGCAAAAGTCTGAATGAAGCATTAAAAATCACTGAAGATGACATCATAGATGCGCTCGGCGGGTTGCCGGAAGATAAAATCCATTGTTCGGTTTTAGGCGTGGGCGCATTAAAAAATACGATCAATGAGTATTTTAAAAAAAATAATTTTAATTTAGCGGAGGAAATGAAATGATTATAGCGATTCCTACAGAAGATAAATCGTTGGATAAAAAAGTGTATCCGTCTTTTGGGCGGGCACCGTTTTTTCTTTTATATAATACAGACACAGAAGAAAGCCAGTATTTAGATAACAGTGCTGTTTTGAGCCAGGGAGGTGCGGGGATTAGAGCCGCTCAGGTTATTGCCGATAACAGGGCAACAGTATTGATTACCCCAAGGTGCGGAGAAAATGCCGAAAAAGTCTTAACAGGAGCGCAGGTGTTGATTTATAAAGCAATAGATGCGAGCATCAAGGAAAATATTGATGCCTTTTCAAATGAAAAACTAACCTTGCTTACAGACATTCACCCGGGATTTCACGGAAATGAGCAAAAATAAAAATACAATTGCAATTTTAAGCGGTAAAGGTGGCACCGGAAAAACACTGATAAGTGTGAATTTGGCGGTGGCAGCCGGAAAATCTGTCTATATAGATTGTGATGTCGAAGAGCCAAACGGGCATCTTTTCTTTAAACCGGAAAATATAAAGGAAGAAGAAATAAAAATAAAAATCCCGGTTGTTGATGCAAAAAAATGCAGCGGTTGTCGAACATGCGTTGATTTCTGCAAATTTAACGCTCTTGCTTATGCGGCAGACTCTCTCATCGTTTTTGACGATGTCTGCCATTCCTGCGGCGGATGCGTGTTGCTATGTGAGCAAAAAGCACTCTCGGAAAGAGAAAAGATCATCGGAAGAGTGCAGCGGGGCATATCGCAGAATGTGAAGGTCTATACGGGAATCCTCAACACAGGTGAAGCATCGGGTGTGCCGATCATTCAGAATTTGCTCAAAGATATCACTAATGAAGAGGAACTCATTTTTATAGACTGTCCGCCGGGAAGTGCTTGTATTGTAATGGAAAGCATCAAAGATGCCGATTACTGCATTTTAGTGGCCGAGCCTACGCTTTTTGGCGTGCATAATTTACAGATGGTCTACGAACTCGTAAACTTGTTCAACAAACCGTGTGGTGTTGTTTTAAATAAATGTTTGGATGCCGAAAATCCTTCCGAAGAATTTTGCATACAAAACAATATTGAAATACTCGGCAGAATTCCTTTTGAAAACGAGCTTGGTATGTTAAATTCCAATGCCGAGATCGCAGCAAGGCAAAGCGAAAAATATGGCGATATGTTTTCCTCCTTGCTTGAACAAGTAAAAAAGGAGGTCGGGCTATGAAGCAATTATTGATTTTAAGCGGTAAAGGCGGTACAGGCAAGACAACCGTGGCAAGCGCATTTATAAATCTTGCAAAAGCAAAAGCATCTGCGGACTGCGATGTGGATGCACCTAATCTGCATTTGGTACTCTCCATGCACGACGAGCCGATACTGTCGGATTACTACGGGTTGCCCAAAGCTGTTATCAATAAAGAGAAATGCGTCTCTTGCGGACTTTGCAGGCAACACTGCAGGTTTGATGCCATTGATGAAGATTTCAAAGTGGATACGTTTGCCTGTGAAGGCTGCTCTGTGTGCGAGGCGATCTGCCCCGCAGGTGCTGTTGAGATGAAAGATGCTGTAGCCGGAGAGTTGATGCTTTATAAAAACGATCGTGTTTTTTCGACGGCACAGTTGAAAATGGGAAGCGGCACATCAGGGATGCTTGTAACCGAAGTAAAAAAACAAATGAAGGATCATGCTGTCTGTGCCGAATTGGCCGTCATTGATGGCTCTCCCGGTATAGGCTGCCCTGTTATTGCTTCGATCAGCGGTGTGGATATGGTACTGCTTGTGGCGGAACCGTCTGTATCGGGTATTTCAGATATGGAGCGTATCATTAAAACGGCTCAGAAATTTTTAACACCCGTTGCGATTTGTGTTAATAAATATGATACAAATTTAGAAAACACAGATAAAATAGAACAATTTTGTAACGAGCATAAATTGCCGTTTGTGGGGAAAATCCCCTATGATAAGGAAGCGGTCAAAGCGATCAACAGCGGTAAAAGCATTGTGCAGGTGCCGTGTCGGGCGGGAGAAGCTGTTAGAGATATTTATGAAAAAACGTTAAAAATATTAAATAAATAAGGGTGAATGTATGAAAGTTTTGTCTTTGATAGAAAATATTTCAAATTCCGAGAATTTATACTGTGAACACGGCTTGAGTTTATTTGTACAAACCGATACGCATAAAATACTTTTTGACACAGGAGCAAGCGAAAACTTTATAAAAAACGCCGAATCCTTAGGCGTAGATTTGAGAGAAGTGGACATTGCCGTTGTTTCTCACGGGCACTTCGATCATGGCGGCGGGCTTAAAGCATTTTTAGAACTCAATAAAAAAGCCAGCGTATACATCAGCAAAAAAGCGTTTGAAAAATATTATGCCAAAAGAGAAGACGGCACAATGGAATATATAGGGCTTGATCGAATGCTTTTCTTAAATGATCGATTTATTTTAACGCAGGATTATTTAAAAATAGACGATGGTCTTGAATTATTTTCCGGCGTAAAAGGAAATACCCTGAATCCTACTGGCAATAAGGTCTTGTTTATGCAGACAGATACACACTTGCAAGCTGAGCTTGATACTTTTGAGCATGAGCAAAACTTACTCATCACACAGGAGAAAAAAAGCTTGCTGCTGGCCGGATGCGCGCACAGGGGCATTGTCAATATTATTGATCATATGCATCGCATGCTGGGCAAGCAGGATGCAGATGTAGTCATCGGAGGCTTTCATTTGTTTAATCTTTCGAAGAAGAACAAAGAAGATATAGATTTTATCAGGCAAATAGCAGACAGGCTTAAAAATACAAAATCTACCTTTTATACCTGCCATTGCACAGGTACGCAGCCTTATGAAGTATTAAAAGAGGCCATGGGCAAACAAATCAATTACCTCGCAACAGGCGATGAGTTGATTATTTAATATTATTAAAGATAAAAGGAGCAAAAAAATGAGCGAAAATTGCAATCAAAATTGTGCGTCTTGCAGCGAAAACTGTGCTGACAGACAAGAAAGTCAACAAAGTTTTTTAGAAAAACCACATGAAATGAGCAATGTGAAAAAAGTTATCGGAATCATCAGCGGCAAGGGAGGAGTGGGCAAATCAATGGTCACTTCACTTGTGGCTGTCGGCATGAATCGAAGAGGTCACGCCACTGCGGTACTCGATGCGGATATCACAGGACCGTCTATTCCAAAAGCGTTTAATATTAAAAAGAAAGCAGACGTTACCGAGATGGGCGTGCTGCCGGTAAAAAGCGCCACAGGTATTGATGTTATATCAATTAATCTGCTGCTTGAAGATGAAACAGACCCGGTTGTATGGAGAGGCCCTCTCATCGGCGGAACGGTAAAGCAATTCTGGACAGAAGTGATCTGGAAGGATGTTGACTACATGTTTATTGATATGCCTCCCGGAACAGGCGATGTTGCGCTGACCGTGTTTCAGTCGATCCCCGTTGACGGAATCATCATTGTGACCTCTCCGCAGGAATTGGTGTCAATGATTGTGTTAAAAGCAGTTAAAATGGCCGAGATGATGAATATTCCAATCATAGGACTTGTTGAAAACATGTCATATTTTAAATGTGAGGAATGCGACAAGGAATACAAAATATTTGGCGAAAGCCATATCGAACAAATCGCGGACAAATATAATATCAAGAACGTTATAAAACTTCCGATCGACCCGAAAGTCGCAGCTGCGATGGATAAGGGAATGATTGAGCTAGTAGATGACAAACTGATAGAAAATTTGGATACAATTTTTAAAAAAATGGAGGAATAAGAATGAAAGTTGCAGTAGCGTGTGAAGGCAGCATGGTCACCGAACATTTTGGCCATTGCGAAAGCTTTATAATTTATAATACGGCAGACGGTGCAATCGTTGAAAAAACGACATTGCCGAATCCGGGACACAAACCGGGATTTTTGCCGAACTATTTAAATGATCTGGGTGTGAAAGTAATTATCTCAGGTGGAATGGGCGGCGGAGCAATCGATATTTTCAACGAAAAAAATATCGAAGTCATTGTCGGTGCTTATGGCGATGCGGATGAAGCCGTTGAAAAATATTTAAAAGGCGAATTAAAATCAACAGGAACGGTTTGCAATCATAACCATTGATGATTCAGAGCATCGGGCTTATATAAACCGGGGAGGTATTTATGACAATTGCGCTATACGTAATTGCTGCTACGGCACTCGGATTGTCGCTGTATAAAAGTAAACAAAAAACTATCTTAGCGCTAAAGAAAGCATTAAAGTCTTTTGAAAATATCTTGCCGCAAATACTCTCCATTCTGCTGATCATTGGTATTTTACTCACAATCTTGACACCACAGCAAATCTCGGTGCTGCTTGGCGGCGAGTCGGGATGGCTTGGTGTATTTGTGGCACTCATCATCGGCTCTGTCACACTGATCCCGGGGTTTATCGCCTTTCCGCTTGCGGCGGCACTCCTCCAAAGCGGTGCGGGTTATATGCAGATCGCGGCATTTGTATCGGCGTTGATGATGGTGGGTATTGTGACGATACCGGTTGAGATAAAATATTTTGGCAAAAGGGCGACGATCATCAGAAATGTTTTGGCGTTTATCTTTTCCATCGGCGTAGCCTGGGTTATGGGGGTGGTGATGTGAGAGAAAAGGCAAAATATATTGCAAAGAAATACAGGCTTTTTATTTTCTTAGCGCTTATTGATATATTTTTGATTTTGTTTTTTCCGAAAGTCGGATATAGCTCTATTAAGCTTTCATTCAAAAGCCTGCTTGAAATGCTCTCTGTGCTTCCGCCGATTTTTATCTTACTCGGACTGCTCGATGTGTGGGTCAAGCGGGAATCGATGGTAAAATACATGGGAGAAGGTTCTGGAATTATTGGAATCCTCTTGGCTTATCTGATAGGTTCAGCCGCTGCCGGTCCTCTTTATGGCGCTTTTCCGGTAGCTGGAGTACTGCTAAAAAAAGGAAGCAAGCTGTCGAATGTGTTCATCATGCTGGGCGCATGGTCAACGACGAAGATACCGCTGATACTATTTGAGGCATCCAGTCTCGGTGTTAAGTTCATGCTCGTAAGGCTTGCGGTTGATGTTATCGGCATTGCCATTATCGCTTTCTTTACGGATAAATTATTAAAACAAAAAGATAAAGATGAGATCTATCAAAAAGCGCAGCTTTTATAGATGGTTTTTTTTGAGTAATCAAACCACATTGCGTATGTGGTTTTTTTATGCTGTGTACAAATAAATGTGATATGATAAGAGTAAAAAAATATGTAAAGTGTAAGAAGGAAAGCAGTATGATCATCAGTGCGAGCAGGAGATGTGATATCCCGGCTTTTTATTCCGAGTGGTTTATCAGCCGTATCAAAGAAGGCTGCGTATATGTGAGAAATCCGTTTAACAGTCATCAAATAAGCAGGGTGCCTTTATCGGCAGATGTTGTTGATTGCATTGTCTTTTGGACTAAAAACGCCTCTCCGCTTATAAACAAATTGGACATCTTGGATGATAGGGGATATTGTTATTATTTTTTATGGACGATCAATTTGTATGAGATAGATTTGGAGCCGCAGCTGCCGCCTGAAAAGCAGCTTATAGAAAGCTTTAAACTGCTGAGCCGGCGTATAGGCAGGCAGAGAGTGATACTTCGATATGACCCCATTATCATCAATAAAAAATATACGTTGGCTTATCATATCAGTCAATTTGAAAAGCTGCTTTCGCAGCTTTATGGCTACACGTCCACATGCATCATCAGCTTTGTGGATATCTACGATAAGCTCAGCAGGTCTGCAAAAGAAGCGATCGGACCGGCAATTGATGATGAAATAAAGTTTGCTTTGGCACAAGAGCTAAGCAATGTTGCAAAAAAATATCATATCGCGCTTCAAACGTGTGCCGAAGAGATTGATCTAAGTGCGCTTGGTATTTTGCATGGAGCCTGCATTGACAAGAACCTTATTGAAAAATTGCTAGGATGTAGTTTGGATATGCATAATGCAAAAGGTCAAAGGAAGCTGTGCGGCTGCACGGAAAGCATTGATATAGGCTCCTATGATTGCTGCATGCATTTATGCTCCTATTGCTACGCAAATGCATCTCTAGATAAAGTAAGAAATAACGTAAAAAAACACGACAGTTCCGCCCCGCTTTTAATAGGGAATATTGGACCAAATGACAGAATTTATGATGCAGGCGCAAAACCTCTCAAGAATCGGCAAACTTCTATTTTTGATACACATATTTAAAAATACAAAATGTGTTTGTTTAAGGAATTTGTAAGAAATATACTTAGTTTATTGAAAGGTTTATCGATTAGCCTGTATATAGGCTAAGATAGGAGGATCAGTGAATATGGATATACCCACGATATTGGTGGTGGATGACGATAAGGAAATAGCCTCGGCGATTGAAAAACTACTTCATTTGGAAGGATACAAAGTTCTCAAAGCATACAACGGCTTAGAAGCGCTTGATAAGCTCGTTGAAAATAATATACAGCTTATTCTTCTTGATGTAATGATGCCAAAACTCGATGGGCTTTCGGCGATGATGAAAATAAGAGAGCATAAAAATATTCCGATTATTATTTTATCTGCGAAATCTGAAGACAGTGATAAAATTTTGGGGCTCAGCATGGGAGCGGATGATTATATCACAAAGCCGTTTCATTCGGGAGAGATGATTGCGAGAGTAAAAAGTCAGCTGAGGCGGTATATACATCTTGGAGATATGCAAAACAGTGAACAAAATGCACAGATCAATATCGGAGGTCTTTCTTTGAATAAAGATTCAAAGCAACTTTATGTCGACGGGGAAGCTGTACGCCTCACGCCCAAAGAATATAAAATTTTAGAGCTGCTCATGAGCAATCCGGGCATCGTTTTTTCTGCTGAAAATATTTATGAACGTGTATGGAATGAAGTGGCGTATTCCGTTGAGAATACGGTTATGGTGCATATTCGTCGTATCCGTGAAAAAATTGAAATTAATCCGAGAGAGCCTAAATATTTAAAAGTTGTATGGGGGATTGGTTATAAAATCGAAAAATATAACTGATTTTTCTGCACAAAGGAGATATTATGGAAGGGACAAAATTCAGAAATTTCTGCACAAGCAGAGCTACCAAAATCATTGTGTTTTTGCTTACAGTAATACTGGCTGCTGCTGCATGGATGCAGCTTGTATTTATTTCTTCACAAGAAATAAACCCGGAATGTTTGATTATAAAAGAGTATAAAGACAGCTTCTCTTTTGAAAGCAGCTATGTAGATAACGCGTATGCGGATGTGTATAGAACACTGCTGGAGGGCGAATCCATGCCGTCAAATGCCGACTATTATTATTATATCAGTGATGGCAAGCAGTCTTATTCGAATGTAGAGAGCACAAACAGAGCGTTTTTTGCACAATATAGTGATTCGTTTTATGCATATGAGAACGGGGAATGGACGTTTGGCGAAAATACAAACGCTCATGCGCTTTATGCGTTTGATGATGGAGTTACTATTTATATTGCTTTTGGTGACGAATTTATGGCAGATCATCAGGTTATCTGGGAGGCAAACCGGGATTATTTGATGCCGTACGCAGTCAGTATTCTGATATCTCTGCTGCTCAGTTTGTTTTTTCTTATCTGGCTTATTTGTGTCACCGGCAGGAAACCGCAGGATCGGCAGCTGCATCTGTCAAAACTGGACAGTATTTATTCCGATATACTGCTTGCGGCGCTTATCGGCATGTGTTTTCTTTCTTTTGCCATAGCCTTTGCGACAAATAACCATTTTTATTATGGGTATGCCCTCGCAGGTAATATGACTACGTATGAAGTCTACACATATGTACTGCTCGGAGTGGCATCGGCTGCGGCTTTTACGCTTTGTTTAGTGGTTTTCCTGTCTTTGATACGAAAAATAAAAGCGGGCAGGTTTGTAAAGCACAGCTTGATTTATGTTGTTTGTTATAAAATATTTGACTTTTTGAGAAGCTTTTTTGACGGAAGGAAGTTTGAAAAATATCCGCTGACAAAATCACTCTTCTATCGGCAGATGTTTTTTATCATCGCAAGTTTCATCCTAGTATTAATTGCTTTTGCATGGAAATACAGCGTCGCGGTTCTGCTTCCCGTATTTTTAGAAATTGTAATGATTTACTGGTTTATCAAGGGCAATCGAAAAACTTATGAAGAAATCAACAAGGGCTTTAACGAAAGCCTTGAGGAGCAAATGAAAGCGGAAAGAATGAAAATTGCCTTGGTCACAAACGTATCACATGATTTAAAAACGCCTCTTACTTCTATTATCAGCTATGTGGATCTGCTTTCAAAGGAGGAGGATTTAAGCGATAGTGCTCGTGATTATGTGAATATCCTGGCGCAAAAAGCCGAACGATTGCGACATATCGTATCCGACTTATTTGATTTGGCCAAGAGCACGAGCGGAGACATTGCTGTTGAGTGGGAAAAAATTGATTTGAAAAAATTAATTGAGCAAACGCTTGCGGATATGAGTGATGAGATCGAGCAGTCGGCCCTTAAGTTTAAAGTAAGCATGCCGGAAAATCCTGTTTACATCATTGCCGACGGCAAAAAAATGTATCGCGTTTTCTTAAATGTGTTCGACAATGCGCTGAAATATTCACTTGATTCAACAAGGGTATATGTTCGCCTCGAAGAAAAAAACAATGAAGCAGTTGCAACGATTATTAATACGGCAGGATATGAAATGGACTTTACATCTGAAGAGATATTACAGCGTTTCAGCAGAGGTGATAAAGCACGTTCGACCGAAGGAAACGGTCTTGGGCTTTCCATTGCCGAGAGCTTTACGAACGTGAGCGGCGGAGATTTTAAGCTTTATGTTGACGGGGACCAGTTTAAAACAGTTATACGTTTTAAAATAAAAGATAATAAGGCATTTTAAACATCTAAACCGTTATTTTCATGCTGCAGCCATATATTAACATATGGTTGCAGCTTTATTTTAAAGTAAATATGCTATAATTTATTTATTAAATACTTTGTATGTAGGAGCCGGAAAATGAGACAAAAGATAAGAAGAACCGTCATACTCCTCTTTTTGCTGCTGCTGCCGATCACGCTGAATTATTTTTCTCCATATGTTTCCTTAAGCGGGGCAATAATCGGCATCGTATCGGGTAGTTTGCTGCTGTTTATGTTTCTGTTCATTGGCGCGATTTTTTTTGGACGTGCATGGTGCGCATGGGTCTGCCCAATGGCAGGCTTGTCGGAGGCTGCAAAATATATCAATCATAGAAATGTCAATGTAAAAAGACTGCGAATTGTTCGCTACAGCATTTTTGCAATATGGTTTGTTTTCATTATAATAGCTTTTATTTTAGCCGGAGGTATTACAGCGATTGATCCCTTATATTTAACAGATAATATCATATCGGTCGATAGTCCTGATCGATATATTCTTTATTACGGTGTGCTTATCTTGTTTAGCGTTCTTACATTGTTGCTCGGAAAACGCGGAGCCTGTCATAGCATTTGCTGGATGGCACCATTTTTGACTGCGGGTTATCATGTCGGCAGACTGTTTAAAGTTCCGCAATTGCGGATCGAAACAAATGCCTCAAAATGTATAGACTGTAAGATATGCGACCGTAAATGCCCAATGAGCATTTACGTCAGTCGGAACGTAAAAAATGGATATATCCTCACCTCGGAGTGTATTTTATGCGGAGAGTGTGTTGACGGATGCAGCAAAGGAGCGCTTCGTTATACAATCAAAAAAAATGATTCGAAACAAGTTTGCGGCAATGATGCATAAAAGCTTTTGCAGGTGGAGTTGATTACCAAGCAATAATAAATCATAGACAACCGGCGGGCTCTTTGATACAATAAAACAAACGACAGAATTAAAGGTTTGATAGATGTTTGAAATAAGAAGAGAACTTGGACGAAGCAGCGTTGGCGTAGACAGTACCTTATCGCTTGATGCGATGGCCGATATACTGCAAGACTGCAGTATTTTTCATGTAGACAGCATGAAAAGTCAAAAAGAATACATGAAAAGAAACCATATTGAAATTTTCTATGCTTCACGGCAAATCGATATTATCAGGTTACCGGTATATCATGAGAATATTACGGTAAAGACATGGATATTTGATTGTAAAAGGCCTTATGCGTACCGAAATACTATTATTTTGGATAAAGACGAAAAAGTCTGTATTGCCTCATTTTCAATCGGTGCATTTGTGGATACACATACTGGTAAAGCGGTTTTAATGCCAAAAGAATTTGTAACCCAGATACTCACAGAACAAAAATATCCAATGCAATACCTCGACAGAAAGATCGCTCTGCCCGACATAGAGCCTAAAGAGGCAGAACCTGTCGTTGTTTTAAAGGCACATATGGATTTTAATAAGCATGTGAATAATGCAAAATATATCACTATTGCACAGGAATATATGCCGGAAGGCTATACATGCGGCCGTATGCGTGCAGAATATAAAATACCGGCAAAATATAAAGACGTCATGATACCCAAAATTTATCATATGCAGTACACTGTTATTGTGGATTTGTGTAGTGTAGACGGCAATTCTTATGCAACAGTAGAGTTTGCACACATGTAGTCAGGGAGAGAGAATGCAGGACTGGATTATCAATATCATGAATCAATTCGGCTATTTTGGGATCGCTTTCTTGATAGCCGTTGAAAATATATTCCCGCCGATACCCTCCGAAGTGATCCTCACTTTCGGTGGATTTATGACGACCTATGGCGATTTCAAAGCGTGGGAAGTAATCCTTGCTGCAACGGTAGGTTCTCTCATCGGAGCCGCTATTCTCTACAGCGTGGGAAGATTACTTTCCGAAGAACATTTGGGTAAACTTTTAGACGGCAGAGTAGGCAGAATACTCCATTTCAAAAAAGCCGATTTGCACAGGGCGACTTCTTGGTTCAACAGAAAAGGCAAGATCACCGTATTATTTTGCAGGTGTATTCCGGTACTTCGCAGTCTGATTTCAATTCCTGCAGGAATGGCGCAAATGAAGATCGGACTTTTCTTGCTTTACACAACCATCGGGTCACTCGTATGGAATACTTTGCTTGTTCATTTGGGTGTTGCGGCCGGGGAATCATGGGAAAACATTGTAACCGGCACGAATACATACGCCACAATCACGATATTTGTTTTAATTCTGGCAGCCATTGTTTTACTCGGTATCTTTATAAAGAAGCGATTTATCAAAAAATAGTTTTATGATCTATAAATAAATTATCCAATGCAAATACTATATTTATATTAATTGTAATATTTTCGCAGTAAATATCGTCTAAATACAGAAGAATTCAATGACAAAAAAAATACCATGGAGAAATATATGAAGAGAAATATGGTGAATATTTTTATTATTGTTATGATTGGACTGATCTTGCTTTCAACGGGCTGCGCTTCAAAAACGATCAAAGCAACCGATTTGATGGAAGGCGTCAACGCTCAGAATGAATCTGCAGCCAATGCGCTTGTCGATAGTGTATATGTGAGTTGCCTGAATGATTTTGCATCAGAATTGTTTATCTCGTCTTGTGAAAACGGCGGTAATGTGATGATATCACCGGTATCGGTCTATTTGGCGCTGGCTATGACGGTCAACGGAGCAGATGGCAACACGAAGACGGAAATACTGGATGCGCTGGCTAGCCGGGGTATTACTCTCCAGATGATCAATGCAGCCAGCCGTGATTTGCTTGCACTCTTGGATTTATCCGGTGAGAAAACCACACTTTCAATCGCCGATTCCATATGGTATGACCAAACATTTGTGCCGGACGGACAATTTTTGCAAAATAATGCCAATTACTATAACGCACAGCTGCAGAAGTTAGACTTCAAAGACAGCAAAGCGCCAAATACGATCAATGAATGGGTAAGTCAGGCGACACAAGGCAAAATAGGCAAAATCATTTCTTCCATCGATTCTGATGTGGTCATGTATTTGATCAATACGATTTATTTTAAATCAGACTGGATGGAACCGTTCTCGAGTAATGATACAAAAGAGGCGGTGTTTTATGCACCTGACGGAACTCTTCAGACTGATTTTTTGAATAAAACGGGTTCAATGGATTATATTTCGGGGCAAAATGCACAGGGGGTTCTACTTTCATATGAAAATGAAGACCTTGCATATTTTGCGCTCTTGCCAAACGAAGACATGCCTGTCAGAGAATGGATAGAAGGCCAAGGTACTTCATTATTTGAAAACCTGTTTCGTATGATAGAAAATAAAGAGGCGGCGACAGTGCAATTATCTATGCCGAAATTTGAAACGAGCTACGAAGACAGCTTAATCAATGAATTAACGCAACTGGGCATTATAGATGCATTTGATACTGTGGAGGCAGATCTTTCTCTAATGAACGAGGCTCATATCAAAAATCTGTATATCAGTGATGTGCTCCATAAGACGTATATTAAAGTAGATGAAAAGGGAACCGAAGCGGCGGCGGCTACATCAGTTGAAGTAGGACTTACAAGCATGCCATCGGCCGAAAAAGAATTGAATTTCAATAAGCCGTTCATCTACGGTGTCATAGACCTGAAAACAAATACGTCTCTATTTGTAGGTATCATGGAAAATCCTTTATCAGAATAATACAAAAAAGATAAAGATAATAATTTTTTATAAAGAGCTGTTGTCAAACAGCTTTATTTTTTTGTTTTGAATAAATTAACTTGACAATGGAACACTGATCATCCATGTAATAAGCCAGTTAAGGGCACCCCGGTATGGATATTCTTTAATTGAGCTATTGGAGGCCAAAGGTGTCAGCATTGAAGCCAACACCCTCTATCCGCTGCTGAGAAGGCTGGAAAAGCAGGCTCTACTTGAAAGCTGCTGGAATACCGAAGGTGCCAAACCGAGAAAATATTACAAAATCAGTTCATATGGGGAAGAAATCCACGGCCAACTATGCAAGGCTTATTTTGAGATTGTGGAGAATACCAATCAATTAATTATGGAGGACAATCAATGAATTTAATTGAAATTTATATTTCTGAGGTCATCAAATACCTGCCTCCCACAGAGCGGGAAGATGTGAAAAAGGAGCTTTATGCTCACGTTTTGAGCATGCTCGATGAAGAATACGATGAAGAAGATATTAAAAAAGTTTTAAGCGAACTTGGCGATCCTATGAACTTGGCAGATGAATACCGCAATAAAAAACGTTATTTGATAGGCCCTCAATATTACCACAGTTATATTAAAATATTAAAGATTCTTATTCCTATTATGGCAGTGGTAGCTGTGCTGATTTTCTTTTTGGATTATATTTTTGCAAATCAAGATATGAGTATCACTGATATCATAGCAGGATGCGTGATCAGTGCAATTTAGGCTGCGGCAGGCGTTTTCACAGTGTTTACGATCATGTTTGCCGTCGTTGAATACAGCAATACAAATAAAATTATGAAGAAAAAGAAATGGAATGTGGAAGATTTAAAAAAAGCGGAATATATCGCGAAATCGATCCCGAAATCCGAAGGCATCGTAAGCATTATTTTCAGCGTTTTATTTTTTGCTGTTTTATACTACACGCCCGAATTGATAGGGTGGTATGTTCGTGAAAACGGCATGCTTATAAATACACCTTTATTTGATGTGAACGCGCTGAGTCAGTATATGTCGATCATCACTATCACTCTTGCCATACTTTTCGGTGTGCTCACAGCCGTATTAAAAATAGTATTCGGTGACTGGAATATCAGGCTTGCGGTTGTGAATGCACTGAATAATATTTTTTCGGCAATAGTTTGGAGTGTCATTCTGCTGAGCCGGAAAATATTCAACCCCGATATTTTTGCAAAAGCTTCACAGGCTATAGGGATCTCGCTTGAAAGTATGATGCGGTTTTGGAATATAGGTATCAAAGTACTTGTTGTATTGATCATAATCGGCTGTGTCACAGATTGCATCAGTAAATTCAAGAAAAGCATCAATTGAAGAATTATTTTATCTTAAATAACAGCTGTTAAGAAAATATATCCGAGGGTCATTATAAGATGGATTTTGGCGCCGAATTATGATACCATAACAAATACACAGAAAACGACTTGTCTGACATGTTTTTATTACGAAGCGAGGAGAATTGATCATGGGTGTTTATACGGCGCAAATATTGGTTGGCTGCGGTAAAATGTATGATAAAGGAATCAATCCGTCACATGTACTGTTTTTGTATGAAGATGATCAAGAGGCTACATGGGTCTTGAAACAGTTGGATCTGCAAAATGACCGGTCGTTTAAATCCTTGCAGCCGGCAATGCGATGGGCATGTCCGCTTGATAGTCTGCTTGATGATGCGATGCTACTTATTGCGATGTATGTGCTTGAAGATGACGTGGTCATCACGCTGGTCAAAGAACTTGAGAAAATAGACGATCTGGATAAATTAGATTTAAAAGACGGCATCACGAATGAAGACAGACAGATACTTTATGATTTGGTGATGTCGATATCGGCAGAGTACACGCTCACTTTAACGGTGTTTGACTTTTCATTATTAAAGTGGCAGCTATCTTTACTTGAGAATTATTCAGCCGAAAAGCATATTTTTGTCGAACAAGATCAAAAACAAATTATTTCACAGCAGGCATAAAGCGATGTCTCTTTTATAAACAAGAATGGCTATTATTTTATTTCGCATATTTACTTATAAAAAAAATAGTATTTTAAAAAAGTATTGGTAACATTGTGATTAAAGATTTAACAAAAGGCTCTCCGCTAAAAGTTATCGCATCATTTGCGATTCCCATGATTTTAGGGAATATTTTTCAACTGTTTTATAATATCATCGACAGTATCATCGTGGGGAGATACATAGGGCCTTCCGCGCTTGCGGCAGTGGGGAGCTCTTATACGATCATGGTTTTTTTAACTTCCATTCTCATCGGGCTATGCATGGGAGCGGGGGTGTTATTTTCACAATTTTTCGGTGCAAAGAAAAATGAAGATTTGAAACAAAGCATATCGACGTCATTTATTTTTATAGGAATATGTGCAGCCGTTTTGACTGTGCTTGCGCTGCTTTTTATAAACGAAATTATTGTATTCATGAATGTGCCCTATGATATCGTCGCACAGAATAAAACGTATCTGAAAATTATTTTTTACGGTATTTTTTTCACATTTTTATATAATTGGTCGGCAGGTCTGCTGCGTGCTCTCGGCAATTCTAAAGTGCCGCTTTACTTTTTGATTTTATCAATGGTATGCAATATAGTGCTCGATATACTCTTTATTGTTTTTTTTCGCTGGGGAATTGCAGGAGCGGCCTATGCAACCATTCTTTCCATGGCAATCTCTTCTGCTTTATGCTTTGTCTACTGCATACGAAAAATAGAGTTTTTGCATTTTGAATTAAGAAATATCACATTTAATAAAAGAATTTTTTATTTGACGACAAATTATTCGCTTTTGACATCAATACAACAATCAATTATGAATTTTGGGATTTTGATGATCCAAGGACTTGTGAATTCGTTCGGAACGCAGATCATGGCGGCGTTTGCCGTCGCCGTAAAAATAGATACGATTGCCTATATCCCGATGCAGGATTATGGAAATGCGTTTTCAACGTATATTGCACAAAATAAGGGAGCAGGCCAAACAAATAGAATCAAAGACGGATTCAAAGTGTCCATGGGGCTTATTACGATCTTCGGCCTGGTTATCTCAGCTCTTGTATGGATTTTTGCAAGCAAACTCATGCTGCTTTTTGTGGCGCCGGGGGAAATTGAAGTCATTGCAACAGGGATTACGTATCTTCGCATTGAGGGCGTCTTTTATTTTTTGATCGGATACTTATTCATGTTTTACGGGTTTTACAGAGGCCTGGGCAGAATGAAAATGTCAGTGGTACTCACGGTGATTTCGCTTGGTACAAGGGTGCTGCTTGCATACAGCTTTGCAGGCGTTTTCGGCACACGTATTATATGGTATTCGATCGTGATAGGATGGATTTTAGCGGATCTCGTGGGCCTGCTTTATTATAAAAAAATAAAAAATAATCTGTAGAGATCAAAGATTATATAAGATATATAATTTTTCATATTCAAGACAAAGCAGGCGAATACTAATAAAAATGGAGGGTTTTTGATGAAAAATCGTAACTTAAAACATTTTTATGAAAAACTTGACCGAGGCTATTTTATCGACAATGAATATAAGGATCTCGCCGGGCTCGATCAGCCGCTTCCCATCGGTTATGAACAAACGATATCGCAGCCTTCGCTTGTGCTTGAAATGACAGAGTTTTTGGAAATTCAGAAAGACAGCAAGGTACTGGAAATAGGAACCGGTTCGGGATATCAGACAGCGCTTCTTGCCGAGTTTTCAGAATGTGTTTACACAATTGAGCGTATTGAAAAGCTTTCGCAAAGCGCGAAAAAAAAGCTGGACAGGCTCGGCTATAAAAATATTTATTACAAAATCGGAGACGGCAGCCTTGGATGGATTGAGCATAGCCCGTATGACCGCATTATCTGCACGGCAGCAGCGCAAAACATTCCCGCAGAGCTGGTTGGGCAGCTGGCTTGCGGCGGACGAATGCTTATTCCCGTTGGCCCCACAGAGTTTCAAGAGTTAATGCTTATTAAGAAAGACGGTCAGGGCAAGGTATTTGCAGAACCTCTTTTAATGGTTCGTTTTGTAGAGATGAAGGGAAAATACGGGTGGCATAGATAAAATAACTGCGGGAATGTTGGAATGGGACAAAACAGGTCAAACATAAAATATACAGAGTTCATCAAGGAGGTATTTGAAATGAGAAAGACCGGGAAATTTCAATTTATCTTTGTTCCCAGAATTCTGGCCATCGCTTTTGCACTGTATATCATGTCATTTTCCATAGGTATTTTTTCTATGGATGGAAATATTTTTCTTAGAATAGGCGGATTTTTGATCGATGCGCTTCCGTCTATACTTATGTTGATCATTATAGCTATTACTTGGCGTACGCCGAGTATCTGTATGTGGGTCTTTTTAGTTATTTTTGTATTATTCACGGTAATTTTTCAAACATATTTGTATTGGAAGGCGTTTCTTTTACTATCGTTCCCGCCCTTTGTTATAGCCGTTTTATATAAAATAGCCGACAGACGGCAAAAGAAAATAGCCTGAGCTTGCAGCGTGCATCAGGATTTTTTTAACACTGTATATGAGAGAGGAAAGGAAGCTTGAAGCATAGTTGATTCAATTACGGTGAAGTTATTTTGCTTTAAAAATGCTTCGTAGCTTTGCTGTGTCCATTTATGATAAGCGCGAAAGCCGGTCAATGACATGAGGCGAGATAATAGAGCCGCTTTTTTGCTGCTTGCGTGCGTAAAAGTAGGCGCAAAAAGTATGCCGCCAGGTTTTAGTACACGGCTGATTTCCTGCAGTGCTCTTTCCGGGCTCGGCATAATATGAAGAGTGTTTGCAATGATGACAACATCAAAATAAAAAGAGGGGAAAAAAAGAGCATAGGCATCCTGGATTTCAAACAATATATTTTTTATGTTTGCTTCATGAGCTTTCATTTTTGCCTGATTTATCATTTCCGCAGAAAAATCCACGGCATGAATTTGATTTACATGTTTGGATAAGCCGAATGAAATGATGCCGGTACCGGTTGCGATTTCCAGTACCTCATCATCTGTGTGCAGTTTCTGCGCAATTTTCTCTGTGATTTCATGATAAGCGTCGATATCTTTTTTCATAATACGATCGTAAATAACGGAAAATCGATCCCATATGGCAGTTTCGTTTTTTTTCATTTATGTTCTCCTATCGTTTCCTTTATCGTGAAAAAAATATTTCATATTGGTTAGTTGCAACTTACAGTATCGCATATTTTATTCGAAAAGTAAAGATTATAAAAGACAGGCATAAACGGTCAATTCATTTGTCTCAAATAAAACAGAATAAGTTGATAGAATTGACAAACAAAGAAATAAATGATAGACTTTATTTGGTTAGATTTAACTAACCAAATAATAAAAAATTTTATTGACGGCAAAAGAAAAAATAAAAAGGGCCAATAGATCATGTGAATGATGAGCCCAATACATAAAAGCTTTAAGATATTTCAAAAATTGCCGAAAAAATATAGATAGTTGGAGAGACTGATATGAGCGAACAATTTTACGAAACAATGCTGAGAAAACATCATACAAATATGCACAATACAGAGCATTTGTGGGATTTGAAAGCTAAAGATTTTAACAAAGCACAAAAAAAGCATGGCATGGCCGGTGCATTAAAGGTAACACAATTTCTGCTTTCAAAGGGGATGCTTGCAAACAGTGAAGTGCTGGATGTGGGAGGAGGCACCGGGCGGCATGCAATTGCTTTTGCCGAGTATGCCAGAGAGGTAACGGTAACGGATATATCGGCGCAGATGCTAGAGCTTGCACAAAGCAATGCAAAGGAAATGGGACGGCGTAACATTCAATATATAAAAACAGATTGGGAAAAGACCGATTTGAAATCATTTGAATGGGAAAAACGTTTTGATTTTGTATTTGCATCTATGTGTCCGGCCGTGAGAAGCAGGGATGGAATCGATAAAATGACCGCTGCGTCTAAAGGATGGTGCCAGATCAATCAATTGATTGAAATGACGGATAATATAACACAAAATCTTATTGAAGATCTAAAGGTAGAAATGACATATGATCCGCACAACGACCGGAGTGCCGTGCGAGGCATTTTTAATTTATTATGGCTGCAAGGTTTTGAGCCTGAAATCAATTATATAAGAGAATATAAAAAACAGGTTTTGAGCGTGGATGAAGCGCTGATGCGTTATTCGCAAAGATTTGAAAAAGCGGCGGCGGAAAAACATTTGGATATTAAGAGGCTTTTACTCGGATATGCCGATGATGATCAACTCATTGTTGAAAGCCGCGCAACGCTTGCCATGATTTTATGGAAAGTGTAATAAAATAAAAACCAGTTGAATATGCTCTATATCGACAATATTAAAATAATCAGGAAAATAAGTTATTTTCGGCAGCCGATGTGCGGCTGCTTTTTTGTATCCGTGATCAATGCGGTGTATTTAAGGCTATTTATATATATTCTTAAAATGACATTTTATTTATTATCATGCCGGGAATTTATATGAAAAATATTATAAGAAGTCTTTTTATTTGAATTACATTAAAAACTATATTATACTGATTAGAGAAAAGAATTAGCAATAAAACAAAGCAGGGCAAAAGAAATGGAAAATGATAAAAGAATAGCAGTTTTAATCGATGCCGATAATGTTTCCGACAAATATATAAAATATATATTTGATGAGATAAGTAATCTTGGAACGATCACGTATAAGAGAATCTATGGTGACTGGACAAAGCCGGTTCTTTCTTCGTGGAAATCGGTGCTGCTCGATTATTCGATCATACCGATTCAGCAATACGCATACACAACGGGGAAAAATGCCACAGATTCGGCGCTTATAATAGATGCAATGGATATTTTGTATTCAAAGAATGTTGAAGGGTTTTGTATCGTGTCCAGCGACAGTGATTTTACGAGGCTTGCTACACGTCTAAGAGAATCGGGCATGCTCGTTATCGGTATGGGAGAGAAAAAGACGCCAAAGTCGTTTATTGCAGCATGTGAAAAGTTCAAATATTTGGAAGTGCTCGCGCAGGAAGAACAAAAAGACCAGGAAAACCCTCTAGTGGGCCAAAACGGCAAACAAATCTCTCTGAAAGAAGGCATTGCCAACAGAGAAGAATTAATTCGAACGATTAAAGTCATTGTAAACGAAAGTTCTGATGAAGACGGATGGATCAATTTAAGCGAAGTAGGCGATAAACTTAACCGCAGGTATCCTGATTTCGATACAAGAAACTATGGGTTTGCCAAGCTTTCGGCGCTGATTAAAGCATTAAAGCGATTCGATACGCAGTTGCGGCGGATGAGTAATTCGAAGGTCAGTTATTACATCAAAAACAAAGAACTGCAAAAATAAAAAAAGCGCTCCTGTCTAAGAAAATCTTAGCGAGGGCGTTTTTTTAGCCTATCATCCTGCAAGCATGATGCTGCATTCTTCGGCACATCTTCGGCATACATCGGCGCATATGAGTGTGTAGTCATCTTCGAATTTGGAACATTCCGCTGCACAGGCATTACAAATCTGAGCACACAGCTGACAGTATTCTTTTGTTATGAGTGCGCTCATGGACATCTTGAATGCTGTCATATTACAAATCATTGCGCAGCCGGCCAGCAGACTGATACAATTTTTTCTTAAAGGAAGCACACCTTCTTCCAAGCATAAGTTAAAACATTCCATACAGGCTTGATAACATTGCTCACATGCATCAATACATGCTTGCACAGTATCTGTTTTAAAAGTTACGATTCCCATTTCATTCCTCCTTGATATTGGATACGGATATAGTATTTAAAATATGCACATTTTTTATACAGAGAAACAGTCTTTATGGGGCAAGACTTATTATTTTATTAAAAATCGGAATAATAACATTGATTATATGTTGAAAACGTTGTATAGTAAATATACTAAAGGATTTTTAAGGAATTTAATTCTTATAAAAAAAGAAAATAAATAGGAGTAGTCTATGTCGCGCAATGGAATATTTGTAGGGGTTGCAGTCGTATTATTGTTATCGGGTGGTATTATTTACAGACGGTATAAAAAGATAAATAAATTTACTTATCTTGATGAGTGTTTTATTTAAACGACAATTATTTATTTTTATCTATGTTCGTAATAAAAACAAGGTGAAACACCGCCTAAGCAAACCACTTCACAGAGTGGTTTTTGTTTTTAAAGAAAAAAAGGATACATATGTATCCCGAAGTTCAAAATGAATGATTTATTATTTGAGGTCCATCATGTAGCCGCCGATGTTCTCGTCCAGTTTTCGATTGATGGTGCCGTTTAAGACGGTAATAAAAATTTCGGAGGTCACAGCAATGATACATTTCAACACGTGACCGCCGAAGGCATGGTTATCACTGTCGCTGAAATTAACATGCATGTGTAAATAAGGCTCGCCGTCTTTAGACGAGATATTGCCCAATAGTGTAGTAATTTCGTAAATACCGCTGTAAACTTTTGTTTTATAGACTTTTTCAACGGCATCATAAATTCCGATTTCAAGAAAATCCGCGGCGCCAAGGCCTGTCAGGGTGCCGGCTTTTATGCCTTCGTTAGCAAGCAGTTCCTTGATTTTTTCTATAACATCTTCACCTTTCAAGATTCTCACAACATATGTATTATCGATTTTTTTATATTCCATAACCTACGCTCTCCTTTATTTGATTCATTTGTAACATTATACTAAAAAATATAAATTCATTCAATAAAACAAATATTTATGATATATGATAAATATAAAATAAGCCCTGGCTTTCAGGGCTTATTTTATAACGTTTATTGGGGAGTATACATGCCGTTACTTTGCATATAATTAAATATCTGCTCTCCATGCTCTTGTTCTTCTTTTTGAATGTGGTTGAGTGCCTGACGAATATTCGTGTTCACACATTCAAAAACAGCAGTATCATAAGTCTGCGAAACATGCTTCTCTGTTGAAAGCATGTCTTGACATAATGCTTTGTCACTTTGATTAGACATTGCTCCCTGCAATGGATTTTGTTGACTGCCCGACGACTGCATTGATTGTGCAGAAGACTTCATGTTTGTGGCCGATTGCTGCTGACTTGATTGCATTTGCGTGGTTGACTGCTGAGTTGACTGTGAAGAAGACTGCTGGCTTGATTGCTGCAGATTAGGCACCTGGCCGCTGATGATTGAATTGATCGTATTTAAGTGCTGTGCCTCTTTTTGAGAAAGAGAACTGAAAAGTTGTTGTAATTTGGGATCTTTTGCCTGAGTGGAATAGTTTTGATATTTTTGTACGCAAAGTTCTTCCTGAGATTTTAAATCTTGCAGAAGCATTCTTTCTTTTTGTGTTAATTGTACCATGTAATCACCTCCTATTTCATTATGCCAATTTTTAGAATTATCTATTCATTCAAAATAATTTTTAATTTGAGTAAATAGATATTCACATAAAATAATTGTAATTTAAGTATGAAAATGATATGATACTGGAAATAAAACGCGTATAACGAAATAATAATCTATAGGATAATAAATGCGAAAATTAGAAAAAATAAATCTGACAGACCAAATTTTTACTGAGATCAAAAAAAATATAATAAATGGCACTTGGGCTGTGGGGACAAAGATTCCTTCCGAGAATGATCTGGCGCAAAGGATGGGTGTGAGCAGAATATCGGTAAGAGCCGCATTATCAAAGCTGCAGACACTCGGATATATCGAAACAAGGGGCGGGGAAGGATCTTTTGTAAAGGAATTCTCATTTACAAGTATGTTTCATGAAGTATCGGATGATATCATTATGAATGAAGCTACTATTAAAGACTTGCGGGAATTTAGAAAAAATATGGAAGTCGACTGCACCAAACTGGCAATCAAAAGAGGAAGTGACGAAGAAATAAATGAATTAGAGCAAATATTATTTACATTAATTGAAGCAGTCAAAAAAAATGATTTAGATGTTTTTGTTGAAAGCGATAAAGCTTTTCATATACAAATTGCAAAAATGAGTAAAAATTCGCTCTATATGTTAATGTTTGAAGCCACAAGTGAAGCGATTAAACTATATAATAAAAAAATGTGGAAAGAATCTATGCAAAAATATCAGAATGATAATGACAGATGCTGGAATTTTGTTGTGCGCACACATTCGGAAATTGTATTGGCCATCAAGCAAAGAGATTTTAAAACCTGCAAAAAAATCTATTCGGAAATGTTTGAATTAGGACATTAATAGCCATTTATTGCCAATAATTAAAATAAACATATAAAATATTAAAGGCACACGATCGTGTGCCTTTAATATATAGAGGGTTATTAATGAAATCTATCTAAAATCCTTTTCTCAAATCATCAAGCATTTCTGTTTTAGAAATGGTTTTTTCATCTTTTGCTTTAATCACTTTTGCAGGGCTGCCTGCGACAACAACACCGCCGGCAACATCTTGTGTGACGATTGCACCTGCCGCAATGACTGAGCCGTCTCCGACTTGAACGCCTTCCAATACAACGGCGTTCGCGCCGATTAAAACATCATCGCCGATCATGACAGGCATTTTGCTTGGGGGCTCCAACACGCCTGCGAGAACTGCGCCTGCGCCGACGTGGCATCTTTTGCCTACATGCACTCTTGCGCCGACGATGCAGCCCATATCAAGCATCGTTTCGTCACCTATATTTGCGCCGATGTTGACGACTGCTCCCATCATCACAACACAGCCTTTACCGATAATGGCGCCGTCCCGAATAAAGCTGCCGGGTTCAATGCGGGACTGCAGCCGCGTTGTATCAAGCAACGGGATTGCAGAATTGCGTCTGTCGTATTCCAGTCTGTAAGATGAGAGCCTGTCTTTATAGGCTTCAATAAAGCGTTGTGCATATTCTGCTTCCGTGAAGATGATACAGGAAGAAGCGGGACCGTAGTATTCATATCCCGTAAGATCTTCTTCTGTTAAGTTGCCACTCACATACAGTTTGACAGGCGTGGATTTTTTTACATCTTTGATATATTGTGCGATTTGATAAGGGTCTGTAAAATCATATTTTTGTTTTAACTCTTCGTTCATTATTACCTCCTGAAAATGAAATCTCATGCATTGATGATGCTGTTCATATCATAAAAACCGTTTTCTTTATCTATGATAAATCTTGCGGCTTTCATTGCGCCTGCCGCGAACACTTTCTTAGAAAGGGCGGAGTGCTTGATTTCTATGATCTCATCAGTACCTGCAAAGATAACGGCATGTTCTCCCGGAATGGTTCCTCCACGCACAGCATGAATGGTGATTTCCTGTTCTTTTCGTTTCGTGTCTTTACCGTATCTGCCATATAAAAATTCAACCGGGCGACGAATATTATTTTTAATTGTATTTGCGATCATCAAAGCCGTTCCGCTTGGGGAATCCACTTTCTTATTATGATGTTTCTCAATAATTTCAATATCATACCCGTCAATATTTGACGAAGCTTTTGCTATCAGGCTCAGCATCAAATTCACACCATATGACATATTTGCCGTATGAAAAACCGGAAAAGTGCTGCCGAGTTCCTTTAATGTTGCTACATTATCTTTAGAGAGCCCTGTCGTTGCTACAATAATTGGTTTTTTGCATTTTTTAGCAAAAGCTGTGATTTTATCAAATAAACTAAAATGTGAAAAATCGACGATAATGTCAAACAGCTGTGGATCTACTTTATCAAAATCATTAAATACGGGATATTCGCAATGATAATCTTGAATAGGGGAATATCCTCCTGCGACCTGTATATCTTCCAGTGTGCGCACGAAATCAGTGATTGTGCGACCCATGGCTCCATCGCATCCAATTAAAAATAATTTAATCATAATTACCTCTACTTTATCTATGTACTAAATCATATCCAAAATCTATAAGTGCGTCTGCTAAATTCTCTCTTGCTTTGCCTGTAAGTTCTATTAAAGGAAGGCGCAGCGGGCCTACTTCAAAGCCGACCATATTCATCGCTGTTTTCAGCGGGATCGGGTTTGCGTCGGCAAAGAGCGGATGATGCAGCTTGTTTAATCTAAATTGTAATTCTCTTGCTTTTTCTATATTTCCATTCATGAATTCAATGACAATATCGTGATTTAATTCCGGCTCCATATTTGCCGAAGTTGATATAACGCCTTTGCCGCCGAGTGCCGTGATGGCAAGGATCTGATCATCGTTTCCGGAATAGATGTCGATTCTATCGCCGCATAAATCAATCACATCGCAAATCTGACTGATGTCTGCACTTGCTTCTTTTACCGCCGCAACATTTTCGATATCGGCAAGTTTGTTCATCAGTGAGGCGGGGATGTTTTTTCCTGTTCTTGACGGAACATTATAGATAATGATCGGAAGCGGTACGGCATCGGAAATTGCCTGATAATGTGCTATGAGGCCGTCATTGCTGGATTTGTTATAATAAGGATTTGCAATTAATAGTGCATCTGCTCCAAGTTCATACGCTTTTTTAGCACGACGAATAACAGTACTCGTGCAATTGGTGCCAACTCCGCATATCACAGGAACACGTTTATTTATATGCTCAATCCCTCTTTGAAACAATTCGAACAATTCGTTTTCTTCGATTGTGGGAGCCTCGCCCGTTGTTCCCGCTAAGACAATACCATCTGTTTTGCCTTTAATTTGAAAATCTATCAACTCTTCCAATTTTTTGAAGTTAATACCTTCTTCATTAAATGGCGTCACAATGGCTACTGCCGAACCTGTAAATATACTCATATTAATCCTCCTCTTGATATTTATGGTTCTAAATATCTTTTTTACTTTATAAATATATATGAAATTTAAATATATTTATCGCTAACAAGTCTTTCTGCGATTTGAACTGCATTTGTGGCAGCGCCTTTGCGAATATTATCGGCCACAACCCATATATTCAGTCCATTTTCACAGCTATAGTCGCGTCTGATTCTTCCCACAAATACCTCGTCTCTGTTTTCCGCTTGCAATGCTGTGGGATAGATATTGTTTTTAGGATCGTCCAGTACGATAATGCCCGGACTTGATGCGAGAAGCGCTCTTACTTCGTCTACATCAAACGGTTTTTCTGTTTCGATATTAATGCTTTCACTGTGTCCGTAGTAAACGGGTACGCGAACGGTCGTTGCGGTAATTTTGATAGATTCATCTCCCAAAATCTTTCTGGTTTCATTGATCATTTTCAATTCTTCTTTTGTGTATCCATCCTCTGTGAAACTGTCGATATGAGGAAGACAATTAAAAGCGATCGGATGCGGATAAAACGTGTTTTCTTTTCCTGCAATTCCGTTTTGCAAATCGTTGTAACCTTTAAGACCGGAACCTGAGACAGCCTGATATGTAGAATATATAATTCTTTTTATTTTATATGCATCATGTATCGGGCTTAATGCCACGACTGCCTGAATCGTCGAACAGTTTGGATTGGAGATGATGTTGCTGTGCCATTTGAGATCGTGGCTATTTACTTCAGGCACGATCAGCGGAACATCCTCATACATTCTAAACGCGCTGGAATTATCAATAACGATAACACCGTCTTTTGCCGCGACTGGGCTGTATTGCAGACTGGTAGAGCCTCCCGCAGAAAACAGCGCGATGTCGATATCCTTTTTAAAAGAGGTATCACAAAGCTCTTCGATTAAATATTTTCTGCCTTTAAATGTAATGGCTTTGCCTGCTGAGCGTGATGAAGCCATCGGATATAAATTTTCAATGGGAAAATCTCTCTCTGCCAGCACCTCAAGCATTTTTCGCCCTACCATACCTGAAGCTCCCACAACTGCAACATTAAATTTTTTCATAAAATTCCTCCTAAATATAACTAAAGCCGGCGATGCCGGCTGTAATAACAAAAATAATAAGTTATCTACAGATAGCACTCCACCATTTTTGATGACAGTATTATGAATATTCTTCATAATCCCAGAAGTATACGGACAGGTTGTATACAACTTCGGCAGAGGCTCCTTTCACATATCATCGTTTGTTCCTGCGACATCAGATATGTTACTGATATTCTCCGCTCCTCTATCTAGTTAAAACATAAAAGTTATATTTCAATCAATTATAACAGTCATTAAAAAAAAGTAAAGGGGTTTTTTCAAATAAATTTAATTTTATTTGAAATTATGGTATCATTATATGAATTGAAATTCAAGAGGTACCTATGTTAGACGAACTTATAAGCATAAGAAGGCAACTGCATTTAATCCCGGAAGAAGGATACAGCGAATTTAAAACACGTGATTATATATGTAAAAAACTGGATGAATACGGTATTTGCTACGAAGTCATTCTGTCAACGGCCGTGATTGCTTTTATTGATGTCAAAGCAAAAACATCGGTCGCCTTCAGAGCCGATATGGACGGGCTTTGTGTGGGAGAATGCACAAATGTGGATTTTCAAAGTGCGCATACGGGATACATGCACGCATGCGGACACGACGGACATATGGCCGCATGCCTTGTAGCCGGCAAGATATTAAATGAAAATAAAGCTCGCCTCAAAGAAAATATACTTCTCATCTTTCAGCCGGCGGAAGAAGGGCCCGGGGGCGCAAAACAGATTATTGAGCAGGGAATCCTTAAAAAATATAACGTAAAAAGAATTTACGGCACCCACCTGTATCCGTCTATCGAGGAAGGCATCGTCGCCGTAAACAGCGGGTATTTTATGGCGCAGACGGGAGAATTTTATATTTCGATTGAGGGAAAAAGTTCTCATGCGGCAAGACCGCAGGAGGGCATCGATTCTCTGCTTGCTGCCTGCAGGCTGGTAACAGCGGTGGATGAGATCAAAAAACAACTCTTAAAAGAAGGTGAAAACACCGTTATCAGCATCGGCACGATATCGGGTGGTGAGCGGGTAAATGTCATTGCCGAGTGCACAAAGCTTTCAGGGACAATGCGTACCTATGATACGGCACTGCGCACACGCATAAAAAATATGATCAATGAAAGCGCGCAGCATATAGACAGTCAAACAGGGACAAAAACAACGATCAATTATATCGATTTGTATCCTGCGGTCTATAATGATGATGAGTTGTATAAAGATTTTATAAAAAAAATACCGGATGCCGTTACAACGGAGCCCAGCATGCTTGCGGAAGACTTTGCCTACTACTTGCAGGAAGTGCCCGGGATATTTTTTTTCACAGGTACATATAACAAAGAAAAAGGATATACATATCCTCTGCATTCAAATAAATTTAATTTCGATGAAAAAGTGCTGCTCAAAACAGTCGAGGTATATTTAAAAATGGCCGGGATAGATTGTACTGAGTAATAAGGCTTACGGTTCATTTATTTTTCGTTCAAATAAAGAAATATTATTTATGGGTGCTTCACAGGTATTGTTTTCACAGATATAAAACGTTGTTTTTTCATTTTTAAGTCTATAGGAAGCGCTGAACTCCGCGAGTCTGTCAAGCTCGCTGCTGTTGTCTTTTTTGATGAGGACTGATAAATTGGGATGAAATTTCCTGTTTATGATTTTTTTGACTTGTCCGGCTTCTTCTTGTGATTTTACGACTGCGACGACCTCTTTAGACGGATACATTTTTTTCATGAAGGCAATATTTGCGAAATTGAATCCGGCCGGGTATTCTTTGGCGCATGAAGCCATGAATGCTGCCTGCTTTGCGGCGGCGTTTTCAATCTCCATATTCCCCGTTAAAGTAGAGAGCTTCGCCAAAGCATATGCCATTACGGAGTTCGCGGAAGGAACAGCGCCGTCATATGTTTCTTTAGGACGCGTTATAAGCGCTTCGCTGTTTTTTGCGGAAAGGAAATAACCGCCGTTTTCGTGATCCAAAAATTGGTCTTGTATTTTTTCATAGGTTTCAATAGCTTTTTTTAAATAGTATGCCTCGAAAGTTGCTTCATATAATTCTATTAAAGCGAAGAGATAATACGCATAGTCGTCTAAATGTCCCGGCCCGGATACTTTATTCTCACGCATGCTGGAATATAAGAAACCATTTTTTGCAGTTAAATTTGTTTCGATAATTTTTTGCGCGTTTGTTGCGATCATTAAATATTTTTCTTGGGACAATATTTTATAAGCTTTTGTGAAAGCGGCAATCATCATGCAGTTCCACGATGTAATGATTTTATCATCCGTCATAAGCGGCATTCTGCCCTTGCGGTAAGCAAATACTTTCACGATCAATTCTTCAATAAGGTTATCACACGAATCATAAAGCCTGTTGTTTAACAGGTTTGGAATATTCAGATTTTCAAAATGACCTTGATATGTGATATTAAAATAGCTGCAAAAATATTCGCCCTCTTTTGCGCCGAGCAGATCAATAATTTCAGATTTGGAAAAAAGATAGTAGCTTCCTTCAATGCCGGCACTGTCCGCATCCTGGGCGCTGTAAAAAGCGCCTGCCTTATCGGTAAGCTCACGCAGTACATAATCCATAATTTTAAGGGCAATGATCTTATATATGATTTTATGCGTGATAGAAAACAGATCCAAATAGCAAATCAGCAGTAACGCATTGTCATACAGCATTTTTTCAAAGTGGGGGACAAGCCATCTTGAATCGGTGGAGTAACGGCAAAATCCGAAACCGACGTGGTCAAAAATGCCTCCTCGATACATTTGCAGCAGTGTTTTCTCTGCCATTTTTAAGGCCCGCTGATCGTCTTTAAACTGGTGGTAATGGATCAAAAATAATATGTTTTGCGGAGAAGGAAACTTGGGCGCAGTGCCGAAACCGCCGTTTTTTTCATCAAAGGTGGCCGCAAGCTGCATATAGGAGTGCTCAACAATTTCCTTTTCAACATTTTCTATTAAAACCGTATTTTGATTTTTTGGCTGAGAGTTTAATAGCTCGGTAATCTTACTGCCGGAATTGATGAGTTCTGTTTTATTGTTTTTCCATTTTTTTGAAATCATTTGAAGTAAATCAATAAGCCCCGTCATATTATATTTGTTGTCTTTGGGAATATAGGTCGAGGCATAAAAAGGTTTTTGATCCGGGGTTAAAAAAATACTGAGCGGCCAGCCGCCTGAGCCGGTGAGCATTTGGCATACACGCATATAAACGGCATCGATATCGGCTCGCTGCTCCCGGTCAACTTTTATGCATACGTAATCTTTATTAAAAACACGTGCTACTTCCTCGTTTTCAAAAGACTCTTTTTCCATGACATGACACCAGTGACAGGTGGAGTAGCCGATCGATAAAAAAACGGGTTTATCTTCATTTTTAGCCTTTTGAAAAGCTTCCTTACTCCAAGGATACCAGTCTACGGGGTTATAGGCATGCTGGAGCAGATAGGGCGAAGATTCGTGGATCAATTTGTTAGGCACTTTTTTTAGATCGGCAGGCATGGACACAAGCTCCTTATTTAAATATTTTTTCTTATTTTATCCATAAAAATAAGAAGGATACTAGGAAAGTATCATTCTTCATGTAAGGTCGCTTTGCAACCGTTATTTTCGGCTTTAACGAATTATTATATCGTTAATATGCACCAGACTGATTAGTCATAAACATAATACGAAGTTCAAAGATAATACGTTACTTATCACTAACCATTGTAAGGATTTCTTTAACTTGAATTAATGAGAAGGGCGTGTCAAAAGCTCTTCGTCTACCGCGTTCGATTTCTTCTAATATGTAATTAATATAACGTAATTCTTCTTCAGTTTGCTCAGCTTTTTTTCTCCTGAGCTCGATCGTCGCAAAGACAGCCTCTGGATTTTCATTACCACATTTAATTAATGCCTCAAGCAAGCTGCTTCTCAAAGATCTGAAATCTCTATCTTTAAAATCAGACTCTAATAACTCATCCAATAGCTGCCCAAGTAAAGGTAACAACTCAATGTTGTGGATACTCTGGATTGCTTCAGTTGGATCGCCAGTATTAATTACCGCTTCTTCAGGTATGCCTCGTTTCTCGTGAACCATTTTTACATATGTCTCCAGAGCCATACGGCTGTTATATTTAAGGAGATATCCAAGAAGCTCCATCGTTGGATGCAATTTATATTGCATCTCCATAGCTGACTTTAATTTATCCTTGGGAACATCCTTGCACAATTCGGCGATATCAATCAAGAAATCGCCTTTAACATGTTGTACAACGTTATTGGCTATATATTCCCATCCAAACAATTCATACAGGTATTCCAGAGCAATACGCCTGAGGCAACTGCTTGTATTTATGTCGTTACATAATGCCAATGCTCGGGCAGCAACACATTGAATTCTGTGCACCTTACAAAACTCAAAATGATCTTGGAGGATTGCGCATTGTACTTTTTCCTCATTTATATTTTCAATAATACGCTCCTTTAAAGCCGTCGGAGAGAGACGCGCTTGCAAGAATTCGTATTTTGTGACTGTATTCTTTTCGTCGAAGCAAAAGGTCGGGAGTTCTGTAATATGCAACAAGCTTACAGTATTGAGTTGATAGTCCAGATGTTGAATTAGAAAAAGGACCACTACCAACATTAGAGGAACCGAAACATTCCCAGATTTATACTTTACAGCATTAACAAACAAATCATTCTGGATTTTTTCTTTAACAAGGCTTTCGAGTACTTGTTTCTGCGCTTTGCTGATGCTTATATTTGCGTTGTTCTGTAGAATCTTCTTTGCTTCCAAAAGAATGACATCACGCCATACGACATGATCAAAGAAATCAATTGCGCGAGAAGAAGAATCAGCATACTGTTTTATTATTATTAGAAGACGCATTGCCGAAAATACCATATCGGATTGATATCTCAATTCATAAATTTCGCCAACAGTAATTTCAGGATTACCGACTCTGGATATAAGCTCTAATAAAACCGTTTTTACTTTCTGTAGATCGAATAACATGTCGAAATAATCTTGTTGTTCACGCCACCGTTTAGCTTGATAATCCACTCGTTTGGGGTTTGGAAGCTCGATTTTGTCTTTCAATAGGATCATTTTAGCGTATTCGTCGAAGAGCTCCTCGTCCCAGACGTATTTACTTACAATCTTATGAAACAGCTTTCTATTTACAAGCTTATCATCCTGATAAGCTTGCGAAATAAATGCAAGTGCCTGTGGGGTAAAATGCATAAGCTCCTGAAATATCCATATTTGTCCAGCTGGTTCATTTGCGCATTCAATTGCTGCACGCTTAACATTATTAGTCGTTTCTAAAAATCGAGCGATGTCAGTCATTGCCCTATTATGGCCCAAGCTAGCTGCGTTTCTGAAGCAATGCATTATAACGTTATAAAAATCTTTTTCGCCTAGGTTGTGTAACTTTGTTGCACGTTCGCATATGAAAGAAAAAATGTCTTCTCCTCCGAAAAAATCTGTATAGTCTTCAACTGAAAACCATTCGAGCACCTGATATACACTTTTTGAGGTCAACATTTTTTTGAGACCCTCAATGAGTACAAAATTTTCATTGCCGATACGATTATCGTTACTATTAATACGATATTTGATATATTGAATCCCGTCTAGGAAGAAGTTAACATATTCGTCTTGCTGTTCTGTTGCTATTAAGTATTCGTACATTCCAAGACGAATATAATCGATATTACTATTACCAAATAGTTGATATAACTCCTGCGTTGCACATTCATTAAAAAGCTTTAACTGGCAGATTGAATACATCGCAAGGCGACAAATGTCCTTTCGTGTTTTTGGAAATAATCTACAGCAAACAAGCAAAACCTCACGAACTTCATTGCTCAAATGATATAAAGAAGGGAAATGGCGCAGTATCTGTAGGGCGTTATGTTGTGATACATAGTTAACTGGATTTTTTATTTTATCAAGAATAAATCGTAAAGATTCCACACTGCAAGAAAACCTCGCCAGTTCCACTTCATCACACAACTCATCGTTAAACCAGAGTTTCTTTTCCTCATATGTCTGGAATAACGCGCGAAGTATCTTATCCCGCATCTGGCTGTCTACACGATCAGGCTCGCACTTAACAAGAGCATTTGGAGTGTTTTCCTCAAGCCAGCTCATGAGATCCCAATCAAGCTTCAGCCCTGTCAGATAACCAAGTGTGTTTACCCAGCTTGGTTTTATGCCACCTCCAGAGCTTATAATGTCCAGAACCTGCTCTTGCGGCAAGCGAGTTAAATACTTAGCTGTCAGATATTCACGGAAATTATTGTGAACAAATCTCCAACCATCACCATCTTTCACTAGAATACCGCTATGCTTAGCTAGTTCTCTGTCCTTTGTGCTAAATAAATCTTGATACTCTTGCCTGTTATCTAAATGATAATTTTGCATGAGTTGCATTGAGAGCGATATTTGTCCCAAAAGGGTATGCAGTTCTCTATATCTATCTTCGAGACTTATTGAAAACTTAATATCATCTATATTGAACACGTCGTTCAACAGACAATCCATCAGATTCGCCTTTGGAGGCAGGCAATTATTCTTTATAAAAAACCCAATTACGCGCATGAGAAAAAACGGATTATACATAAGCTCTTTAAGATTTTTAGCTCTTAGCTCTTCATAGAAACTAGGCACATCATTTATTTTTCCGACAAGATATGCTCTAACATCTTCATCTGTTAGTTTGCATAAGTCATAGATGATAAAATTCGGTAGTGTTCGGGATTCGTTATTCGCTTCAGATTTGCAAAAGTTGCTTCGCGCAGATATTAAGATTTTTGTCTCTAAATTCTCGTTGACAAATGTTTGAAGCTGTTTGACAAACCTTTTTTGCTCATCATTACTAAGTTCGTCATACCCATCAAAAATCAAGAAGCGACGGTGTGCAATCAGTTTTCTATAATCAGTAGGAAGCAACTCGGAGATTCCCTCTCCTGTATAATTTCCTAGCGAATAAAGGAAAGGAAAATATGCGGTGTTATAGAGTGCATACGCAAGGTATTCAAGCTCGGTCGTCTTCCCCTGACCAGCATCACTCAGAAGAAGTATTCTATCTTCCGTATTAAATGCGTCAAGAAGCGTTATTTTCTCTGATGATGGGAGCGCAGGTTTCAGCGGATCCTTCAAAGCAATAAGATGCGGAAAAACAGTTCGAGAGATACCATATTCGAGCGGTTTTTTATACTCTATTTTTCCAATTGTATCAGGATCTTCGAATGTTTTCGATTTTGGATAGAGTTGTTCGGGAGCATACCCACTCGTGCTGTCAGAAACATCAACATAACGTATGACATTCGCAACTTTGCCATCCCGAATATAACCAATATTAAACTGATTGAAAATGCCGGGCATGTCAGAGGTGTCTTTTCCCATGGAACCGCATCCAATTATGACCAACTCATCCTTTAAGCGGGAAGTCGAGGACTTATGTATATGTCCGTGGAAAACAAAGTTAATGCCAGCTTTTTTTAACTCGGTAATAACTTGCCACTCGTTTTCTATTGTATCATGACCATCGCAGGATGTTTGCAGAATGCCATGATGGAGAAACAGGATATTTTGCATCTCTTTTTTTATCTTGCACTTTATTACACTTGTATCCAGACGACCCGGTTCTTGGTGTTTTCTTGCAAGGTTTGAATCAGCGAAAATAAAATTAACATTGTCATATATCGCTGAATAGACGCTTCGATCTCCATAGTTACGTGGTTGTTGCTGATAATTCTTAATAAAGCGGTCAAATGCGCTGAAACTCTCGCTGTTGCCGTTCTCGCCAGCACCATTATCTGCCACTAAATCGTGATTGCCGGGTAGCAATTCAAAAACAACAATGTATTCTTTGAGTTCCTCTTTAATAAAGTCAAAGATTCTTTTAGCAATATCATATGAAGAGGGGTTTCCAGCTTCGACTATATCTCCTGTAAAGACAAATAGAACATCTTCTCGCGTTGGATGTTCTGCTCTTATTTTGCCGCATAACTTGCCAAATTTATCAATTGCTGTTTCAAAGGTCAGAGAGCCTCCAATGTGTAAATCTGAGATTTGATAAAAACGCATTTTTTTACCTCGTTAGTCCATAAAATAATTAGAACCTCTGAAAAACAGCTTTTACGCCTGAGTATTAACTTATATTGCTATATATTTAAGTAGTTTATTTACGTGAATTTGCTGCTTTTAATATATTATTAATACGCTGTTAACTACTGAATGCGACATTAATATTTTATCATAATATTGTTGTTTATAAAATATATAATTCGAATTATATACATTACTCCAAATTTAAATATCTCGAAGACCATAAATTATTTAAGGTTTACTTTAATTTCTATTGTTTCAGGATCTCTTCTTGCACAGAAGAAGGATACTATCTAAGTATCCTTCATGTTTTAGAATTTATTTTTCTTCTATTGTAATTTTAACTGTTCTGTAATCAGGAATATCCTATTGACTACAATTAAAAAATTCAATTAAGTATAGTTGGTTTCAGGTAAGGTCAAAACGGTCTGCGTTCATTACCTTATTCCAAGCGGATATGAAGTCGTTTATAAATTTATCCTGAGCATCGTCACATGCATAGACCTCCGCAATGGCTCTGAGTTGGGAGTTTGAACCGAATATGAGATCCACTCTGGTGCCGGTCCATTTGAGTTCTCCCGTTACACGATCACGGCCTTCGAATATGTCTTTGTTTTCTGAGGTTGGTTTCCATGTCGTGCCCATGTCGAGAAGATTAACAAAGAAGTCATTTGTGAGCATGCCCGGTCGTTTAGTGAAAACGCCATGCTCAGATTGAGCGTAGTTGGCATTCAAAGCGCGCATGCCTCCAATCAATACAGTCATCTCGGGAGCGGTTAATGTCAGCAGCTGTGCGCGATCGAGAAGCATTTCCTCTGCGGATACAACATAGTTGGATTTCTGATAGTTGCAAAAACCATCCGCTTTCGGCTCGAGAACCGCAAATGACTGCACATCGGTCTGCTCCTGCAGTGCATCCGTGCGACCCGGCATAAACGGAACAGAAACATTATGACCGGCATTCCTTGCAGCCTGTTCTAATGCCGCGCATCCGCCAAGAACAATCAAATCGGCGAGAGAAACTCTCTTTTGCCCGGACTGTGCGTTGTTGAACTGGGTCTGAATTTCCTGGAAAGTTTGCAGCACGATTTTTAGTTGGCTGGGCTGGTTGACTTCCCAGTCTTTCTGCGGAGCAAGGCGAATGCGTGCACCGTTTGCTCCGCCGCGTTTATCGGAACCGCGGAACGTGGATGCCGATGCCCAAGCTGTGCGGATCAGTTGAGGAATGGAAAGGCCGGACTCTATGATTTTCTTCTTAAGAACGGTGATATCATGCTCGTCAACCAATTCATGATCAACCTCAGGCACCGGATCTTGCCAGATAAGCTTTTCCGAAGGCACCTCCGGACCCAGATAGCGTGAATGCGGACCCATATCGCGGTGGGTAAGCTTGAACCATGCACGGGCAAAAGCATCTCTGAACTCTTCGGGGTTTTGCTGGTAGCGCCGCGCGATCGGCTCGTAGATAGGATCGAAGCGAAGGGAAAGATCCGCCGTAGTCATCATTGGTCTGCGTTTCTTCGACGGGTCGTGGGCATCGACCACCATATCTTCTTCGTCCACGTCTTTGGCCAGCCACTGATTCGCTCCGGCAGGGCTTTTGACCAGCTCCCATTCGTATTTGAACAGCACTTTCAGATAACCCATGTCCCACTTTGTCGGGTTCGGTTTCCATGCGCCTTCAATGCCACTGCCGATCGTATCGCCGCCTTTTCCGCTTTTAAAGCTGCTTTTCCAGCCAAGTCCCTGTTCTTCGATGCCTGCGGCTTCTGGTTCCGGGCCCACATGAGTTGCAGGACCGGCGCCATGGCATTTGCCGAATGTGTGTCCTCCGGCAACGAGCGCAACGGTTTCTTCATCATTCATAGCCATGCGTGCGAAAGTCTGACGGACATCGTAACCTGAGGCGACCGGATCGGGATTGCCGTTTGGCCCTTCGGGATTAACGTAAATCAGACCCATCTGCACGGCAGCGAGCGGATTCTCCAAGTCCCTGTCGCTGGAATAGCGTTTGTCGCCAAGCCACTCGGCTTCTGAACCCCAGTAAACATCTTCTTGAGGCTCCCAAACATCCTCGCGACCGCCGCCAAAGCCGAATGTCTTTAATCCCATAGACTCCAGAGCACAAGTTCCTGTGAGGATCATCAGATCCGCCCACGAGATTTTCTTTCCGTATTTTTTCTTTATTGGCCAAAGTAAACGGCGTGCTTTATCGAGATTCACATTGTCAGGCCAGCTGTTTAGAGGCGCAAAACGTTGAGTTCCGTCTCCTGCGCCGCCGCGACCATCACCCATGCGGTAGGTGCCTGCACTGTGCCATGCCATGCGGATAAAAAACGGGCCGTAGTGAGCGTAATCGGCAGGCCACCAATCTTGAGAGTCGGTCATTAATGCAAATAAATCATTCTTCAGAGCTTTGAGATCAAGTTTCTTGAATTCTTCAGCATAGCTGAAGCCAGCGCCCATCGGATTGCTTAAGTCTGAATTTTGATGAAGAATTTTGAGGTTCAACTGGTTTGGCCACCAGTCCTTGTTCGAAGTGCCACCGCCAGAAATGGCTTTTCTTGTTTTACCTGTCACTGGGCATTTCATTTCTTTCATAAAAAACCTCCTTTTTAATCAGTGTTCTCTATATTTGAAAGGCATTTTGGACAAACGCCCTTAAAATATACATTTTTATCATTAATCTTGAAGTTATTAAGATCTGCTGAGGTCAATGAATCAATGTCCATGTTAAAATTATAAATTGTCCCGCAGGATTCGCATTTAAAATGCCCATGGTTTTTGACCTCGATATCATATCTGGTTTCATTATCTTCTATGGTAATTACTTTTACCAAGCCTGCATCTGTCAATATTTTTAATGTGTTATAAACGGTTGTTTTTGATAATGTAGATATATTCTTTTTTAGATCGGTATATATTTGATCAACAGTTGGATGACATCGGTTTTGAGCAAGATATTCTAAAACCTTCAACCGCTGATGTGAAAGATGAATATTTTTTTTCTTTAATTCTTTTTCTAAATCTTGGAATGAAGGCTTCATTATAATCACTTCCTGTACTTATAATAAAATGAATAAATAATTTGAACTAATAATAAAGTTGTTATCATTACAATTATATTATATACATTTATAATTTTTAATACAATATTAAATGAATAAAAAAATTTCTTTAGACAAACGAAGATTAAAATAATCACTCTTTTTTGCTATAAAAACCGGCTTTTTGCATATAAAAATACCAGTTTATTAGTTTGCATTTTTGATCAGGTATTGCTCTCGTCAAGCAATGACTATTCCGCTTGCAACAGCCTTTTTCCTTCTTTCGCTTGATATAAATCAGACGTGGTAAGGACTTGTTATTAAATGATTTTTATTATTTTATGTCAAAAAAAAGAAGGATACTTAAACAGTATCCTTCTTTCTTCATGAATGCTATTCTGTCAAAACCAACAATAACCGCGGGAATAAAGGATCGGGATATTTCCAGCTCTCCACTTCGAAAATGCTTCCTTTCAGCTCTGCATCTGATATATTGAAAGGAATAGTGATATTTCGCTCGATGGCTGTGTCTTGTTTGGTAATACCGTTTTTTAAACTTCCGGTAATAATATAATCCGTTTTGATATTGATTAATTTTTCAAACCGTGTTCTGTTTTGCTGTACCGTGCAGCCTGTCAGCTGCGCATCTCCGATTAGGCCCGTGACGCTGCCATCCTCTTTAATTATAATTTCTATATTTATCCAGTCTTCCTCATACGGACTCGGCGATTGACCTTTTTTAAACGGGGCGGATATCTCACATTCTCCGGTCCATTTTCCTATTAGAGATTGTGAAGGGGTAAAATTCTTCATTGCACTGCGATTACAGGCAACCGAAACAGGTATTAGTATCAACATGATTATCAAAAAGATAATAATAGCTTTGAGTCGAATTCCCAGTATTTTTTTATTCATATGAATTCTCCTTTTCTGTATTTTCATATTTGGTACTCATAACGAGATATCTATAAGTCGTTGATTCTCATACGGTTGATTTCATTTTCTTTCTTTTTTTCCACTTTTTTTCTGCACGCATTGTATATGCTGAGCCATAAAATCATGGGGATGATCGAGGCAATAAAGCATAAAAACGCCACAAACATATCTGAAAACATGACAGATATAAAAACCGAGCCTATCAGATTGATACAGGGAATGATAAGTCCCCAGTACTTATTTGATCTTAACGATAGAAATACTTGCATGACGACAAGTACTGATAATATCAGTATCACAAAAATATAACCGACCATTTCACTTAGCTCCTTACCTGTTTTTTATATTCGTTGATCAGGATTTTTGCAGTATCCAAAGAAATCTTTTCATCGATTGCCAGTTTTTTTATCAATGCAATATACGGTTCGGTGGATTGTGAGTCGTTTATTTTTATTTTTTGTATCAATTTATCCAATCTCAGTCTGAGAGTGGGATAAGTCACATCATATATCGTTGCTATTTCTTTTAGTGATCCTGATGTCAGAATAAAATTTTTAATAAAATTAATATCTTCATCATCTAAATTTACCAGCCATTCCGGAATATTGTTCTCAGTCATATGTGTACCTCCGTTAAATATTATTAAAACATATGCGGTAATAAATTTTTATTAATATTAATATATAATTTAATAATATTAAAGTCAATACTTTATTATGATTTAATTTTATTAAAGTTACTATAAATAAAAAATTTTATTGCATTCAAAAAGCCTACGGAATTTCAACTGCTGGAATCTTTCCGTAAGCTATTGGAAAAGAAGGGTATTATTATCAGCCTTAATTGTTACAATCTGTCTATTATAAAATAGCATCCTTCATAGATCTTACATACTCATATATATAGCTTCCCGCATTCTCTTTGTGTTCGGCAATGATTTTTACAATAGCGCTTCCGACAATAACGCCGTCGGCAATGGAGGCGATATCGCTTGCCTGTTGAGGTGTATTGATACCAAAGCCGACAGCGGCGGGGATAGTGCTTGTTTTTTTCACGGCATTTATCATCGATGCGATGTCGGTAGTAATTATGCTGCGCATTCCCGTGACGCCCATTGAAGAGACGATGTATAAAAAACCGGTCGATTCGGACGCTATTTTTTCTATGCGTTCATCGCTTGTGGGAGCAATCAGCGAGATAATATCCACGTCATATTTTAAAGTAATTTCTTTTATTTCCTCTTTTTCTTCAAAAGGCAGATCAGGAATGATGATACCGTCTAAGCCCAGCTGACAGCATTTTGCGAAAAATGCCTCGTATCCATAGTTAAAAACGGGGTTCAAATAAGTTAAAAACACAAGCGGGATATTTGTTTTCTGGCGTACAGACTGTACAAGGCTGAATACTTTGTTAAGTGTAGTGCCGGACTTTAAAGCACGAATATTAGCTTGCTGGATCACAATGCCTTCCGCGACGGGATCTGAGAAGGGAATGCCGATTTCGATCAAATCCGCTCCGCCGCGCACCATTTGCATAATAAATTCTTCACTTTTTTCAATTGTAGGGTCTCCTCCGGTTACAAAGCCGATAAAAGCTTTTTTATTTTTAAACGCATTTTTTATTTTACTCACGAATATCCACCCCCTTATAGCGTGCAATGGAAGCAACATCTTTGTCGCCGCGGCCCGATAAGCAGACGATGATGATATCGTCTTTGTTCATATTCGGTGCTATTTTTTGTACATGCGCGATTGCATGCGCGCTTTCAATGGCGCAGATGATGCCTTCCGTTTTTGCAAGATATTCAAAGGCTGCAACGGCCTCATCATCTGTGACGGATACATATTGCGCACGATGTGAATCATGAAGATAGGCATGCTCCGGGCCGATTCCCGGATAATCAAGGCCGGCCGAAATGGAATATACCGGCGCGATTTGGCCTTCATCATCTTGACAAAAGTAGGATTTCATGCCATGAAAAATGCCGATTCTGCCTTTTGAGATTGTGGCCGCATGCCTGTCTGTGTCAAGACCGCAGCCTGCAGCCTCGCATCCGATAAGAGTAACGCCGCTGTCTTCAATAAAATGGTAAAACATACCCATGGCGTTGCTGCCGCCGCCGACACAGGCAACGATAGCGGACGGCAGCCTGCCTTCGATATCCAGAATTTGCTGCCTTGCTTCGCGGCTGATAACACTTTGAAAATCACGTACGATCATCGGGAAAGGGTGAGGGCCCATAACGGAGCCGAAAACATAATGGGTGTCATGTATGCGGTTTGTCCAATGCCTCATTGCTTCATTGACGGCATCTTTAAGCGTCATGGTTCCGCTGCTCACCGCATTCACTTTAGCACCGAGAAGCTCCATGCGATACACGTTTAGTGCCTGCCTTATTGTATCTTCTTTGCCCATAAAAATCTCGCACTCCATACCAAGCAGCGCTGCCGCCGTGGCTGTGGCAACTCCGTGCTGGCCTGCGCCTGTCTCAGCGATCACACGCGTTTTACCCATTTTTTTGGCCAAAAGCACCTGCCCGAGGACGTTGTTGATTTTATGAGAACCGGTATGGTTGAGATCTTCTCGTTTTAAATAGATTTTGGCGCCGCCCAGATCATCTGTCATTTTTTGTGCATGGTAAAGAAGGGAAGGGCGGTTGGCATAGCTGTTGAAGAATTCATTCAGTTCTTCATTAAATGCCGGATCGTGTTTATAGAATGCATAGGCTTTTTCAAGATTGATGATTTCATTCATGAGCGTTTCGGGGATATATTGTCCGCCGAAGAGTCCGTATCTTCCTTTTGACATTACTGTTTTTATCCTTTCTACATGGCTTTTTCTTCAAGAACAGAACGTATTTTGATTTGTTCCATAAGAGAAGCGAATTGATCTAAATCAAGTGACTGAGCGCCGTCGCAGAGTGCGCAAGCCGGATCGTTGTGCACCTCCACCATGAGGCCGTCTGCGCCCACTGCCAAAGAGGCTTTTGCAAGCGGGCTCACGAGAGAAGCGATGCCGCAGGCATGGCTTGGGTCTACGATCACGGGCAGATGCGATTTTTGCTTCAAAAGCGCAACTGCCGATAGATCCAAAGTATTGCGTGTCATCGTCTCGAATGTGCGTATTCCGCGTTCACACAAAATAATCTCACCGTTCCCTTCAGCGTAGATATATTCGGCGCTCATCAAAAATTCCTCGATCGTGTTTGAAAATCCTCGTTTGAGCAAAACAGGTTTGTTTAGTTTGCCGACTTCTTTGAGTAAATCAAAGTTTTGCATATTGCGCGCGCCGATTTGTATGATATCTACATCTTCAAAATAAGGGATCTGTGTTTGGTTCATGATCTCGGAGACGATCGGAAGCTTTGTCAACTTTTTTGCATACAGTAAAAGCTCAATGCCGTCTGCCTGCATACCCTGAAACGAATAGGGAGAAGTTCTGGGTTTAAACGCACCGCCGCGCAGGATCTTTGCGCCGCTTGCTTTAACGGAAGCGGCGATTTGTGTGATTTGTTGTTTGCCCTCCACCGAACATGGTCCGGCAATGACCGTAAAAGTGCCCTCGCCGACTAATGTGCTGCCGATTGAGACAATTGTGTTTTCTTGGTGCGCCATTCTGTTCACGGCTTTATATGTTTCGCTGATACGCATGGCAGCTTCAATAATATGATTATTTTTTACTTCAAAATCCATATCGATTTCTTTTGTATTCCCAATCACACAAACGGTTTTCTGCTGCGTGCCAATATTAAGGATAGCAAGAAATCCTTTCTTTTCCCAATCGGCAATAAACCGACGAATCTCATATTCTTTTGCATTAGTGTTAAGTACAAACACCATGGGAATTGCCTCCTTTGACCGCTTGAACCAAGCTTGTGATTTTTTCTTTGTTTTTTTTTCCGTTGCTTTCCGCTCCGCTGCTGACATCGATGCAATACGGAAAGTAGGAAAGAGCACGGGCTATATTTTCAGTACTGATACCACCGGCGAGGAAAAATGGTTTTTGTATACGACAGATGCTATCCCAGTCGAAGGCTTTTCCGCTTCCGCCCTTGATGTTATCCAGCAGAAGATAATCTGCACTGCTCTGTTCATACGCCAAAATATCGTCTGTTGTTTCAACTTTTACCGCTTTGATGATTGGCATTGCGCAACATTTGCGAAGCATTTTTATATATTCTTCATTTTCACTTCCGTGAAGCTGAACGATTTTGATGACGCCGGCTTGGTATAAATGCAGTATTTCTTTCGCGGGTGCATCCACAAAAACGCCGACGGGGATAATTTTATCGCTCAGTCTTTTACGTAGTTTTAAGGCTTGCTTTGCGGAGATCTGGCGTTTGCTTGGGGCGAATACAAAACCGATATAATCCGGCATGGCTTCGTTAACAAAGCCTATGTCTTCATTTCGAAAAAGACCGCATATTTTGATTTTAGCCATTAAATTCACCTCGCAGCAGCGCAAACTGTTTTTGAATGTTACCGCTTGTCATAAAGCTCTCGCCAATAAGAACACCATGAACATTGTTCTTTTTAAGTAGAGCAATGTCTTCATGCGTTTGAATTCCGCTTTCACTGATAAAGAGTCTGTCTTGCGGCACAAGTTCCCGCAGACGGATCGTATTGGACAGGTCTACTTTAAAAGTTTTCAGGTCACGGTTATTGATACCGATGACACGTCCGCCTGCCGCAAGCGCCAAATGCACTTCTTCTTTTGTGTGAGATTCGATTAGAGCGGATAAGCCAAGGCTATGTGCGATGTGAATATATTCGGCGAGTTGTGCGCCCTTAAGCAGACCACAGATAAGCAGTATGGCAGAAGCCCCGATAAGTTTTGCTTCATAGATTTGATAAGCATCAATGATGAAGTCCTTTCGCAGCAACGGTATACGCACTACATCGGAAATCTCTTTCAAATAACGGTTATCGCCCATAAAAAATAACGGTTCCGTCAAAACTGAGATCGCTGCAGCGCCTGAGGCTTCATATTGTTTCGCGATATTTAAATAATCAAAATCCTTGCTGATGACGCCTTTGGACGGAGATGCTTTTTTTATTTCACAAATAAAAGAAATTTCATCTGTTTGAAGCGCGCGTTCAAACGGAAAATCTGTATTGCAGGGCATCTCGGCCGCCTTTGAGATGACTTGTTTCAGGTTCATTTTCTTTTTTTGCTGTTCAACACGCTCGGTAGTCTTTTGGGCGATTCTATCTAGAATCATTGTGCTGCCTCGTTGGAAAGGGCAATAAATTTTTCAAGCTGCCACATGGCTTTGCCGCTGTCGATCGTAGTTCGTGCAAGTTCTATTGCCTGTATAAAAGTAAGAGCAGGTTTTGCAACAGTCAGCGCTGCTGCACTATTGAGCAGCACGGCATTTCGCTTTGGACCAATTTTCCCTGACAGGATATCTTTTGTAATCTGCGCATTTTCTTCTGCGCTTCCACCTGTAAGATCTTCTTTTTTGCATTTTGAAAATCCAAATTGTTCAGGCTCGATATTATATTTTTGAAATGAGCCGTTGCGCACTTCGCATACACTGGTTGGGGCGCTTAAGGAAACTTCATCAAGACCGTCAAGACCATATACGACCATTGCGTTTTTTACGCCGAGATTAAAAAGCACACGTGCCATAGGTTCTACTAATTCTGCTTCATAAACGCCAAGAAGCTGCATATTCGCTCCTGCCGGATTGACCAGCGGACCAAGGATATTGAAAATAGTGCGTATGCCGAGTTCCCTGCGCACCGGAGCCACATATTTCATTGCAATATGATAATTCTGTGCGAATAAAAAACACAGGCCAATTTCTTCCAGCATCTTTTTGCTTTGCTTTGGAGAAGCCGATATATTGATGCCGAGTGCTTCCAAAACATCGGCAGCACCGCATTTGCTTGAAGCCGCGCGGTTACCGTGTTTGGCAACAGGAACACCTGCGGCAGAGACCACAATGGCTGAAGTGGTGGAAATATTAAAAGAGTTTGATTTATCTGCGCCCGTACCCACAATTTCAAGTACATCCATATCATGCAGCAGCCGTATGCAGTGTTTGCGCATACCTGCGGCGGAAGCTGTTATTTCATCGATTGTTTCATTTTTCACTGACAACGCGGTCAAAAAAGCGGCCATTTGTATTTCGGTGGCTTTGCCGCTCATGATTTCATCCATCACTTTTTCAGCTATATCATAACTTAAATTTTCACGGTTAGCCGCTTTCGCAATTGCTTCTTTAATCATGCCAAGCATCCTCCTAAGAAGTTTTTCAGTATGGTTGCTCCCTGCGGAGTAAGAATAGATTCGGGGTGAAACTGCAGGCCGTACAGATCGTATTCTCTATGTTTTACGCCCATTACTTCACCATCATCCGAACGCGCTATTATAGCCAGTTCATCGGGTATGCTGTCTTCGAGTGCCGCAAGCGAATGATATCTTGCGCCTTTGATTTGCTGCTCTATTTCATGAAAAAGAGGGCAGGCGGTATCGATAGTTATAAGAGACTGTTTGCCGTGCATCAGTGTTTTTGCATAAGAGACATCGGCTCCGTAAGCATAACAGATTGCCTGATGGCCGAGGCAAACGCCCAGAATAGGTATTTTGCCTGAAAAGCGGTTTACCACATCAATGCAAATTCCCGCATCTTCCGGCCTGCCTGGGCCGGGTGAAAGAATTATTTTTTCAGGTTTTAAGGTTTCGAGCTCATCTATGTTCATTTCATCATTGCGTATAACGCATATATTAGAATGAATGGCACCCACAAGCTGATACAGGTTATAGGAAAAACTGTCGTAATTATCAATGAGAATAATCATTTATCTATTCCTCCTTGTGAGATTTTGAGTGCGTTTACTACTGCATAAGCTTTGTCGATACATTCCTGATATTCTTTTTCCGGCACACTGTCTGCAACAATGCCCGCGCCGGAGCGAACAAAGAGTCTGCTGCCTTTTTTATAAGCGATGCGAATGGCGATGCATGTATCCATATTGCCCGTAAAATCTATATACCCGATTGCTCCACCGTAAATGCCGCGTTTATTATCTTCCAGTTCATCAATGATCTGGCAAGCGCGAATTTTAGGAGCGCCCGAAAGAGTGCCTGCCGGAAGAACAGCTGTGATGGCATCCAAAGCTGTTTTATCATTCCTGATGATGCCATGTACGGTTGAGCCGATATGCATAACGCGGGAGAACCTTTCAACAGATAGATATTTTTCTACACATACCGAGCCGAATTTACTGATTTTTCCGATATCGTTACGGCCCAGATCTACAAGCATATTGTGTTCGGCGAGCTCTTTAGGGTCTGCTAGAAGCTCTTCTTCCAGGCGTGTGTCTTCTTCGTCTGTTTCGCCGCGAGGTCTTGTGCCGGCCAACGGGAATGTGTATAAAGTATCGTCTTTAAGTTTCACAAGCGTTTCGGGAGAAGCGCCTGCAACTTCAATGTCACTGCCGCTGAAATAAAACATATAGGGAGAAGGGTTTGTAGTTCTCAGCACACGGTAGGTATCCAGCAGACTGCCTTGCGCTTCTGCCTCAAGACGATTGGAGAGAACCACTTGAAAGATATCACCTTCATAGATATATTTTTTTGCCTTTTCTACCATGTCGCAGTAATTTTCTTTATTGAAAAGAGGAGAAAATCTGGTGGTTATGTGCAATGGCTGATTCGTATATTCAGTACCGTTTTTGACGAGTTCACTCATATGTTCAAGCTCTGTTTGCGCTTTCTGATAATTTTCTTTTAGCGTATCTGTTCTGATATTGACAATAAGGATAATTTGCTGTTTAAAATGATCGAATGCGATGACTTTATCAAAAAGCATCAAGTCGATATCTTTGAAGTTTTCATCATCTTTGGCATCAAGTTTTAAGGAAGGCTCGCTGTATTTAATAAAATCATAAGAAAAATATCCCACAAGCCCGCCTGTAAATGAGGGAAAGTCGGTAAGACGCGGGCTTTTATATTGATTAAGGATTTGCTGAATGCAGCGGATCGGCTCATGCATATCCACATCTATATCTACCTGAGAATTTATGCAAACTGTGCCGTTTATGCATGTGAGCTCTAATAATGGGTCGTAGCCAAGAAAGGTATAGCGGCCCCATTTGCTCGCGCCTTCAAGGCTTTCAAGCATATAGCAATGGGAACTGGACGATTTCAAAGTTTTTAAAACTTCAATCGGTGTTGTGATATCGGCGTACATTGTTTTGGAAATAGGTATAAAGCTGTAAGCAGATGATAATGCGGCTGCTTCGTCTAGAGTTGGGCTGTACATCGCGTATTTCTCCTTTGTAAATAAAAAATCCGTCCTGACGAATATGTCAAGGACGGATCAAATTAATCCGCGGTGCCACCTTGCTTTGAGAGAGAATCCTCCCACCCTTTAACAGAATACCATCATATTCCTGGCAACTTACGTATGCCTTACGTCGCAGAGTACTCGGTGTATTACCTTTGACTGCGCCCTCGGTGGTCCATTTAACAAGCTGCGTTCTGCCGGCTTCTCAGCGCCCCGGCTCTCTGTAAGTGCACGATTTGTTTTTATCTCCACGTCAACGGTTTAGGACGGTTATAAAATTAGACGTATTATAAAAATAATTTTTATTTTTGTCAAGAGAAAAATATAATTTTAACTAAATTTAACAAAAAAGAATGGTTTTTAGCATTCCATAAAATATTTATTTTATCTAATTATTATAATAATCATATGCTGTTTGCTGAATCCAAGTGTTGCTTAGCAGGATTTATTATTTGTTTTCTCTCTGCATCGTCATCTATTTGTTCACATTCGATATAGCTGCCGGTGATGCAGTAAACATTAGAACACACAGGCGCACATTTTTCGTATTTAAAAACTACAATATTCGCCTCTTTTGATAACTGGGATTCTATATTTGATGAACTCTTAAAAGCGATTCCGTCATAACCCAAATTTTTAACATATTCGGCAATATATTGAGTGGGTATGTAGTCGAGAATATCATCATCAACGGTAACAGGTTTTGAAAATAACTCAGACAAGTCGCTGAATAAATTCCTTTTTACATCTGTCATTTTCTTTGGCTGGATACGCATGGCAAAATCTAACAGCCTGATTTCTTCTCTTGGCATGATCGTTGCTATACTCACATGCGCTCCGTAACGCGGTTTGATTTCAATGACGGATAGATATGCATGATCTGTACAATATAGATAAGGTATGTAACGATAATTTGCTCTCATGTCCCTGCTTATTTTTTTTGGGGGGACAAAGCTTTCAATCGGTCCGTATCCATAGAAACAGGGTTCTTTATTTATCTTTTTTTCATCTTGGATAATTCTGCTGCGATAGAGAGGCATGTCTTTGGTTATGATCCTCTCAGGATTCGTGGAAATATCCTCGAGTAAGTCAAGAACACTGTTATCTTTGGGGTTGCGATTTATAAACTGAATTTCATTTATAAATTCTGCAAGTTTTCTTGATTTCACTTTTCTTACCCTCTGTATTTTTCAAATATTAAATTTTGTTTCACTATGTATTATGAAGAGAAAAGCATGTCAGTTAAATAATTGAAGCGTGTATTCATAAGCTTCTTCGGCGATTTTCTGTGCTCTTTGCATGGAGGCGCTGTTGGATGAAATATAGATTTTTAATTTCGGCTCCGTGCCCGATGGCCGCAAAGTGATTTGAAGATTGGATGTTTTCAGCAAAACAACATTGCTCTTCAGTGCATCGTTTCTATTTTGCAGATCTATAAACTGCGCGCTTTGTCCCAAAACGAAATCGGGAGGGTTCTTGCGTAGTTGGTCCATCTTTTCCAGCGTAGCATCTACAGGCATAGAGACCGTCTTGTTATAATCGCAGATATAACCGAACTTTTCATAGATTTCCTGAATCGCATCCACCAAAGTTTGCCCTTTGTTTTTATAGTAAGCGGTGGCTTTTATGGCAAGGTAAGAGGCTTCGATTCCGTCTTTGTCTCTGGCATGTGTTCCTTTTAAATATCCGCAGCTTTCTTCGAAGCCAAAAAGATAGTTCTTATCATCGAGCTCGATTTGTTCGCCGATATATCGAAAGCCCACAGGGACGTTGATTAATTTTACGCCGTAATGGGCGCAAATAGGATCCGCCAAAGAGGTGGAAACGATCGATTTCACAATATATTTTTTATTTAAATCTATTTTATTTTCTTTAAGCGCAGAGAGCAGAAAATATAGCAGCACAAGGCCTGTAGTGTTTCCCGAGAAGAGTTCGTACTTGCCTTTATGCAAAACCATAATGCCCAGTCTGTCGGCATCCGGATCTGTGGCAAGCAGTATATCGGCAGGGTATGATTTTGCCAGCGTGAGCGCATCTGAAAAAGCGGCGATCTCTTCCGGATTTGGTTTTTCAATGGACGGGAAATTTCCGTTTGGCTCCATTTGCTTATCTGCATATTTTGCGAAAATGCCTGCTTTTTCAAATAAAGCGGGAGCAAGGTAAAACCCTGTGCCAAATAAAGGCGTGTAGATGACGGAGATGTTACGAAGATCGACTTTTATATCTGCTGTACTGTTTAAAACAGCGTTAATATAGCCTGTGTATAACTCATCAGTAATGTTTTTTATCCATCCTTTTGACGAAGACGGTGCCGCATCGCTTCCACTGTGCAGATAATGCTGCACCTTTTGCGCAAACTGCGGATTGATTTGAGCGCCGAATGCGTTGTAGACCTTATAACCGTTGTATTCTTTTGTATTATGAGATGCCGTGATATTGATTCCGGCAATGCAACCCAGCTGACGAATTACATACGATAAAAAAGGTGTAGGTTCACATTTATCGGAGATGAAAACATCAAAGCCATGTTTGCGCATTAATTCGGCGGCATAAGATGCAAATTCTTTCGCATTATTTCTGCTGTCATAAAAAATGGCAACAGAGCCCGCCGTATATTCTTGCTGAAGAGCGCAAATCAAGGCGTTTGTGATCAACTTTATTGTTGAGGCATTCAGTTGATTTTCTTCTTTTCCCATAATTGCGCGGATGCCGGCGGTTCCAAATGTTAAATGACAAGATTGCATATGTTATAACCTCGCTGAATAGATTTTGGAATAGTTTAAACGACTCTGTTTAAACTAAATACGATTTAATAGAATCAGTCTAATTATATTTGCAATTTGAACAGAAGTCAAACAATGTTCTGGATGTATAAAATAGACTTTTACTTGCAGAAATGATATAATATAATTACAATTCGTTTTACGTGATCATATGGAGGTCCGAGCATGTCATTATTAACTTTCAACAACACATATTCAACAATTCAATCAAAAGAGTATGAAAAATATGAGAATAAAGTTAAAAATATACACGAAAAACTTCATAGCAAAAAGATGGATATGACGTCATGGGCAGACTGGCCCGATATGGCAGATGAAACGTATCTGAGAGAAATAGAACAAATAGCGGATAAGATAAAAAGTCAATCCACGGCACTTGTTGTTATCGGAATCGGTGGATCGTATGTGGGAGCCAGAGCCTTTATTAATTTAATGTCTGGTAGTATCTCTTATCATGATGATGATTTTAAAGTCTATTTTGCGGGGTGGAATTTAAGCGCCGTTTATCACAGTGAATTGCTTGCCAAATTGCAAAAAGAAGAAATATCAGTCTGCGTGATTTCCAAATCGGGATCGACAATGGAGATTGTATCGGCTTATCGCATTTTTAAAGAGTTGTTGATAGAAAAATACGGACAAGATTTTAATAAGCGTATGTATGTTATTACTGAGAACAACGATGGCTTTTTAAGAAAGGAAGCATGTAAAAATGCCTATACGGCTCTGGATTTGCAAAGTGATATAGGCGGCAGATACAGCGTGCTCACATCTGTAGGCCTACTACCCATTCGTGTGGCGGGTTATGATATCAGAAAGGTAATAGAAGGCGCAAAAAAAGCATATGATGACTGCCTTAGTAAAGATTTGTATAAAAATGCAGTTTATCAGTATGCCGCTTCCCGGCGTATTTTGAATGAGAGGGGAAAACTTATTGAAATATTTTCTTCTTTCGAACCTAAAATGGATTATTTTTTAGAGTGGCAAAAACAATTATTCGGCGAGAGTGAAGGCAAGGATGGCAAAGGCATCTTTCCGACTTCGCTGCTTTTCAGCAGAGATCTGCACTCTATGGGGCAGTTTATTCAAGATGGAAACCAAATATTTTTTGAGACCATGATCAATATCAAAAAACAGGATAGAGATATTTTCTCTCAAGAGAGTGATCTTACTTTGAATCAGCAAAATGACATTGTATTTCAATCTGTGGTTAAAGCGCATGGGAAACATAACATTCCGATCTTTATCTTTACGCTTGAGGAAAAAAATGAACAGACATTTGGGTATGCCGTATACTTTTTTGAAAAAGCATGCGCGGCAAGCTGTATGATGCTTGGCGTGGATCCGTTTAATCAGCCGGGTGTGGAAGTCTATAAGTCCGAAATACGAACGCTGCTGAAAAAAAACTGATGGTATTTTGTGCAGAACCTCTTATTGCGCTTGTTTAAAGCTGTCTACAACTTCGTAAAATTCATTGGCATAAATGATTTCTTTTTTAAACAGCACATCTGCTACGGCATATACGATGGGCATATATTCGTTTAAAATCTTTTTGCAATTTTCGTAGCAATTATTTAATATAAGACTGATTTCTTCATTGATAAGATCCGCACACGATGTGTCTATACTTCTCTCGAATGTTTTATTTTTAAAGTTGCTCATACCATAGCTGCACACCATTGCCTCGGCTAATTTGTTTGCTTCGTGTAAGTCGTTTTCGGCACCGGTTGAAACATCGTTGTAAATGAGTTCTTCAACACATCTGCCACCTAAAAGAATGGTAATTTTATTCATAAGTTCGCTTCTTGTCATTAAAAAGCGTTCTTCATCGGCCGTATTCAGTACGAATCCCAATGCTTTGCCATGCGGAAGAATAGAGATCCTGCTTATTTTTCCATAGTTTTTTTCATGAGAGATAATTGCGTGCGCCGCTTCATGATAAGCCACACGGTGTTTTTCTTTATCAGTTAAAATCATACTTTTATTTTTAAGCCCTGCGACTACTTTTATAATGGCTTCATCCAGTTCTTTGCTGCTAATGACAGCGCTGCTATTACGAACGCAAATCAAAGCGGCTTCATTGACAACGCTGGCGATATGCGCTCCGCTCATACCGTGCATTTTAAGTGCAACCGATGTAAGATCAATGCCTTTTTGAACAGGTTTGTTTTTTAGATGTTCTTTTAATATTTTTTCTCTGGCACTCACAGAAGGAATAGAGATATAAATGTGTTTATCGAATCTTCCGGGGCGCAGCAGAGCTTCATCAAGAATATCAATACGATTTGTTGCAGCTATAAAAGTAACGTCTCTGTCTGTGTGAAAACCGTCAAGCTCTATTAAGAGCTGATTCAAAGTCTGGTCACGCTCGCTGTTGTTATCGCTGTTTCTTCTTGCTCCGATAGAGTCGATCTCATCGATGAATATAATACATGGTTTTTGCGTACGCGCCTTTTCAAATAAGTTGCGTATTCTGCTGGCGCCGATCCCTACATATTTTTCAACAAATTCAGAGCCCGACGCATAGATAAAAGTAACGCCCGATTCGTTTGCCAGTGCTTTGGCTAGCATGGTTTTTCCTGTTCCCGGAGGCCCGTAAAAAATAATGCCGCCAGGCATATTGGCGCCCATTCTTTTGTATTTTTCGGGGCTGGTTATATAATCTTTAATTTGATACAGCTCTTCCTTGATTTCATCAAGACCGGCAATGTTATCAAAATTAACATTTATAATCGGTTTTTTTTCCGTTTTTTCACTATTTGGCATATTTGTATCCAGTTTGTTTGTATTGTATTGATAAAAAGTTTTTACACGTTTTCTGTTAAGCATGAACATGATAGCTATTGTGATGGCGGATAATAGAAATATTATTTTAAAAAATATAGTCTGAAAAAGATTGACGTGATAATAGGACGAAAAATATCCCAATGCACCTAAAATAGCTAATATAGGGAATAAATAAATTAAATTTTTTCTCATGAAAATATCCACCTGCCAAATTTATTTATTTTAGTAATAATCATTTATATTTCAAAAGTGTCGTTACTATTATTGACTTCTAATTAAAAATTTAATCTGAATAAAATTGTTAATTTTTACTTTTTATATAGCTTATGAAGTTATTATTTTCACTGTAGATATGATATAATTTATAAATATAAAAAATAAGGGAGGGCAACATAATGAGTAAAATTGACGATTTTGGCAAAAAAATCGGAGAGTTCGCCGAAAAAGCCGGGGATGAAGCGAGAGAATTTGCCAAAGATGCAAAAAAAACAATTATGGAAGAAAAACTCGAACTTGAAAAAAATAAAATATTCAAAGAATACGGTAAAAAAATTTATGATGTCAGCAAAGAAAACGGTAATACAGACGAACTCATAAAATATATGATACAAGAAGTAGATGAGATAAATATAAAAATTAAAAATCTAAAACAGGAGAAGTAAATGGAAAAAAGGAGACTTGGAAAAACAGATTTGCAAATCAGCGTAGTAGGGTTTGGAGGAATACCCATTCAACGTTATGATAACGATACAGCTTATGAAACACTTGCGGCATGCAAGGAATATGGCATTAATTTTATAGATTCTGCACGTGCATATGGTGTAAGTGAAGAATATATCGGCAATAATTTAAAAAAACTGGGAAGAGAAACATTTTATCTTGCGTCAAAATCACTTAACAGAACAAAAGACGGATTTTATAATGATATTTTAACAAGTCTTAAAAATTTTAAAACGGATGTGATCGATCTGTATCAGATCCATAATGTAGGAAAAGAAGAAGATTTTTCAAAAATCTTTTCCGAAGACGGGGCTTATGAAGGAGCACTGAAAGCGCAAAAAGAGGGGAAAATAAGATTTATTGGCATTACTTCCCACATTAAGGAAATGGCTGAAAAATTGATCAATACAGAAAAGTTTGCAACGCTGCAATTTCCTTTTAATATTGTAGAAAATCAAGGGCTGGAACTTTTTAAACGCTCTGAAGAGCTCGATATGGGAACCATTGCAATGAAGCCGCTCGGCGGAGGTATCCTCGGAGAAGTTGCAGACAATGCTATTCAATTTATTGTGCAAAGCAAGGCGGTAACGGTTGCCATACCCGGAATGAACACGCCGCAGCAGGTAGAACAAAATGTGCTCGCCGCTAAAGCTGGCCCGCTGACCGAGCAGGATACGGCCCGGATGCAAAAACTTGCAAAAGAAATCGGCAAAGATTTCTGCAGAAGATGCGGATACTGCCTGCCATGTACTGTGGGCATCGACATACCCGGCGTTATGGTTTTTGAGGGATACATCAAAAGATACGGTCTTTCCGAATGGGCAAAAGGAAGATATGAAACAAGTGCTGTGAAGGCATCGGAATGTATTGAGTGCAATCAATGTATGAGCCGCTGCCCGTATGGGCTGATGATCCCGCATAGAATCAAATGGGTGGATAATTATTTCGCCGGCATGTAATAATGCTTGACAAAAAAACATATTATTGATAATATAAAAAAGCAAATAAAGTAGAAGATGCTGCTTCTCACCTCGTATGCTCAAGTGTGCAGGTTAATAAAAATGTTTTTTATCGGACGGCAGCTCTTATGTTGTCCGTTTTTTATTTTGGAGGTGTATGATAATTAAAGAATTTCAAATTAATGAAGAAATCAGAGATCCACAAGTTAGACTTATTGATGATGCAGGCGTAGCATTAGGCATTGTTCCGATCGATAAAGCCCAGGAAATTGCTGAAAATAAAAATTTAGATTTGGTAAAAATATCACCGACTGCAAATCCGCCGGTTTGCAAGATACTCGATTACGGCAAATTTAAATATGAGCAAATGAAAAAAGAAAAAGAATCTAAGAAAAATCAGCAAATCGTGAACATTAAAGAAATAAGAATGTCACTGAGAGTAGAAGAACATGACCTGAATATAAAAGCAAAAAACAGCCGAAAGTTTTTGGAAGACGGCGATAAAGTAAAAGTATCGGTCAGATTCAAGGGACGCGAAATTGCGTATTCCAGCAGGGGGATCGAGCTGCTCAAGCGTTTTGCCGAAAAAGTCAGTGATGTGGGGCAAATTGAAAGGGAACCGAAAACAGAAGGCAGAAACGCCGTTATGTTCTTAAAACCATATACCGATAAAGATAAAAAACAACATAACAAATAAAAGCATATAAATGGCTAAAGCAGCAGAAATATATCAACAGGAGGGTATTAACATGCCAAAAATGAAAACACACAGCGGAGCGAAGAAAAGATTCACGCTTACAAAATCCGGGAAAATAAAAAGAGGACAGGCATTTAAGAGCCATATTCTTACAAAGAAATCTCCGAAACGCAAAAGAAATTTAAGAGGCGGCACATATGTAAACGTCGCGGATTCTAAAAATGTGAAGGAAATGCTTCAAAGCTAAGTAGGAGGAAAATAAAATGGCAAGAGTAAAAAAAGGTATCAATGCAAAGAAAAAGCATAAAAAAGTATTAAACCTCGCAAAAGGTTATTACGGCGGAAGAAGCAAAACATTCAGAATGGCAAATGAAGCCGTCATACGAGCACTGAGAGATTCATACAGGGGCAGAAGAGAAAAGAAAAGAAATTACCGCAAACTTTGGATCAGCAGAATCAATGCGGCAGCAAGACTCAATGATATCAGTTACAGCAAATTTATCTGCGGGCTTAAAAATGCCGGAATAGAAGTAGATAGAAAAATCCTTGCAGATATTGCAATGAATGACAATCAGGCATTTGCAAAATTGACCGAGATAGCAAAATCTAATATATAAATGATCAGTAAACAATAAGAATACGGTACAAAAAACTGCCGTATTTTTTTATTCTTTTGATATTTGAATAGTTGTATCTTTTTTGTAAATAGTTCTTTATAAAGAACAAAAAATAATATATAATCATTCATTAGAAAATATTACCTAAAGGATATTGACCTTATAGAGGGAGATGCAAATGAATATATTTGTTTTAAAATATAAACGCTCAGGCATAAGGCAGACGGTTGAAATACAAACACTTGAGAAATATGAAGATAAAAATATAACCGTTGAATTTTCGTCCCTGAATACCAAATACGGCAGCCGTATTATGGTTATTCTAAAACCGAAAATGCCGATTGTTATTGACGAATGCAATTTTACTTTCGATATGGCATATGAATATAAAACAATAACGACAAACGGATATCAATCAAGCACTGAATCAAATGAAAGTGATTTCAAAACAAGGCTCAAACAACTTAATGTTTTTGCAAAGATATTTTCTCTGTCAAATATGGGGGATTATAAGCTTGAAAATAATTTTAGCGACAAAGGAATTTTATCCCATACCTATATTCATTTTACAAGAGAGGATAATAAACAAATAAGATTTTACGGCTCCGTAAACGAAGAAATTGCTTATACCATTTTTAACTTGGACAAAGTCAAAAACTCCATGTGTATTTTCTCTGATTGCAGACACAGGATGGTCGATGAAAATTTTACGTTAATGGATTTTATTATTGCCGAGGGCTCTCCATATGATGTCTATGATCATTACATGAATTTTTTTGCGGAAAAAAATCATGATCGTACCTTAAATCATATCTGGATGAGTCCGTACAGCATTAAGCATAATGAAAAGCCTATGGATGAAGCTCAGCTTGAGAAGAATATAAATCAAATTAAAGTAAAAGAGATTCCACTCGATACTATTTTACTAAATGAAACCTATTTGAATAAAATAGGAGATTATTTTGATATTGATACAAAGCGTTTTCCGAATGGTATGAGGGGGCTTGCAGATATTATAAAAGATAACGGATATAAAGCCGGAATTTGGATCTCGCCGTTTATTGCCGAAAAGAAATCTAAATTATATAAAGATCATCCCGATTGGTTTTTACAGAGAACTTTTCACTTGAAAGTGGTGGGAGGTTATAATCCAAGTTGGAGCAGCAAATTCTATGTTTTGGATATTTATAACGAGGAGGCCTACCATTATATTACCGATTTGTTTAAAACTGTATTTTATGAGTGGGGTTTTGAGGTTGTTTATATTGATTTAATTTATGCCGCTGCGATTGAGGCTCGTATCGATAAGACGCGTGCGGAAATCATGAAGGATGTTTCCGGCTTTATCAATAAAGCGTGCAAAGGCAAAGTTGTAATAGCGTCTTCGGTGCCTATCGGGAGCGCTTTCGGTGAATACGGATATTGTAAAATAAGTGTGGATAATGCGCCTTTCTGGGAAGATATCATTCTTAAAAATTTTGGTTTTAAAGAGAGGGTATCAACGGAAAATGCGCTAAACACAACAATTGCAAGACGATATTTGAATAAAAATATGTTTCACAGCGTTTCTACTTCACTGTTTATAGGAAATGAAGATACAAAGCTGACTTTGCTTGAGAAGCATACATTGCTTGTGTTAAACAGCCTGTTGTCTTCTTTAACCATCGTATCCGATCAAATTGAATCGTATGACGATATTGAACTTGCTTTGTTGAAGACGATATTCCCGAGCCCTGATATTAAAAAAATTCATCATGATGAAAAAGATAATATTCATACGTTTGAATTTGTTGATAAAGGAACGCGCTATCTGGTCGTATCAAATTTTAATAAAACAGATAAAGAATATATTATGCCGAAGGGAATTTATTGTGGGAAATATGGTGCGTTGCTGCCCAGCAATTGCGCACTGAGCTTAAAAGCGCATCAAACTCAGGTGCTTACCAAAATTGATTTAAAAAAACAAATACAGGCCATTTATTCGGATGCGCATATTTTGCCTCTCTATGAAATAAAGAATATCAATTATGACGGTTATGAAAGTGAACATAAGTTATCAATTACTTTTAAAACGACAAGCAAATCGACGAGCACGATTTATTTTCTTGCGTCAAAAGATAGCCTGTCCGTAAACGGACAAGTATGCAGACTAATTCAAAATTATGGAGAACGATATATTTTTGCCTATGAAACAGACAGCTTTGAGCAAGATATAGATGAGTTTAAAATAGAAGTTAAATGCGAAGAACCTGAAGGCAAACAAGAGAAATCATCGCTGCAAAGTATTGATAAACCTAAAAAAATAAATGAAGCAAAAAAAGAAGAAATCGTTTTTGAAAAAATTGAAAGCTTGCAGACTATAGAAAAAACAAAATCAGACAAAACTTTAAATAAAATAATAAAAATATCAGAGACTCCTGCGTTTAAAAAGAAAAAAAAGAAATTAGACAACACATCAGAGATTTTCCACGATGCCATGAAAGAAGCGCAGGAAATAGAAGATATAGAGGAGATTGATTTCTAGAAGTGTATAACCATGCTTTTTTTCAAAATAAAGACTGTGAATTTTTTCCGTGTCATGACAATATAGAAAAAGAAGACTTTAACTGTATATTTTGCTATTGTCCGCTTTACTGCTTTGAAGATTGTGGCGGCGAATATAATCTCATTAATAATAAAATAAAAGATTGCTCAAATTGCTCCTTGCCGCACCATAAAAAAAATTATAAACAAATTGTTAAAATTTTAAAAGAGCGTTATTGACATTAAATAAAACATCATGTATACTTACTAATGCACTTTGAAATTAGGGCGCATAGCTCAGCTGGGAGAGCACCTGCCTTACAAGCAGGGGGTCATAGGTTCGAGCCCTATTGCGCCCACCATAAGTCATATTATTTATGAGCAGGTCCGGTAGTTCAGTTGGTTAGAATGCCAGCCTGTCACGCTGGAGGTCGAGGGTTCGAGCCCCTTCCGGATCGCCAAGTGATAATAATAGTTTTTATATAAATTGCCCAGATAGCTCAGATGGTAGAGCAGAGGACTGAAAATCCTCGTGTCGGTGGTTCGATTCCGCCTCTGGGCACCATTTGCGAAAGTGGCTCAGTGGTAGAGCATCGCCTTGCCAAGGCGAGGGTCGCGAGTTCGAATCTCGTCTTTCGCTCCATATGGCGGCATAGCCAAGTGGTAAGGCAAAGGTCTGCAACACCTCTATCCCCAGTTCAAATCTGGGTGCCGCCTCCACAACACTGCCGGAGTGGCGGAATTGGCAGACGCTCAGGACTTAAAATCCTGTGGGAGCATTCTCGTGCGGGTTCGAGTCCCGCCTCCGGCACCAATTAGTTTATGAATTTGATTGTAAAAAAACCTCGTGTATAAAGCGAGGTTTTTTCTTTTAAGATAGTCAAATGTTTATTTAATAAACTAAATCTTCGATATCGACTCTGTGTTCTATCATTTTATTATCATATAGGAATTGCTCGGTCATTTTCATGCTTTCGATATCTCTGGCGGTGATTTCCATATCAAAATCATACATGGGATACATTTCTTTAACGGCTTCCGCGCTTAATTCCGTTTCATCTGCAGTAAGCTGGATGATTTCATCATAGTTGTTTTCTATATATTCTAATGTTGTTTTTTGTGCGTTTAAGAAAGCTTCGACAAGATCTTGATGTTCGTCATAAAAGCTTTGAGCAGTAGCAACAACGATAGTGGCATCAACAAGCCCAGTTCCTGTTGTTACAACTTTGCTTCCGCTTTGTTTTGCGTTGTAAGCCGTGGGGCCGGCAAGCAATGCGCAATCTACTTCTTTGGATTCGAGAGCCGCTTGTGAAGAAGGGATATCCATAGATATAAAGTCGACATCGTCTTGTGTCAGATCAGCTGTTGCAAGATAGGCAACCAGCAATTCATGCAGGATAGTTCCCTTAGGACCTGCTATTTTTTTGCCGTCTAAATCTGCTGCTGTTTTTATATCATCGTTGTTCGTAAACAGCATAAAGGCTTCGGGCGAGCGGCTGTACATGCTTATAATTTTAATATCGGCGCCATTAGAAGCCGCTAAAATAACAGATGTAGCACCGACTGCATTTAGAAACTGTATATCTCCTGAAGCAAGCGCTTGCGTTTGCTCGGGACCTGTCGTTAAATTAGAATACTCTATCGGCAAATTATATTCCTCAAATGCCTGCGCGAAGAATCCCTTTTCTTTTTCAACGATCGAAGGCACATTTAAGGGCGCCTTTACATAGGTTAGCGTAATTTTGCTTACAGGGTTTGCTTGTGATTGGTTTTGTGATGCCGCACAGCTCGTTAAAGTCATTACAAGCAATAAGACTGCAAAGATAATTGATAGTATTTTTTTCATAATCTCCTCCAAAAATTTTATTTATAATATTTCCAAAAAGAAATGAATGGAAAATATAGTTGCATAAATATAAGTGAATTAATTAAAATTTTTTAAAATATCTTTTTTAATAACTGTGAACTCAGTTTGTAAAATATCCCTCGGATAAGAAAAAGAACATAGATCATAAGTTTTTTCATTAATGCCGTCTTTTAATATCACAATATTCTGTCCGATAAGAAGTGCTTCGTCGATATTATGTGTTACAAAAACGATAGTTTTTTTATATTTTTTGTAAATTGCAATTAATTCTTTTTGCATGGACTGCCTTGTAAAATAATCGAGTGACGCAAACGGTTCGTCCATGAGAATGATGGAAGGATCATATGCCAACACGCGCGCAATGGCTGTGCGCTGCATCATGCCACCGGATATTTGATCGGGATACGCTTTTTCAAAACCACCAATTCCTACCGCATCAATCAGATTTTGTATGTATTCATTCTTATATGTTCCTTTTTTTAAACCAAAGGTGATGTTATCCCACACTGTCAGCCAGGGCATAAGTCTGGGTTCCTGAAAAACCATGCCAAGGCTGTCCTTTTCGTTTATTTGAATGAAGCCACTGTCTGCGCTTTCCAGACCTGCCAAAAGCCTGAGAAGAGTTGTTTTTCCACAGCCGCTTTTGCCGACGATAACGGTAATCTGTTCTTTTTTGATATCTAAATTCAAGCCTTTTAGAACGGAGATATTTTTTTGATTCAATAAATAATTTTTAAATAAGTTTTCAATTTTTATATCAGTCATTTTTTAATTCCTTTGTGTGTAAGAATTTATTCATGAAAGCCATAAGTGCACGATCGCATAGAATGCCGATCAATCCGATAATAATAATGCCGATGATTATTTTATCGGAACGCGACATTTGCTGAGAATCCAAGATCAGATACCCAAGGCCGCTGGCGGCAGCAATCATTTCTGCGCCTATAATGGCTCTCCAACTATATCCGAAGCCGATTTGCATACCGACTAAGACATCGGGAAGCGCATAAGGCAGCGTAATCTTAAAAAACTTTTTTATGCTGGAGAATCCTAAAGTATCTCCGACTTCCAAAAGCTTTGCATCACAATATTGTATTCCTTTTTTGATATTTAAAAACATGGGGAAAAAAGCTGCCAGTACAATGATGATAATTTTGGATTGCTCTCCTATTCCGAACCATAAAATCAGTAGCGGTATTAAGCTGATGGGAGGAATATGGCGCAAAAATTCAAGAGTGGAATTATAATAAATTTGTTGTTTAGAGGCCAAACCTGCATAAACACCCAAGACAAAAGACAAAATAAAAGCAAGAATAAATCCCGTGAAGACGCGTTTCATGCTGACAAGTATATGGGTCAACAGCTCACCTGATTTTATCATGCTCCAAAATACACTGAGAATTTTTCCGGGGCTCGGCAGGATATAATCGTTCCAAATATTCAATTTGCTGCATGACCACCATAGAATAATGATAAAGAGTGGCAAAATAACAGATTTTAAAAACTTATGTTTTCTTTTCATTTGCTGTTCCTCAAAAAAAACCTTATGCCTAAATAGGCATAAGGATAATAAGTAAGCAAACAATATATCCACCGCCTTTTAATTTAGGACAAACCTTACATTATTAGTACGATTTTTTTTACAATATTAAATCTTGCCTTTAGAGTATTCTGCAGGGTAGATTTTAAATTGTTATTATTTTAACATAACTTTCGTGTAAATACAAGACCAAATGTCAAAAAACTAAAGAGTGTTCTAATTGACTTCGTAGATTAGTTATTCATAAGATAAATACAAATAAGTATTTTCCTTTTCGAAGAATAGTGTATGAGTATGCGTAATATGAGTGAATTGATAAATGGTTTATAGGAATATAGAATTGCATGTATTGTTTTATTATACTTGAAAAGATATAATTTATATATAGCCCAGTGTTTTTAAAAAAATTATTTTTGTAATCTTCAGCCAAATAATATTTTTTATTATAAGAGCAAAATTTTACGGAAAGGATGAAATTTATCAAAAATATTATTGATTATATCAAATGGGAGATACGGAATTTTGATGAAAAAAAATTTTGCGCAGTAGATAGCCTGGTTCTATCGCAATTCGCTTATTTGTCTTTTAATACTGTCGTGCCGGAGCTATCTTCAAAAAAAGAAGCTGTGTATATAAAAGATATATTTGTCAATGAGCAGCTGCCTTATATCATAACCGAAGTTCGAGCGCCGAAAAACAATAAAAAGTTGTTTGCTGCGCTGGCGGCTAGTCCACGCTTTCAAAATGTAAGAATGAATTATTATATCGATGAAATTGACGTGAAAGAAGAAAAACAATTTTCCGCCGTCACTTTTATACTTGACGAGGAGAATGCCTATATTGCATATAGAGGAACTGATTTCAATTTTGTCAGCTGGAAAGAAGACTTCAATATGGCTTTTTTGAGTGAGATACCTTCTCAAGCACAAGCAGTGAAATACCTTGAAAAAGTAGCGAGAAAGTTACATGGTAATTTGATTGTTGGAGGTCATTCAAAAGGTGGGAATCTAGCGGTTTATGCGGCGATGATGTGCAAACCGTCAGTACAAAAGCGTATTTTAAAAGTATATAGCCATGATGGGCCGGGTTTTAAAGAAAATATCTTAAATAGCAAGCAATTTCAAAAAATAAAAGATCGTGTCAGCAAAACCGTACCGCAATCGTCTATTGTGGGGATGCTTTTGGAAAATCAAGAAGAATATTCAATTGTGAAAAGCAATCGTTTGGGTATCATGCAGCATGATCCTTTTTCGTGGGAAATCAAAGAGGATAATTTTCATTTTTTAAATTATGTATCATCTACATCGCAGTCCATGAACAGGGCTCTGCATGACTGGCTATCGGAATTGTCGGATTATGACCGCGAACGCTTTGTCGATGCATTGTATGAAATCATAAAAGCAAGCAATAAAACTTCGATATCCGATTTTCAAAAAATTAAATTAAAAGATATAAGTGCCATGTTTAGAGCGCCAAGTAACATGGATAGCAGTACTCGTGAATTTTTACTGCAAACACTTAAAAGTCTGATTGCATTATCGGTATCCAATATAAAACCGCGTATAGAGATTCCGGTTATACAAAACCACAGAAACAATGAAGAGAAATAATGATATAAATATTTTAAATAAAAAATCAATAAAGATTTTAATCATTAAGAGATAGACGTAAAGGGAGTACATGCTTTGATACATATTTGCCCGAGTCTACCTCTCCATCTCCAACAAGCCAAAACTTATTTTTGATGCAATGATAGTTTATGGATTTTAGCATCGTTTCAAACATGTAAAAATTGGCACATTAAAAAAGCAATCGGAAAAATTATTGAGCAGTTAAAAATTTAATTTCTCCGATTGCTTTGATACCGCAAGTATCAATGTCATTATTTGCTGCGGCGTGAAAAATTATACTAGGTAAATATTCATAATATAAAATCTATAATTTTAATTTTAGTCCGCTGGTAATCTGCATCGCGGCTTCTTCTGATATTGGTTCTGATTCAAGCCATGTGCGCAAAAGACCTTGATATGCTGTCCATTTATTTCCTCTATATTCATATAAGAAATCTTCGGTTTTCGGCGCAAACACAAATAATCTTCCATGAGAATCAATTGTATAAGATAAATCAGCTACCATTTTTTACTCCTACAAAATTTTCTTAGAATTAGCTTAACCAATATTTACCTTATTATTCGCAAAAAATAAAAAAAGAGCTTACCACTCTTTTATTAGTTATAAAAAGGGAGAACTTGTAAGTAGGTGGGCAGAAAAAATGAATCGTCGTAAATAAGAATAAGTGCATTGGTGAGGTTCTCCCTTTTTACTTATAGTATACTATAATACTAATAAATGTCAATAGTTTATTTAGAAAAAAAATAAATAAATATTTTTTCTCTAATATTGACAAATAATGTCAAAACAGATAAAATTATTACACATTTTAATTGATTTATTTATTGTTATAGCAGACGGGAATAAAAATAAAATAAATAATAGTAGGGGGACTATTATGATATTTTATGATTGTAATCATTCTTTGTTTGCTAATTTTTTAGAATTAAATAAAAATAAAGAAATATCAAAATTGAATGAACAATTTATAGAAGATGTCAGCTTATTACTTAATGATTATATTCAAAGAATGGAGCAAAAGGAAGAAGAATATAAAAAATTGGAAATAATAAGAAGGCGGCTTGGCAGACATATTCATAAATACAAAAAAAATGGCTTTAATTATACGGATTTAGTGGAATATCTAAGACTTTATATATAAAACAAATTTTTTTCCGTCTTTCTAATAAGACGGTTTTTTACATATAAACCAAGCGGATAATAATTATAAACCAGAAATATTAATAAAATCTTAATAAGTGTGCATAATATATTGAAAATATATTCTTTTTATGATATAGTTACTTTATCATTGAGTATATAAGGAGTTAGATTATGGATAAGTCTAATACGCCAAAGAAAAGCGGGCCCGTAAATACTGATGATAACGCATCATACATTAAGAATAAGCTGGAAAAATTAGAACAATATCATGCTGTACCAATTAATGCAAGAGAATCAATAAAAATGCGAATCATCGACATGGAGTTTAGAAAATACGAAGAAGAAAAAAACAAAAAATCCACAAATTAAATAAGAAGATAGTTTAAAAAAATAATAAAATTATTCTATAGGCACGTTTGTGCCTTTTTTATTTTTCTTTTATAAGAAAATAGTACCAAAATAAAAATAAAATTGTTACGCAAACTAAATTCAAAGAGATGTTTTAAAATAAATTGGAATGGGGGAAATTTATGGATAGTAATCAGTTGGAAAATACACAAATTTTGAGTTTGACAAACAAAACAAATCAAGATAAACGAATCGGGAAAATGAGAGAATTATTAAAAGATCACATAGATAAATACAAACAAATGGGAATGAGCGAGGAAGATATAGACGATTATTTAAAATTGTATCTTTAAAAGTCACTTATGAAAAGTGGCTTTTTTGTTTATCTTTATTAAAAAAGTTTTTCTATATATAGTAAATTTATAATTGTTATAGTATTATGAATATAAACATTTTATTTATTTTGGCTTTGATATACACTTAAAATCATACATGATAAGTTATATAAAAAGGGGACATTTTAACGTGATAAAAGATCAATTTGTGATAATTCGAGTAAGTGATGCCGAAAAACAACTTTTAAAAGATTTGGCAAAGGAAAGCAATATGTCCATAAGCAAATATATTCTTCATACACTGAAAGAAAAAAAGGAAGCCTCAAATTTTAAATTAAGTATCGGGCATGAACAATTATCTTTTTTTGATACGAGTAAAGTCAGTTTTTGCAGGATATGCGGTCATGAATTGACAAAAGATTCCCTTTTTTGTGAACGCTGCGGAACCAAAGTCGAATAAAATCCTGTAAGCTACTATAATATATTGCTGCCGTCTTTGGCGGTTTTTTTATATAGATTTTTCTCATAATTAAAGTAATTTATGAAATACTAATTAAAAAAATATAATTAAATAAAAATAATGATGAATAATAATGGACAAAATATAACAGAAAAAATTCCGGACTTTTTATATCATTACACAACCATTGATTCCTTGGCTTTGATTTTAAAAGAGAAAAAAATAAAATTTTCACCCTTGACTTCTCTTGATGATTTACAGGAAGAACAAGCATGCGATGCACAACAATATGGCAGGTATGTATTTGTTAGTTCATGGACTGAGGAGGAAATGGAAAGTATTCCGATGTGGAATATGTATTCCAGCCTAGAGGGCGGGGTTCGTATCGGACTGCCTGTTATGCCGTTCAAAGAATACGGTCTATCAAGTGATATTGTAGTCAGCAGCATACCCGATCAGATATTGCATTTATATAAACAAGGAGATATTGATATCGAGTCTTATGATATTGCAAAAAGCCCGTATTTTATTTTGAAGCATATGCCAATGTTATACAAAATAAATTACAGTGAATCTGCACCGCAGCATAAATTAAAATTGAAACATATTTTAAATTCTGATATCGAAGAAAAATTGGCGCAATTAGGTAAGCATAAAAGAATTTATTGGGGGTTTCAAAAAGAATGGAGATATGTGTTGATATTATTGCCTATAGCATGGCATGAAGAAGACAAAAAACCATTCTCGGACAACAAAAGAAGAATCAGCACAATTGAAAATACTTTCTTTTATATCCCGTTTAAGTTTTATTATTTACGTTTAAATGATCAAGCTTTTAATACAATGCAAATTGTTTTAAGTCCAAAATTTTCAAAAGGCAATCGCGTATTCGTAGAGCTTTTGAAAGAAAATTATAATAGAAGCATGAAGATCAGCGAGAGTAGATTAAAAGGAAATTTACGATAAAACATATGTTTTATTTATCAGATAGTTTGTTGCCTTTTTTATCTTGTCCGTATGGAATAAAATTTAAATATACGTTCAGCATATCGGATGAGTCGACAGTAGCAAGGAATATATCTTCTATTGATTTTGCACCTTGATTAGCCACGCCTTCTTTTAACCATCTTTCGTCATGACCGCTTAACAATAAATTGCTATGCATAATTTCCCCATCCATAATTACATTTGTAACAAGCTTATCTTGTGAGGGAAATAGATTTAAATCTTTGGGACTAGCCGGTCTTTCCACTGCCTTAGGTAAAACGCTTAATGTACCGTTTTGTTCTAAAACAACAGTTTGAATCGCATTTAAATTAAAATATCCCATATTTCTGCACATCATTAAAAATTCATCTAGGTCAACTTTATTTTTTTTAAAATTTTCACGATAAATTCTGCCGTTATCAAAGAGTATGACCGGCATGCCTTCGATTTTTTTTCGCGCGGGCAGCGATTTATTAATAATGAATGCAGTAAGTATGGAAAGAAGCGCATAAACAACCATAGCAGTCAGAGGTCTTGTAAAAGGTCCGTCAAGCGAAGTGGCCATTTCGGCCGCTATGGAACCGATGGAAATGCCGACAACATAATCAAACATACTTAACTGTGACATTTGTCTCTTGCCCATGAGTTTTGTTAAAATGAAAAGTGCGGCAAAAGAGCCGGTAGCTGTTAGAATTATTTTCATAATTTCCATCATATCACCTCAAAAATAGTATGTAAAAAAATTTTTTTAACATACTGTTCTAAAAAAAAAATATAAAAAACCTGTATAAATTTTAAAATTTATACAGGTTCGGTTAAAAACTTATTTCTTTGACGGAGAATATCGGCTGTGGGGCTATCTTCCACCAAAGCCGCCACCGCCGCCACCACCGCCGCCGCCTACAGAGAATCCACCGCCACCGCCTGAGCCCGACGACGCCCGGCTTGTAGCTGCTCTTATTGAGCGGTCAATATTATTTGAGAAATTATCAAACGAATTAAACATGGAGTCTGCCGCGACGATATTACCGTAGATAAACCATCCGTATCCGAATTTGTAGTTATCCTGCATAAGATCCGGGTACACAATGCGCAGTTGCCTTAAGACTTCTTTGGCTATACCGAGTGCCGCTGCATAAACCAGATAATGCTCCCATATAATCAAACTTGGGATTTCATGTTTATCCATTTGCGAAAAATGAAGTAAAAACCGTTTGAAAGCTTCCCATTTTGCATAGTCTTCTTCGCCCTGCGGTGTGCGACGCTTGAATGTATTTGGAATGACCATAATCATGATGCCGCTTAACAAGAGGGAGATTGCAAGGAAGAAAGCTCGTGAAAATAAGAAAAACCCAAGTAAAAATAATAAAAAGCCTATTAATGAAGTCAACTTAATTGTTTTGCTTTGAGCTTCAAAAAAGTGTAAACTCCTTGCTTTAGAGCTTACAAGTGCAACCCAGCTGTTCCAATAATTATAAAAGGTCCTGCTTCTTTTTGTATATGCTTCAATGTCGTCTAAATAAAGAGACTCACCATCATTTGATATATCTTCAAATAAAAGATTCAATAATTTTTCTTCATGAGGGGCTAAAACTGCTTCATCCGATTGACTCAGACGTGTGAGTTTATAGTCGGTTATTTCTTTATCAAATAAAAGTCTATCAACTACCTTAGACTCTTCTTCTATTTTTAAATATTTTCTTCTGGCCAAATCTAGCAGTGTTGCCATAAATGCAGGAGAGGTGATGCTGCCTTTATTCATTAAATAGTTTACTTCGGCCGGGGTATATGGTGCCGGAAGCTCACGATAATATTCACCGTCAAAAGAAGGTTTGTAGGGTTTGCCGTATTTTTTCCAAAGTAAAAATACGATGATAATTGCTGCAGCTAAAATGATAGCGGCGGCGATAAATTGAAATTTTGCCATGAGTCTTTCAGCGTTAGCTTTGTCGGCATTCGCTTGCTCTTCTGTCAATATATCATCAAGAGCGTCTTTATACGTATAAGCGCTGCTGGGTGCATCGGAAAAAAGAGCAGTAGGCATGACCACGCGCCCTTCCATATACGTTTTTGCAGGTAGGGGAGAGACTTGCCATAGAATAGTCACTGCGTCTTCAAAAGTTACTGTTCCATCTAAAGGTCCGTGACCCCAAATCTTTATATCTTCTCCCTGAACATAATTTCTTGCATTTTCAGGAAGAGTCACATTAACGCTGACGCTACCAACGCTTTGCTCGTTTTCATCGCCGATAAATTTCCAATAGAGTTCCGCAACATCATTATGAATTCGAACTGCATTTTCGACATCATACGTAAGCACAAAAGTACGCACCTCATCATTGGCGTCTATGCTCCAGTCAATCAGCAGATTACCGTCTTCCTCTTGTAGCAAATACGTACCTGCCGGACCGTATTCACTGCCCGGATTATAGGTATAATCTGCACCATTTTCCGAAACTTTTACATTTGTGATTTGTGCATAGCTTGTAGATGGGATTGTACGATAAAATCCGCTCCACTGCCCGGAAAAATCAACCGTTATTGTTTCGATGACATGCATGGTGGCATCTTCGAGCAACGTGATATTCATTTCATCTGATGTTGTCTCTAAAGAACGACTTTCAGCTGAAATTGGTGAAATGAAAAGGATTGACAGTAAAAGTGTCAGTATAAAACATATACTGATTTTACAAATTGTTTTTTTGTTCATGGGAAACCTGTTAAAATTCCACTTTTGGCGGATTTTTTTCCTGGACTTCTTCAATTGCAAAATAATCCGTAATTTTAAAGCCCATCATACCAGCAAATAAATTTGCGGGAAATACCTGAATAGCTGTATTGAATTTTTGAACGATATCATTGTAGAACTGGCGTGCATAGGCAATTTTGTTTTCCGTATCAGAAAGTTCTGTTTGCAGTTGTATAAAATTCGTATTTGCTTTCAATTCAGGATACGCTTCCGCAACTGCAAACAGAGATTTTAAAGATTCTGTCAAAGTGTTTTCGGCTTGAGCTTGATCGGCAACCGTATTTGCAGAGATGGCTGCGGCACGAGCCTGTGTGATTTTTTCAAAGGTGCCTTGTTCATGTGTTGCATAACCTTTTACGGTATTAACCAAATTCGGGATTAAATCATATCGTCTTTTTAATTGAACATCAACTTGAGCCCAGGCATTCTGTACTCTTTGACGAAGTTTTACCAAATTGTTGTAAAGTGCTATAAAAACAATAGCTAGTATAATGATAATGACTAAGATTATAATTGCTACCATAAATTTACCTTCCTTATTTTTATTTAAGTCATATTATACTTATTGTATTCATTATAGCAGATATTCATAACAAAAAAAATATTTTAAAAAACGGATAATATTGATAAAAAGATTATATTGGATTTTTCATTGCAATAATATACATATAAATCTACAATAAAAATAGCAGAACGTATATTAAATTATCAACAGAAACAATTAGGAGGAATAAAACATTATGTTTAAAAAAGATTTTATTACGACGACATCAAGCTTTGAAGGGTATAGAATTAACAAATATTTAGGTATCGTTGATGAACGCATTGTCGTAGGAGCGGGATTTCTCTCGGATTTATTTGCCTCTTTCACAGATATTGTTGGGGGCAGATCGGGCAAATATGAACAGCGAATCAAAGAGTTATATGATGCTTTATTATCAGGCATTCAAAGACAAGCATATAAGAAGGGAGCGAATGCTATTGTTGGATTGAAGATAGATGTAGATGAAATAAGCGGGAAAAATGTGTCTATGTTTATGGCAACGGCAGTAGGAACAGCAGTGCATATTAAGAGAGATGAAACATTGTTTGATGTCAAGCAGGAAAACAATATTATTGAAAGCGCTATTGATGCGAAAGATATTGAAAAAGCTATATTATCAGAAAAATACAACCAAAAACTATTAGATGCGAATATGAATTTAAAAGACAAAGCTTTAATTATTGAAGAGTTATCAAATAAACAAATACAAATTCCGATTAAAATACTTGTTGATGTAATTATGCAAGTAGATACAAATATTTATGATACCGCTATCGATGAAAAACAAAATCAATTCCAGACAATATTAGCTTATTTTTCATTATACGATTCACACGACGTGGCGAGGGAACTCAATGCGAGATTATTTTTTATAAAAGGCGATAAAAAATTATTTTATTTTATTTATGATAATATAGTAGATGTAAATTATGAGGAAATTTTGCCACTTATTGATAGTGTCGCACCAAATGTTTTATCTCATACTGTTTTCAGAACTTTATTAAAATATAAAAATACATATACTATTAAAGATGTAGATTTTATCAATAAATTAATTTATAAATTAAAACAATTGCTACAAGTTAATGATAATAAAGAAAATTCTAATTTCCCCTGGGAGTGTGGCACGTGCGGGCAAAAAAATTCTGCAAGGAATATTTATTGTAAAGGATGTGACAGAGCCCGAAATGGGTTGACTCAGCAGCAAGAGTTGCTTATTAAAGAGATTATATTACATATTAATAAAATAAATATTATTATAAATAGTAAGTTAAAACAAAATGATTAAAATCATTTAAAAAGCAAGATTTGAAAATATGCTTTTCTATTCTCATTAATTACGTAAACACGATTTTAAATAAAATGAATATATTAATTAATAAAATCATAATTTCATGAGGATTGAAATGTTGACAATAACGCAAAGACAATTAAATTTAAAATATATAGGTTATTACTATAACGGAAAAATTGACGGGATAGAAGGAGAAAAAACAAAAAAAGCATACATAACGTTTCAAAAGGAATCAAAATTAGTGGCAGATGGTATTTATGGTCAAAAGACAGAGCAAGCTTTGATGCAGTATGTAAAAGACGTGCAGAATGCTTTGAATAAAAGCGGGATAAAGTTAACTGTTGACGGCATTGTCGGCAAAGAGACGATCGAAGCAATTAAAGAGTATCAGAAAAGAAAGTCGCTGGTTACCGATGGGATAGCCGGAGAGAAAACAATGGATAAATTAAATGTGGAACTGGCGAAAAACACGATTGATCATGTTTATTGGGAGAATAGCAAATATTTTAAGAAAACAGAATTTAAATGTGGATGCGGTGAAAAATATTGTAATGGGTATCCCGCCGAGGTAAGTGCAACTTTACTCGCACTTTTAGAAAGAACAAGAATAAACTTTGACATGCCGCTTCATATTACCAGCGGATTGAGATGTATTCCTTACAATAAGCAAGTGGGCGGAATCAAAAACAGCAAACACCAGTATGGCAAAGCTGCGGATTGCTCATTGAATTTAAACAGCAAATACGATGATATGCTATGCAATTGGTTCAGAAAGCAAAAAGAAGTAAGTTATACTTACACAGGATTTCATGCGGTTCATGTAGATATAAGATAAAAATGACAAATAATTGTCAAATAAAAGTGTATGATTTATATTGATTAAATATTTCTATGAGTTATAATCTAAGTGTCGTTAATATTAAGATATGGTGAGGATTGTAATATGGATTATCCGGTAAATGCACATCGCCCTACAAATATGAATAAACGGCTAAGTAATGTATATATTGACAAATATAATTCAAATATGGTGCATGGTGTATATATTATAGAATATATACGTACGCACAATAAATTGTAAATAATTTTACAGTTTCTGTCGTTACGCTTCTTTCATATGAAGCGTATTTTATTTAAGTTCACAAATTACGAATATAATAAATATATTCGAAAAATATTTTTGGGGAGGTGAAAAGATACTGACATTAGGTGGTGAAAATATAGAAATTGTGCTCAATTGCGGGCTAAATAAATTACATCCCGTCTGCACATAACGTTAGTTATGTTGCAATTTATTTCGCCCGCTAAGAACACATTAATAAAAATAGCATATTTCCTTTATTTTGTAAATAAGAATATAACATTTTTGTATTTTATTTATTACGTATCTATGATTATATATGTCATAGATTTACTAAATTAAAAATTTTAATTTAATTTTCAAAATTTGAATCTCCGAGTTTCATTTAAATAAATTCATATAAATTTTTCAATATGTTCAATTATTTATCACAATCAAAAATTATAAATATTCTATAAATGTAAGTGGTCTTATATTTTTATAGAGGTATTTATGAAAAAAACGACTTTTCAATTCATAATCGACAGCCTGATGGTGGTGTATCTACTGCTGCTTGTTAGCCTGTCTGAAGATTTGTGGCATGAGATAATTGGTGTAATGTTTTTTATATTGTTTACAAGTCGTGTTTTGATTCAAATCAAAGATATAAAAAAAATACTCTCAAAAAAAGGAAAAACTTATTTTGTCCTTCATTGCTTTATTTTGATTGATATTCTATTGGCAGTGATCAGTGGTATATGTATTTCGCAAAACCTCTTTATTTTTTTAAAGCTGTCTGATCAATCTATATTTCGTCAGATGCATATCATCAGTGCGGCTCTGGCATTTTTACTCATTTCAATAAATATCGGATTAAATATTAAATTTATAAAAAAATCGTTGAATAAAATATTTAAAAAGGCCAAACCAAGCAAAGTAAAAACAATTGCCGTTAGAGTCATTGTTATTTGTTTTATGGCCTATGGGCTTTATTCTTGTTTTTCAGAAAATATTTACAAACAGATGATTTATTCCTTCAGCGAAAGCAAAATACAGCAAAATCAGATGTTTCCAAATAGCGATGACAAGCAAATGATAAATCCGCCTGTGAACGATGAGGAGAAAAGCAGTTCTTCACAGAATAACAGTGATATAAACGACGAAAATGAATCTGACTCGGGAAATATACAACAAAACAGACCAAATAAGCCGGATGGCACAAGTGAAAGCACAGATCAGTTGCCACCTGATGAGAGTCAAAATTTTGATCCGAATAACAATAATCGCAAGTTTGGCAGCATCGCATTTTTTAAGTCTTTGCTCGACTACAGCGCAATTTTAATTTTTGTTGCGGGCGCAACGCACGCGCTTGTTTTATTGGTTAAATATAGGAAACGATCAAAAGTGACTCCATGATTTATCAATATCACTACTCTTCAAAAAAAGAGACCAAAATGACTATTACAGATGATTAAAGGAGTATGCATGCAGAAAATTACAACATTCATTAAAAGAAAAAAAATATTATTTATTATTTTAGCAATTATTATTCTTGGGCTCGCAGCTCTATTTATTTTTTCACCTAATGGTTCAGAGGATTCAAATGAAACCCAGTATGTAAGTGCGGCTGTAGAACAAGGCACAATCACAACATCAATCAGTGGCAGCGGTTCACTTGAATCTGCCAGTTCATATGAAGTCACATCTGATGTAAGTGCTGAAATCGATGAAATAAAAGTAGAAGAGGGCGATACGGTAGAAGAGGGCGATGTCCTTATGACATTGGACGGAAGCAGTGTGGAGCTTGCCTTGGAAAAAGCAAAGCTGAGTTATAACAACGCCGTGGAAGAACAAGAAAATATTGAAGATGAGCTTGATAATTTAAGTATCGCTTCAACCGTAACGGGCATCATAACAAAGCTGTCGGCCAATAAATATCAGTCGATTCAAAAAGGTGAGGCTGTTGCTGAAGTTACCAGTGATTCGTATATGAGTGCGAAAGTGTATTTAGACGATTTAAGTGATCTGACTAATTTCAATAAGGGCGACAGCATAAGCGGAACTACCTTATCCGGAAAATCATTCACGGCAACAGTGACATCGGTCAACACGACGTATGAGAACGTAGATGGAACGAATTATTATTCGCTAACATTAAAGATAGCGAATTCGGCCGGTAAATTTAAAGAAAGTACAGAGGAAACAATAACTGTTACAAAAGACAGTCGATCTTATACTTCGCAGCATTCAAGCAGTGTTGATTATATATATAACCCTATCGAAATCGTTGCTAAAGTATCAGGAGAAATTTCAAGTCTTTCGTATGAAGCAGGGGATAGAGTAACAAAGGGCAGCACGATTGCCAAAATTAATGGTGATGAATTGGAAGATAGCCTGGCAAATCAGAAAATTACAGTCAAAGAAGCACTTCTGAGCCTAAATGATGCGAAAAAAGCAGTCAATAATCTAAGCATTAAAGCAGAGCAAGATGGTACTATCTCTTCTCTTTCCGTAAAAGAAGGGGATACGGCTACAGGCACTCTGATGAAGATTGCTGACTATGCTAATTTAAATGTTATCATATCGGTCGATGAATTGGATATTAATGACATACAAATAGGCCAGAAAGCCAATGTCACTTCTTCACTTTATGAAGATGAGACACTCTCGGGAACTATTTCGGATATAGCAATGGAAGGAAGCGCGCAAAATGGTGTTACAACATTTGATGTCATGATTTCATTGGATGACGCCAAAGATTTAAAAGTCGGCATGTCAGTGGACGCGGAAATTATTTTGGAAGAAAGTGCAGATGTGGTAATGGTACCTTTGGCTGCGGTTCAGAAAGATGATGAGGGATATTTTGTCTATAAAACAGATCAAACAGAAAATATAACAGATGAAGTTTTAGAGCAGTCAAAACAATATGTGCAAGTCGGGATTTCCAATACAGCATATGCAGAAATAACAAGCGGGCTTTCCGTGGGGGATGTGATCATATATCAGAGTCAGACATCATCTTCCGGCGATACGACTCAAATGCAGAATTTTATGACTCAGAATGGTAATGGTACAGGCGGCGATATGCAAAATCAACAGAGACCGGACTCGGGCTCAATGCCTTCGGGCGGCGCTCCGTCAGGGGAATAAATTATGTTGCGATTAGTTCATATTACAAAACAGTATGTTATGGGTTCAAATGTGCTCAAAGCATTGGATGATATCTCGCTTGAAATTCAAGATGGTCAGTATTTATCGATCATGGGGCCGAGCGGTTCGGGTAAATCCACTTTGATGAATATTATGGGGTGTCTGGATGTTGCCGATAGCGGCCAGTATTATATAGACGATAAGGATGTAAGCGAATTTACGGATAATCAGCTTTCCGAGATCCGCAATCAAAAAATAGGGTTTGTTTTTCAAAAATTTAACTTGCTTCCCAAACTGAATGCGGTTGAAAATGTGGAACTTGGATTGATATATAGAAAAATAAATGCAAAAATGCGAATAAAAATCGCCGAGGAATTTTTAGAAAAAGTTGGACTGAAAAATTGGCAAGGCCATAAGCCGAATGAAATGTCGGGCGGTCAGCAGCAAAGAGTTGCCATAGCGCGTGCGCTTGCGCCTGATCCTCAGATCATTTTGGCGGATGAGCCGACTGGAAATTTGGATAGCGCCTCAGGCAAAGAAATCATGCAACTGCTCCGCCAGCTAAACAATGAAGGCAAGACCATTATTCTTATCACGCATGACGACAAAATTGCGAAAGAAGCAAACAGGATTGTTCGCATCATTGACGGCAAAATTACGGAAGAAGGAGCTGAGTGCTAGTATGGATTTTAAAACGACCATTAAATTATCATTGAGATCAATTTTAAGCAATAAACTCAGATCATTCTTAACGATGTTAGGTATCATCATAGGGGTTACGGCTGTGATTGTGCTGGTGTCAATCGGGCAAGGCACGACTGCCGATATTACAAGCAGCCTTGAAGAAATCGGATCCAACAAAATAAGTGTATCTGTCAGCGGGCAGGGAAGTGTGGAATCACTTTCTTATGAAGACTTAGATGTTTTTAAAGATATTGAAGGAGTCGAATATGTGTCTCCAAGCATATCATCGAGTGTAACGGCCAGCTATGAATCCAACACTTCCGATGCAACGTTCACCGGAGCGGATGAAAACTATATAGCACAAAATAATTATGAAATGGCGCAGGGAAGAGGAATCGTTGCCCTAGATATGGATACAAGGAATAAAGTTGTTATATTGGGAAGCAGTGTTGCGACAGATCTTTTTTCTTATTCAAGCGCACTCAATCAGACAATATCGATTGACGGAATCAATTACGTCGTGGTAGGAATTCTCGAGTCGAAAGATTCTTCTTCAACAGGAACTTCAGACGATATTATCATCACCCCGTTTACAACCGCGCAGAGAGTTTTAAAATCGGCTAGCATATCCAGCTTCACGATTTACACGTCAGATACGGACAATGTGGATATGATCATGCAAAATGTTGAATTGCAGCTGCTGTCGATTTTTGGAACGGAGGATGCGTATAATGTCAATAATTCCCAGGATCTGCTCGATTCTATCAGTGATATTACGAATACGCTATCAGTCGCCTTGGGTGGTATTGCAGGGATCTCTCTGATTGTCGGCGGAATCGGAATCATGAATATTATGCTTGTATCCGCGACGGAAAGAACAAAAGAAATAGGTATTCGAAAGGCAGTCGGTGCAAAGAAAAGAGATATTTTGTATCAATTTTTACTTGAATCTGCTGTGATAAGCAGTTTGGGAGGAATCATTGGGATTTTGCTGGGGTTTGTTATGTGTGCTATCTTAGAAAGATTTAGCATAACAACAGTAATAAGTCTGCCGATTGTGCTGGGCTCATTTATCTTTTCATTGGCACTGGGTATTATTTTCGGAATTATGCCGGCAAATAAAGCTGCCAAATTAAAACCGGTCGATGCGCTCAGATATGAATAACTTAATTATGAAATACTCCATTATATAGATATACTTCTCTTCTTTTTATTCTTATTCTCTTATTCATTTCCCCAAAGCAACCCTGTAAGCATTCTTACTTACGGGGTTGTTCTCTATTTCTGAGAAGATATATTTCTTGAAATTATCAAAAAAATTTTATAAAAAATTAACATAAACGTCACAAAGCCAACACATTAAAAGGTTAAATTATAATTGATAGTTTCAAATGCTTTCATTCTCCTTTTATACAACACCAAAACAAAAAAAACCTCCAACATTGTTGGAGGTTTTTTCTTTGAATGGATAAAATGATTCATTTATTTAATTTATCCATGATTGCAATGATTTCATCTATTTTTTCACGTGCGGATTCATCCAAGGCATCTTGCACACAACCGTTTAAATGAGCATGGAGCACATCCCTGTTAATAGTGCGCAAAATAGCCTGTGTCGCTAAAAGTTGATTGGAAATATCAATGCAATATCTGTCTTCTTCTACCATTTTAAGAAGTCCGTCGAGTTGTCCTCTTGCTGTTTTAAGGAGACGGGTTATTTTGATTTTATCTGCTCTCAAGTCTTTACCTCTATAAATAAAGTATTTTTATTTTTCCGTGACCGATATGACTTCATAGCCTGCGTTTGTGACCGAATCCGTTAAAATTTGATCACTTATGCTTTCTTCGGCAGATACTACAGCAATTTTTTTATCCAAATCCACACTGGCACTTACGCCGTCGATGCTGTTTAATGCTTTTTCAACAGCTGCTTTGCAGTGCATGCATGACATGCCTTCTATTTGTATTATTTTTTCTTTTTTCATGTGATACTCTCCTTTGCGACCGGTTGGCGCTGTATTTAAAAAATCTTCCGTATGGGGCTTGTAGTGAGGGGAAAATAATCTAAGTCTTAAAGCATTGCTGACGACAAAGACCGAACTGAGCGACATGGCGGCCGCGGCAAACATTGGATTCAGCTTCCAGCCGAGCAATGAGTAAAACGCGCCTGCCGCGAGGGGAATGCCAAGCGCATTATAGAAAAACGCCCAAAATAAATTTTGTTTGATGTTTTTGATCGTAGCGTTACTTAGCTGGATAGCTGTGACCGCATCAAGCAGATCACTTTTAATCAGCACAATATCAGCCGATTCAATGGCGATGTCTGTTCCGGCGCCTATGGCAATACCCACATCGGAGCGCACGAGCGCGGGCGCGTCATTGATGCCGTCTCCCACCATAGCGACTTTTTTACCGTTTTGCTGCAATTTTTTAATTTCTGCTTCTTTATCTTGCGGCAGCACCTCTGCAAGCACACGGTTCATGCCCAGTTGCTGCTGGATTGCATTTGCCGTGCGACTGTTGTCCCCTGTGAGCATAACCACTTCGATATTCATCGATTTAAATTGCTCAATAGCCTCTTTGCTTGTAGGTTTTAATACATCGGCTACCGCGATGATACCTAAAAGTTTTTGATTGTATGCAAAATATAAAGGGGTTTTGCCGCTTTGGGCAAATTCATCGGAATCATGCTGAAAAACCGAGATATCAATATTTTTTTCTTTCATTAAAGCGTAATTGCCTGCAATAATCTCACGCCCGTCTACTACGGCAATAATACCTTTGCCTGATATGGAATTAAACTGTGTGGTTTCTTTTAAGACAATGTTTTGCTTTGCGGCATAGGCAACAATTGCTTCGGCCAGCGGGTGCTCGGAAGGTTTTTCTATGGATGCTGCGATTTGAAGCAGATCTGTCTCGGTGATATCTGCTGCCGTAATGATATCTGTTACTTGAGGTTTGCCCTCTGTTATGGTACCGGTTTTATCAAGTACAATTGTATTAATTAAATGAGCTGTCTCAAGCGCTTCAGCGGATTTAATCAAAATACCGTTTGAAGCCCCTTTGCCTGTGCCGACCATAATCGCTACAGGTGTGGCGAGGCCTAATGCGCATGGGCAGGATATAACAAGCACCGAGATGCCGAGGGATAAGGCAAAATCAAATGATGCACCTGTAAGCAGCCAGATAACAGTCGTTATCACGGCTATTCCAATAACAATAGGAACAAAAATGCCGCTGATTTTATCTGCAAGCTTAGATATGGGGGCCTTGGAGGAAGATGCTTCTTCAACAAGCTGTATGATCTGGGCAAGGGTTGTATCGCCGCCGATCTTTTGTGCTTTAAATTTAAAATACCCTGTTTTATTAATCGTTGCGGCAATGACCTGATCGCCGATATTTTTTTCGACGGGAATGCTTTCGCCTGTAAGAGCCGATTGATCAACCGCACTGCTGCCTTCTATAATTACGCCGTCAACAGGGATGCTTTGCCCGGGCCGGATGATAAGGATATCGTCAAGGACAACATCATCAACGGAAATCTCCATTTCCTGACCGCCTCGCTGCACAGTGGCTGTTTTAGGAGCGAGATTTATTAATTTTGTAATTGCTTCCGAAGTCCTGCCTTTGCTTTTTGTTTCCAAATATTTGCCGAGGGTGATTAATGTTAGAATGGTTGCGGCAGATTCGAAATATAGACTCATTGAATATTGGGCCACCATGTCAGGCTGCGCATGGCCAAGGCCATATCCAATTTTAAATATCGCATAAATTCCATAAAGTACAGCGGCCGAGGAGCCGATAGCGATCAGTGAATCCATATTCGGTGAACGTTTGATGAGTGTTTTAAAGCCGACTTGATAATATTTTCTGTTGATATATAAAACAGGCAATGTCAGTAAAAATTGAACAAAAGCAAAAGTGAGGGCATTTTCCTGACCGTGCAGAATGGAAGGAACGGGAATACCCAGCATGTGCCCCATAGCGATATACAAGAGAGGTATTAGAAATATAAAAGAAGTAATCAAGCGTGTTTTCATTTCTTTAAGTTCTCTTGATATCGGGCTGCTCTGGGAAGCTGAGGAGGGTTTTTTGGTGCCTGTAAGAAAAGCGCCGTAACCGGCATTTTTGACAGCATCTATTATTTTAGCGGTATCTGTTTGAGCTTCGTCATATTCTACCGTCATATTATTGGAAAGGAGATTTACATTTACATCTTTTACACCTTCCAGTTTATTTACATTTTTTTGTACGTGAGAACTGCATGCTGTGCAGGTCATGCCTGTAATATCAAATTTTTCTTTCATAGGATCTCCTTTCGAACAGACTATACTCCCCCTGGGGTATTTAATTATAATATAACTTTGCATATCTATTTTGTCAACAGGTTTTATAAATATACCCAAAAGTATTTTTTACAGCGTTCTAAATAACCCCATAAAATTTATATATGATAAAATGAGATAAATTGCGACTTGCTTTTACAAAAATGTATCAAAAATGACCAAAAAAACTTGCTATTTTATAATTGATACGTTATCATTATTGATATTTACAGGATAAAAATTATTCAAAAAGATTAAGGAATTTTCATGGCTAAAGCATATAAAAAATACTGTGATTTGTTGCATAAACTCGACGGAGTCTTAAATGTAAAATTCGTTGATGACCAAGAAGGAAACATTGTCGAACTCCATGTACTGGCCAGCAAATCTATTCATCCTAAACAACTTGTAAGAAATATTGAATCTGCTTTATTATCTAAATATGACTTTACCATTGATCGAAAGATAATCAGCATTGCTCAAATAGAAAGCGAGCTTTATGCATTGCCTGAACGATTAAAATTCCAGGCATTGAATCTTAGATATACTTCAACCTCAGAGGTGCTTGTATCGGTTGAACTTCAGAAAGATAATGAAGTTTATGCAGCAAACGAGAGTGCCAATACAGCCAACACAGATATAAAACTTGCGGTAGGCAGCGCAGCTATTACGGCAGTGCATCAATATATAGAGCATAAAGAAGTTTTTGAACTTATAAAAATACATACTGAAATTCTTTGTGAACGGGAAATTGTAATCTGTGTGGTATCCTACAGTGAGAATAAGAATACCGAAGAATTATTGGTCGGGACTTGTTTTGTCACCAGTGATATGAATATTGCAACTGTAAAAGCTATTTTAAATGCGGTCAACAGAAAAATTTGTTTATTGAATTTAAAAGCAAAGAAATAAGAATAAAGTAAACCCGAACAAAGAAAAACCTTTTTTTACAAAAGCGAAGCGAATATAGCCTGATTATTAGCGGAATTCAGAGTCTAATATAGGAGGCTATATCATGAACAAAGCAAAGGTAATGTCAGTATTGGGAACAATCGCTACTTTCTTAATTACAAGTGGTGCCCTTTTCAGATGGAGATAAGATTTAATGTTATTTAAACTTTGTTCGGGTTTGCTATATTCTTATGCAGAGATGAAAATTTCAGGAGTAGATGCATGAAACTCTCTCAAAAAATATATTGTAGTGTGATTATTACAATAGGCAGCATTATCGGTTTATTCTGTATCAGAGATACTATATTAGATTTATACCATTCTCAGCAATTAATAAACGATATTATCAGCCTCGTTTTGCTTATAGGCATTTATATCGCTTTTTATTGTCTTCCTCTTTATATCAATGAAAATCTTACAATCGATATGACTTTCATGGTCATTGTTGCGATGATTATGACGCATGGATATACATTTGCGATATTTGTTATCATCATTGCTACACCGTTTTATTATGAAAAAGATATTAAGACGGATAAAGTGTATAATATTTTCAATATTCCGCCGATTAAAACATTTTTTAATCTGGCGAACTTTATTATTTCAACGGCGTTGGCCGGCCTTGCATTTAAAGCGTTGGGGGGGATTTACGGGCATATCGAGCTTCCTCAAGTGCTGTTGCCATATCTCGGATTGGTTGCGTCGATGGTATTTATTAACACAGTCGTTTTACTGGTTTTATTTTATATAGAAGATAAGAAAGTAGCTGTTTTTTCATTGCTAGATGCGTTCAAAACTTTCATTATCAATATGTTTGCTGCGGCGCCGATTGGATTTTTCTTTGCAATACTTTTGAATTTGAACGGCGGGATTTATTTATCTGTTCTTTTCACCATTCCAATGCTTTTGGCAAGATATGCATTTAAGCTCTACATAAAGAGCAAAATCCAATATGAAGAAATGATCCGTGCTTTTGCGAAAACAATAGAAATTAAAGATCCGTATACAATTGGACATTCTGTTCGTGTCGAGAGATACTGCCTTGCAATTGGAATGAAGATGGGACTGCTGCCGACAAGGCTCGAGCGGCTCAAAGTTGCGGCTTTGCTGCATGATATAGGGAAAATTGGTATAGACGACAGAATACTCAACAAACCGTCGACATTGACGGGAAAAGAAAGGGAGCAAATTCAAACACATCCCGATAAAGGAACAAGAATACTTGAGAATGTTACAATAGATAAGAAGATTCTTCAAATGATACAGCAGCATCATGAGCGCTATGATTCGAAAGGGTACCCCGGACATGTACCGCCCAATGAAATACTGCTGGAATCGGCGATTATTTCTGTTGCGGATGCTTTTGACGCAATGACAAGCGACAGGCCATACAGAGACGGCATGGGGTGTGAGAGAGCTTTTGAGATCATAAAAGAAGAAAGCGGAAAACAGTTTAATCCGCAAGTGGCCGAAGTTTTTTTGCAAATCAAAGAAGAAATTACCATCTTGTATGAACAGCTTCATAGTTCTGAAGATGTATATACCCTGCTTTAGGAGGTTAAGCGTTGTTTTTTACCATATTTATTCTACTGGGAATCGTTATCGGCTATCTTTGCGGTGGTAGATTAAACAACTTGAAATATGTCCATATTCGAATGATTTATCTGCCGGTTGCGGCACTTATTATTTCCATTATTGCAAATAGAATGGATATTTACATGTTAAGACACTTTGTATCGTATCCCTTAATTATCATCTTTCTCTTTGCTAATATAAAAGAAACAAAAGCATTGCTGCTGGCCGGTGTTGGCTTGCTTTCAAACTTTATTGTCATTACCGTAAATAATTTTTATATGCCGGTAGGCTATAAGATCGAACAGCTTCGTGTGTATCTGAACGCATACAATATGCTAATCAACGGGGAAATTCCGGGGTATGCACTGGCAAATGAGCAGACAAAGCTTTACTTTCTTGGCGATGTTTTTTATATTCCGTTTTTACCGAGGCTCGGGTTTTTTTCAATAGGAGATATTCTTCTTGGTATAGGCGGGATGTGGTGTGTAATTGCATTTATGCGAAAGAAACCCAAGGATGAAAATGTCGATGAAAGCAGTGTGCGGCCGAGTGAAGGTGCAAAGTAGCCCGGAGCAGTATAAAATTCGCTTGACTGGTATGCCATCGAAGCATATAATAAATATATAATGAAACATAGGGGAGGTCGCAGACGGCCTGAGAGGAAGCTATTTCGCTTCAACCCATTGACCTGATGTGGATAATGCCACCGTAGGGATCATATTTGTAAAGAAAAACTGTATCATGCAAATATGATACAGTTCTTTATTTGTACATCATTAGGAGGAAGCAATGAGGCAAAATAAAAAAGCAAAGATATTTTTGCCGGTGGGGACAATTCTTTTGCTTTTAGCTGTTTGGGAAGGTTTTGTAAGAATAACAAATACACCGCTTTACGTGTTGCCGGCACCAAGTAAAGTTATGCTTACTTTGTTTGAAGAGTTTCCTGTTCTTTTGCATCATTCATATATCACTCTGGTTGAAACAATTATCGGTCTGGTCATTGCGGTTGCATTAGCGTTAATATTGGCAATCCTAATGGATGCGTTTGAGAAATTCAAAGCAGCTATCTACCCGATCCTTGTTGTCAGCCAGACAATTCCTGTCATTGTGCTAGCCCCGATTTTCATTATTTATTTAGGTTTTGGCATGACGCCTAAAGTTCTTACCGTAGTACTTATGTGTTTTTTCCCGATAGCAGTCAGCTTTGCGGATGGCATGGCACAGCTCGATATGAATCAAATCAATTTGGTTCGAGCATTCGGCGCTAGTAAAATACAGGTTTATGGGCTTGCTAAGATTCCATCGGCGGCTCCGTCTTTGTTTTCAGGGCTGAAGGTTGCGGCAACGTATTCTATAAGCGGTGCTGTTGTGGGAGAATGGTTGTCAGCAGACAGCGGGCTTGGATATTATATGCTGCGTGTAAAAAATGGCTTTATGCTCGATAAAGTTTTTGCGTGTGTTCTGACGATTATATTGCTTTCTTTGATGATGAACGGATTTGTGAAATTGCTTCAACATATTCTGTTTCCTCATTTGCGAGCACGCGAACAAAGCGCCTAGATATTATTATTTAATTATTGTATAAAAAGGAGAAAAAAATGAAACGATTTTTAGTGCTTTTATTGTGCTTGAGCATGGTGGCTATCTTTGCATCTTGCGGCACAAGCAGTCAAAGCGAAAACGATGAATTAACCGATGTTACGGTTATTTTGGATTATGTTCCAAATACGAACCACACAGGGCTATATGCCGCTCTTGATCTTGGTTATTACGAACAGCAGGGCTTGAATGTAAATATTATTGAGCCTACGGAAGGCGCAACACCAACGTTGATCGCAGCAGGAAAAGGACAGTTTGGCATTTCTTATCAGGAAGATGTCACTTATGCACTTGCCGCAGAAGATCCTCTTCCGATCAAAGCAATCGCTACGATCATTCAGCACAACACATCGGGATTTGCTTCGTATAAAGAAAAAAATATACTCACGCCAAAAGATTTTGAAGGAAAAGTCTATGCCGGATGGGGTGCACCAAGCGAAGAAGCAACAATAAAAGCAGTCATGAAAAGCGTTGGAGCAAATTTTTCAAAGCTGACAATGATCACTTCTGACGGATCCGGCTATAACGTGCTCAAAGACAATGTGGATATTATGTGGTTTTTCTGGGCGTGGGATGGCATTGCATCTCAAATAGATGGTCTGCCTATCAATTATATTGAATTAAGACAATTAGACAGCAGGCTTGACTACTATACGCCGGTCATTATTACAAGTGATGATATTATAGAAAATAACCCGGAGCTTGCCGAAAAGTTTATGACGGCAACAAAACAAGGATATGAATACGCCATCGCTAATCCGCAAGATGCTGCTGAAATTTTGTCAAAATACGCGCCGGATTATGATTTGGAAATGCTGATAAAATCTCAGGAATATCTGGCAGATAAGTACAGCGAAGATTCCGATGAGTGGGGCGTTATGAAAGATGAAGTGTGGGATAATTATACTCAGTTCATGATTGAATACGGATTAATAGACAAAACTATTGATGCAAGTGATTGCTATACAAATGAATTTTTACAATAAAGAGTAAGTAAGTGAAATTAAAAGTATCAGGGCTGTCATGCTCGTTTGATGGAAAAATTATTTTTGATAAATTGAATATGAGCGCCAAAGAAGGAGAATTTATCAGTATTCTAGGCCCCTCCGGCTGCGGTAAATCTACGTTATTGAATATCTTGGCGGGTGTGTTGAAACCCGATTATGGAAGTGTATATGTTGATGATGCGCCCGTAGAAGGGCTGTCTTCCCATTTTGCATATATGCCGCAGCAGGATTTGCTGATGCCGTGGAAAACTATACTGGAAAATGTATGCCTCTATGGCACGATTCATCATCAAAAAATGCAAATCAGAAAACAGGCATTGGCCAATTTTTCAAAGTTCGGGTTGGAAGGATACGAAAATAAATATCCGAAAGAATTATCGGGAGGGATGCGGCAGCGTGCCGCATTCCTCCGCACTGCACTTTGCGCGGCAGATATTATGCTGCTCGATGAGCCGTTTGGAGCACTTGATGTGATTACGCGCGGCGAGATGCAGGATTGGCTTTTAAATATCCGTCAGGAACTCAACAAAACAACTGTTTTAGTGACTCATGATATCGATGAAGCGATTTATTTATCGGACAGAATTTTAATAATGAATCAAAATCCGGCCTCTTTTAATAAGGAGATATTGTTGCAAAAGCATAATAAAGACAGAGAATGGCTATTTGAACAAAAAGATCTTTATAAAGAAATTTATTATTATTTAAAAAATGAATGAAGGTATTTTTATGAATCTGCTGGATGCACATTTACACATAAGGCAAGAAGATTTGGAAAATTCTTTTTTGGAAATGATGGAGAAAAATAATCTATACGGATTAGTTGCCGGAACCATGCCGTCCGACTGCGAATTTGTTGCAAAGCTCGCCCTGAAAAGCCGCTTTATCATACCCACTTATGGGCTTCATCCATGGTATGCAAATCAGTATGAGGTAAGCCAATTGCTAGCGTATTTGCATGATTGTGTTATAATCGGCGAGATCGGTATGGATAATGTGTGGTGTGATATACCGCTTGATAAGCAAAGGAAAGCGTTTATTAAGCAATTAGATATTGCGCAGAAGAGAAAATGCCCTGTTATACTGCACACAAAAGGATGCGAGGAAGAAATTGCAGAGATCATATCCGGGTATTCGATTCCGTTTATTGTTCATTGGTACGGCAGTGAAGAGCATTTGGATAAATATATAGCGCAGGATTGTTATTTCACTGTGGGGCCAAGCGTGCACATGGAAAAAGCGATGCAGCTGGTAGTCAAAGAAGTGCCGGCGGAGAGGCTTTTTGTTGAAAGCGACGGGCTTTACACAATAGAGTGGCTGACAGGTAAAAAAGCCTTGCCCGAAATACTGCCCGATGTATTATATGGCATTACAAAATATATTTCGGATATAAAAGGAATTAAGACGAGTGAAATACAAAACAAAATGCTTCAGACATTGAATGAACTTATTGATATTCAATAAAATAAAAGATCCATTTCAAAAGAAACGGATCTTTTATAAAGAAAACCGCATTTATAAAACCATATTTAAAAAGTTTTTTGTTCGCTCGTTCTTTGGATTTGCAAAAAGTTCTTTTGCCTCGTTTTCTTCAATAATCATTCCTTCATCTATAAAAATAACGCGGTCTGCCACTTCTCTTGCAAAGCCCATTTCATGACTGACGATGATCATTGTCATTCCGTCGTCGGCAAGAGACTTCATAACGCTTAATACTTCTCCTACCATTTCGGGATCAAGCGCGCTGGTGGGCTCATCGAAGAGCATGACATCAGGGTTCATCGCAAGCGCCCGCGCAATCGCTACACGTTGCTGTTGCCCTCCCGATAATGTATGCGGATACACATGTGCTTTATTTTCCATGCCGACACGTTTTAAAAGTCTCATTGCTTTCTCTTCGGCGTCTTTTTTATTCAGTATATTCAGTGCCGTTGGTGCCAATATAACATTTTTCAATACTGTCATATGGGGAAATAAGTTAAATTGCTGGAATACCATGCCGATATTGCGGCGAACTAAGTTAATATCCACTTTTGGATTCGTTATTTCATAATCGTCAACAATGATTGAACCTTCCGTGGCTTCTTCGAGTGCGTTGATGCATCGAAGAAGCGTGCTTTTCCCTGAACCGGAAGGGCCTATAATACAAACCACTTCTCCTTCCGATACTGTCATATTAATGCCGTTGAGGACAACATTGTCATCAAATAGTTTCACAAGGCCTTCAATTTTTACTTTGTACATATGATAGCTTCCTTTCTACAGCCCTGCCGATCTTGGAGAGGATATAAATCGTTATGAAATACATAACGCCGACGGTCAGCCATATTTCGGTTGAACGAAAATTATTCGCAATAATGAGTTTCCCGTTTTGCGTCAGTTCACGAACGCCAATAACGGATATGATAGATGTATCTTTCAGTGTGATGATATATTGATTGATCAGTGCAGGTATCATTGTGCGAATGGCCTGAGGCAAAATAACGCGCGCCATAGACATAGAATGTGATAGGCCGAGTGAGCGAGCCGCTTCCATTTGTCCTTTGTTGACAGATTGGATGCCGCCTCTGAAAATTTCAGATATATATGCACCTGCGTTGAGAGTGAGTGTAATGAGCCCGGCGGTATATGCACTCATATGCAGGCCTGTGGCCGCGGGAATTCCAAAGTAGATAAAAAAAGCTTGCACGATCATAGGAGTGCCTCTGAAAATACTTATATAAAAAGTTGAAATTGATCGAAAAATTCTTTTTTTTGATACAGACATCAGCCCAAATAAAAGGCCGATTAATGTAGCGAAAAGAAGTGATATCACTGTGAGCTGCAAGGTCATCAACAAACCTTTTAAAAGCCGTGGCCAAGTCTCTTGCAGCAGTGCAAGGTATTCCATATTATTTTCCTCCTATGATACTGTGATCTATGAATAAAAATGCCTAAGAGTCATATTACAAATACACCCTTAAGCTCAATAGTTACAAGTTTTTTAGTTTTATTAAGGAAATTTTTAATTACTTTTCTATTAATCTATAAAAACTTTTAGGGGTTGCCGTATCTTCTTTAATTCGGATATTTTGTTTGCCGATATTTTCACGTTCTTATGTATCCCTTTTATTTTATATTTTATTACAGAAATTGTCAATTACTATGTTATTAATCTATCAATCAGCATTAAAAAATCGGCTTGCTATAAGCCGATTTTTTATTCTATTCATATCAGTAATTATTTCTGGATATACGTGTCTAGGATTTCCTGATATTTTCCACTGGCTTTTAAGTTTGCAAGCCCTGCATTAAACATTTCGATCAGTTCAGGATTATTTCCTTTTAATACTGCAAAACCATAAGAATTTCCGCGTTCCATTTCGGTAACGATTTGCAGGGGCTCGCCTTTGGAGATTGCGTATCCTAAAACAGGATAATCTTCAAAACATGCTGCCGAATTGCCGATTTCAACATCTTGATACATATTGGCACTGTCATCAAAATAAACGAGTTCGAAATCATTTTCTTCAGCGATGCTTTCAGCGAAAGCGGCGCCTTCCGTACCTGTTTTAACAGCGACTTTTTCTCCGGCTAAATCTGCATAAGATTTTATCTCGTCATTGTTGCTAGAAATACCCATTACAATACCGCTGTCAAAGTAAGGGTCAGAGAAATCAAATATTTCTTGTCTTTCTTCCGTGATGCTCATACCAGCGATCATGCCGTCAACTTGTTCTGCCTGTACAGCTTGTAAAGACGCGTCAAATCCTAAAATATTTATCTCATATTCAAAGCCTTGATCTTCTGCGATTGCTGCGAGCAAATCCATATCGATGCCTACAAAGTTTCCGCTTGAATCTTCAAATTCAAATGGTGCAAAAGTTGTATCGGTAGCTATAGTATAAACTTTGTCATCAGTTGTATTTGAATTTGAACCGGAACATGCAGTAAATGTTAGAACTAACATAAGAACTGCAAGGATAGTAATAAATACTTTCGTTTTTTTCATTTAGTTCCCTCCATAAAATTTTTTATGTTCTGTTATCTTTTAATATTTTATCTGTAAGCGTTTGAATTGTCAATTCATATAAAATTGTTTTCAATAAAAATATTGAATTCACACTTGTTTATGTTAATATAATGTTGACAAAAATAATTTCTCATAAAAAAGAATTTATATACGTTTTTAAGGAGTAAAAAAATTAATGTATATATATGGATGTGAAATTAAAATAATAAAAGGAGATATCACACTACAGGAAACATCAGCTATCGTGAATGCAGCAAATTCTGCACTGATAGGCGGAGGCGGTGTGGATGGGGCTATTCATAAAGCGGCAGGGAGCAATCTTCCCATGGCGCTGAGAAAAATAGGTTCTTGCCCGACAGGAACAGCATGTATGACGCAAGGCTTTAATCTAAAAAGCAAGTATATCATTCACACGGTAGGGCCGATTTATCAAGGCGGCAATAACAACGAGTCCGTGCTTCTCAAAAGTGCATATATCTCTTCTCTTAAACTGGCGAATGAGCATAGCTTGGAGTCAATTTCTTTTCCCGCAATCAGCACAGGGGTCTATCGATTTCCCAAAGCGCAGGCTGCGAGCATTGCGATTTCCACTGCATTAGAGTATTTAAAAGAAGCAAATAAATCGTTAAAGGAAATTGTTTTTGTTTTGTTTGACGAGGAGCAATATCAATTATATATAGATATATTGAATGAATTAAAGGAGCGAGTAGAATGAAAAAATCATTAAACGGTGCAGTTATTTTTGGAATTATTTTGGTTGCTGCAGGTGTTATATTTGCAGGCAATGAACTGGGGGCATGGAGTATTCGCCTTTTTTTTGACGGATGGTGGACGCTTTTTATCATCATTCCTTGTCTTATTAGTATGATTCAAAACGGATTTAATGCCGGAAATATTATAGGCCTTTGTATCGGATTATTTTTTCTTTTGCAGCAACAAAACTTTTTTTGGTTTCACGAATACAGAAAATTAATTTTCCCGATCATTATCGTGCTATTAGGACTGTTGATCATTTTTAAACACAATGATAATCACATGGTGCATCATCAGCCTGTCTATGATGAACCGATAAACAACGCAGACCAAAATAAAGATGCTGAAAATAAAGAAGCGGGTAATCAACAACAATTCAACCCGCATTTTCAGGATCCATCACGCATTGTCAAAATGATGGCTTTGTTTTCCGGACAGGATTACGAAAGCACGCACCAACCGTTTCATGGCGCAGATTTAAAGGCGTTTTTCGGAGGTGTTGATTTAGATATTAGAAATGCGATTATAGATAAAGATGTTCGGATAGATGCATTGTGTGCGTTTGGCGGTATCGACATTCTCGTTCCGGAAAACATCGCGGTCAAAGTGCAGTCTACCGCTATTTTCGGCGGCGTAGATAATATGGCAAAATACAACACAGGCTCACCGTGTGTCTATATTTACTGCACCTGTGTATTTGGCGGGATAGATATTAAATTTAGCAAAAATAAAAAATAATTCTTTTATTTATGTCAAATGTTGACAAAAATATTTCATAAATGCAAGTAAAATACTTCATATGAATGATTATAAAAAAGAGAATTCTTGATATTTCATTTATTTTGAAATATAATGTAGCAGTATTTGGAGGTAATAATGGACGATTGTTTATTTTGTAAAATTATAAATAAAGAAATTCCTTCTCAAATTGTATACGAAGATGACAAAACCCTCGTATTTAAAGATTTGGAACCACAGGCACCAATACATTATTTGATCGTGCCTAAGCAACATTTTGATAACCTCACAAATGTTCCGGCCGGCAATGATATTATCAGCCATATTTTTACGGTAGCTACAAAAATGGCGGTAAAAGAAGGTGTGAGTGACACAGGATTTCGAATTGTCAATAACTGCGGGCTTTTGGGCGGGCAGAGCGTAAATCATCTTCATTTTCATTTTTTGGCGGGGCGCCAGATGAAATGGCCTCCGGGCTGAAAAATATTGACATAATAATATGATTTGATATAATACTTCATTGTAGAATTAAGCATGAGGGGGGGGATAGAAGTGTCAGAAGTAAAAGTTCGAGAAGGCGAAAGCTTAGAAAGTGCTTTAAAAAGATTTAAAAAGAAAACTGCAAGAGCGGGTGTAATGAGCGAAGTCAGAAAAAGAGAACATTACGAAAAACCCAGCGAAAGAAAAAAGAGAAAAGCAGAAGCTGCAAAGAAGAAGAAAAGCAGGTACTAGCAAATGGATCTTAAACAAAGACTTATGAGCGATTATAAAGACGCCATGAAGAATAAAGATACAATACCAAAACAGACCATCACAATGGTTCGGTCCGCGATTCTTTTTTATGAAAAAAATCATAAAGTAGAATTAGATGAGAACGGCATTGTAGAAATTATTGCATCTGAATTAAAAAAACGCCGTGAAGCGCTGAAAGAGTTTGAAAAAGCGCAGCGCGATGATTTGATTATTCAAACACAAGAAGAGATCAAAGTCCTTATGAAATACCTTCCCGAGCAGCTGAGTGATGCGCAAATTGAAGCAGAGGTGCTAGATGTAATTAGAGCAACAAATGCATCTACTATGAAAGATATGGGCAAAGTCATGGCGGCCTTAATGCCAAAGTTAAAAGGCAAAGCAGATGGGAGCTTAATCAATCAATTAGTCAAAAAACACTTATCTTAAATTATATGCTGTATACATATATTTAAAGTTAAGATGATTACATCCTCGAGTTATCGGGGATGTTTTTTTTGTCTAATCTTCTATCAATGAGCTCTGGGCTGTAATTTTTTATAAATTTAACTCATAAAATAGTGTGTAGGGTGATTTTATGAGTAAAGCAACGGAAAATAAAAAGCAAAAAAAGAATACAACCGCCTTTAAAACAGTGCGGACTAAAATCAGCAATGTGGCGGAGCTGCCTTATGAGCTTGTGCTGAATCTGCCTAAAATAACGATTATTGGAGATATGCAGGCGGTTATTGAAAATCATAAAGGTATTATTGAGTATGAAAATGATATTATCCGTATTAATTCCTCGATTGGAATGATAAAGATCACCGGAGAGAAGTTAACAATTAAAAACATTATGGCAGAAGAGATCATTATTTTAGGTAGTATATCTATGGTGCAGGTGGTAAAATGAGTATTGTAAAACTTTTTCATTATATCAACGGCTTTTATATAATAGAAATGCATGGATATATGATGGAGAAACTGCTTAATATACTTCATATACATAAAATCTATGCATGGGATATAAAGAAAGATAAAAATGGCGCGCTTCGGCTCAAACTAATGCGAGGTTCACTTGAAAAGTTTCTATCGCTAAGCAAGCATTTTAAAGTTGATGTAAAAGTAATTTCTAAGCATGGATTGCCGTATTTTTTACAAAGGATGCTTAGGAAAAAAGGATTTGTAATAGGATGCATGATTTTAATTGCATCATTTTTTTTCTTGTCATCACTTATTTTAAAGATAGAAATTCCTGTAGAATACTCAATGCAAAAACAGCAAATTATGACTGCGCTCAGTGAAGTTGGGTTAAAAGCAGGACTCATAAAATACACAATTGATTATGACGAAGTCAAAAGACAATTTTTAATCAATAATCCTGATTATACGTATATAAGTATTACTCTTCAGGGCACAAAAGCCAAAGTGGATCTGTATTCCGCTGTAAAGTCACAAGAAATTTATGACTATTCAAAACCGGCCGATATCATAGCAAGCAAAGACGGCGAAGTGACAAAAATCTTAACAATTAGAGGAACGGCATTGGTGAAGCAGGGAGACATCGTAAAAAGAGGAGATGTACTCATCAGCGGAAATGAACATATGCTGGTTGGAAACAGTGAAACCTATGTATATCAATGTGCAACGGGAAGCATCATGGCGAAAGTAAAATATAATTTCGAAAATATTCCGGTAAATATGTTGCAGCCAAGTGAGGATGCTGCTTTCACGGAACAAAAAATAATTTTACTTAAAAATTTTGCATTTGAATATAAAAAAGCTGATGATTCAGATGACTTGATTGAATATCAAAGCACAGAAAGAAATATCTATTTGTTTGACTTTATGCTACCGGTTCGAATTCAAAAGATTATATTCTACAAGAAAAGCGAAGCAGTCACAAAAAATGAGAGCAAAATTGTCGATGATGTGGTAGAATATCTAAGAAATAATGATTATTTAAGTAAGAATATTCAAATTACTCATATAAATATAAAAAAAACAGGGCAGTATATGGATAATAACTTATATTCGGCAGAAATAATTGCGCTTGAAGAAATTGCACAAATTAAATATATTCAATAACATGATTTGGGGAGAAATAATAAAATTTGAATAATAAAAAAATAAGGCAAATAAATCTTGAACCTTACAGCGCGGACATCAGAAAAATTACAGGCATTATGGATAAGAACCTAAGCGAGATAGAAAAGTATTTTAATGTGGACATTATATTTCGAGATAATTCATTGAAAATCATGGGACAAGAGGACGATGTGGTAAAAGCAGAAGAAGCAATATTAAATTTATTTAAGGCGGGCAAAAACAGAGAGAATATTGATAATCAAACATTAAATTATATATTGAGCATGACAGGGAAGACACTTGATAAAGATTACTTGGAAAATTCAAATATTATTTGCTATACTGCAAGAGGAAAAGCAATAAAATATAAAACCGCAGGGCAAAAGAAATATATAAACGCAATTAAGCGTAATGATATCACCTTTGCCATAGGCCCGGCGGGGACAGGAAAAACTTATCTTGCCATGGCAATGGCGGTGGAAGCATTTAAAAAAGGCGATGTGGCACGCATCGTGCTCACGCGTCCCGCGGTTGAAGCCGGTGAAAGTCTTGGGTTTTTACCGGGTGATTTAAGGGAAAAGGTTGATCCGTATCTGCGACCGCTTTATGACGCACTCTATGATATAATGGGCGTTGAAGTATATCAAAAATATATGGAACGCGGAATGATTGAAGTGGCTCCGCTTGCCTATATGCGCGGCCGTACGCTGGATGATTCGTTTATCGTCTTAGACGAAGCCCAAAATACAACTCCGGAACAAATGAAAATGTTTTTGACCAGGCTTGGGTTTGGTTCGAAAGCCATTGTGACGGGAGATATCACACAAGTGGATTTGCCTAATGATAAGACAAGCGGTCTTGTAAAAGTGCAACATATCTTAGGTAATATAAAGGGGCTTGAATTTATATATTTGACACAGCAAGATGTGGTTCGTCATAGTCTTGTGCAAAGAATTATAGATGCTTATGATAATTACGAAAATAATAAATAATGGAGTTACTTATGTCTAAGCCCAGTAAGATTATTCGTGTAATCGTTGCGGTTGTATTATTTGCCGTTACTTTTATATTGCTTTATTTTTCACTTGCTCCCAAAAAGTATTCTCTGGAAGTAGGACAAACCGCAATCGAAGATATTGCAGCGCAAAGCATGATTGTCGACAGTGAGCAAACTGAAGAGCTGAAACAGCAGGCTGAAGAAAACGTTGATCCCGTATATGACGACATCCCGGGGGCATCACTAAGGGTATCCGAATCCGTGGGGATTATCATGGATATAATCGACGGTGCAGGTGAAGATGATAGCCTTGCGGATATTCAAAAAGAGATAAAAGATAATCTCGACATCACACTGGAAACATCCAGTGTTGAGCATATTTTGGCAATGTCTCAGGCCGACCGGGATGAAATGAAGGAAAAAATGCTTGCAATATTATCAGAGGTTTATCAAGACAAGGTGAGTGCAGACGACCTTCAGGAAAAAAAAGAGTATACATATCAATACATTGATAATACTTGGATGAGTCAAATAAGCAAAATTGAAGCGCGCAATATTTTGGGCAAAGTAATGATTGCCAATGTGCAGGAAAACGAAGAAAAAACATTGGCGGCCAAAGAAGAGGCAAGAGAAAACGTAGAGACAATCACCTATGTGCAAGGCTCAAAAATCGTTACAAAAGGTGAAGTTATTACACAAGAGAAATATGATTTACTCAAAAGCAATGGTCTGCTTGAAGGCAACAAGACGCAGGACTTGTTTTTATACGGCGGCATCGTGTTTTTTATAGCCGTATTACTGTTGATGCTCGCACTTTATCTGTATCAGTTTGAAAAATATATATTTACTCAAACAACAAAGCTTTTCATGATACTTTGTCAGATCGTTATCTATTTGGCGCTTGCTAATTTGATTATTCGTTTTAATGCATATTTAATTCCGATCTCTATGCTTGCAGTGACGCTTTCTTTGGTTCTCAAGCCTAAATTGGCTTTGATTATCAATATATTTGCAGTCATGCTGGTGGCTTTTTCTATAAAAGCAGAAGCTACATTCATAATTATTATGCTGAGTTCAGGCGTGCTTTCGGCAATTTTTATGAAGCGTATCATCACGCAATCCGGCATTTACAAATACAGTCTTATTATCGGAGTCATCAACGCATTTATTCTCTTGGTAAGTGATATAATTCTTTATAACATAAGTATTAATACCGCTATTAATTGTGGTTATATAATATTGGCATCCATTGTAGCAGGATTCGGATCCGTGGGTCTGGTTTATCTTTGGGAATGGCTTTTTAATATACCGACTTCTATCCGCATGCTGGACATTGCTTCCCTCAATCATCCATTGGTAAAAAAATTAATGCAATTTGCTCCGGGAACCTATCAGCATTCGCTTAATGTGAGTGGTCTGGCGGAAGCGGCGGCAGAAGAAATCAGTGCAGATGTTTTACTTGCGAAAGCCGGCGGGCTTTTTCATGATATAGGCAAACTGGATGATCCAAGTTATTTTTGTGAAAACCAGCAACCGGATAAAAATCCTCATGATAAATTAAGGCCGTCGCAAAGCGCGCAAATACTTAAAAAACATGTTTCAAATGGCGTTGCTTTGGCAAAAAAATATAAATTACCGAAGTTAATACAAGAAATTATTCAAACGCATCAGGGCACATCTATCATGGAATATTTTTATCATAAAGAAAAAAATAATCAGGATAACGTCGATACCCAAACTTACCGATATGATGGTCCGAAACCAGTGATGAAAGAGGCGGCTATCGTGATGCTTGCCGATAGCTGTGAAGCGGCGGTTAAAAGCATTCCAAGACCAACCGAAGCACAGATCTATGATATGGTTCAAAAGATCTTTTATATGAAACAATCAGACGGGCAATTGTCGGAGAGTGAACTTACTTTCTCTGAATTAAATAAAATTAAAAAAATTTTTGTACGCAATTTGAATGCAATGTATCATGAACGCATACAATATCCTCATCAGGATGATGATATTGAAAAAATGACACAGGAAATTCAAAATAGTTTTGAAGAAGAAAACACGATAGCAAAAGAGCGAATAAACACAGAAGAAACAGAGGATGTAAATGGAAGCAAAGATTCTGACGAATAATTTTACGAATTTAGAGATGGAGCCTGAGTTTTTACACTACGCACAAAAAGCTGTACAGCTTATCTTAGGTACAGATACGACGAACTACGAGATCGGTCTGAATATTGTCGATGAAGAACAGATTCAAGCTCTCAATGAAGAGTATCGCCATATTGACGCGCCTACAGATGTATTGAGTTTTGTTTTAAATGATAAGGATATGGCGCAGGAAGAAGGATTTGTTTACTTGGGCGATGTGGTTATTTGCTTGAGTATTGCAAAAAAACAAGCCGAAGAATATAAGCACAGTCTTTTAAGAGAACTGGTTTATTTATTTGTCCATTCAATTTTGCATATGAAAGGCTATGACCATATGAACGATGAAGATAAGCAAAAAATGAGAGCGGAAGAAGAAAAAATCATGCAGGAATTATCAATTCTGCGATAATTTTTAAAGGTATAGATATATAATGAATGAAAATAGTTTTAAGTCAGGATTTATTGCGATCATCGGGAGAACAAATGTAGGCAAGAGCACTATTCTTAACAGTCTTCTCAATGAAAAACTGGTTATTATGTCTGATAAACCCCAAACGACACGGAATAATATCAGATGCATCTATACAGATGAAGAAGCACAGCTGATTTTTATTGATACGCCCGGGCTGCACAAACCAAAAAATAAGCTAAGCAATATGATGGTGGATATGGTCTCAGGCAGCCTGTCGAGTACAGATATTGTGCTCTTTGTAGTAGAGCACGATATGCATATTGGGCGAACGGATAAAATCCTTTTGGAAAAACTCGCAAACGCGAACAAACCTGTTATTTTATTAATTAACAAAGCGGATAAATTAAGGCAAGATGAAGTTTTATATAAAATAAATTTATATAAAGAATATTCATTTATAAATGAGATTCTGCCAATATCTGCGCTCACAGGCAAAAATATGGAGCTCATAATTCCACTGATTAAAAAATATCTGCCACAAGGGCCGATGTATTTTCCGGAGGACATGATTACAGATAAACCGGAGAAGTTTTTTATTGCCGAATTAATACGTGAAAAAGCGCTTCAGCTATTAGAACAGGAAATCCCTCATGGTATCGGCGTGGAAATTATGAGCATGAAAGAACGAAAAGAAAAGGATATTATTGATATAGAAGCAACTATTTACTGCGAAAGGAAATCGCATAAAAGTATTATCATCGGAAAAAACGGTTCAATGCTAAAAAATATAGGAACAAAAGCAAGAATGGATATCGAAAGATTTTTGGATACAAAAATAAATCTACAGCTTTGGGTTAAAGTGCAGCAGGAATGGCGTGACAGCAACCATGTTTTAAAAGATTTGGGTTATAAAGATGAGGTTTAAAGTCAATGTTTGAATATAAAGTCATCAAGGAGTGCAGCAAAACAAAGGCGCGCGTAGGCGTTTTAAGAACACCGCATGGGGATATTACAACGCCTGTTTTTATGCCTGTCGGCACACAGGCGACCGTAAAAGCGGTATTTACAGAGAGCCTGAAAGAAATGGGCGCACAAATCATTCTTGCCAATACATACCATCTTTATATGCGACCTACAAGCAAACTTATAAAAAAAGCCGGTGGTCTCCATAAATTTATGAATTGGGATAAGCCGATTCTAACAGATAGCGGAGGTTACCAAGTCTTCAGTCTCGCGAATAGAAGAAAAATCACCGAGGAGGGGGTGCTTTTTTCAAGTCATCTCGATGGAAGCAAGCATTTTTTCACTCCCGAGAAAGCAATTGAAATTCAAAATGATTTGGGGGCGGATATCAGTATGGCTTTTGATGAATGTATACCGTATCCGGCAGATTATGATTATGCGCAAAAAAGCACTGATATCACGGTTTCTTGGGCAAAAAGATGTAAAGAAGCACATAAAAATACATGCCAGCAAGCTTTGTTTGGTATTGTTCAAGGAGGAATGTATTCAGATCTTCGTGTCGATTGTGCAAAGCGGTTGATTGATTTAGATTTTCCAGGATATGCTTTGGGAGGACTCAGTGTCGGGGAGCCAAAAGAACTCATGTATGAGGTTATTGAAAATACAAAACCGCATATGCCGGAGGACAAGCCCCTTTATCTCATGGGTGTGGGAAGCATTGATTGTCTTTTGCAGGGAGTCATCAGAGGCATTGACATGTTTGACTGCGTCATGCAGACACGTATGTCTCGGAATGGTGCGGCACTAACACAAAGCGGCAGGATCAATTTAAGAAATGCGCAGTATAAAGAAGATTTTACACCTATAGATCAGCAGTGCGATTGTTATGTATGTAAAAATTATTCAAGAGCCTATTTAAGACACTTGGTAAAGGCACAAGAAATTCTGGCTTCTATGCTCCTTGCATATCATAATTTATATTTTACAATTCAAATTATGGAGGGATTAAAAGAGGCGATTTTAAAGGACGATACACTTAATTATATAAAAAAGTTTGATTTGACAAATAGGTAAATAGCGTTTAAAATATTAAAAGAATTTTTTATAAGAGGAGATAAAATATGATAGCTACGACGACCACGACAACGACAGGTGGCTTAGCCAGTTTTCTTCCTATGATATTATTGCTGGGAGCATTTTTCTTAGTATATACAATTACGATGAGGCCGCAAAGAAAACAATATAAAAATCTTCAGGCAAAGCGTGAAATGATGAAAAAAGGTGATAAAGTTGTAACAGCCGGTGGATTTCACGGCAAAGTTTTCTCGGTCAAAGACAACTATGTCATCATTGAAGTACTCCCGGATAACGTAAAAATGAAGATCAACAAAGCGTCAATATCGGAAGTTGAACTTCGTGAAGTACCAACAAAGAAAAACGATGAGATTGAAGATAATGAAGTTGAAGAAAACACGCAGGAAACGGCAGCACCTGTAAAAAAAGCTAATAGGAACGCAAAAGATTACTCCAAAAAAAGCAGAGCAAAAAAAGCAGAGCAAGAATCGGTAGCTAGTGAAGAAATTATAGATGCTGAAATTATCGAGGAAATCGAAGATACACCGGAAGAAAAATAAATAAAATAAACCTTTCGATCAATGGTAAATCGAAAGGTTCTTTTTTGTTTGCTTAATTATTATAATAATAAATTTGATATTTTTGTATCTTTCCAAAATGTTTGATTTTTTTCTTTAATTTAAAACATTTTTTTTATATAATGAAAAAATAGGAGTTCTAAGATTATGTTTCATTACATTCAAGGATCATTACAAGAAATAGGGAGCGATTACGCAGTGCTTGATAATGGCGGCATCGGTTATAGGATGACCATTTCCAAAAACACGGCAATGGCGTTGCCTAGAATAAAATCAGACATTAAATTATATGTATATGCAAAGATAAAAGATGAAAATATTGTGTTTTACGGCTTTATAAATCACACTGAAAAGGAGCTCTACCTTGCGCTCACAAGTGTGTCGGGAGTAGGACCTAAAGCAGCGATGGCGATACTCAGCAGTAATACACAAGATAAAATCATGGAGGCCATACGCAGTAATGATGCAAAAATACTTAGTATGGCACCCGGGATCGGCATGAAAACGGCACAAAGGATTATTATTGATTTAAAAGATAAGTTTGGAGATTTTCAAGATTTTGAATTTGAAGGTTTCCCAACAAATAAGTTTACACAGGAAAAAAGCATTTGTATTGATGCATTGATTTCTTTGGGATATTCAAAATCAAAGGCTGCTGTGATGGTAGAGCATTCCTATATTGAAGAGGAGACAACCCAGAATAATATCCTTGCTGCTTTGGCATGCGCGGATACCGTTGTATAAGAGGATGCTATGGATAAAAGAAAAATTATTACATCATCAAAAACAGAAGTTGATATAGATACAGAAAAAACTCTTCGGCCCAGATTTTTAAGCGAATATGTCGGGCAAAATAAAATAAAAAATAATATGGAAGTCTTTATTTCCGCAGCAAAACAAAGGAAAGACACGTTGGATCATGTGCTTTTATACGGACCGCCCGGACTGGGAAAAACAACACTGGCATATATCATAGCGAATGAAATGAATGTGGGTATTAAGGTGACATCAGGGCCAGCCATAGAAAAACCCGGTGATTTGGCAGCCATGCTTACAGGCATGAAAAAAGGGGATATTTTATTTATTGATGAAATACATAGAATGAACAGAGTTGTTGAAGAAATTTTGTATCCGGCGCTCGAAGATTTTGCGCTTGATATCATTGTAGGAAAAGGTCCCGGTGCAAGATCTATCAGATTGGATTTACCAGCTTTTACTTTAGTTGGTGCCACAACAAGGGCAGGACTGCTTTCTTCGCCGTTGCGTGATCGCTTTGGCGTGATGTGCCGTCTTGAGATGTATTTGCCGGAAGAGCTTAAAGATATTATCATACGTTCAGCAGATATTTTAGATGTAAAGATCACAGATAAAGGGGCATATGAACTTGCAAGGCGAAGCAGGGGAACACCAAGAATTGCCAATCGGATTTTAAAGAGGACAAGAGATTTCATTCAAGTTTTGAAAATGGATAAAATAGATGAGGATTCCGCTAGGCAAGCACTCAGCTTTTTGGAAGTGGATGAGAAAGGCCTGGATAATAATGACAGGAGAATGCTTCATGTGCTTATTCGCTCTTTTAGGGGCGGGCCTGTCGGTATTGATACATTGGCAGCGGCAATCGGTGAGGAAAAAGATAATATTGAAGATGTGTATGAACCATACTTAATTCAAATAGGATTTATTCAGAGAACGCCGCGCGGCAGAGTGGCAACGCCACACGCATATGAACATCTGGGCATATCCTATAATGAGAGTAACGCAAATATATGAGAACAGACGAATTTAATTATGAACTTCCAAAGGAGATGATCGCACAATATCCTGCGCAAAAGCGGGATTATTCATCTCTTATGGTAATCAATAAAAAAACGGACGAGATAGAGCATAAACATTTTTATGATATTATAGAGTATATAAACGAGGGTGATTGCTTGGTTTTTAATGATTCAAAAGTCATCCGCGCACGCCTGTATGGACAAAAAGTTACAGGCGCAAAGATTGAATTGCTTTTATTAAAAGACTTAGGAAATAATAATTGGCAGGGGCTTTTAAAACCGGCAAAGCGTCTCAAGGAAAATGATCTTGTTTATTTTGATGATAAGGAGATCACGGCACGTGTGATAAATAAATCAAACGATGGGTTAGGCACGGTAGAATTCATTTGCGGCAGCAATGTATACGACAAGATCGAGCATATCGGTAAAATGCCGCTGCCGCCATATATAAAAGATAATGAAAAGTATTATGATAGATATCAAACAGTCTATGCAAAGAATATTGGCTCATCTGCGGCACCGACAGCAGGGCTGCATTTTACGGATGAGCTTATTGAAAAGCTGAAGCAAAAAGGTGTGAAAACAGCTTATGTTACGCTTCATGTGGGACTCGATACATTTAGGCCGGTCAAGGCAGACGAACTGAGAGATCATAAAATGCATGCGGAACACTATCAAATCACAAAAGAAAATGCTCAATTGATCAATGAAGCAAAAAAGAACGGAAAAAGAATTATAGCCGTAGGGACTACTTCGATGAGGACACTTGAAGGATGCGCGAAAAAATATGGTAGGATTTTACCTGTCATTGATGATACGGATATATTTATCTATCCGCCGTATGAATTTAAGGCAGTGGACTGTTTAATTACAAACTTCCATCTTCCAAAATCTACGCTATTGATGCTTGTATCGGCATTTTATAATAAAGATAAATTGCTTTGCGCCTATAAAACAGCTATTGAAAGAAATTATCGGTTTTTTAGTTTTGGAGATGCAATGCTTTTATATTAAGTCTATATATTAATATATTAATTTATATAAAATAAAAAGGAGCATGAAATATGCAAACAATTAGAACAGCAAAAAATTTACAAACGATAACGCCTTCTATGACGCTGGCCATTACGGCAAAATCAAAACAACTGCGCGCAGAAGGAAAAGATGTTATCGGCTTTGGCGCAGGCGAGCCTGATTTCGATACACCTCAGCCCATTAAGCAAGCAGGCATTGATGCTATTAATGCCAACTTCACACGTTATACGGAAGTAAATGGCACAATGGCACTGCGAAAGCTCATTTGCAAAAAATTAAAAAATGAAAATAATTTGGAATATGAGCCGAAGAATATTATCGTAAACAGCGGGGCCAAACATAGTCTGTATCTTTCGCTCTGCGCTATTCTAAATCCAGGAGACGAAGTTATCATTCCTGTGCCTTATTGGGTAAGTTATCCAGAAATGGTAAAAATAGCAGGAGGAGTGCCTGTATATGTTGCAACAACTGCCGAAAGTGGGTTTAAACTTACAAAAGAGAATTTAAGTAAATCAAGAACTGAAAAGACAAAAGCGATAATGCTTAACTCGCCATCCAATCCCACGGGAAGTGTGTATACAAAAGAAGAATTACAAGTAGTTGCCAAGTTTGCTGTTGATAATAATTTGTTTGTTATCTCTGATGAGATTTATGAGAGCATCATGTATGATGATGCAAAGCATATAAGCATTGCACAACTCGGAGAAGACATAAAGAAAAATACGATTTTAATAAATGGTCTTTCAAAAACTTACGCCATGACGGGCTGGAGAATAGGCTACACAGCAGCAGAGGAAGACATTATTAAAGCGATGAGCAGTATTCAGGGGCACACCGTATCACATCCGGCATCCATTGCGCAAAAAGCTGCCGAGGCGGCGTTTACCTTGGATAAATCTGTTGTGCATCAAATGCTGGAAGAATATGACAAGAGAAGGCAATATATGATGAAGTATATCGATGAAGAAATTCCGGATTTATCTTATATTATGCCGCAAGGTGCATTTTATCTATATGTGGATGTTTCCAAAACATTCGGTAAAACATATAATGGTATAACAATTAACGGTGCGCTTGATTTTGCAAGTACGCTGCTTGAGAATTACCTTGTAGCCGTGATACCGGGCGAAGGTTTTGGAACGAAAGAATATGTAAGGATTTCTTATGCTACTTCACTTGAGAATATTCAAACAGGACTTAAAAGAATTAAAGATTTTTTAAATCAATAATATATAGAGGTAAAAATGACGAATCAATATTCAAATCCTTTAAGCGAACGTTATGCGTCAAAGGAAATGCTTGAAATATTTTCCGCAGACAATAAGTTTTCTACATGGAGGAAGCTTTGGATTGCACTCGCAAAAGCAGAAAAGAAATTGGGCATTGACATTACTGATGAACAAATTGCCCAAATGCAGGAAAATATTTATAATATTGACTACGAAAAGGCTGCAGAGTATGAAAAAAAATTCAAGCATGATGTAATGGCACACGTCCATACATTTGGTGAAGCGGCACCGAAAGCAAAACCTATCATCCATTTAGGCGCGACAAGTGCTTTTGTGGGAGATAATGCGGACTTAATTATTTATTATGAAGCATTGACTTTGATTTATCAAAAATCACTGATATTGATAGATAAAATAAAAGATTTCTCGCTCCAATATGCTTACCTGCCTACGCTTGGTTTCACACATTTTCAGCCCGCACAACTTACAACCGTAGGGAAGAGAGCCAGCCTTTGGCTCTACGATCTGGTGCTCGATGTAGAGATGCTTCGATTTACACTTCAAAGCTATAGACTCCGCGGCGTAAAGGGAACTACAGGTACGCAGGCAAGCTTTATGAGCCTGTTTGACAACAATGAGGAAAAGGTTGTACAGCTCGATCAACTGGTATGCGAGGAAATGGGTTTTGAGAGAACATACAGTGTTACGGGACAAACCTATCCGCGAAAAGCGGACAGCAGAATCATCAATTGTTTGAGTGATATTGCTCAGTCTCTTCATAAATGTGCCACAGACTTAAGGCTTTTGCAGCATTTAAAAGAAGTGGAAGAGCCCTTTGGGAAAAGTCAGATAGGTTCTTCGGCCATGGCATATAAAAGAAACCCTATGAAATGTGAACGCATTTGCTCAATTGCGCGTTATATCATCATCAATGCGTTGAACCCGGCAATGACTTCTTCGGTGCAATGGTTTGAACGCACCTTAGATGATAGCGCTAACAGACGTATCTGTATTCCGGAATCTTTTCTGGCGGCAGATGCGATCATAGAGCTTGCAATCAATGTATTTTCGGGGGTTGTTGTTAATGAGAAAGTCATTGAAAAACATATCATGCAGGAGCTTCCTTTTATGCTTACGGAAAATATTATTATGGAAAGCGTGAAAAATGGGGCAGACAGACAAGAACTGCATGAAAGAATTCGTATCTTGAGTATGCGGGCGGCAGAGCAGGTAAAAGTATACGGAAAAGATAACGATTTGCTAAGTCGTATTGCCGATGATGAAATGTTTTCACTTTCGTTAAAGCAGCTTAAAGAAATCGCGCTTCCCGAAAAATATACAGGCCGGGCAACGGGCCAAGTAAGGGATTTTATACAAAAAGAAGTCATACCGCTCTTAGATGAATTGAAAAAAGATATTAAAATAACAGAAACAAAATTCTAAAAAAATCCGCATTTGATATGCGGATTTTTTAATGAGATGAGCAGTTGCATAAATCACTTAAAATGGCAAAAATTTAATTGCCTTTTTATTGCATAATAATATAAATTTTGCTAAAATGATAAAAATGTTTGCATTTTGAGAGGTATATTACAGATGGATAATTCAAAACTACAAAGTAATTATTACGACACAAAATTAGGGGTGAAAGGATATGTTTTAGGTATTCAGCATTTATTCGCAATGTTTGGTGCAACGATTTTAGTCCCATTGATAACAGGCCTAAACCCGGCAGTAGCATTAGTCACAGCAGGAATCGGAACATTGTTATTTCATTTAATAACAAAAGGTAAGGTTCCTGTTTTTTTGGGTTCAAGCTTTGCATTTATGGGTGCGATTTCGGCCGTAACAGGAGTGACGACCGAGATGGGTTCGACCCCTGAGGGAATTGCGTTGGCACAGGGAGGTATCATCTTTGCCGGTGCTGTTTATTTTATCTTTGCTATCTTAGCTTATTTTTTAGGCGCGGAAAGATTACGTAAATATTTTCCGCCTGTTGTAACAGGCCCGATTATTATGGTCATTGGGACCATGTATGCCAGCAGTGTGGCACTTAGTGATGCAATGGGAACAGGAACGACCAATTCGGTTGGCATTTCGCTTATTGTCGCCTTCTGCGTTGTTTTAATAATTGTTTTAACATCAATTATTAAAAAAGGATTTTTTAAGCTCGTGCCTATTCTTTTGGGAATGGTAGGCGGATATATTATTTGCCTTATCTTAAAAGCTGTTGGTGTATTTGATATGAGTTTTACGGCTGTTGCAAATGCATCCTGGGTGAATATTCCCTATGTTTCAGAAGGGTTCATGAGCCTGCCGAAATTTGACTGGATGGTCATACTCTCGATTGCTCCGATTGCGCTGGTCACATTTATGGAACATGTCGGCGATATCACAGCAAATGGAGCTGTTGTAGGTAAAGATTTTTTCAAAGATCCCGGATTACACAGGACACTGCTTGGTGACGGATTCGCCACACTCGTAGCAGGTTTCTTCGGCGGACCGCCAAACACAACTTATTCCGAAAATACCGGTGTTTTGGCAACGACCAAAAATTATAATCCTAAAATTCTTCGTGTAGCCGCTATATTTGCGATCATTTTAGGATTTTTCGGAAAATTCGGAGCAGTATTACAAACAATACCGAATGCTGTTCGCGGCGGAGCTGAAATTATTTTATTTGGGATGATTGCTGCTGTCGGGATTCAAACACTCGCAAAAGCAAAAATAGATTTCACACATTCGCGCAACATGATCATTGTAGCATTAATACTAATCTTAGGGCTTGGTATTTCCGGAATGGGCGGAATCAGCATAGCCATAGGTGACGGGAACACTATTACATTATCCGGCTTGTTTATTGCCACGGTAATCGGCGTTATAGCAAATGCAGTGCTGCCCGCCGAAAACAAAAAAGAAAACACAGAGGAAAAAAATGAACAATAACGTAACTATTTTAGATCATCCGCTGATACATCATAAAATATCTCTTTTACGTGATATCAATACGGGGGCAAAAGAGTTTCGTGAGTTGGTGGAAGAAATTGCAATGCTCATGGCATATGAAGCCATGCGAGATCTACCTCTTACAGAGGTGGAAATTCAAACACCGCTTGTAAAAACAAATGTACTGGTGTTATCCGGAAAAAAAATTGCTATCGTGCCGATTCTTCGTGCAGGACTTGGGATGGTGGACGGTATATTGGCATTGATTCCCTCTGCTCGCGTAGGGCATATTGGGCTTTACAGAGATCACGACACGCTGCAGCCACATGAATATTATTGCAAATTACCGGATGATATTGTAAACAGACAAGTGATTTTACTCGATCCTATGCTTGCCACGGGCGGATCTGCAGAAGCTGCAATTAATTTTATTAAGCAGAGAGGATGCAATAAAATCAAGCTGATGTCGATTATCGCTGCGCCGGAAGGCGTGATCAGAGTAAGCGCGTCTCATCCTGATGCTCAAATTTATTGTGGCTGCGTAGATGAAAAACTGAATGAAAACGGATATATCCTTCCCGGGCTTGGAGATGCAGGAGATCGGATGTTTGGAACAAAATAATAATTAAGCCCATAACCCCTATATGTAAACATATGGGGGTTTTTACATGGGGGGATTGAATGTTGATTAAGTATTTTCGATGAATTCACATTGTTTGCAGGTAGGGCATTTTGACAAGTGTTTTTTATCGTTTTCCAATCCCCAAATGGCCATTTCTTTTAAAATGCGCAGCATACTTTTGCCTTTTGTGGTGAGAGAATATTCAACGCGGGGTGGAATTTCAGCATAAACTTTACGCATAATCAAACCGTCCCGTTCCATTTCTCTTAGTTGGTGTGTCAATACCTTCGCACTTATTTTCGATATTTTTTTCATAAGCAAATTATATCGTACCGGTTCTTTAATGAGCTCTTTTAATATGAGTATTTTCCATTTGCCGCTTATGAGTGATAAGGTAGCTTCTATAGGACATCGTTCTTCCATTGATTATAATTCCTTTCAATACTTACCTATATAGTCGTTATGTTACAAAAAAGTGCATACTTGCAAATAGTTTGTAACTTTATTAATATATCATTAACGGCCGTAAGTATCAATAGATTAATTGAATGAGGTGAATAAAGTGCAAAAACTTAATAACGATGTTAAGGTTTTATTAAATGACGAAAAAATTTGGATTCTTTCTACAATGGGGGACACGCCGAATGCTATTCCTGTGCTTTTTAAAAAGGTTTCGGATGATGACACGTTGATTCTTTTTGACGTTTTTATGAAGGAATCAATAAAAAATATTCAAAAAAATGCAAAAATTGCTGTGACGGTATACGATTTGAATACGCTGACAGGTTATCAATTAAAAGGAATAGCACAATATAGTGCGTCTGCGGTGTTCATAAAAGAAGGTAATGCAATGACGAAGAATTTTAATCTTGAGACAAAGGGCGCTGTTATCATAAGCATTGAAAATATTATTGTATTATCTCCGGGGCCAGATAACGGTAAGATTTTATAGATTTATTAGAGGTTAATAAAAAAAGAACAGTTTTCTGCTGTTCTTTTTTTATAAGCATACTTACTGTTGGAGTTTATGATATAAAAAAATATTTAAAATTCTATTTTCGTTTTTTGTATCATAAGCTTTTATATGGGGGTATACAATGAGAATATTTATTAAATTACCTGAAAATTTTCATATTCAAATCAAGGATAAAAATTATACGATAAAAGCTGATATAAAATATGGCAGTTTTGAAAATGATGTTCTTTTATTAAATACAAATATAACAGCTCCATTGCTTGTTAAAAATATTTTTCTGAATAATATCAGAGATTTTATTATAAAAGTCGGATTAAAGTGTCTAGTATCGTATGATAAAATTTATATAGATTTTCACAGCATGGAAAATATAGAGAATATTTCATATGAAACGGGTGGCTTTATTATTGAATTAAATAATTAAAAAATATCCAAAATTTTACTTGCATTTATAATGGGGCTGCTATATAATGTTACAAGATATTTACAATTATGATACATTATAATTACTATTTGGAGTTAACATATATGAAAAGAATTTTGATAGCAGCATCCATAATATTATTGATGATCTTCATCTTGTCTTTCTCGTTGATCTCATGTTCACAAGGCCGTGAAAGTTTCAAAATTATAGATTTAGATGCTATTACGCAAGACATTTCCTCGGCGGTGCAAATATCAATGCCGACAGAATTGGATGCGCAAACGCTTCAGGAATTATTTGATTTGGAGCCCGATCAGGTTGAAAAATACAGCGGTATTTTTTCAATGTCTATGACCAGTGCGGATACCTTTGTCGCTGTTATGGCAAAAGAGGGCAATACGGCGTTAATTGAAGATGCTTTTGATAAAAGAATTGAAGATATAAAGGATTCTTTTGTTAAAAACTTAGATATAGAATATGAAAAAGTTCAAGATGCAAAAGTGGTTGTAAAAGACGATTATGTTTTTTTAATTATTTCAAGTGATAATAAAACAATCCAAAATATCATAGATAAATACTTTTAAATATATACTATATACTTATTTTACTTCTTTTTTCTTCTTATTTATAAAAAAATCTTTTTAGATTCTAAAAAGATTTTTTTATTATGCAGGAAATTTCTTTAGAAGTGTTAACGAATTCATTCGTTTTTTGCATTGATAAACCAGCAAAAATATACTATCATATAAATACTATTTACGGAGGTTATATCACAAATATGGATTTACAAAAAAACGAAGCATTTTATGCGCATATTACAGCGTTAATCGAAAAGCAATATAAGAGAATTGAAAAAATGAAGACAGATAAAGATTTTATTGATTATTCTAAGATTGATAAAATTATTATTGGGATTGCTGGAGGAGATGGTATAGGGCCTATCATAACAAAGCATGCAACAAAAGTACTTCGTTTTTTACTTGATGAAGAAGAAAAAAAGAACAAAATATCTTTTAGGCTAATTGAAGGACTGACAATCGAAAATAGAGTAAAAGCAAATAAAGCTATTCCTGATGAGGTTTTAGACGAATTAAAAAAATGTCATGTAATTTTAAAAGGCCCAACAACAACACCGAGGGCAGGCGATACGTATAAAAATATCGAAAGCGCAAATGTGGCAATGCGTAAAGAACTGGATTTATTTGCAAATGTGAGACCTGTCAAAGTGCCACAGGAAGGTATTGATTGGGTGTTTTACAGAGAAAATACGGAAGGAGCTTATGCACTCGGCAATCAGGGATATCAGTTTGATAATGAGCTTTTTGTCGATTTTACGGTTGCTACAAAAGAAGGCAGTGAGAGAATCATAAGAGCTGCTTTTGATTATGCGCAAAAATCCGGGAAAAATAAAGTTTCGGTTATCACGAAGGCCAATGTAATTAAAATGACCGATGGTAAATTCTTGGAAATTGCAAAAAAGGTAGCCAAAGACTATCCCACAGTGGAATGGGATGATTGGTATATTGATATATTGGCGGCCAAACTTATTGATAAAAAACGACGGAATGAATTTAAGGTTGTTGTACTGCCGAATTTATACGGCGATATCATCACCGATGAAGCAGCGGAATTTCAGGGAGGAGTCGGGACGGCCGGAAGCGCTAATATTGGGAAAAAATATGCGATGTTCGAAGCAATTCATGGTTCAGCGCCAAGAATGGTGGAAGAAGGTAGGGAAAAATATGCAGATCCCTGCAGTATGCTTCGAGCAGTGGTTATGCTCCTTGAACATATAGGCTATACTTCAAAAGCGAAGCAATTGCAGCAAGCACTGGATATATGTATGATTTACGAGAAAAAAATTATTATTACTGGCAGAAGTAATGGAGCAACAGCTGAGCAATTTACAGAATATTTAATGGATACGTTGCAGGATAAACGGGATGGAAAATATCTGTAAGTTATTGTAGAATTTAATTTGAAGAATCATTCAATAAAAAAAGACCGCTTACTAACGGTCTTTTTTTTATTATTGAACAGTAACTTTTATCTGCGCATTGCCGGTATTACCTGAAGAATTGGTTACTTGGTAGTAAACATAATATATGCCGGCTGTTGTTGTATCGACACTAGATGTATCGATATCGACTTTACTTTTTGGAATATCACCATCAATTGCATCGGTTACCATTACAATGTAATCTGCCATGCTTGGAAGGGCACTTCCCAGGGTTACAGTAATGCTGCCTGTACTTAAATGTATGACTGGCGTAGATACAACAGCACCGGTTACCGTCACTGTAATTGAAGTTGTATACGTAACACTTTTGCTATCATACGTATCGGTATACTTAGCCGTCACTGTGCAAGTTCCGTTGCCTGCGCCGACGATATTAAGTGTGCTGCCCGATATTGATGCCGTAGCCACTGCAGTATTGCTTGAACTGCATGTAAGGTTTGATAAATTATCTATCAGAGAGCCGGACATGGTGCTGCCTCGTATCGTCAAGGACTGGGTATCATCGACTTTGAGTGAGACACTGTCAGGTGGGGATGAACCGCTGTACAAATCAATTGCAACAATAGAATTTGCTGTATGATAGTCACAGTAGGCATCGTCACCTTCTCCGGGAATATAGACCACCCCTTTCTCGCTGGACGGAATATAGTTTGCATTGACTGGTTTTACACCGTCTGGGAATCGGTCATCCGGTTTTATAATGACAACTTTTGTCTCCACTTCGTCTGCAGGGCAATATTCAGTCGCCAATTTGCCGGATACTTTACAAATAGTTATTTCCTGATGGTAATCGTCAGATTCGCTTGGTACAGTGCCTGCAATAAACATTTCCGTGATTACTTTGGACCCTCTAGGATCTTTTGAAGACAGTTCTGTAGGCAACTTGCCGGATACGCTGTCGACAGCGGCTGTGACGATATTATCCGGCCGTGACGGGAAAGAGCCCGATGTGAGACCTTTCTTTTTATGGATTTGTGTCATAACATATTGCCACATACTTGCAGGACCGGGTTTGCTACCGCCGAATATACCGATATTCAATGTATAAGTTTTGCCATTGGCTGTAACTTTATTTTGATCATAGCCATACCATACCGAAGCGGTATAGTATGGCGTATATCCGCAGAACCATGCATGTCTTAAGTTATCTGTCGTACCTGTCTTACCTGCTACAGGAATGCCGGATATACTTATATAAGTAGTTCCGCCTTTAACAACCATTTTTAAGACATCGGTTATTAAATATGCCGTTTCGGCGGAAAATACCTGAGTTTTTTCAGCTTTATTTTCAAAAAGCAGATTTCCGTCCCTGTCATAGACAGCCGTATACATAATAGGATCTGTTTTTACACCTTCATTGGGGAATGTTGCAAAAGCTGCTGCCATTGCAAGAGGAGTTTGCCCGTAAGTATATCCTCCGAGAGAAAGCGCTGCGGCACAATAATCCGATTCTTCCAGTTCAAGGCCTAATTTCAAAGCATAAGATGAAGAAGCTTCAACACCGGTTTGATACCATGCCTGAACGGCAATGATGTTTTTAGACTTTGCGAGACCTTGCCGCACAGTCGTCATTCCCGATTGACCGCCGCCGGAGTTGCTGGGAGTCCAGCTGCCAATACGTATTCTTACATCGTCAAATGTAGTGGCAAGCGTTATAGCTCCTGTCTCAAGCCCGGGGGCATAAACCGTCAGTGGCTTTGTCGAAGAACCGACTTGGAATTTTCTAGTTGCTCTGTTTAATGATAAGTTTGCCGTCTTATTTCGGCCACCGATCAATCCGGAAACATAACCCGTGCTGTTATCTATAACAACCATGGCATATTGGGGGATATAGTTTACTTCTTCGCCTGTTTCCTTCGATTTTGCGGCACTGGCTGCTTTGGCCGTAGAACTTTGAGAGGGGAAGAGGCTGCTTTTTTTAGCTGCCGCATCCATAATATCCTGAACTTCTTGATCAAGCGTTGACTGAATAACCAGACCGCCGTTTAAAAGCGCTTCTTGTGCTGCTTCTTGTGTATACCCGTATTTATTGACCATGTCGTCAAGAAGTTGTGTATAGAGCGCGTCTGTAAAATAGGAGTAGAGCGAGCTTGATGATGATTGCGGATGCAAGCCGACATCTCCTGAGTCCAGCTGTGCGTAGGCAATGTCATATTCTTCTGAAGATATATAGCCGAGTTCTTTCATTTTGCCGATAACAAGCTTTGCACGACTTACATTGTTTGAATTCAGCGGATAGTATTTATCGCCGTTTTCGTCCTTGTCAGATACGATGTAATAAATGCCGTCTTCTTCATTCTGTTCTAAAACGAAAGGCATATAATAGGTAGGGGCTTGCGGCATTGCCGCCAGCACTGCGGCCTGCGCGATTGATAATTCATCACATGATTTATCAAAAAATACCTCAGAAGCCGCCTCGATACCCCATGCCCATGAAAAGTTTATTTTATTTAAATATGCCTCTAAAATTTGTTCTTTTGAAAGCATACCTTCAAGTTCAATGGAAAGCTTCCATTCCATAATTTTTCGCTCTAAGGTTTTGGCATCTGTAAGATGTGTCCCCTTGATCAGCTGTTGCGTAATTGTGCTTCCCCCTGAGCCTGACAGAGAATGCGTTTTTATAACATTGAAAACTGCTTTGACAATACCTTTGAGGTCGATACCTTGGTGTGTGAAGTAACGTTCGTCTTCAATGGAAATAAAGGCAAATTGAACTATTTCAGGGATTTGATCAATACTTACAACTTCACGCTTTTCAGTACCTTGAAGTTCTTGATATACATTTTCGTCTTTGTCTAAAATAACGGACGATTCCAGATATTCCAAGTTAGAAAGATCTATGTCCGGAGCTGTGACGATCCAGTAAAAGGCCATTGCAGACAGAACAATTCCGGCGGCAAAGCAGGCCAAGAAAAAACCTAATAAAATTCGCTGAACAATAAACAGAATCCTTTTTTTAGGGATTGCCACTCGTTCTTGATATTTATAAATTTTTTGCTGAACTTTTGGTAGTTTTTTATACTTTTGCTTTGAAATAGGAACAAACTCTTCTTTTATTTTTTCATGATATGCTTTTTTCTGAGCCTTTGTTAATTTAGGAGGCTTTGGAGACGCGGGTAATGAATTTATATTATTTTTATTGTTCTTTATTTTTTTCTTAGAAGAAGGCTCACTCTTTTTAAAAAAAGAAGACTTCTTTTGAGAAGAATTTTTATCTTTTTTATTCATGTATATCCTCCGATAAAATCGTGGTAATTGCTTTTAAATCACAAAAATAATACCTTTTTTTAATGAAAAAGTCAACTTTTATGATAAAATATTAAAATATAATATTTTTTAAATTTTAGGGGGAATTTAAATGTCGGGGCATTCAAAATGGGCCAACATCAAACATAAGAAAGAAAAGCAGGATTCAAAAAAAGGTCAGGTATTTACAAAACTCGCCAGGGCCATTGCTGTTGCGGCAAAAGAAGGCGGTGCAGATCCCGAAATGAATTCTAAATTAAAGGATGCAATACTGAAGGCAAAATCAGAAAATATGCCAAATGACAATATAGAGCGCGCAATTAAAAAAGGCAGCGGGGAAATGAGCGGGCAAATATTCGAGGAAATCTATTATGAAGGATATGGTCCGGGTGGTGCTGCCGTCATCGTACTGGCACTTACCGACAATAAAAACAGAACGGCGGCAGATGTGCGGTATGCTTTTGATAAAAATAAAGGCAAACTGGGCACTACTGGTTGTGTTTCGTTTATGTTTTCAAATAAAGGACAAATATTTATTGCGCAGGATACCACAGATGAAGACACAGTTTTAAAAATCGCTTTGGAAAACGGCGCGGAGGATGTTATTACAACAGAGGATGGATACGAAATATTAACGGATGTTGCCAATTTCGCCAATGTTTGTGAAGTTTTTACAAATGACGGAATTGATTTTCTGGAAGCCGAAATCGCAATGATCCCTTCAGCCGAGACAACAATTGAAGGCGATAATATTAAAAGATTTGAAAAGATGCTTGAAATGTTTAATGATAATGATGATATTCAAGAGGTTTGGCATAATTGTATATATGATGAGGAATAAAAAATATAAATGAAAAAACCCAAAGAAAAAAACAGAAAAAATAAATTGCTTCTGTTATGTCTTTCGTTTTTAAAGATAGGTGCGTTTACTTTCGGCGGGGGATATGCAATGATACCGCTTATAGCAAAAGAAATCGTGGATAAACATCGATGGATTACAGATGAGGAAATGATTGATATTTTTTCTATTGCCGAGTGTACGCCGGGGGTTATTGCAATTAATTGTGCCACCTTTGTCGGATATAAAGTTGCAGGATTTTGGGGAGCGTTGTTATCAACGCTCTGTGTTTCGCTACCTGCATTTTTTATTATATGTATCATTTCTTTATTTTTAGAATCCTTTAAAAATCTAAAGTGGGTTACTTACGCGTTTCAGGGGATACGAATAGGTATCATACTTCTTTTGTCAATGGCTGTGTTAAAAATAGGCAAGACACTCCCTTTAAATATATTTAGCATCGTTATTATTCTTTCGGCATTTTTGTTAAGTGCATTTACGAATATAAATACCATTTTTATTCTTTTAGGCGCGATTGTTATCGGAGTTGTTTATCATATTTTTAAGATTAAAATCATCGGTACGAGAGAAAAATCATGAACATATTACTTCAATTATTTTTTACTTTTTTTAAGATAGGTATTTTTACAATAGGCGGGGGGTATGCAATGATTCCGCTTATACAACAAGAAGTTGTGCAAAAAGAATGGGTGAGTGTTGTGGATATTATGGATTTTATTGCCATATCCGAGTCCACGCCGGGACCGTTTGCCGTTAATATATCAACTTTTTGCGGTATCAGTGCGTCTGGGTTCGCAGGTGCGATCTTTGCAACTTTAGGCGTCATCTTACCATCTTTTTTAATCATATTGTATATCGCAAAAAAATCGGATCGTTTTTTAAACAACAAATATGTAAGGTTTGCGCTTTTATCTGTTCGGGCTGCCATTGTCGGGTTGATCGGATATGTTATTTTTGAATTTATGGAATTAGCATTTATGAATAATATTTATTTTGATTTTAAGGCGCTTATTGTTTTTACTCTTCTGATTGGATATTTCATATTTAGGAAAATACAGAAAAAAAAAGCAAACCCAATTACGATCATACTTTTATCTGCATTTTTGGGCATTTTTTTCTACGGATTTATTCCCTGAACAAATATAATGCATTGAAATGATGTATATTTTATATGAAAATGGTAACGATATTATCGGTGATGATAATATGAAAAAAAAGTTACTAATGCTTCTTGCCGCCTTAATAATATTATCGGGTGGCTTTGTTTTAGGAGTGCAGTATAAAACGATCAGCAGCGTAGATAAGAATATAGGTGATATTTCAGAGGAGACGAATAATAATGATGTTTCTGCAAATGGTGAACTATCTTCTGTTAATGAGATGCTGACTGCAAGTGATTGCTCAGTAAAATATATTATAACTTATTTGAAGACAACGGAAAGTGTAACGAAACAGGAAACCATAAATGAAGAACTGGTAGGGAAAAGTCAAAAAGAAATACAAGAATATTACAGCGAATGGAATATAGATTATTTTTCCAAAAATGAAATCGTGCTGAGCAAAACGGTAGATTCTTATCCGCAGGGATATGCTTATGTAAAAGTCGATTTAAACGATGAGGATTTATCGACAGGGCAGACAAAAGTGTATGAATATGATGAAGAAGGGGAATTAGTATTAAAGAACACAATTGATGAAGTGCCCCAAATGCTCTCTGTGGATGATATGAAGGCGCTTGTTGACGGTAAAGTTTTTAATAGTTTAGATGAAGCATATTCATATTTAGAAAACGTATTAGAGTAAAAGGCAAAGTAATCTATTTGCCTTTTTATTTTTATAAAACAAATTATATTTTAAAAGTTTTTTGTCTCTTTAATTTTTTTCTGAATATTATAAAAATAAATATTATAAGTAAAATAATAAAAATAGATACACTTAATAATATAAAGAAAACTTTATTCGGGTTTTTAAGCAGTTCAACAATATTTGTACTCTCGACCGCTATTTTACGCTTATGTGTTTCGCTATAATACGAAGGAACTTGAGGAACATCATTATTGCTGGGAAAAGAATTAATATACCAAGCCAGCGCGACCCATTCTTTTAATTCGATTTGATTTTGTGTGTATACTATATGATCTTCAAAATTTAGTATTTCATCTCCGGCGCTATCTTTCGGAGTAATAGATAAAAGACCGAAAGATTTTTCTTTTACCGTGCCAAGCATTTGGGCCGAATACAAGCCTGCTACAACCCGATATAATTTATTGTCGTCAATGGGTACTGGCTGCTCATCTTGTATTAAATATACATCGGTTACACGATTCATAAATAAACGATGCGGATTATAGGTATACGATAGTCCGCTCATATAGAGCTGGGCAGTCGGCATAATTGTAGAAATAGAAGCATCTACTTCTGCTACTGCTTTTAATTCTTTACCGGTAAGGTAAATGCTGACAAGCGGATAACCGGCAATATTATCCTGGCCGATGCCGAGAGAGCTTACATTATAAATTTCAGATACGGTGATAGGGCCTTCGTCAAAAGAACCTCTGATGACACCCGAGGGGACAACTGCAAGATTAATATTTTCGTATTGCTCACCTTCGGTTTGCTTAATAGCATAAATGTATGAATCGGCAATTAAATTACCGAGGCTGTCTTCTTCAAGTTTCAGAGAAAATTGTTCGAATTCCGTAAATGGAAAAGCAGTTGCTGCCAATATTTCATCATATTGGTAATCGTATAAAGATAAATAATTTTTATTAACCAAATTTTTGTATTCTGTGATTTTATTTTTTATAATCGGGTCATCTTTAGTTTTTTCATTAACGGGGATCAATTGATAGTTGCTCAAAGAAAATGAACCGACCGTATCTTTTTTTAAAGTAAGCGAGCCAACATTGTATGTATAGCTTCCACATGAACATATGATAGTCGTACCGATAATGATCGGCTCTTGCAGTGTAGTATGTGTATGACCGCTTATGATAACATCAATATCTGGGACCGCCTTTGCTAAAAGCTCATCTTCGGATTGCTTTTCATTATCTGAAGTGCCGCTATGAGATAAGCAGATAATAAGATCAGGCTCTTCAGCTGTTTTAATTTGTGCTACCACTTCTTTTGCTTTATCAATCGGGTCAAAAAATAGTAGCCCGCTTAGTGGAGCATAGCTGATTGCTTCCTCTCCGAGAATGCCGAAGAGTGCAACTTTCAGTCCGTTTTTTTCAAATATGATATAATCTTGAACACCATAAGCATCCATCGCGTTTTTCAGTTTTGAGGCATCTTCTTTCAGGGCTCCATCCGAGAGTGTTTTCTCCCAATCAATATTCGAAATCACAATCGGTACTAAATGATCGCTGTTTTGAACGGCATTACAAAGCATATCAGTCAGCCCGCTTGCCCTATAATCGAATTCGTGATTGCCCAAGGTTGTGGCTTCGTAGCCCATTAACTCCATTAATTTCAGTTCGGGTGCATAAGATGAAAATAATGTTTGATAGAGTGTGCCCATGGAAAAATCTCCGCCGTCCAAGACCAGTGTGTTTGCGTTTTGGGTTTTAATATCATCAATAATTGTTTTTACTTTGGCGAAACCGCCTTTTTGTGAAGTGAGCCCGTCTTTGCTGACAATATCGGAATCGAAATGCGAATGCATATCATGTGTGAAAATAATCGTTATTTCATCTGCTTTATCTGTGGCGAGTAAATGTATAGGAACAAAGGCCAATATAATGAATATTAATATAAGAAACAGCTTTTTTTTCATAGACATTTCCTTTCGGTTCATTTAAACAGATAGCGAGCTGATAATGATCCAATTTATATTATTTTGCTGAATAATTCAGTTTGCTCTATGAGTGTGATATTTTGCTTGTTGATTCCGATACCTTCAATTAAAATATTGGAAATAATTTCTAAAAAAACTTTTTCTGTGGCATAATGTGTCGCATCAATGAGTAGTATGTTTTCTTCATAAGCTGTCTGATAGTCGTGGTGTGTGACATCTCCGGTAATATATGCGTCAATATTATAAGATATTACTTCTTTGAGAAATGATTTTCCTGCTCCGCCGCAAAAGGCTACTTTTTTAATTTTCTTATTTAAACAACCGCCGACAGCTATATTTTTTAGTTGATAACAATTCTGTACATATGCGATAAAATCAGCAGCATTCAATGCTTCAATTTCTCCAATGATAAAATTACACAAATCATTTCTCAAATTGATTGTGGGCACAATACTGAAATCCTCAAAAGTCTCTCGGCGAATACCTAATAGAGCATGGCTCAGCATTTCCTGTGTAATCATTGCCTCTGTTACTAATTTATTATCACAACCTAAATAAAATGTTATATTTGAGCAATTATATTTTGATAGAATATCGACGATACGATCTTGATCTTGGCATTTTGATATAGCAGATAATTTGTACAAATACATATCTTTGGGCGGTATAAAAGTAATATCTTTTAATTTCAATTTTTTAGCATTAGCATCATTGATACCGTGGATTGATTTATCGGCATTCGTGTGGGCGCTATAGATGCAGATATTGTGCTTAGTTGCATCGACCAAAAGTTTTCCTTTATATGAAGTATTATTTAAAGGTAAAAAAGGCTTGAATACAACAGGATGGTGCGAAATAATTAAATTTACTTTTTGCTGTATTGCCAGATCAATTATTTCTTGTGTAATATCCAAACATATGATGATGTGTGTAAGGACTTGGCTGGTATCGCCGCATAAAAGCCCGCTGTTATCCCAGGATTCGGCGGTTTGTTCGTTAAAATATTTATTTAAACAACCTAATGCATCTTTGATTTTCACAGGCATTGTATTATTGCCTCCAATTCATTTATTTTTGTTTGTGCATCTGCGATTTGCCTTTGCGCTGAGATGCTTTTTTTATCTGTGCAAGATTGAATAATGTTTTTCAATTTGTTTTGCTTGTATCTAATAAAGTCAATAATCAGCGGGTCTTTATCCAATACACAAAGAAGCGGTATTTCGTAAAAAATTTCTTTTCTTGGGGTGATATTTTCAGTCGGAGAAGCAGAAATAATTTCATAATATTTTTCTTTTTCATATACAATTGCTTCATCTGTTATTTCAAGATGATTGTTAAGTAAAAATTTACGAATATCTGCCTGGGCATTTTGAGGCTGCAGCACTAGCCGTTTGAATTTATGAAGTTTTGAGAGGTCTTTATTTAGAATTTCTAAAATCAGATTTCCGCCCATGCCGGCAAGAACGATGCCGTCAATGATATTGGGCGATATATCATAAATACCGTTCGATAAAATAACATCGGCTTTTTTCTGCCGAATATAATCATCCAGAGCATGTAGAGAACGCTTTAAAGGGCCTTCTACTGCTTCGATGCACAGCGCATAATTTATTTTCTTATTATCTAAAAGATATTTGGCAAGATAAGAATGATCCGAGCCGATATCTGCAATGCTGTTTAAACCATAAGTCAACTCGGCTATTTTTTTCAGTCTTTTTGAAGGTAATGTTTTCATAAGAATATGATAGCATAAAGACGGGCTAAAATAAATATTGCTTTAAAAGCACCAGGATGATTTATCTTTTAAAATTTATGATATTATCTTTTAATTTTTGCAATGCTTCGGAGTGCTTGCTTGTTTTAAGATCCGGAAAAGCTCTCAAAAGACGTGTGTGTGTGCCTTTTTCAATCAGAAGATTTTCATATTTTTTAGTCAAATCGGCAAATAATTCTCGTTTTTTCTTGACACTGTCAAATAGATGGTTTTTCTTATCTTCTAAAGAATCTTTGAAGTCTTCTCCGGATTCAATAAATTCTATTGTATTAGCGGCGATGGCCACAGTAAGTTCATCCGACACTTCTTTAATACGTGTCGCTAATTCGTCGATATGAAACAGACGATTATTTAAATGAATAACAGATGATGCCGTAGCAATTAAATCAAACATGATGATAATCGAGAAAAATATAATAAATACGGTTCCGAGCGGAAGAGGTATAATTTCTACAAACTTTTCCATAAGCGGGTGAATTAATTTTATAACCATTACACATGCGGCGCCCCAAGCCAGCGAAGCACTCAGGCATATATAGCCTTTAAAGTTAAAGGGCTCTTTTGAATAATCCCACCATTTTTTCTTAAATACACGGCTTAGTGTAATGCCGACAATAGCCTCCAGTGATGTTGTCAGTATCACGGAGCCTAAAAATAATATAAAGACATTTTCTTTAAGAAAACTCAAACAGATGATCACAAGCAACACTCCCACGCCGTATATGGGGCAATAAGGGCCGTTCAAAAAGCCTCGGTTTACCAGCTGCCTGTATCTTATTGCAGCGAAAATTACTTCTCCAATCCAGCCCATCAATGAATAAATAACAAAATACCATAAATAGTCATAAAATAAATATGTATTCAAGATGATATATCCTCCTGCGTATGAATAGATAAGGCTTTTAATATCAAAGTGCTGAATTTTATCTGTAATTTATATATATTAACAAAAAAAAGTCGAATTTAAAAGTTTTTAATTCAACCCGAAAAAAAAGCTCTCGGTTGGAGAGCATTTTTTTATTGAATACTATCTGCGTCTTATTTTGCTGTTGGCATTTTTCCAAAGGGTCGACATATCAGTGCCTTTGGAATTTTTTTTCTTCTTTTTAACCAACTTTGTATAATCAATTTCTTTTTTGTTTATTATCGTATTTTTGACACGCAGGGATTTATTTATATAAATGAGCAGGAGCACGGGGAATATTAGCGTTTGAAGCAAGCTGATAAAAAAGCTCAAATTATAGCCAGAGTCCATGACATGCGCCCCGATAAAATAAGTTATAATAAATAATGCCATATAAATAGGATAAGCAATATTGATAAATTTAACAGAAAATCTGTTTTCTTTCACAAGCAATAATGTAGTGGTTGCCAATATTATTACATTAATCAAATAAACAAAAAATTCATATGTTCGAAACACATCATAAATTTCGGCAGTTTTAGTACTAAAACTAAATCCGTATTGCATAAAATATGGATAATAACCTTGATACATTGAAAAGAGATAGCCAATCCCCATAGCTCCTGCGGCTATGGTTACCAGCATAAGCAAACCATCAAAACCTTGGATATCCGGTGAAGGTTTTTTAAAAAACGGAATTTTAGACATTCAGTCACCTCTTTAAATAAACAATTTGAATTATTTTAACATAACATGACAGAAAACGTAAAGAAGTTAATAGATAAAAACAAAAAATTTTGTTCCTGCAATCAATTTTTGATATAATTTAAATAGTCTAACGAGGGTAGTTATATGCGGTATAAAAAATTAAAAATAAAAAAATCGTACTACATAATTATCGCGGCCGTATTGGTGCTCTTTTTCTTTGTCAATTTCTATATTAAAGTGAATGCGGCCAATACTGGCAATATGGCCTATCAGGCACTCGTAAGCAACGATCTTGAAAAATTATCAAGATATATATTTTTTGTTAAAGATAAAGATATGAGCATTAACGGGAAATCTCTTTTAATGTATGCCGTAGAAAATTCAAACAGTGATGCCATAGATATTCTGGCGGGTGCGGGTGCGGATTGTGACAAAATAATAGGAAATAACTCGCCGTTTTTGGAAGCATTAAGAGAGGAAAAGTTTGAAATTGCAGAGAAATTTGTTGCAAAATACGGTGGAAATGTAAATTCATATATATCAAACAAACCGTATATAGGGATTCTTATTGATGAAAATAATTATAATGCATGCGAATTTTTGCTGAGCCAAAAAGATGCAAATCCAGATATTCTTATTGAAAACAATTCGATTGGAGTGTATTTATTTACAAAAGATGATCTTGATTTTAAATTAGCTGGTTTATTTGCAGACAAATTAATGACTGACGATTCTTTTGGTGATTATATTGATGCAAAGTACGATGTGCTGAATTTTGGCGGAGCATATGCGCTCTTAACTTTGGACAGTAGTATACCGTATATATTTATAGGATCGGAAGGCAATAAGGCCAATACAGTTATTTTATTTAAATCGGATAAATTTTCACAGTATATTTATCCGTCTTTATCTACTAATTCTGCATATATTGCATTTGAGATAGATATTAAAAATGAAAGTCTTCACTATATAAGCGGCATCAATTACTATAGTTCCTTTAGTGACGATAAAAAAAATACTATCATCAATAATGTAAGTGAATATATACAAAACAATATGTCCAAGATACTCGGGATCAATAATCATGATATTTATGCGGTTGCGCCATTGCTGCACTTAAAAGATGATTCTAAATATGAAATACATGATTTATTTGATCTGGATGATGATGCTTATGAAATTCTGATTCAAGACTACGTGGATGTGTCAACAGATGTGGATAAGGAAGATATAGACGATATTGATTACCAAGAATATTATAGCGATAGCGATATTAAGAAAGCAAAAAACGCGATTTATTTCACACTGCGTTTATTTCCTCTTTCGATCACTAAAGAGATTGATCATATTTATTTAGTCAGATATGCAGAAATAGATAAATCAAATGTGCAGATAAACGGTGCTTTTATGAATAATAATAATATTATTCTTACAAAAGCAGGTGATGATACAACAATGGTTACGACTTATATTCATGAATTTTCTCATTTTATAACAAAGGAGAACGGCAGAGAAGCATTAATTAAAATTACAAAGGAAAACTCCCGGTATGGCTATTATGAAAATTACGACAAAAGCAAATATTATGATATTTCGTGTCTTGACAGCAAAGGCGATAAAAAAGATTTTTTAGATATATACGGGAAACTTCTGGATATTAATGAAGATGTTTTTCGAAAAGACGGGTTTGTAAGAGCGTATTCAACGTATAACTCCTGGGAAGATTTCGCCACTACAGCGGAGAGTATGTATTCTTTTATCAATTCAGATTATTTTATTGATTACGTTACTGAAGAAAAATATGGTACAATACAGAAAAAATTTGAATATGTAAAAGAGACGTATAATCAGTGCTCGTTGCAAAAAGGCGGGAATGAATTCATGGATGATGATTATTTTAATGAAGTGAAACAATATCTGAATTCGTTTGGTTATGCGGCATCAACAATGTAGATATGATCCAAACAAACATAAATATATTATAAGCAGGAGAAAAAATTGGACAAGATACTTATCAGTGAAAATGAATACGGACAGAGACTTGATAAATATATTTCAAAATATTATAAAGATCTTTCCTTTGCAAGAATTCAAAAGATGATACGTTCAAAAGATATCAGAGTGAATGGAAAGAAATCAAACAATGATTACCGGTTAAAACAAGGGGATGAAATCACTGTATTCATATATATAGATAAACCTGTGGATAGTACGAAAAATGGAGACGAAAAAGATAATTTTATTTTAGATGCAAAACGGATTGTATACGAAGATAAAAATATTCTGATATACAATAAAACAGCTTATCAAACATCTCAACATTCGAGTTTAAACAGTGATAATTTAACACAGGGATTTAAAAATTATTTGATAGATAAGAATGAATATGATCCACAAAACCAAAAAACATTTTCTCCGTCTTTTATCAACAGACTTGATACAAATACACTTGGGATTACAATCGGTGCAAAAAATTATCAGGCCGCAAAGCAACTTTCTGCCTTAAGCAGAGAAGATAAAATAAAAAAATATTATTCAGCAGTGCTTGTTGGTGGTAAACCGGAAAAAAAAACATATGAAGCTTATCATAAAAAAGATAGTATAAATAAGATTGCCATCATCGGTAGTGAGCCCAAAAAAGACATGGATGAAATAAAAACAACGATCGTAGATGTTGTAACTAATGAAGAAATACATTTATGTAAAATCTTATTAAACACGGGCAGGTTTCATCAAATACGAGCACACATGGCGTTTATTGGTTCGCCGGTTGTCGGGGACCACAAATATGGTAATGTTGCAATGAATGAAATAGCGAAGAGAAGGTATAATATATCTTTTCAATTGCTTATTGCCAATGAAATTATTCTTCCGTTGGGTAATGAGATAAAGAGAATCAAAATCGATGTGCCGGAATTATTTTATAAAGTTTTAGAAAAAAGGTAATAGTATGGGAACTTTTCATTCAAGAGGGCTGCGGGGCAGCACACTCGAAGAACTTATTAATATCACAAATGCCGAATATTTAAAAGATGCATTGGCAGCTGTTCAAAAAATCCCTACGCCGATTACACCGACGGAAATCGACAAAAGCAGAGGAGTTATTACACTTGGATATTTTGAAAAGAAATCAACCGTCGATTATATCGGGAATGTACAAGGTGTACCGATATGTTTTGACGCAAAAGAAACATCATTGAAATCTCTTCCGATTCAAAATATTCATCCTCATCAGATAGAATTTATGGACAGCTTTTGCAAACAAGACGGTATTGCGTTTATAATTGTGTATTTTTCGGCTTATGATGAGTATTATTTTATAGATTTTGATACAATTAAAAATTATTATGAACGTTCGCAAAACGGTGAGAGGAAAAGTATTCCGTATCAAAATTTAAACAAAAATTATATCATCAGGAGAAAAGATAAGTTTCTGCTGCATTATTTGGAGGCTTTAAATACATATATGCTCGACATGGAGGGGGAAAAGTGAAAGAAGTAATCATTTATACAGATGGCGGATGCAGAGGAAATGATTCGAGTGCGGACAATATCGGAGCAATTGGTATTGTCTTGCTTTATCCGGCAAAAGGCTATAAAAAGGAATATAGTGAGGCTTTTACAAATACAACAAATAATAAAATGGAATTAACGGCTGTTATAAAAGCACTTCAGATGCTAAAAGAGCCTTGCAAAATAAAGCTTCACAGTGATTCGGCATATATTGTGGACGCGTATAATAAGGGCTGGATGGATATTTGGAAAAAGAATAACTGGCATAGACCCAAAAATGAAGAATTGAAAAACAGAGAACTCTGGCAACTTTTAGATATTTTGGCTAAAAAACATGATATTGAGTTTGTTAAAGTAAAAGGGCATGCCAATGATGAATACAATAATCGTTGCGATGAATTATTAAATAAAGTAATGGATGAGGCACTTCGATCAAATATTTGATTCAGTGAAGAAGTAAAACAATGCATATTATCGTGCTCAGGCAGTTTTATAATGGTTTCTTTGATAAAAACAGCGGCATATATGCCGCTGTTGGTTTTATATTTTATATTCTTCGGCGACTTCGCCGCCTTCGATATGCTTATCCATAATAACTTCAACCGCGTCAGGCGTTAAAGAACCATACCATACACCATCAGGATACACAACGGCTATAGGCCCTTTATTGCATAAGCCGAAACAGCCGGTATTTGTTACCATGCAGTCGCCTCCAAGGCCGCGGTCATCTATTTCTTCCATGAATTTTTCAAGCACTTCCACGCTGTTTTTCTGAGCGCAAAATCCTTTGATAACTCCATTGGTTCTGCAGCTTGTGCAGACAAATATGTGATATTTGGGTGATACCATAAAAAACATCCTTTCAAATATATTTTTTCTGCCGTTAACCATGAGTAGCGCTTATAGATTTTTTCTGCTTTTCACACGGCTTGATCAATAGAAATACATCTCCGCTTTGTTCTCTAAGATAAAAACGTTGTACTTAAATCAGAGGAGAATAATTATCCACAAGCTAATTCTCATAATTATGCATAATTATAACATAATTATACAAATATGCAACGATAAAATCATTCACATTTATAGAAATTATTATGTAAAAGTTAGCGTGCCTTCATCATTCATACTGAAAGGAGTTTGTATCTTCTATATATAAGCAGCTATCGGACATGATAGATCATCGTAAACATTTTAAATTGCATATTGTATTGTATATAAGCAAAATAAATTTTTTTTTAGTTATAAAAACTATTCTTTGTCCATATTCATATAAAAATCAATTCAAAGGCTAATATTACAGAAAATTTAATATATTGAAACATATTGGTGCAAGTGATAAACTTTTCAGCAAACGAAACGTTTACAATTTCGTATATTTTAGTACAGAGGTGATGATATGGCCAAAATTGAAATCGACTCAAAGCTGTGTAAAGGCTGTGAGTTATGTATGCTTCAATGCCCTAAAAATCTTATTGTATTATCGAATGAAATAAATGCAAAAGGTTACAGAACGGCAGAACAAATCAACCCGGAAAAATGTATAGCTTGTAAATTATGTGCATATATGTGCCCCGAAGCAGCAATTACAGTCTATAAATAAGAAAGGAGCAAATGACATGGATAATAAGTTTATGAAAGGTAGTGAAGCAGTTGCTGAAGCTGCCGTGAGAGCCGGCTGTAGATTTTTTGCCGGATATCCCATAACACCCCAAAATGAATTGCCTGAATATTTATCAGCGAGGCTACCGCAAGTTGGCGGGCATTTTGTGCAGGGAGAAAGTGAAGTTGCGTCGATTAATATGGTTTACGGTGCAGCTTCCGTAGGCACGCGCGCAATGACAAGTTCATCGGGTCCGGGATTGTCTTTGAAAGCGGAAGGATTATCATGCGCAATCGGCGCAAAATTGCCTTTGGTCATTGCTATTATGAGTAGAGGTGGGCCGGGGCAGGGAGAAATCTTTCCGGCGCAACAGGATTATCTTTTTGCTGTAAAAGGTCCCGGTCATGGCGGATTCAAATGTTTTGTTTTGGCACCCTCGACAGGCCAGGAAGCAGTCGATTTAACGTATAAGGCATTTGATTATGCGGATAAGTATAGAACGGCAGTGATTGTTTTGGGAGATGGCGTTATAGCCAATACAATGGAAAATATCACGCTGCCTCCGATGCGGGATTTATCAACGCTTCCTCAGCATGAGGATTGGAAAGCGACAACGAAAGGTCTGAATGGAGAACGCAGATGGATAACCTCCTATGTGCCCGGGCCCGAAAAGCTTGAGCAGGAGAATTTAAAAATGGCCGCAATGTACGAATTGTGGAAACAAACGGAAGTGCTGCATGAAGAGTATGAACTTGAAGATGCGGAATTTGTGATTTGTTCATATGGTTCCAGTGCGAGGATATGCAAGGAAGTTATCAATACACTGCGTGAAGAAGGAATCAAAGTAGGAATGATCCGACCGATTACGTTGCATCCTTTCCCGGAAGAAGTTTTTGAACATTTAAATTACGGCAAAGTAAAAACAGTGCTTTGTATTGAAATGAGCAACCCTGGCCAGTTGATAGAAGATGTGAAATTATGTGTTGCGAGAAGATGCAATGTTATGCATTACGGAAGAAGTGGCGGCGTAATTATTAGCCCGGAAGATATTTATAAAGCTGTAAAGGAAAGAATGTAGAGGTGGAATTATGCAAGCAGTATATGAAAGAAGTCAATTATTTGAATCTTACGGGCATAATTTTTGTCCGGGATGCACACATGGTATCGCGCATACGGCTATTATGGATACGCTTGATGAACTGGGTATAAAAAATGAAGATACAATTGCAATTTATCCGGTTGGATGCGGTGTTATAGGGCTTTCAAATACAAAGTTAAACGTTGTACATGCCGCACACGGAAGAGCGCCTGCCGTGGCAACAGGTGTAAAACGATGCGCGCCCGATAAATTTGTATTTGTATACCAAGGAGACGGAGATCTTGCATCTATTGGAATGGCGGAGACGATACATATGGCAAACAGAGGAGAGAGAGTGACCACGATTTTTATTAATAACACGATTTATGGCATGACCGGAGGGCAAATGGCCCCGACAACCTTGTTAGGACAAAAGGCCACAACGGCGCCTGAGGGCAGAGGTGAACATGGAGAGGGAATGCCGATAAAAATGTGTGAATTAATTTCAGAATTGCATGAGACAAAATTTGTTGCCAGATATTCACTCCATAATGCGGCCAATATTATAAAAGCGCGCGCGGGCATTAAAAAAGCTTTCCAAATGCAATTGGAAGATAAAGGATATGCTTTTATAGAGCTGCTTTCAATGTGCCCGACCGGTTGGAAATTAAGCCCCAGAAATGCAGTGAAATATATGGAAGAGAAAGTCATTAACACATTTCCGCTCGGTGTATTTAAAGAGGAGGTGTAGAAGATGGAAAAATCATTGTTAGTGGCAGGATTTGGCGGACAAGGTGTTATGCTCATAGGCAAAACACTTGGTTACGCGGCAAGCAAGGAAAATAAATTTGTAACATTTTCACCTGCATACGGATCCGAACAGCGTGGCGGAACGGCAAATTGTACGGTGGTTATTTCGGATAAAGAAATTTATTCGCCAATAAAAGGAATGGTGGATACTTTAATTATAATGAATGAACCTTCTTATGAAAAATTTTCATCAAAAGTAAAAAAAGGTGGGAAAATGCTCATAAATAGTTCTATGGTTGTTTCCCGATATCCCGACAGTGATATTGACGTATATTATATTCCGGTCGGAGATATTGCCAAGCAACTGGGCAATCCGCTTGTGGCAAACATTATAATGCTTGGTGCCTATATGCAAGTAAGTGATATTTTAAATAAAAATATTGTCTTGAATATAGTGAAAGAAAATCTCAAAAGTAAACCCGAGCTTATGGATATTAATGTTCAGGCCTATAATGCGGGTCTGGAATCAGTAAATTTGATATAATTTTATCATTTTTGATAGTATAAGAATTAATTTTATTGTATAATAAAATTAAGTTGTGCTGTTTTTTGCATATAAACTTATTTTTCAGGAGGATAAAAATGAAAAAACAAATCTATATTGCTGATTCTAAGATCGTAGGCAAAGATATTGCAGAAAGTGTTTTTGATGCCGATAAATACGAACTGCATTTTTTTGACCAAAAGCTTGAAACGGAAGATCAACTGATTGAAAACTGTAAAGGAGCAGATGCTTTAATTGTTACTGACTGTGATGTTACCGAAAAAGTGATGGATGCTATTCCTGCACTCAAGTATATTTCCGGCGCGATTATCGGGTTTAATACGATCGATATTGAAGCTGCGAAAAAACGTGGGATTCCGGTATCTAACAATCCAAGATATTGCACAAATGAAGTTGCAGATCATACTTGCGCATTGATCATGACATTAAACAGACACATCCTGCAGTTAAACAAAGAAGTCCAAACAGAATATAAATGGTCCAGAGGACAAAGTATCCCGGCAAAAGATGTAAGAAGACTCAATACACAAACTCTCGGCCTGTTCGGATTCGGCGCTATTGCAAAAGCAGTTGCCAAACGCATGCAGGCATTCGGCCTTACAGTTATAGCTTACGACCCCTATGTATCTAAAGAAGTAGGCGCTTCGCTTGACGTTGAAATGGTTGATATACCTGAACTCTGCAAGAGATCGAATATTATCTCCATACATATGCCCCACATGGCCTCTACGGATAAAATGATTAACAAATCTTTGTTTGATATGATGGAACAACGACCAATCATCGTAAACTGTGCCAGAGGCGGCGTGGTAAATGAAGAAGACCTTGCGGCGGCTTTAGATGAAGGAAAACTTTTAGCGGCAGGACTTGATGTTGTTGCAGACGAACGCGTATCCATTAAAAACAGCCCCTTTATCGGAAGAGATAACGTTATTATCACTCCTCATGCAGCTTATTATTCTTATGACGCGAGAATTGAAATGCAGGAGCTTGGCTGTAAGCACGTGGTATGGTTCTTTGAAGGGCAAATCGATAAAATTCCGATCGTAAATGGTGTAAAATAATAAACATGTTCAGCTATAATTAAATACTTTATTCATAAGCAATATAAAAACATCTTGCTATTTTTAGTGAAAGCAAGGTGTTTTTTATTTTAAATAATACATATTTTATGGTATTATTTGTTTTGCCTCGGAAAATATTTAAGGAAAAGGCAGAAATTGAATTAAAAAAATGAAAAAATGTTGTATTATATATAATGTATAATAATGAACAAAAAGGACTTTGCGAGATATGAAAAAAATAATTGCTTTATTAACTGTATTCGTGTTTGTGTTTCTTTTAAATGCATGCACGGGTGTTGAGAGCTTACAAGATCCCGAAGGGGATAATATTAATATTGTTTTTATGACAAACAGCAATGCCATGGACAGCAATGACGATACAAATGTTCAAATCAGAGACGCGCTTAAGTCAATGGAAAGCAATAACGGAATAGTAACATCTGTAGTTGAAGTAAAAGATAAAGAATCGTACTCAAGCACTTTGAAAAGTCTTGCAGAATCAGAGAAATACGATTTAATAATGACAGCAGGGTATTCCACAAGCAAGATATTGGATACTGTGGCCAAAGATTATCCAAAACAGCTTTTCGCAACGATTGATTATATTTCTAATGAAAGCAATGTTTTGTCTATTGCGTTCAGAGAAGAAGAAAGCTCTTTTTATTGCGGCGTCCTTGCGGCATTAATGACGAAGACGGAAAGCATAGGATGTGCTTCGTCTTTTGAAAATCAAAACATGCAATATATATATGGATTTATTACAGGAGCAAGAGCCGTGAATCCGGACATTGAAATTGATCTCGAATATACCGGCTCATATACAGATTTAGAAACAGGACAGCAAGTTGGAGAAAAATTTGCCGATAAAGATGTCGATATTATTTATTCTTGTGCAGCTGCGCCGACCTCAAGTATTATTGAATATGCCGAACAAAATGACATAAGAGTAATTAATTCGGATATTTATGAATATAGACAGGTAAGCGATGCGTTGCTTTGCACAACCAGTAAGCTTTATAAGTCTTCTGTTGAATATATTGTCAATGCGGCTGTTGATATTATTGATAGTCAAGAAGAAGAAAACAGTCAAGATATTGATACCGAACTCAGATATGTCGGCATTGCTCAGGAAGCGTTCAATTTTGATTTAAGCAAGGAAATTGACAGTGGTATTCAAGATAAGTTAAAGGCTGTAGACATTATGTTTTTAAATTCCGAATTGGTTGTTCCAAGCGATGAGACCACGTTCTCTAATTTTGACACAAGTATTTTTGAGGGGAAAGCTTTTAGAAAATAATTTGTATTTTTACTTTGAATAGATTTAACAAAGGAGTATAATAATAAAAAGAAAGAAAAAGTTGCCATTATTGGTAAAATATAGGAGGTTATAATATGCCTGTAAAAGTAGGGATAAACGGATTTGGAAGAATCGGACGACTTGCTTTTCGATTGATGTTTGAGGACAAAGATTTTGAAATCGTAGCTATTAATACCAGAACAACAAACACCATAGCGTATTTATTAAAGTATGATACCGCACAGGGTAAATATGAAAAAGACAAAATTGAGTATGATGGCGAGTATTTGAAGGTTGATGGAAAAAAGATTAAAGTATTTACAGAAACAGATGCAACACAAATTCCATGGGGAGAAGCCGGAGTTGATATTGTTATTGAATCAACCGGTAAATTTAATACTCATGAAAAGGCTCTCGAACACATTCAAGCAGGCGCTAAAAAAGTTGTTATTTCGGCACCTGCTAAAGGTGATGTGAAAATGATCGTCTATAATATCAATCACGATATATTAGACGGAACAGAACAAGTTATCAGCGGAGCAAGCTGTACTACAAACTGTTTGGCGCCTGTTGCAAAAGTTCTTAATGATAAATTCGGTATTGAAAAAGGGCTGATGAGCACAGTGCATGCGTATACTTCGGATCAAAGATTACTGGATAACTCACATCCAAAAGATTTCAGAAGAGCAAGAGCCGCTGCGGCGAACATTGTTCCCACAACAACAGGAGCAGCTTTGGCAGTGGGAAAAGTAATACCGGAATTAAAAGGCAGATTGGACGGGATCGCTTTAAGGGTTCCGACCATTACAGGTTCTTTGGTTGATTTAGTTGTTGAATTGAAAACAAAAGTAACAGCACAAGAAATAAATGATGCTATTAAAGGAGCATCAAATGAAACATTGCATTATACAGAAGAAGAAATTGTTTCATCTGATGTCATCGGTTGCACAGCCGGAAGTGTTTTTGATGCAAAGTCGACAAGTGTTTTGGAAGCGGATGGCAAACAATTAGTCAAAGTACTGTGTTGGTATGATAATGAAATGGGCTACACTGCCCAACTTGTCCGGCTGACGAAATACATTTCACAATATATTTAATTGCAAAATATAAAAAGGAAGAATATTCTTTAAAACATTTAAAGTAAGCCATTCTTCCTTTTTGAATGGAGAGCTCATGAATAAAAAAACGATCAAAGATGTCTCTTTTAAAAATAAAACAGCCTTAATTCGTGCGGATTTAAATGTGCCGCTAAAAAATGGTGTAATTAAAGATGAAAAGAGAATTATTGAAAGCCTTCCCACAATTAAATATGTTTTAGAGCATTCGGGGAAAATAGTTCTTTGTTCACATCTTGGAAGACCAAAAGGAGTTCCAAACAGTGACTTATCTTTAAAGCCAGTCGCACAAAGACTATCGGAATTATTAAGAATAAATGTTTTGTTTGCGGATGATGACAGAGTAACCGGCCCAATTGCGAATGAAATGGTGCATTCTTTTAAACATTCGGATGACAAAATGTTACTGCTTCAAAATACACGTTTCAGAGAAGAAGAAACAAAGAATACAGGGCAATTTGCCGAAGAACTTGCAAGTTATGCCGATATCTTTGTCAATGATGCATTTGGCACGGCCCACAGAGCACATTCATCGAATGTAGGGGTTTGTGCATATTTGGAAGGCGTGCTCGGATTTTTAATGGAAAAAGAAATCACAATGCTGTCAAAAGTGCTCAACAATCCACGAAAACCAATCGTGGCTATATTCGGCGGGGCTAAAGTAAGCGATAAAATCGGCATTATCAATAACTTCATTAATGAAGTGGAAACGATTTTAATCGGCGGAGCAATGACATATACATTTCTAAAAGCACAGGGATATGTCGTTGGCACATCTCTTGTTGAAAATGACAAATTGGATGTTGCAAATGAAATACTTAATAAAGCAAATAAAATGGGTGTAAAATTATTACTGCCCGTTGATATAAAAACAGCGAAGGCATATGAAGACACAAATAATAATTTTATGAGAATCTTTAATGAGATTCAGGAAGACGAGATGGGGCTTGATATCGGGCCTAAAACAATAGCTTTATATGAAAAAGAAATCATGAAAGCGAAAACTGTTGTTTGGAATGGTCCCATGGGGGTTTTTGAATTCAAAAATTTTGCCGAAGGCACACTCAAAATTGCACAAGCAGTAGCAAACTGCGATTGTTTTTCAGTAGTGGGAGGTGGAGATTCTGCCAGAGCGGTTACACAACTGGGATTTGAAGACAAGATCAGTCATATTTCTACGGGCGGAGGGGCTTCGCTTGAATTTTTAGAAGGAAATACTTTGCCGGGTATAGCGGCAATGAGTGATAAATAGGAGTGTTTTGATGAGAAAAAAAATTATAGCGGGCAATTGGAAAATGAATATGACGCCTTCCGAGACTTTGATTTTTTTGGACTCCATAAAAGATGAATTGAAATATACCGCATGTGAGGTTGTTTTTTGTGTTCCTTTTCTATCAATATCAAATGCTGTCAAATCGATCGAGGGATATAATGTTCAAATAGGAGCTCAAAACATGCATTATCTCGATAAAGGAGCCTACACTGGGGAGATATCAGCGGCTATGCTTCTTGAGACAGGGATTACATATGTTATCATTGGGCATTCCGAAAGAAGATTGTATTATAATGAAACAGACGAGAGCATTAACAAAAAAGTTCAAAAAGCTGTCGAAGTTGGAATCAAACCAATTGTATGCGTTGGAGAAAGCTTGGATCAGAGAAAAAATAATATCGAAAAAGATGTTATTTATAACCAGATTCATGCAGCGTTTGATGGTATAGAGCATGATGAAGTAAGCGCAATCACAATCGCATATGAACCGATATGGGCGATTGGCACGGGCATAACAGCAACTGACGAGCAAGCAAATGAAATGTGTGCCTATATCAGAAAAGTATTAAATGATAAATATGGTGCTATCTCAAAAGAAGTCAGTATTTTATATGGCGGAAGTGTCAATGAGAATAATGTGAATGCTTTAATGAAGATGTCTGATATTGATGGCGCACTCGTAGGCGGTGCGAGCCTGAAACAATCTTTTGTTAAAATTGTTGAATATGAGAGTTTATAAATGAATAATAGAGTTTTGTTGATGATTTTAGACGGATACGGCATTTCAGAGAATGCATTGGGCAATGCGGTGATGAATGCGAAAACGCCGAATTTAGATACTATATTTGCAAAATATCCAACTGTAAAAATAGCTGCTAGCGGCCAGGATGTGGGGCTGCCGAAAGGGCAGATGGGGAACAGCGAAGTAGGGCATCTAAATATTGGGGCCGGTAGAATCGTCTATCAAGATTTATCACGGATAACAAAAGCAATCTGTGATGGTACTTTTTTTCAAAACAAGGAAATTTTAGCAGCTTTTGAACATGTAAAGAAAAATAACAGTAAACTTCATATCATGGGGCTTTTAGGCAACGGAGGCGTGCACAGTCATATCGATCATCTTCAGGCTTTATTGATTGCTGCCAAAGACAATCACATAGATGAAGTTTATATTCATTGTTTTACCGATGGACGTGATACACCGCCTAAAAGCGGTATCGTATTTATCGATGAGCTGGAAGATTTTATAAAACGAATCGGAAAAGGAAAAATCGCATCAATAACGGGGCGTTATTATGCCATGGATAGGGATAAGAGATACGATCGTCTTAAAGCGGCTTATGATGCTTTGGTTTATGGAAAAGCGGACATTGTTGGTGAGCCTTATAAAGTTTTTATACAGTCTTATAAAGAAAATATTACAGATGAATTTATTCGTCCCACTCTGATCGGTAGTGATGGCACGCCATGTACCTTAATAGATAAAAAAGATGCCGTCATCTTTTTTAATTTTAGACCTGATCGTGCAAGACAGCTTACAGATGCGCTGACACAAACGAATTTCAATGCTTTTAAAGTAAAGGATCTTGAACTTTTTTTTGTGTGTATGACAGAGTATGACAATTCTTTTAAAAATGTTGAAATCGCATTTAAATCAGAAATTATAAACAATACATTAGGTGAATATTTAAGCAGTCTTCATTTAAAACAACTAAGGATTGCAGAGACAGAAAAATATGCGCATGTGACATATTTTTTTAACGGGGGAATTGAAAAGAAATATGAAGGCGAAGATAGAATATTAATTCAGTCTCCGCTTGTGGAAACCTACGATAAGAAACCTGAAATGAGCGCATATGAAGTAGCGGATGCGCTCATCGAGCAAATCAATAAAGACAAATATGATTTAATAGTGATTAATTTCGCGAATTGTGATATGGTGGGGCATACCGGAAATTATGAGGCGACACTAAAAGCTGTGGAAACAGTAGATGACTGCGTAGGCAAAGTTGTTAAATATGCAAAAAAAATGGATTACAATATTGTAATCACAGCCGATCACGGCAATGCAGAGCAGATGCTGGCGGAAGACAAGATGGGCAGTTTCACTGCGCATACGGCAAATGATGTAAATTTGAGTGTGATAACGAAAGAAATTAAAATAAAGCTAAAACCCGGAAGACTTGCGGATATTGCACCAACAATTTTGCAAATCATGAATATCAAGCAGCCGGAGGAAATGACGGGGCAAAGTCTCATTGTAAATTAGGAGGAAAGTATGACAATTATTCAAGATATTTATGCAAGAGAGATTTTAGATTCAAGAGGGAATCCAACAATCGAAGCGGAAGTGGTATTAAGCGGTGGCGTGACAGGTAGGGCGGCTGTGCCGAGCGGAGCTTCGACGGGAGCTTTTGAAGCGGTGGAGCTTAGAGACGGGGATAAGGATAGATATTTAGGTAAAGGGGTAAAGACTGCCGTTGACAATGTAAATAATATCATTGCCGACGAATTGGTGGGTTATGATGCCACAGAGCAGGTTATTATAGATAAAATATTAATTGAGCTTGACGGTAAAGAAAATAAAGAAAAATTAGGAGCGAATGCAATTTTAGCGGTATCTTTGGCTGTTGCAAAAGCTGCGGCAAAAGCGCTGAATATGCCTCTCTATCAATACTTGGGCGGAGTAAATGCAAAATCGTTGCCTGTGCCGATGATGAATATTCTAAACGGTGGAAAACATGCAGATAATAATGTTGATATTCAGGAATTTATGATCATGCCTGTCGGAGCCGATGATTTTAAAGAAGCCGTACGAATTTGTTCGGAAATATATCATTACTTAAAAAAAGTATTAAAGGTAAAAGGCATGTCTACTTCAGTAGGAGACGAAGGCGGATTTGCGCCTAATTTGTCATCGAATGAAGAAGCGCTGCAAGTGATAGAGCAGGCTGTAAAAGAAGCAGGATACGAGCCGGGGAAAGATATATTGTTTGCCTTGGATGTTGCTGCAACTGAAATTTATGATGAGAAAAATAAATCGTATTATCTAGCAAGTGAAGATAAAAAATTTACCAGCGGGCAATTGGTTGATTACTATGCAGCTCTCATAGAAAAATATCCGATTATATCTATCGAAGACGGTCTGTCGGAAGAAGATTGGGATGGCTGGAAGATAATGACGCAAAAACTCGGCGGGAAAATCCAAATTGTCGGTGATGACTTATTTGTAACAAATACAAAACGTCTTGAAAAAGGAATTAAGAATCAATCGGCAAATGCTATTTTAATAAAACTCAATCAAATAGGTACATTAACAGAAACATTGGATGCCATGCAAATGGCTTCCCGCGCTGGCTTCGCATCCGTGGTATCGCATCGAAGCGGGGAGACGGAAGATACAACGATAGCTGATTTGGTCGTTGCTATCAATGCAGGGCAGATTAAAACCGGAGCGCCCTGCCGAACTGACAGAGTAGCGAAATATAATCAATTGATAAGAATAGAAGAAGCTTTGGGAGATGCGGCACAATATTGCGGTATAGATGTTTTTTTCAATATAAAATAGCGGATATTTAGAACTAAAATAGACAAAAAACACTTGACTTAAAATACTTTACTCGTTAAATTATATATATGAAAACGATAAATGTTTAATGATTAAACAAGAAAGTGAGGTATTTTATGATAAGTGTTGTTGTGACAGCCGATTTGGGACCGGGAAATGAATTATTCAAAAAAATTACGCACGACATCTTAGGCGATATGGCTGAAATTATTCATGAACCTTGCTCAACGGAAGAAGCTATTATTGAAAAATGCAAGAATGCTGATGCAGTAATTGCGGGATTGGATCCTTTTACTGAAAAGGTTTTTGTTGCATTACCAAAATTAAAAATGGTATCAGAGGTAGCAATCGGATATAACACGATTGATACTGTAGCGGCAAAAAAATACGGGGTAGCGGTATCAAACAATCCGCGTTATTGTGTGGATGAGGTTGCAGAGCACACTCTCGCACTGATAATGGCTTTAAGCAGAAAGATATTAAATTATAACACGGCGGTGAAGGTAAATTATGAATGGAATCCCCAGGCCCAAAGAGGAAAAATCAAGAGACTTAGTACGCAAACATTCGGCCTGATAGGATTCGGCAACATAGCGCGGCGCGTGGCAAAGCGTATGAAAGCAAACGGCTGCAGCGTTATAGCATACGATCCATACATAAAACAAGATTTTGCGGATCAATTTAACACTAAAATGGTTTCCTTGGATGAAATTTATGAAAAAGCAAATATCATTTCTGTACATGCTCTTTTAAATAAAGAAACAGAAGGAATGATTGATAAATATGCTTTTGAAAAAATGGGAAGAAACAAACCGATTTTTGTAAATTGTGCACGAGGCGGTCTTATCGATGAAGATGCTTTATATGATGCGATTGTAACAGAAAAAATTTCAGCTGCGGGGCTCGATGTTTTTGTATCGGAAAATCCTGATTTAGAAGCATCGCCTTTTACAAAACTTGGGGACAATGTGATCATTACTCCTCATGCAGCTTATTTTTCTGATCAGTCTGCTTATGAAATGTTGGTATTTTCTTGTGAAAACTTAAAAAATTTCTTTACGGGAAATAGTGAAAAAGTTCCAATTGTAAACGGAATTTTGATGCCAAAGGCATAAAATACGGTATTCTTTGTTGATGGCTTGTTATTTATAAAATTGCGCATCATTTGCGTTTAATTTAAATAAAATTGCTTTTTATAAAGCAGGAAAGAGGATATTATGTTAAAAGTAGTTGTCACCACAGATTTTGCTGATGAAGCATTTATGAAAGTTGCGAACGAAGTACTTGGAGATATTGCAGAAGTTGTACACGATCCTTGTCACACTGAAGATGAAATCATCGAAAAGTGCAAAGATGCCGACGCAGCTCTTGCAATCTATGATCCATTTACAGACAGAGTATTTGCTTCATTGCCAAAATTAAAATTAGTTTCGGTAATTTCGATCGGATTTAACTTTATTGACGCAGTTGCAGCCAAAAAATATGGAATAGCTGTATCCAATAATCCAAGATATTGTGTTGAAGAAGTGGCCAATCACACGCTTGCTTTAATAATGGCCCTAAACAGAAAACTTTTCGATTACAACAAAGAAATAAAAGTAGATCATGTTTGGAACGGACTTACACAAGTCGGTAAAATCAAGAGACTGAGTGAACAAACATTTGGTCTGGTAGGCTTTGGTAATATAGCGCGACGTGTAGCAAAACGTATGCAGGCATGCGGATGTACGGTTATTGCATATGATCCATACATAAAACAAGATTTTGCGGATCAATTCGGCGTTAAGATGGTAGAACTTGATGAAATCTACAAAAATGCCGACATGATTTCGCTGCATGTTCCGTTGAACCCGGAAACAGACAAAATGATCAATGCACAAGCTTTTGATAAAATGGCGGCGAAAAAACCGATTTTCGTGAACTGTGGCCGTGGTGGTCTTGTTGATGAAGATGCTTTGTATAATGCAATCACAGAAGGCAAAATCGCAGCAGCGGGTCTAGATGTATTCGTATCCGAAAAACCTGATTTGACCGGTGAATATGCAAGATTTGCAAACATGGGAGAAAATGTGGTCTTAACACCACATGCGGCATATTACTCCGATCATGCTGCTTATGAGCAAAAACTATTTGCTTGTCAGAATGTGAAAGATTTCTTTACAGGTAATGGTGATAAAGTTACTGTAGTCAATGGTATTCGAACACCAAGGGCATAAGAATACGCGTTAATTAAAAAAATATTTGCAAAGAGTAAACAATAATTACTCTTTGCTTTTAATTTGTATTATTTTATTAAAATAATGCAATATGACTATTTTGTATATATTTGATATTTTTTTCACTTGATAATTGTCATTTAATAAATTATAATAATGAGTATACTAATAAACATATTAAGTGAGGTGTCATGATGTATAAAGTAGTTGTTACCACAGAATTTGCAGATGACCAATTGATGTCGGTTGCAAAAGAAATGTTAAAAGGAAAAGCAGAGGTTATTTTAGATCCATGTTATGGATCGGAAGATGCGCTTATCGAAAAATGCAAAGATGCGGATGCTGTACTCGCAGTATACGATCCATTCACAGATAAAGTGTATTCCGCATTACCAAAATTAAAATTAGTCTCTGTGTTGTCGATTGGTTTTAATTTTATTGATGCCGACGCAGCAAAAAAATATGGAATAGCTGTGTGTAATAATCCACATTATTGTGTAGAAGAAGTAGCCGACCACACTGCGGCCCTGACATTGGCTTTGAATAGAAAGCTTTTTGAATATAACAAAGCAGTAAAAGTAGACAAAGTTTGGTCTTCAACGGCACAAAAAGGAAATATAAAGAGAATGTGTACGCAAACATTCGGCTTGGTAGGATTTGGAAACATTGCACGACGTGTTGCAAAACGAATGCAAGGATTTGGATGTACTGTGATTGCATACGATCCGTATATAAAACAAGATTTTGCCGATCAATTTGGCGTTGAAATGGTTGAGTTAGACGAAATTTACAAAAGATCAGATATGATTTCTTTGCATGTGCCGCTTAATCCATCTACAGAAAAAATGATCAATGCACAAGCTTTTGATAAAATGGCAGCTAAAAAACCAATTTTCGTGAATTGCGGTCGTGGCGGCCTGGTTGACGAAGACGCTTTGTTGGAAGCAATTGAAAAAGGCAAGATTTCTTCTGCTGGACTTGATGTATTTGTATCAGAACATCCGGATTTAGAAAATTCACCGTTCGTAAGCAAAGAAAACGTTATTATCACTCCGCACGCAGCGTTCTTCTCAGATGATTCAAATTATGAACAAAAAACAATGGCTGTTCAACATATTATTGATTTCTTTGAAGGAAATGGCGATAAAGTGCCGGTTGTCAATGGTATTCGAACACCAAGAGCATAAATTCAAGCATAATTTAATAAGTATGAGGCTTTTTTGGTCTCAGCAGAGATTTTATGAGGTGAAGAATGAGTTTTAAACAAGAATACGAAAACAAAAAAATGTCTTTTAAAGAAGCCGTGAAAATGGTACAAGATGGTGACAGAATTGATATTGCAGGATGCAACGCATTGTCTGTTCCGCTAGTCGAAGAACTATATAACAGAAAAGACGAGTTAAAAGATGTCAGCGTCTTGGGGTTTCTAATTTCTAACGAAATTAAGCTATTAGGAAGAGATTGTGATCATATCAAGTATATGTCGACATTTCTTGGAGGCTACGAAAGAGCAGCCCAAAAGAATGGAAGAATGATTGATAATTTAAGTTATCAGTTAAGAAATAACAGAGTTACAATACAAAATTCTTTTGATCCTACTGTGCTGTTTGTTATGGCGACACCGATGGATGATGAAGGATACTTTAACTTAAGCCTGTCTCCCAGTGACATGGATTCTCTGTGCGAAACAGCGAGATTGACTATTGTGCATGTCAACGATCAACTGCCGTATATTTGCACGGATGAAAACAAAATCCATATTTCAAAGGTTCAGGCTGTTTGTGAGCAGAGTTACCCGGTGGTTACGGCACCCAGCGCAACACCAAGTGAACTTGATAACAAAGTTGCATCTTATATTGTTGAAAGAATTCCGAATGGCGCATGTCTGCAAATCGGGATCGGTGGCATCGCCAATGCGGTTGGATTCAGCTTAGTAAACCACAAGCATCTTGGGGTATATACAGAAATGTACACGGAGAGCATGTATTATTTAACAAAAAAAGGTGCAATAGATAATAGTCAGAAAAAAACATATACAGGCAAGTCGGTACTTGGATTTGCGCTTGGAAGTCAGGAAATGTACGACTTTGTAAGCAATAATCCAAATGTGTACTCAAGACCTTTAGAGTACACGAATAATCCGTATTTGGTCGCGCAGCATGATAATTTTGTATCCGTGAATGCATGCCTTGCTGTAGACATTACAGGCCAAGTATGCTCGGAGGCAATCGGCAAAGTTCAATTTTCCGGAACAGGCGGTCAAGTCGACTTTGTTCGAGGAGCGCAAATGTCCAAAGGTGGAAAATCTTTTATTGCCATGCATTCTGTAGCAGAGAAAAAAGATGGCTCCAGGATATCTAAAATTGTTATGAGTCATCCCGCCGGAAGCATTATTACAACCGGCAGGACCGATGTACAATATATTGTCACAGAATACGGAATTGCCGATCTGCAAAATAAATCAAGAACACAGAGAGCACAGGCATTAATCAATATTGCACATCCTGATTTCAGGGATGAACTCGCTTATCAGGCAAAAAAGGACGGTTATTTATACTAATTTAAAGAAAAAAATAAGAAGACGGCCTGCAGAAATCTGTCGGCCGTTTTTTATATTTGGGCCTTTGTAATCACAACAAAAACCTTGCGCATGATTATAAACAATAGTATAATAGCTTAGTAAGTAAAAAAAGGAGGGCAACACATGAATGCGGACATATTGATTAGTGAGAAAAAAGAGTTGAGAAAACTTCAAAAACTCTTAGGGATTGAGTTGGCAAAAGGTAAATATAAAGATACGCAAAAAATTTTGCAGTATAAAAGTGATATTAAAAATAAAAAAATTAAAATAGGCAATATTACGAAAGATATGATATCTCAGTTATAACACAAAACAGGATTTATTCCTGTTTTTTTCACAATGAAAGGTAAGAATCATGAAAGTATTTTTTGGCATACTGTTCTTAAGTATCTTTATTATTGTAGTCGGATTTATGGCGCTTGCTTATATATCACATATTAACGAATGCATTGATGAAATGTTACATAAGAAAGGTCATAAAAGTTATAAGGGCTATAAAAAATATACAGAAAATAAACATAAGGGAAAACATGTAAAAAACGAAGCAAGGTATTTTCATACTAATATATCAAAGAATAAAGATAAAGTAACAAAAAAAGAAGAAAAAAAATTGGTCGATGCCTATGTATTCAGCGAATTGAATAAAAAAAGGAAATAATATTTTGAAACTATTTTATATTATTGGTAATATTCGCAATATAAAACAATTTTTAAAAGATAAAAGTGTCAGTTTTTTCAATAAATTTTTACTTGTTTTTGCACTCGCCTATGTTCTCTCGCCCATTGATTTAATTCCTGCACCAATACTGGGATTTTCTCTGCTTGATGATGCAGCGGTATTGTTTTTAATTTTATATTATTTAAGAGATTATCTTTCAAGTTATAATAACGTAAATTCTGACAACGGTAACATTTATGAAAATACATCATATAGGGTGGATAATGATGAATAACAGCTTTTTTTTTAAACGATATTGTGGTACAATATCGTTTAAAATTATGATAAAACAATAAATAAGTAGAGGTGACTAGACAATCATGCAAAGGGTATACAACTATTCCGCAGGGCCATCTGTTCTGCCTATAGAAGTTTTGGATCAAATAAAAAATGAATTATATGATTTTAATAATTCTAAAATGTCTGTAATGGAGATTAGTCATCGCTCAAAACAATGTATCGACCTTTTTGATCAAACTGAGCAGCTTTTGAGAAAATTAATGAATATACCAAATTCTTACTCGGTTCTTTTTATGCAAGGCGGAGCGAGGCAACAATTCGCGATGGCACCTATGAATTTATTTGCTGAAAATAAAAAAGCAGATTTTATACATACAGGCAGCTGGACAAAGTATGCCATTAAAGAAGCAAAAAAATTTGGCGAAGTTTGTATATTAGCCAGCGGCGAAAAGGATAGTTTTAAAAAACTGCCAAATTTGAAGGATATTGCCAATTCGGCTGATTCGGATTTTATTTATCTGTGCACAAATAATACAATCGAGGGAACAAAATTTAGCTGCAGTGATATTCCTGAATATACGATCCCGTTGATTGCAGATATGTCATCAAATATTTTAAGCGAAAAATATGATACAGATAAATTTTCTCTTATTTTTGCAGGTGCACAGAAAAATTTAGGTATTGCCGGAGTTACGGTTGTCATCATCAAGAATGATTTGCTGGAAAGAAGCTCCGATTATCTGCCTGAAATGCTCAATTACAAAGTTATGATCGAGAAAAAATCCATGCTCAACACACCTCCTGTATTTGCGGTTTATGTACTGAATAAGGTTTTAAAGTGGCTTGATAAATTAGGCGGCGTAAGCGAAATGGAAAAAGCAAATAAATACAAAGCGGCTCTTTTATATGAATATATAGATAACAGCAAAATATTCAGCAATGATGTGGATATATCTTCTCGTTCGGCTATGAATGTCATCTTCACACTTCCTTCAGAGGATGAAAATAAAATCTTTGATAAATACGCACAAGAAAAAGGGTTTATGTTTTTAAAAGGGCACAGGAGCGTGGGCGGTATGAGGGCAAGCATTTATAATGCGGCATCGCTTGAACAGGTAGAAGCACTGATAGATTTAATGAAAGAATACGAATTAAATAGGTAGGAAATAAAATGTTTAAGGTAGCTTATTTTAATAATATTACACCTCTTGCACTTACAATGATCAATAAAGACATGTATAAAATAGTGGATGCTGATCAGGATTACGAGGCATTGCTTCTTCGTAGTAAGCAAATTATTTTAGATGATGTCTCAAAAGATGTTTTATATATAGGAAGAGCCGGTGCCGGGGTAAACAATATCGATGTAGAGGCTTTTACGAAAAACGGTGTGGTTGTAGCGAATGCGCCTGGTGCGAATGCCAACGCGGTTAAAGAATTGGTAATACTGGGTATGCTTTTGGCATCACGGGATATCATAGGCGGCATTAAATGGATGGAAGGCATTAAAGATACAAACGATAATATAGAAAAGTTGGTTGAAGATAATAAAAATAGATTTGTCGGCCCGGAAATCGCAGGCAAAGCGCTTGGTGTGATCGGCCTGGGCTCCATAGGTGTTATGGTAGCCAACGCAATGATATCTTTAGGCTTGAATGTCTATGGGTTTGATCCGTTTATATCTGTAAAGTCGGCTTGGGGGCTTTCGCCAAAAGTGAAAAGAGCTATAAGCTTAAATGAAATTTTTTCAAATTGCGACTATATAACTATTCATATACCACTGATAGAAAAAACAAAAAATTATTTAAATGCGAAAGTATTCAAAAATGCTAAAAAGGGATTGCGTCTCTTGAATTTTGCCAGAGGCGGCCTTGTGAATAATAAAGATTTAAATGAATATATACAAAACGGCACAATAGCAAGATATATTACAGATTTCCCGTGCAAAGAAATTCTCAACATGCCGAACACGCTTTGTATTCCGCATTTGGGAGCTTCCACTCCGGAAAGCGAAATTAATTGTGCGAGAATGGTGGTTCATCAAATGATGGAGTACCTGGAAAACGGTAATATTATAAACTCAGTCAATTATCCGGATACAAACATGGGTCCCGTGAACTCTAAAAACCGGCTTGTGATTCATAATCAAAATATTCCGACCATGCTGGGTCAAATCACCAGTATACTTTCATGCGAGAATATTAATATTACAAATATGCTCAACAATTCAAAAGGTGAATGGGCGTATACAATGATTGATATCGAAAGTGATATCGAGGATAGAGTTATAAAACAACTCAAGTCCATTGATGGTATTGTCAGAGTAAGAGTCATTTGTAACGGTATCGAATAATTTATTATTGCAAATAAAAAAGAGCTGAAAAACAGCTCTTTTTTTATATTATTCACACATTACATTTTCAAATGATTCTAATTCGATAATTTCGCTCTTTACAATATCCCCGGCCTTTAAGAATTTAGGAGGTTTAAACCCTGCACCAACGCCTGCCGGTGTTCCGGTCATGAGCATATCGCCCGGATAAAGTGTCACACCCTGTGTCAAATCATTAAGCGCTGTTGAAATATCAAAAATAAAATATTTTGTATTGGAAGATTGTCTTTTTTCTCCGTTTACATAACTTGCTATATCAAGTTCAACCGGGAATGGGAACATGCTTTTATGAGCAATCCAGTTGCCCATTGCAAAATGCCCATCATAGCTTTTGCCGTAAAACCATTGCCCTCTGCCCATTTGTGTGTTGCGAATCGAAAAGTCATTACCCACAGCATATCCAAACACATAATCTTCAGCTTCGCCTTTTTCAACATTCATGGCTTCTTTGCCGATTACGACGATTAATTCAACTTCATAGTCGGCTGTTCTGTTTGTATCCGAATACACACTGATTTCATCTCCCGGGCCGGAAGATACGAATGCTGCTTTAGAAAAATAAATCGGCTCTTCCGGAAGTGCTTCTTTTTCCATTTCGGCGACGTGATCTTTATAGTTTTTACCCAAGCAGAACACATTTCTCAGCGGATATGGAATAGCAGGAAGGAGCATTAGTTTATTAATATCTTCTACATCGCCTTCGGCGCCAGATTCAATAAACTCTCTGATATCTTCTATCATCTCATCATCGTGTTCGTCAATGAATTGGAGTAAATCAAAGTATGGTTCAAAGTCTAATTTATCAGCAAGATAATCCATGGTGAAGAATTTGTTGCGAGCCTTGTTTGCTACGATAATTTTAGGCTCATCATCATTCATTAATGCTGTTGTAAAAAACATAATTTAGATACCTCCTAAAAATAATTTAAAATAATTATATCATTTAAATTGACAATAGTACACTTTTAATATATTATTTATAAAAATAATGCTTTTACATCAATCTTGTTTGATAATTAAAAGGCGTTATGAAGCAAATAACAATTGTTTTTATGCCTTTTTGGGCATGTTTTTTTATGTAAAAGTATATGGAGGATAAAATGTTAAAAGGGCGACATCTTATTGAACCGAGCGGTTTTACCATTGATGAATTAGAAGAAGTTTTCAGACTTGCCGACAGCATTATTGAAACATCGGAAAAGTATTCCGAAAAATGTAGAAATAAGCTGCTGGCAAGTCTTTTTTATGAACCTTCAACAAGAACAAAATTTTCATTCGATGCGGCGATGCTTCGTCTTGGCGGACAGGTTATAGGATTTTCGGATCCCAATACAAGTTCCGCGGCAAAAGGTGAAACACTAAAAGATACAATTATTACAATATCCAATTATGTAGATATTGCTGTTGTGCGCCACCCGCTTGAAGGCACGGCTAAATTAATGGCAAAACATGCTTTGGTACCGATTATTAACGCGGGAGACGGAGGCCACCAGCACCCCACACAAACATTGACTGATTTGCTTACTATCAGACATTATAAAAAGACTTTAAATAATCATTGCATCGCAGTCTGCGGAGATTTGAAATTCGGCAGAACAATCCACTCTCTGGTCAAAGCGATGCATCGATACGAAGGAACAAAATTTATTTTTATCTCTCCCGAAGAATTGAAAATGCCTACATATATAAAAGAAATCCTTGATCCAAACAGTTATACGGAAACAAATAATCTGGATGAAGGTATAAAGAAAGCAGATATTTTGTATATGTCACGTGTTCAAAGAGAGCGGTTTGTAAGCGAATATGAATATATGGTGCTTAAAGATTATTTTATTCTTACGCTTGAGAAAATGAAACTTGCAAAAGAGAATATGATCGTGATGCATCCGCTTCCGCGCGTCAATGAAATAGCTGATGAAGTGGACAGTGATCCGCGTGCGGTATATTTTCAGCAAGCCAAATTCGGTATGTATGTAAGAATGGCGTTGATTTTAAAATTACTCGGATTGGAGTGAGGAAAATGATTAATGTATCCAAGCTAAAAAGAGGAATCGTAATAGACCATATAGAGGCAGAATGCGGTTATAAAATATTTAGTCAACTGGGTCTGGATAAGCTAGATGATGTTGTGGTACTCATGAGAAATGTACCGAGTAGGAAAATGGGTAAAAAAGATTTAATAAAAATTGAAACAGATATTGAATTAGATCTCACTGTTTTAGGACTGATTGATCCGAATGTTACCATCAATTATGTTGAAGACGGTATATTAAAAAAGAAATCTAAGCTTACATTGCCTAAAGTTGTAGAAGGTATTTTGGAATGCAAAAATCCAAGCTGCATTACAAAACATCAAAAAATAGCCGATATAAAATTTTATTTGGTTGATGAAAAATCGAAAGAATACAGGTGTGAATATTGTGACACAAAAACTTCCCTTTAAGATACTTTTTGAAAATGCGCAGATATTGGATGCACAAACAAATTGTTTTGGCAGTGTGCTTGTTTGTAACGGCATCATAGAAAATATTTTTAAACCTTGCGAAACTATTGATGCTAGGATCCCAGATTGTGAGATTGTCGATTTGAAAGGCCGTGCTCTCATGCCTGCAATGGTTGATCTGCACTGTCATTTTCGGGATCCCGGATATGAATACAAAGAAGACATACCCTCTGGGCTAAAAGCGGCGGTAAAAGGCGGGTACTCTTATGTTGCAGCTATGGCGAATACAAATCCTGTTGCAGACAGCATAGAAGCTGTAAACAGAAATAACCAAGTGGCAGAAGCGCAGGGTCTTTGTGAATTCAACCAGATCGCTGCACTCGGCATCGGATTAAATGATGAAGAGATTGTTGATACAAGGCAATTGAGAACCTGCACAAAGTTATTTTCAAATGACGGAAACAGTATCTTCTCAGATGAATTTATGAGGAGAGCATTGTTAAAATCAAAAAAAGAAGATTTTATAATAGCAGTTCATTGTCAGCCTGAAACGCAGTTGATACAAAGAGATCTGCGGTTACTGAAAGAGATAGGCGGAAATTTGCATATTTGCCATGTAAGCACAAAAGAATCTATAAAACTTATCAGAGACGCAAAACAAAACGGACTGAAATTTACCTGTGAAGTAACCCCTCATCATCTATTTAGTTACGGGATTGATTATAAAGTAAATCCGCCAATCGGGGCCAAGGAAGATCGCAATGCTTTAATAGAAGCCGTGAGAGACAAAACAATAGATATCCTTGCCACTGACCATGCACCGCACAGCAAAGAAGATAAAGAAAAAGGCAGTCCCGGAATCAGTAATATAGAAACGGCTTTTTCAATGTATATAAAAACTTTTAAAGAGCATGGTATTCCGTTGACCAGATTTTGTGAAATGAGTTCATATATGCCGGCAAAATTAATGGGCTTGAGAGAAAGAATCATTTCAAAGAGAGCGAACGCGAATTTAATCATTGCTGAACTTGATAATTTGTATAAAATAGATAGAAATAAATTTATTTCCAAAAGCAACAATACGCCATTTGATGGTCATGAAGTTTGCGGCAGGGTACTACGAACATATTTAAAAGGAGTTTGCAAATATGATAGCGGACAAGCTTTATAAAAAGGCGAATACAATCTCGCCGATCTGTGTCGGGCTCGACACAATGCTTGAATATATACCAAAATACATACAAGATGAAGACAGTTCCACTGAAGATAAATTATATAAATTCAACAAAATGATTATTGATGCGGTATCTTCGGACGTGGCTTGTTTTAAAGTGCAGATTGCTTTTTATGAAGCTTTGGGAATTGAAGGGTTAAAGGCTTATTCAAAAACGCTGAAGTATATAAGACAAAAGAATTGTATTGCGATTGCGGATGTAAAAAGAGGAGACATTTCGTCAACTGCCAAAATGTATGCAAAGGCGCATTTTGAAGGTGACTTTGAAGCTGACTTTATTACGGTCAATGCTTATATGGGCCAGGACTCCGTCTCTCCCTATTATGAATATATTCAAAATAATCAAAAGGGATTGTTTGTCTTGCTGAAAACATCAAATGCCTCTTCTAAAGATTTCCAAGATATTACAGTAGAGGGCAGAGCCTATTATGAATTGGTTGCTCAAAAAATTAAGCAATGGGGAAGCGATTTTGTAGGCCAGAGCGGTTTTAGCAGCATAGGTGCTGTCGTGGGGCTTACATACCCAGATGAATTTAAAGAAATAGCAATGCTGATGCCTTCCACATTTTTTTTAATACCGGGATATGGTGCGCAGGGTGGCAGCGGGAAAGATATTGCTTCTGTGTTTAGAAATAAAATATGCGGAGTGATCAATTCTTCAAGAGGGTTAATTACAGCGCATAAAGGCAAATGTAATGATGAAGGGTTTACTGAGCACATCAGCAAGGCGGTGCTTGATATGAAGGAGGATATTTCAAAATGGCTATAGTCATACAAAACACTCCGATTGCAAAAAATATCTATCGACTACGAGTAGACTGTAATGATAACCTTAAAGCGGGACAGTTTTATATGCTGCGAGCCTGGGGAGATAATCTCACTTTTTCCCGGCCTATCAGTATTTGTGACAAGAAAGATGGTGAAGCAGTCTTTGTATACGAAGTAAAAGGAAGGGGAACAAAAATATTCTCATCTTTAAAAACAGGTGATAAAATAGAACTGATGGGGCCGAGGGGAAATGGGTTTGATGCAAACGCGAAACGCAGCGTTATCATAAGCGGAGGGGTAGGGATAGCTCCTCTTTTGCTACTTGCAAAACAATTGAAACTTAACGGAGCACACATCACGGCTTTTTTGGGATACAGGGAGGAAGAATACCTCAAGGAAGAAATCAGCGGCTATTGTGACAGGGTCATAAGCCATACAGGTGGGTTTATTACAGATGTTATCGATGAATTCAATGTAGACAGTGTTTTTATATGTGGACCGGAAATGATGATGAAAAAAGCATATGAATTGTATAAAAATATCGGGTGTGAAATCTTTATATCTGTTGAGAGAAGAATGGCATGCGGTATCGGCGCATGTCTCGGATGCAATATAGCGACAAAAAGTGGAAATAAAAAAGTCTGCAGTGACGGGCCCGTGTTTAAAGCAAAGGATATATTTTATGAATAAACTAAGTATTGATTTTTTGGATTTAAAATTAAAAAATCCAATCATAGCTGCATCAGGTACATTTGCATTCGGAGAAGAACACGCCGAATTTTATGATATAAACTGCCTTGGAGGAATTTCCTTTAAGGGTTTGACTCTGAATAAAAAAGACGGTAATAGCGGAATCCGCATCTGGGAATGCGAAGCGGGTATGCTCAACAGCATCGGGCTCGAAAATCCGGGAATTTCTTCCTTTATCAAAAAATATAAAGAATACGCAAAAAATATTCAAACAATAAAGATCATCAATATGGGTGGAAGCAACTTGGATGAATACACAAAAGGAGCGATAATGCTCAATAAGATCGATCTTGATATTTTGGAGCTGAATATCTCTTGCCCCAATGTAAAATCGGGAGGTATGGCTTTCGGAGTATGCGAAGATTCTGCGTATGAAGTTACAAAAGCAGTCAAACAAAAAAGCAGACATAAGGTCATGGTAAAATTATCGCCCAATGTAACCGATATTGCGGCTATAGCAAAAGCATGCGAAGAAGCGGGCGCCGATGCCTTGTCGCTTATCAATACTGTTCAGGCGATGGCAGTTGATATAAAAAACAAAAAAGCCGTATTTGATAATGTGTATGCAGGGCTTTCGGGAGCATGCATTAAGCCTATAGCGCTGCGTATGGTTCATCAGGTATCAAAAGCCGTAAAAATCCCTATTATGGGTATGGGAGGAGTCTATACTGTGCAAGATGTCTTAGAATTCATGATGGCTGGCGCTTCATGCGTTCAGGTAGGCACGGCAAATTTTATAGATCCTGTGAGGCTAAAGAGTATAATTAATGAGCTGGAACAATATTGTAAAGATGAAGATTTATATCTAAAAGATATTATAAATATAATTTGAGAGGCAAATTTATATGAATGAAGATATTTTGCAAATATTAAATGAAACAGGCGCAGTACTGCGTGGACATTTTCTCTTATCGTCGGGCAAACACAGTAAAAGCTATGTCCAGTGCGCAAAATTATTGCGCTTTGCCGATAAAGCAGAAATAGTGCTCAAAAAAGCATTAGAAAACCTCAAAGAAAAACCCGACATTATTGTAGGTCCGGCTATGGGTGGAGTTATTGTATCTTATGAAGTAGGAAGACAACTCGGCACAGAGGCCATATTTACAGAGCGCGTAGAGAACATCATGCAGCTTCGGCGTGGGTTTGAATTAAAAAAAGGAGCGAAAGTATTAATTACTGAAGATGTGCTCACAACAGGAAAATCAACTTTGGAGACAATTAAAGCGTTGCATGAATACGAAAATGACATCGAAATTATCGGTGTGCTGTGCATTGTGAACAGAATCAGTGGCAAGGCGCCATTTGATTATCCGATACACAGTGCAATACGTTTAAATATAGAAACATTTGAGGAAAGCGAGTGTCCGCTTTGTAAATCAGGAAGCCAGCCGGTAAAACCCGGAAGCAGAAAATTTAACAAGCAATAAGTGGCAAACCAACAGGAGGCAATATGAAAGTCTATTTATATTTAGAAAACGGAGTAAGTTTTGAAGGCAGTGGATTTGGATATACAGACGAAGAAGTCGTTGGTGAAGTTGTTTTTAACACAGGAATGACTGGTTATCAGGAGGTTTTGACAGATCCGTCTTACTACGGACAAATCGTTTTGATGACATATCCTCTAATTGGCAATTATGGCATTAATTTAGACGATGGTCAATCAAAAAATCCAAAAGTAAGAGGATTTATCGTAAAAGAAATGTGTGAATTTCCCAATAACTTCAGATATGAAATGAGTCTTAATGATTATTTATATGAAAATAAAATTTTTGGAATGCAGGGCTTGGATACGAGATATCTTACAAAAAACATACGCGATAAGGGCGTTATGAAAGGTATTTTGACAAAGCGCAAGATGGCAAAAGAAGAGGTGGATAAAATTCTTACTCCTTATAACAACAATGATGTTGTAGATAAAGTAAGCACAAAAAAACCTTACACAATAGGAGAAGGCCTGAATGTTGCGGTGATGGATTTTGGTATCAAACAAAATATATTAAATACATTTGCCCGAAAAGGATGCAAAATGACCGTCTTTCCTTATAATGCAACAGCCGAAGAAATTATGGCTATCAATCCTGATGGTATCTTCTTATCTAATGGGCCCGGAGATCCAAAGGATTTACAGGATAGTATTGAGACAATCAAAAAACTGATCGAGTTAAAGCCTGTTGTGGGCATCTGCCTTGGGCACCAGCTTCTGACGCTTGCACTGGGAGGAGATACGCAAAAATTAAAGTTTGGTCACAGAGGAAGCAATCATCCGGTTAAAGATTTAAGAAAAGACAGAGTATATATCACAAGTCAAAATCACGGCTATGTCACAACAAAAATACCCGATGATGTAGTCATAACGCATAAAAATATCAACGACGACAGTGTGGAAGGCATGAAACATAAATTGAAGAATATTTTTTCAGTGCAATATCATCCCGAAGCATGTCCCGGACCCGATGATTCCGAATATATTTTTGATGAAATGATTGAAACCATAAAAAGGGGGAATAAAAATGCCTAAGGATACTACGATTAAGAAAGTGCTGATAATAGGTTCCGGGCCCATCGTAATAGGGCAGGCGGCTGAATTTGATTATTCTGGAACGCAGGCGTGTACGGCAATGCGTGAAGAAGGAGTAAAAACCGTCTTGGCAAATTCCAATCCTGCAACGATTATGACAGATACGGAAATAGCGGATGCAGTTTATATTGAACCTTTGAATACCGAATATATTGAAAAAATAATACAACAAGACAGACCGGATGCAATTCTTGCGGGCATGGGAGGACAGACAGGGCTAAATCTTGCTGTTGATTTATATAAAAAAGGAATATTGGATAAATACAATGTGCGTGTGATCGGCACATCAATTGAATCGATCATTCAAGGGGAAGACAGAGATAGTTTTCGTCATTTAATGAAAAAAATCGGAGAGCCTATTATTGAAAGCCGTGTAGTCAATACCATAGAGGAAGGCTTTAAAGTAGCACGTAAAATTGGCTATCCGGTGGTTGTGCGCCCCGCCTATACGCTTGGTGGCACAGGTGGCGGCATCGCAGAAAACCCTACGGAGCTGGAAGAAATTTTAAAAAGCGGGCTCATGCTCAGTGTTGAAGGCCAAGTGTTGATTGAAAAAAGCATTAAAGGCTGGAAAGAAGTGGAGTATGAAGTCATGCGGGATGCCAAAGGCAACTGCATTACCGTGTGTAACATGGAAAACATTGATCCTGTAGGCATACATACAGGGGATAGTATTGTTGTTGCGCCAAGCCAGACGCTAAGTGATAAAGAATATCAGATGCTGCGAACAGCGTCGCTCAATATTATTAATGCTGCAAGGATTATTGGTGGATGCAATGTGCAGTTTGCACTCAATCCGCTGAGTTTTGAATATGCGGTCATAGAGATCAATCCGCGTGTAAGCCGTTCATCGGCCCTTGCGTCTAAAGCAACAGGGTATCCAATTGCAAAAATTGCGGCAAAACTTGCTTTAGGTTATGGACTTGATGAAGTCATTAACGCGGTAACAAAGAAAACTTATGCATGTTTCGAACCTACTCTTGATTATGTTGTCGTTAAAATCCCTAAATGGCCGTTTGATAAATTTGAATCCGACAAAAAACTTCTCGGTACAAGAATGATGGCCACAGGCGAGACAATGGCTATTGGCTCCAACTTTGAACAAGCTCTTTTAAAAGCTGTTCGATCACTAGAAATCGGTTCTTTTTCACTTCGTCATAAACCATCTGAGCAGCGCACTTTGGAAGAACTAAAAAACAGAATCATTCATCCCGATGATGAGAGAATTTTTGATATTGCTGAAATGCTGAGAAGAAAATACAGTCAGGATAAAATTGCACAAATCACAGGAATTGATCAGTTTTTTATAAAAAAAATCAAAGGCATTGTGGAATATGAAGAAATGCTTGCGAGAATATCTATAGAAGATTTAGACGAAGAGGTATTAAAAACACTTAAAAAGCGCGGATTTGCCGATCGCGGTATTGCAGAAATCATGTCTGTAAAAGAGGAAGAGATTTTTAATTTAAGAAAAAAATATAATATTATTCCTACCTATAAACTTGTCGATACATGTGCGGCCGAGTTTGAAGCAGTGTCTCCGTATTACTACTCAACTTATGATGAATATGATGAAAATGTAATCAGCAATAACAAAAAAGTAATCGTCGTGGGGAGCGGTCCGATACGAATCGGACAAGGTATTGAATTTGATTATTGCAGTGTGCACAGCGTGTTCACATTGCGCAAACAAGGCATAGAAGCCATTGTTATCAATAATAATCCCGAAACGGTCAGTACTGATTTCGATATTTCGGATAAACTTTATTTTGAACCGCTTACGGAAGAAGATTTTTATAACATTATCGAAAAAGAAAAACCATATGGCGTCATTTTGCAGTTTGGCGGTCAGACAGCGATAAAGTTAGCTAATTTTTGTACAAAAAAAAATATACCGATTATCGGAACACAGCCTAAGAGTATAGATGCAGCGGAAGATAGGGAAAAATTTGAAGAAATACTAGAAGAATTAAATATAAAACGACCGAAAGGCAAGGGCGTATGGTCACTGGAGGCTGGAATTGAAGCAGCCGAAGAAATAGGGTACCCTGTACTGGTGCGTCCTTCTTATGTTCTTGGCGGCAGAGGCATGGAGATATGCTATCAGAAAGATCAGCTAATTAAATATCTTTCAGAAGCATTCAATTTTGACAGCGAGAATCCGGTTTTAATAGATAAGTATTTATATGGCACCGAGCTTGAAGTAGATGCGGTGTGTGACGGAGAGGATGTATTGATTCCCGGCATTATGAAACATTTGGAAAAAGCCGGTGTGCATTCGGGAGACAGCATAACGATTTACCCACCTCTCGGCGTCAGCGAAGAAATCAAGGAAAAAATTTATGATTATACAAAGCGGATCGCAACGAAGATGGAAGTTGTCGGAATCATCAATATTCAGTTTGTTGAATTTGAAAATGAACTTTATATTATAGAAGTCAATCCTCGCTCAAGCAGAACCGTGCCATATATCAGTAAAATATCAGGATTGCCTATTATACCTCTTGCTGTGCGTGTGTCATTAGGTGAAAAATTAAAAGATATGAAATGCGGAACGGGTATTTATCCGGAATCCAAGCTTTTCGGCATCAAAATACCAGTTTTCTCAACTGAAAAAATACCTGGCATAGAAGCCGTGCTCGGACCGCAAATGCGCTCAACCGGAGAAGTTATGGGAGTAGCTGAAGAATATGAAGATGCACTCTATAAAGGGTTGTGTGCCGCGGGGACAGATCTTGCGAAACTGAAACATAAGATTTTAGTCACGCTGAATAACAAAGATAAAAAACAATTCATGCCGGTAATCGCGCAGCTTGCTGATGCAGGCTTTGAAATATTAGCAACAGAGGGCACGGCGAAATCGCTTAAAGAATATGGCGTGAAAGCTAAAATTATTAATAAATTGGGTGAGAAAAAACCAACGATCATGGATTTAATTATCAACAGAGATATCAATATTATTATCAATACGCCTGAAAAAACAGAACATTCGCGTTCAGATGCGTTTAAGATGAGAAGAGCAGCTATAGAAAGCAAAGTAGAAGTAACGACTACGCTTGAAAAAGCGCATGAAATTGCAAAACTTTTGTTTGATAAAGTGAATCATAAAACTCAATTTGTATATGATATATGTAAATTATATTATAAAAAGGATGAATAAATGGAATTTGCCAATGCAATTATTAAATATAAGGACGATATCATCAGAGATGTGCAAAGATTGGTTCGCATTAAGAGTGTGGACGATACGCCGCAGGAAGGGATGCCTTTTGGAAAAGGTATTTCAGATGCCTTAAACGAAGCGCTTCAAATAAGCAGAGAGCTGGGGTTTTCTGCGCATAATCTGGATGGGTACGCAGGCTATGCCGAGGCAGGACAGGGAGAAGAAGTCGTCGGGATCCTTGTGCATTTGGATGTTGTTCCGGAAGGAGAGGGTTGGGAAGTTGACCCCTACGCAGCCATTATTAATGATGGGAAAATATACGGCAGAGGAACAAGCGATGATAAAGCGCCGGCGGTCGCGAGCTTATATGCATTGAAAGCTGTTTTAGACAGCGGCGCAAAATTAAGCAAGCGTGTTCGCGTGATCTTTGGAACAAATGAAGAAAAAAACTGTGAAGGCATACAATACTATGTGAAAAAAGAAGGCCATGTAGATACGGGTTTTACACCGGATGCGAATTTTCCTTTAATACATGGAGAGAAGGCAATTATGCAAGGAAATTTTATCTTTGCAGACAATGGGCCGAAAAATGCTCCCTATTTAATTGATATAAAAGGCGGCAGCGCAGTGAATATGGTTGCCGATCAATGTGAGGCAACATTATGTATTGCAGATGAGCATAAACTATTGAAGCAATTTGATGATTATTTAAAGAAAAATGCGATAGAAGGGCAGCATAGCAAAGCAGACCAAACTATAATACTGAAGATCTTCGGTAAATCCTCTCATGGAAGCAGGCCGGAAGAAGGAATAAATGCTATCAGCCATATGGCATGTTTTTTAAGCAGAATTGAATTGAATCATGGGGCGGAATTTGCTGCAGCATATTGTAAAAAAATAGGATTTGCGGCAAGCGGAGAAAACATGCAGCTTGATATGAAAGACGAGTTCGGGAGCTTGACATTTTGTGTGGGGACGGTTAAGATGGAAAATGATGATATCATCATCAGCAGTGATATCCGTTATCCAATCACCGTAAAAAAGAATGTTGTTACAAGTAAAATCACAGATGCTTTAAAAAACACAAATATTAAATACAAGCTGGAGCATTTTAAAGATGCGATTTATATAGAAAAAGATTCTTATCTTGTGAAAATATTAATGGAGGCTTATATAGAAGTAACGAAAGATACAAACAGCAAACCCTTTACAATTGGTGGCGGCACATATGCCAGAGCAATGAAAAATATCTTGGGATTCGGGATGCTGTTTTACGGGGAAAAGGATACCATGCATAAAAAAAATGAATATGTAAAAATAGAAAGTTTACTGAAAGCGGCTATTATTTATGCCGAAGCGATTTATCGGTTGGCAGTGCAGTAAACTTAAGGAGATACAATGTACGTAGATATCAGTAATATTTATTTTAATGCAGATAAATATAGCGGACAGCATATTTTAATAAAAGGTTGGATACGAACACTGCGTACATCCAACGCGTTTGGATTTATGGAAATAAACGACGGAACGTGTTTTAAAAATCTTCAAATAGTTATTGAAAAAGATAATGTAGATAATTTTGATACAGTTAGTAAATACACAATCAGTACTGCAGTCGAAATAGAGGGCAAGCTTATTCTAACACCTCAAAATAAGCAGCCGTTTGAATTAATTGCAGAAACAATTTCTCTGGCGGCGGCAAGTAAGGCCGATTATCCTCTTCAAAAAAAGAGACACACTTTCGAATATTTAAGGGAAATAGCACATCTGCGTCCGCGTTCGAATACATTTTCAGCCATCTTTCGTGCGCGTTCTGTTCTGGCTTATGCCGTACACAAATATTTTAATGAAAAAGGCTTTGTATATGTCAATACGCCAATCATAACGGCAAGCGATTGTGAAGGCGCAGGGGAAATGTTTCGTGTCACTACTTTGGATATGGATCACTTAGCGTTTAATCAGTATAATGAAATAGATTATTCAAATGACTTTTTTGCTAGAGAAGCATATCTCACAGTGAGTGGGCAATTGCAAGCGGAAGCCTATGCTCTTTCATTTAAAAAAGTATATACCTTTGGACCAACATTCAGAGCAGAAAATTCGAATACGACGCGTCATGCGGCAGAATTTTGGATGATTGAGCCGGAAGTTGCTTTTGCCGATATTTTTGACAACATGAAATTGGCCGAAAATTTGATAAAATATCTTATAAGCTACATGCTGAAAAATTGCAGTACCGAAATGGATTTTTTCAACAGTTTTATTGATAAAGGCTTGAAAGAAAGACTTTTAAATATTGTTCGATCTGATTTTGAATGTATTACTTATACAAAGGCCGTGGAACTGCTGCATCAAGCAGGCAGGCAATTTGATTATGAAGTAAAATGGGGCTGTGATTTGCAAACAGAGCACGAGAGATATATCACAGAAGAAATCTATAAAAAGCCCGTATTTGTGATTGATTATCCTAAAGATATTAAGGCTTTTTATATGAGGAGAAACGATGATGGCGGCACAGTGGCCGCGATGGATTTGCTAGTACCGGGAGTGGGCGAAATTATAGGTGGCAGTCAAAGAGAAGAAAGATTTGATGTACTTGTTGATGCGATGCAAAATGTGGGCATCGCCCGAGAAAATATGCAATGGTATTTAGATTTAAGACGTTATGGAGGATGCGTGCATTCAGGTTTTGGTCTCGGGTTTGAAAGATTACTGATGTATATCACGGGTATGAAGAATATAAGAGATATTATTCCGTTCCCAAGAACGGTTAATAATGCAGAATTTTAAATTCTGGAAATAAATTTTGGAGGTTACGCTAATGAAAAAGTATGTATGTACAGTATGCGGCTATGTATATGATCCCGCTGAAGGAGATGAAGCTGCAGGAATTGGAAAAAACACTCCTTTTGAAGACCTGCCCGAAGATTGGGTATGCCCGGTATGCGGAGTAGGCAAAGATATGTTTGAAGAAGAGTAAACTCAAAAAAAGCAGAGCATGTGCTCTGCTTTTTTATTTTCTACAGCATAGAATTGATTTTCTGGGAAAAGAAATCCTGTGATTTTACACCAACATCTCTGGAGACTTCAGAACCATTCTGGAATAAAATCACTGTTGGGATACTCATCACTTTATAGCGAGACGCAATCTCTGTATTTTCATCAACATTTAATTTACATACTTTCGCTTTGCCTGCAAATTCATCGGCTAATTCATCAATTATCGGAGCCATCATTTTACATGGACCACACCAAGATGCCCAAAAATCTACGAGTACCGGGGTATCGGATGATATGGTTTGTCCAAAATTTTCCTGGTTGAGTTCAATTACATTTTGGTTTGACATATACATATTCCTCCTTTAAACTTATATATATTATATCAAATTTTTCTTATTTAATAAATATTTGATATATTATAGACAAATTTATATTATAATCGTTGTCATTATAGCAAATTATAATGTAGTAAACAAGCAGGTTTGATAATTTGAATATTATAGATGCGTTAAAAAAACATAAATCTTCGATCAGATTGCATATGCCGGGACATAAAGGAAAAAATCTAACATCAGGGCATGAAGAATTATATTCTCTTGATCTAACGGAATTAAGTGATACGGATAATTTGCATCATGCATCCGGAATGATAAGCGAAGCGCAGAAACAAGCGGCACAGCTTTATCACGTATATGAGAGCAGATTTTTAATCAATGGCACAACCGCGGGGATTTTGGCTGCCGCATCGGCTTCGTTTCGGCCCGATGATAAGGTATTGATACAGAGAAACAGCCACTTGTCTGTTTATCATGCTGCCCTTTTATGCGATATCGATCTTGTCTTTGCTTGCGGTGATAATAAAGGTTACGATGAAGCGTATATCCTTGAGTCAGAGAAACTGAGCAAAGAATATGCAGATATTAAAGGCATTATAATGACATATCCAACGTATGTGGGAACTTGTGCAGATATAAAAAAAGCCGCTTTGTGGGCAAAGCAAAGCAGCAAAACGCTCATTGTTGATGAAGCGCATGGAGCACATCTGGCATTCTCAAAATTATATCCTGCATCAGCGGAAGAATGCGGTGCGGATATTGTCATTCAAAGCACACATAAAACATTGTCTTCTTTGACTCAAAGTTCGATACTTCATGTAGGAAGCAGTACGGTTGATATTGATAAGCTGGATTTTTATCTGCGCATTTTTCAAAGCAGTAGCCCTTCATACATTTTATTGAATTCCTTGCAGCAAGCATTATATTTCGCATCGGAATATGCGGAAAAGATTTTTAATCAAATTCATACTTGGCGCACTTATTTAAAAGATATGCTATCGGCAACAAATTTTTATTTAATGGAAGATGAAATTTATGATTGGGCAAAATTATGGATTAATACAAAAAAATCTAATTACACCGGTTTTGAGATAAAAAAAATTCTTGAAGAAAAAAATATTTATATTGAATACGCTTCGCATACATATATCATAGCTTTATGTGGCATTGGTACGGTGCAAAGTGATATAATAGCATTAGGAAATGCACTTAAGAAGATTGAAAACAAAAAAAATGCGCATTTAACAAATCGTTCAGTTTATATGCCAGAGCCAGTATCTAAAATAAAAATGAAAGAAGCCGTTTCATGCAATTATAAATATGCAGAGATAAAAAATACAAAAAATAAAATTTCTGCAGACTTTGTAATACCCTATCCACCAGGAATACCGCTTATAATTCCTGGAGAAGTCATAACGGAGCAAATTATAGAAATTATTGTAGACTATTCAAATATTGGCGTAAGCATTATGGGAATAAAAGAGAATAAGATAAAAGTAATCAAATAGACGGAGTAGAGATGAAAAAGGGAAGATTGTTGGTTTTTGAGGGCCTTGACGGCAGCGGCAAACAAACACAGAGTCAATTATTATATGAAAAATTGAAGAAAAACAAATATCCTGTGATGAAAGTGTCTTATCCAAGATATGATAACGAATCTTCCGCACTGGTCAGGATGTATCTTCGAGGAGAATTCGGGCAGGATCCAAATACAATTTCTCCATATATTTGTTCTACATTTTATGCGATAGACAGATATGCATCCTATAAACAGGATTATGAAGCATTTTATAATAACGAAGGTATTGTTATAGCAGACAGATATACTACATCAAACATGCTGCATCAAGCTTCTAAAATACAAGATAAAAAGGAGAGACAAAAATTTCTAGACTGGCTGTATGATTTTGAATTTAATCTATATGGCCTGCCTGTGCCTGATGTGGTATTTTTTTTGGATTTATCGGTTGCAGATACAGTCTCGCTCACAAAAGACAGAGCAAATAAAATAACGGGGAATGAAAAAAAAGATATCCATGAGGCTAATGCTGCCCATTTAAACAGTGCGCATGATATAGCCTATGAATTGATAGAAAAATACAATTGGACTAAAATAAAGTGCATCAATGCAAATGAAATAAGATCAATTGAAAATATTTCAGATGATATATATAAATTATTTTTAGAAAGTGAGGGATTCAAATGAAACTGATTATAGCAGTAGTTCAAAAAGACGATGCCTCTGTTCTTTCTTCTACACTTATAGAAAATGGATTTTATGTAACAAAATTGTCGACCACAGGAGGATTTTTAAAGATAGGGAATGTCACTTTATTGATTGGCGCAGAGGAAAATGAAGTCGATGGAATAAAGATGATCATTAAAAATATATGTAAATCAAGAGAACAGATCATTTCAACACCGGTCACCTATTCCTATACGGAAGGAGCTGATGTTGCCTGTAATGTCAATGTCAAAGTAGGTGGAGCAACAATATTTGTACTCGATGTTGATCAATTTGAAAAGTTTTAATAATTGAGGAACTTATGTTTGAAAATCTTTTAGTGCCAAGAAATGTAGGCACTTCACTTAACAGTGCTGTAAAAGAAAATAAATTATCACATGCATATTTTTTCTATGGTAAAGATGAGCAGCTTTTAACACGGGCAGCCACTGAATTTGCGAAGGCGTGTGTTTGTAAAAATTCGCCGGCACCATGTGATACCTGCGGTAGTTGTCGTAAAGCTCGGCATGGCACACATCCCGATATTATCAATGTTTTTCCGGATGGTGCAAGCATCAAAACGAGTCAAATAAGAAAATTAAAATATAATATCAATATTTTACCATTTGAATCAGAGAGAAAAGTATATATTATCAATCATGCAGATACTATGCAGAAACCGGCTCAAAACAGCTTGCTAAAAACGTTGGAAGAGCCGAATAAATATGCTATAATAATTTTGCTGGCTAATTCAAAAAATGCTTTTTATCCCACAATACTATCAAGATGCCAAATTTATTATTTTGGTGATGCAAAGGCAAGTGACAACATAAGGGAAAGTGTGTACTCGATTTTTCTGTATGCATTACAAAATAATTTTGAGCAGATAATAGAATACAGCCTACTGCTCTCTGAAGAGCAGCTGACGGATGTGTTTACGGTTATTGCATCTATTTTGCGAGATAGCATCGTTTATAAATTAGATAAGAATACGGAACACATCGTTAACAAAGACAATCTGGATTTAATCAAAAAAATATCACAAAATTATGAATTAACAAAACTAAAGAAAACAGTAGATTATATATATGATATTAGAACAAATGCATCGACGAACAATAAATTAATGATTGAGTCAATATTTTGTTTCTTAAGCATATGATAGGAGAATAAATGCAAAAAGTCATAGGAATAAAATTTAAAGCTGCAGGAAAAATATATTTTTTTGATCCCAATGATATTGAAATACTAAAAGGCGATTGCGCAATTGTGGAGACGGCGAGAGGAACCGAATATGGGCAGGCAGTTACTAAAATTAAATATGTCAGTGATGAAGAATTAGTGGCGCCGCTAAAACCGGTGATCAGAAAAGCATCTGCTGAAGATGAAAAAATATATTTATCCAATAAAGAAAAAGCGAAAGAAGCGCTTGGTATATGTGAAAAAAATATAGCGAAGCATAAGCTGTCAATGAAATTAATTGATGCTGAATATACATTTGACAAAACAAAAATTATATTTTATTTCACAGCAGACGGGCGGGTAGATTTTAGAGAACTTGTAAAAGATCTTGCCGCCATTTTTAAAATTCGTATAGAGCTAAGACAAATCGGTGTGCGTGATGAAACAAAAATGTTTGATAGCCTCGGTCCTTGTGGTCGGCCGATATGCTGTTCCAAATGGATGGGAGATTTTAATCCCGTGTCTATAAAAATGGCCAAAGAACAGAATTTATCACTAAATCCGAGTAAAATTTCAGGAATTTGCGGACGTCTGCTATGCTGCCTGAAGTATGAATATGAAACATACAGAGAAGAACTCAAAAACATGCTTCCCGTGGGCGCGAAAGTAAAAACTGATGATGGGGAAGGAATTATTGAGAAAGTAAACGTACTTTCAAAACGCTTTTCTGTTCGTTTAAATAATGCAGACGGTATTATAAAAGAATATCCTGTAGACGAAGTAAGTTTACTGGGCAGCGCAGATGAACTGAAACGCCTGAGAGAAATTAATTATGAAAATCTGACACCCGAAGAAATAAAAGAACTTGAACGGTTAGAAAAAGAATTTGATAACAGTAGTCTTTAAGATTGGAAAAAAATGATAGAATACTATTGTGTTTTAGTCTAAATGTTATATAATTAATTGAAAATAAATATTGCTAAGGGGGTGTACGGTAATGGCATACATAATTACAGATGCATGTATCGCTTGTGGAGCATGTGAATCAGAATGTCCAGTAGGAGCTATCAGTGAAGGTGCTGGTAAATACGAAATTGACGCTGATGCTTGCTTGGATTGCGGAGCGTGTCAGGGTGTGTGTCCGGTAGATGCGCCACAACCGGAATAATATATCGTAAGTAAGGCCTCTTTTGCAAGAGGTCTTATTTTGTTTTGGGAGATAATAAGAAAATGAAAGAATACAGAATTGATGATTTGCAATTAGCCGGGCTATATTTAAAACAAGATTCCGAACTTTTCTGTTTCGGTATTGATGCGGTGCTTCTTGCGAATTATGCTGCAAAATTTATTAAGCCAAGTTATAGTGTTATTGATTTAGGATGCGGTAACGGCATCATTCCTGTTTTACTGACCGCAAAAAGTAAATCGGATCAAATTTACGGTCTTGAGATTAATAAAAGTTCCGTAAATTTAGCCAAGGAAAATGTTGATTTCAATAATTTGCAAACAAGAGTGAAGATCATTGAAGGAGACATACGATCCATACCGCAAGAACTGCGAGAGTCTCAATTCGATATTGCGCTCAGCAACCCCCCTTATATTCAAAATAAAGACGGCGCTGCGAATAAAAATGAAAATATAGCGTCAGCTAAACATGAAGTGCACTGCACTCTGGATGATGTTATAGGATGTGCCGCCCGACTTTTAAGAAACGGAGGCACTTTTGTGATGATACACAGAACGCAAAGGTTGTCCGAAATATTACACAGAATGCAGCATTATCATATTGAGCCAAAAGAATTAATCATGATCTATCCCAATGAAGAGAAAAAATCAAATTTGTTTTTATTAAAAGGCATAAAGGGTGCAAACAGTTGGATAGATGTTCTGCCACCGATTTATGTGCATGATCAAAACGGCAATTATACACAGCAAATCAAAGAAATTTATGAATTCAAAGCATAGTTTATGTTATAATAATCCGATAAGGAGGAAGAAATATGGCGTATATGGCATTATATAGAAAATACAGACCTAAAACATTTGCCGATATCATAGGGCAAGATCATATTACTTCCACTTTGATCAACCAGCTGCGGTATGATAAAATTTCTCATGCTTATTTATTTTGCGGTATTCGTGGAACCGGTAAAACATCGGCGGCAAAAGTGTTTGCAAAAGCATTGAATTGCAAAAATTTACAGAATTATGAACCATGCGGAGAATGTGAATCTTGTATAGCGCATGAAAGTGATGCGATGCCTGATATTATAGAAATTGATGCCGCATCCAACCGAGGTATCGAAGAAATAAGGCAAATCAAAGAAAGCGTTAAGTATCATCCCGTTATGGGAAAGTACAAAGTTTATATTATTGATGAAGTGCATATGCTCACTGTAGAAGCCTTTAATGCTTTATTGAAAACCTTGGAAGAGCCTCCCGCGGATGTTGTTTTTATCTTGGCGACGACAGAATCCCAAAAACTTCCCGCCACGATTATTTCAAGAACACAGCGATATGATTTTAAGAGGCTGAGCATTGACGATGTGAAAAGTCATATTATAAATGTGTGCGACAAAGAGAATATTCGTATTCTGTCAAAAGCCGCCTACACCATCGCGCTGCTTGCGGAAGGCGCGCTTCGTGACGCGCTGAGTATACTTGATAAATGTGCTACCTATGCAGCCGGTTCTATGATCGATGAAAAGCTGGTTAATTTTGTTACAGGCAGAGCAGACGATGCTTTGATTTTGACGCTAATCGAACATACTCTCAGCGGAGATGCTGAGCGTTTGATAGAGATACTAAATACGATTATGAATGAAGGCAAAGATGTTGTGAGCCTGCTCAATTCGATTATAGCTTTCGTAAGAGATATTATCATTGGAAAGAATAATAAACACGCTCATACGATGATCATGCGAAGCGATGATATGATTGAACATATCATTGAATTATCCAAGACAGTTCAAACTAAAGATATGGTCAAAATACTCGATATATTGATTGAAGCACAAAGCAGGGTCACTTTTGCGGCAACGCCTATCTATGTCTTGGAATGTGCGCTCTTGCAGATAGCAGGAAGCAGGCAAAATACAAAAGAAGATATTTTTTCACAACAGTCTGTGCAAGTTCGGCAATTTAAGGATAACGAACAGACTGGGTTTACTCAGAAACCTGCAGTTAATGAGAAGAAACAAGAAATAAACAAAATAAATGCAGTTAAATCCGAAAAAAAAATGCCTCGGAAAGCAGAGCAAAAAGAAGCTGATATAAATAAACAACAACTGAAAGAAAAACTTACAAATAAATTATACGAGAGATTTCCGCTCATAGCGATGGGAATAAAACAGGCAGAATTTGTAATAGAGAATAAAACGATCGATATTTATGTGGATGAGTATGTATATTCTTTAATCAATGAAGATATAAAATATAAAGAATATATTACAAACAATATAAAAGAGATGATATCTTCTCAAGATTATATGGTCAGTATTACTGTTAGAGACGATATAAAAAAACAAGCTAAAGAAGCATTTGGCGATATATTAAAATTTGAAGAGTAAAGGAGAAAATAACAATGTCAAAAGGGAAATTCAAAGGCGGCATGCCTTCCGGAGCAAATATGAATAATTTAATCAAACAAGCGCAAAAAATGCAGCAGCAAGCACAGCAAGCGCAGCAGGAGCTCGAAGAAAGCACATTTAGCGTAAACAGTGGCGGAGGTATGGTTAATATTGAAATCAACGGGAAAAAAGAAATCTTATCACTTCATATTGAACCCGAAATTATAGATAAAGATGATGTTGAAATGCTTGAAGATATGCTTATGGCGGCTTTTAACGCTGCGATAGAAGAAGTGAATAAAGCAAGTGAAGAGAAATTTAAATTTGCTCAGAGCATGGGCGGTGGAATGGGATTATTCTAATATGTCACAATCTGTTCAACCTCTGAGAAATTTAATAAATGAACTGGCAAAAATGCCGGGAATAGGAAGAAAAAGCGCACAAAGACTTGCATATTATATACTTTCACTGGAAACCAGCCAAGCTTTCGCGCTTTCGGATGCCATTATACAGCTTAAAGAAAAAGTACATTTGTGTCCAAAGTGTTTCAATATTACAGACAGTGAAATTTGTGATATTTGCACATCTACAAAAAGGGATACAAGCATGATATGTGTCGTACAATCACCGAAAGACATTATGGCAATAGAGAAAACACGAGAATACAAAGGCCTTTATCATGTGCTGCATGGTGTGATATCTCCGATGGACGGCATAGGCCCAGATGATATAAAACTAAAGGAATTATTGGAGCGTTTGGGGGAGAATATGCAGGAAATTATTATCGCAACAAACCCGACTATAGAAGGGGAAGCAACTGCTCTGTATATTTCAAGATTAATAAAACCGCTCGGTATCAAAGTGACTCGTATTGCAAAAGGAATGCCCATCGGTTCCGATTTGGAATTTGCCGATGAATATACGTTGCTTAGCGCAATAGAGGGCAGAGTAGAAATGTAACTTGGCAGTTATTTATGAAGCGGGCTTATTTTTTTTGTAAAATAAGCTTTTTACTTCACTGTTTTGAATTTGTTTTTTGATTTGATTAAAATATACGCTGGCGCCCGCAGCCAATATGCCCTGCACAACAGAATTAAAGAGAACGTGCATAAACGCATTTATTGAGTCGATATTGGTTTTTGAAATAAAATAGGCGGAGCATAGAAAAATCGAAAATATACCTAGTATGACAGGGATATAAGCATTGTTGAGCCGCCAGTATTTCTTAAGACCCAGGCCGATAATGTTTAGAACCGGTACAAGGATCATAAGCTCAGGGTTGATAAAATTTTCAATCATTGCATACACCTCAGTATAATATATGTTTAATGTTCAATGTTTTATTAAAAGAAAAATACGTATGCTATAATATAATAAAATTTTTTTTGGTGATTTATGGAAAAACTAATAGTTATTGATTCATATTCCTTAATTTATAAAGCTTTTTATGCAATCAAAGAAATGCGTACTTCTACGCAAATTCCTACGAATGCGATTTATGGATTCATTAATATGCTGCTCAAGATAATTAAAGAACAAAATCCAACTTATCTGTATGCTGCATTTGATCCAAAAACACCCACATTCCGGCATGAAGCGAGCGAGGCCTATAAGGCAACACGCCAAAAAATGCCTGATGAGCTTAGAGAGCAAATAGCATATATCATAGAAATCATTGACTATCTTGGCATTCAGTCTGCAGTATGTGAAGGCTTTGAAGCCGATGATTTACTAGGCTCTTATGCGAAGCTAGCGAAAGATACGGGGATAGAATGCGTTTTGATCACCGGAGATAAGGACAGCTTTCAATTGGCCGAAGACGGCATTACCATTTTTTATGCAAAGCGCGGAATCAGTGATATTGTTAAAGTAGATGAAGGCTATATCAAAGAAAAATATCAAATGAGTCCAAAGCAGCTAATTGACTTAAAAGCACTTATGGGCGATAAATCGGATAATATTTCGGGAATCGCAGGTATTGGAGAAAAAACGGCACAAAAACTGATTATTGAATATCATGATTTGGATGGTATCTATGAAAATATAGAAAGCATTCAGGGCAAATTAAAAGAAAAATTACTTAGCGGAAAAGAAGATGCCTATCACAGCAGATTTTTAGCGGAAATATCCGATAGTGCTCCTATAGAAAAAGAATTAGTAAGATATGAAGGACTAACACAGGAAGAAGAACTCGCTGACTTATTGACCCGCCTTGAAATGAAAAGTATTTTATCGAGATTGGATATTCAAGTCAAAGAATGTGCTTCATTGCCTGCTGACGAAGAAAATTATTGTTATGTGCTGCTGGATGCGAAGAATATTCATGACAGCATAGAAAGAATTGAGAAAGAAGAAAGACTGTTTGTCTACTATGAAATATTTTATAATAAATTATCGGTCCTTGCCGTAAAAACAGCGGAGACGACATTCATACTTGACGATTGCACGCAGGAGATCTGCGAAACTTTTATGCAGGCTTTAGAGAAAAACGCAATAAAATTAGTGTTGCATGATTATAAGACATTTATTTTGAACACGTTAGAATATATTGATATTGAAAAAATTGCTTTTGATATCTACCTAGCTGCATATGTAATTAATCCGTCGGATAATTCATATTGTATGAATGCGTTATTAAAAAAATATTTGCATATGGATGTGGATATCAATAAAAATAATACACAGCTTACTTTTCTGTCACAAAATAAACGTTCTCATGATGAGCTCTGCATGTACGTGCATTCCGTAGAAAAGCTCTATCATCTTTTTGCCGGGCAAATTAAAGATATCGAAGCTGAAAAATTATATTATGATATTGAAATGCCGTTGGCTCGTGTATTGGCATCTATAGAACACGAAGGCATGCATATTGATGTAGACGAACTTAGGGATATAGGCAAAACGCTGGATGAGCAAATCATGCATTTAGAAGATGAAATACGTGAGCTGGGAGGCAAAGATAAAAGCTTCAATATTAATTCTCCGAAACAACTGGGTGCCCTTTTGTTTGAGGAGCTGGGAATCCCTGTAAGAAAAAAAACAAAAACGGGCTATTCTACGGATATAGAAGTATTAGAGTCCCTTAGAAATTTTCATCCGATTATTGATAAGATCATACAAATAAGAAAGGCATCCAAGCTAAGCAGCACTTATGTAAAAGGGTTATTATCCCTTGTAGACAGTAATACATCAAAAATTCATACTACGTTTAATCAAACAATCACAACAACTGGAAGAATATCATCTTCGGAGCCGAATCTGCAGAATATTCCTATTAAAACGCCCGAAGGCAAATTATTGCGTAAAGTATTTACGGCTCAAGACAAAAATCATATATTAATTGACGCGGACTATTCCCAGATAGAACTACGCGTGCTTGCGGATATGTCGGGGGATCAAAGCCTTATCAGGTCATTTTTAGATAATGAGGATATTCACCGAAGAACGGCGGCCGAAGTATTCAATGTTCCTCTGGAAATGGTCACCAACAGCATGCGGTCGCGTGCCAAGGCGGTAAATTTTGGCATTATATATGGCATCAGTGATTTTGGGCTTGCAAAAAATTTAATGATCAGCAGGAAAGAAGCGAAGCGTTATATTGAAATTTATTTACAACGATACGCCGATGTGCAAAATTATATGGATGATATGATCTTATTTGCACGAAAACACGGATATGTTGAAACAAAATTCAAAAGAAGAAGATATATTCCAAAAATCAATGACCGTAATTATAACGAAAGAAGTTTTGCGGAACGTACAGCGCTCAATACACCGATTCAGGGTACGGCGGCTGATATTATAAAAATTGCTATGAACAGCGTTTATGAAGAGCTGATAAAGCAAAAATTGAAAAGTAAATTGATTTTGCAGGTGCACGATGAGCTGATCGTTCATGCACCTATAGAAGAATCTGATATAGCAAGTCAAATTTTAAAAGAAAAAATGCAGTCGGCGGCAAAGCTTAAAGTGCCCCTGAAAGTGGATATTTGCGCGGGGTTTTCATGGTACGACTGTAAATAGTGTGGAGGTATGTGATGATTAAAATAGGAGTGACAGGCAGGATTGCCAGCGGCAAGAGCGAATTTTGTAAATATTTAAGCGAATATACAAAATTCCCGATTATTGACGCAGACCAGCTTTCGCGTGAAGTATGTGAAAAAGGCAGTGAAGCGGTTACCGAAATTGAGATGACGTTTGGCAGCCGGTATATAACAAACGGTGAGCTCAACAGAAAGAAACTTGGAGAAAAGGTTTTTCAAGATCAAGAAGCTCGCCACCAGCTGAATGCAATATTGCATTACAGGGTAACGCAGAAATATTTTGAACTTTTGGATCGCTATGAAAAAATAAACATCAAAGGCATTATTTATGATTGCCCACTATTGTTTGAAGCAAAGGTTGAAAATACGGTAGATGTTGCTGTGCTTATTTACAGCGATCATGAAATACAGCTCGATCGACTAGTACATATACGAAACATGTCTGTTGAAGAAGCAAAAAACCGCCTAGCTTCTCAAATGCCGTTTGAGGAGCAAAAAAGCCATGCCGATGTACTGGTTACAAACAATAAATCATTAGAGGATTTAAAAGCCGACATACCAAAGATATATGAACAAATAAAAGAGATACTGGACAAAAAAAATCTATTGCATAATTAAGCACTTTAGTATATAATACCTTACGCTACATGAATGCGGTTGTGGCGGAATCGGCAGACGCACCATCTTGAGGGGGTGGCGAGCGACGCTCGTGTGGGTTCAAATCCCACCAACCGCACCAAATATTTCAATAATAAAAACATCTCTATACAGATGTTTTTTTATTGTCTTAAAAGTATAAGAAAGATAAATATTTTATTATTTGTTGAAGGGGTGAAGAGCGACACTCACGTGGGTTCAAATCCTACAAACATGGGCATACCATTATGAGCCACACAAAAAGGGCATATACATGGCTAATCATTTGCTAAACCCTTCAAAAGTCGAAACTTAAGCGGAGGTGACCACACAGTTTCTGCCGGAATTTTTCGCAGTGTACAGGTTGTTATCCGCCTCTTTAAGACAATCGCCAATGAATTTGCCCTCAGCCCCGCAGCTTGTCCCTATGCTCAAAGTGACGAAGATTTCATTTTTGCCGTCGATATAATATGGCGTGCGTTGACACGCCTGCCTTATTGTTTCGCATATATTGTCGCAGTCGGCTTTGTTCGACGATTTAAAAACCAGCAAAAACTCTTCGCCGCCCCATCTGTACAAATAGGCATTGTTGGGAATATGCTTGTTTATCTGGCCGGCAACGTGGCATAGCACGGCGTCCCCGACGTCGTGGCCGTAATTGTCATTGACATTTTTAAAAAAGTCAATATCCATCAACGCAAAATACAGGCCGGCCGAAAAGCTCTGCTCCGATTGAAAGTGGGCGGAAAACGCGTGCCGGTTATATTTTCCGGTAAGAGGGTCTTTATACGCAAACGAATTCAGTGTTTTTGTCGTCTCCACCAACCGCGCCTGAGTGTTGGAGCGGATATTTTCCAGCAAAAACAGACACGCAGACACAATCGTAACAGAAATGACAAATTCTATACTGTCGCGAAGCTGCCCGTCCACATACTGATCCGGCAGCAGTCCTTTTTCGAAAACAATTATCTTTGCAATCAGTATTATAATTATCAGCGCGATAAATAGGACGCCCTGTTTCTTTGACACTACCGTCAGCCCGAAAATCGGAACCAGGTAAATCCAATAGAAGCCGATGACCGTATCCGGAGAAAAGTCTAAAAATCTCCAGCACAGCCCCATGGCCATTACCCCGAACATCCACGCCACAGCAGGAATGTATCTTTTGCTGTAAGCTTGCAGAAAAAAACAGGCTGCCGAGACTAGGGTAAGCAGAAAATACTGCAAATCGAGAATCTCGTCAAAAAATATTAAGGTGATTATCGCCATAATCAAAAAAGTTAATGTGGAACAAAATGAAAATACAACAAGATTGTTCCGCAGGCGCATTTTCTCATCCGCGCAAATCTCATCCCAGCTGTTAAAAATCTTATTAAAGCGTTTTATTCATCTCATCCTTTCGTAAAATCCCTGTTTTGTCGAATACTGTTAATAACTTATAAAAATATACAGATTTTACATAAGTATAACACCTATGTATGTGTCGTGTAAACAGCAAATCCGCGCCTCGCTTTTGTAGGAAAATCTCCAAGATAAGAGAAAACGTGCGACACGGGGCAATAACGGCGGCCTATGGGCAGCATGACGGTCATGCAGCTTCTGAAAAACCAAGTCTATATAGGCATATGGTACAATGCAAACGCAAGGTATCGTCATTCAAAACAAAAAAGCGGCTTGAAAACAGCTCGGAGGATTGGGTAATTGTTGAAGATATCTATGAGGCGCTTATTGACAGTCACACATGGGAACTTGGTCAAGAGCATTTTCATGATCTCAGGCATAGCTATGCTGTGGCAGCTATCCGCTCAGGTGATGATATTAAAACCGTGCAAAGCAACCTTGGTCACGCCACCGCCGCTTTCACGCTGGACGTGTATGGGCATTGTACGGATCAGATGAAAAAGGAGAGCGCCAAGCGTATGGAAATGTATATAAAGAACGTCCTTAATCTCTAAGGGGTCAAAGCTGGGGTCAAATGGCCGTTTCTGGCAATGGAAAAATCCCGCAAAGCATTGTGTACCAATGCTTTGCGGGATTTTAAGTCTGGCGGAGAACATGGGTATACCATTATGAGCCACGCAAAAAGGGCGTATACATGGCCAATCATTTGCTAAATCCTCGAAAACTCTGAAATAATATAATACACAGGCAATAAAGCGTCAATCAGAAAAAGACAGTGACTGGCGCTTCTCTACATATAAATGCTACTGCACTTCGGGCCAATTTGACCCTAAGTTGATTTGTGTTATCGTAACCGCCTCTCATGCGCTCCAAAACCAGCCTACCACGAAAACACATCAATGGTGATAAATTGATGTGTTTTCGTGGAATTATTTGCTGAAAAGATACTGCATTGTGCTATAATTCGATAAGTAGGTAATTTGGCTAAAAAATACTGGGAAGGAGTAAGTGTGTGAATAGCTTTAACCATAAGGAAGGTATTAGAATTGAAGAATCCATTCAGATAAAAATGAGAACCTATTTTTCAATACAACACATTCAGTCGGCGGCAATTTTTTGTAGGTTGTGTCAAAAAGCCGAGAATGAATATGATGGCAAATTTAATCAAGGGTTGCACACGGAACTTAGAGCATATGTTACAAGCACAATATTCGCATGTGTTTCTTTTCTGGAAGCATCAATAAATGAAATATTTTGTGATGCCACGGACAGCCAAAACCGGCTGGAAGTTTTAGGTGAAGATAAGATCAAACTGCTCTCAAACATGTGGGAAATGAGTGTGCCAAGAACCGCAGCTTATTCAATTACAGACAAATACCAAATAACATTAACTCTTTTAGAAAAACCGCTTTTTGATAAAGGAACAACTCCTTTTCAAGACATATCAATACTGATACGCCTAAGAAATGCGCTTACACACTATGAACCGGAGTGGTTTTCAAGCTATTCTGGAATCAAAGCTGAAATAGATAATTTGAATAAGTTATCAAGACAGTTAATTGGAAAATTTCCAGCATCAAAACCGTTTGAAAAAACAGGCAATCCATATTTCCCTGACAAGTGTTTAGGGTATGGATGCGCAAAATGGGCAGTTCTTAGTTGCATAAAATTTACAGATGAATTCTATACTAAAATTGGTAAAGAGCCAACATATAACCATGTGCGAGAAAACCTTCAAGTAGAATTGCCAAAAGCATAATCGCATATATTAAGCGTCGCTCAAACGAGACTACGAGCGGCGCTTCTCTACATATAAATATTACCGCACTTCGGGCCAAGTTGACCCGAAGTTGAAGGGAGGGAAAAAGCCCGTCAGGTCTGATTAAAAAATCAGGCCGTTTTTTTATGCCATGATGAAGGAGGTAAAAGTATGGCAAGCACCGAAAAAGCCGCTTCGGTAGTTGATACCCCTATAATCGACTTAACCGCCGAGGCCGATTCGAGGAAAGCATTGTCTGGCTTGAGGATTCCAAACGATAATTCTTCCAAGGGGGCATAATGGTCTTCTATGCCCCCTTTACTATATCATATTTTATTTTCTTCCACCTCATTTTGGCGGCTTTCTCGCTTGACATAAACAAGAGAATCATGGTTAAAAAATTAAATGTAATTAGTCAGTTTAGAACTCTCCAAGCCGAGTGAAATGTTAATCGCGCTGAACGAGAATATAATCAACCAAAAGTTATAAATCATATTTCTTCTTATGATACTGAAAATGAGTTGCTTTATAATCAAGTAAAAAGCTGATAAAATCCGCTCGTTTGTTTTTATTTGCATATTCGATAAAGTCGTTGATATTTTGTTCATCGATGACTTCGGTCAGAGCGCATAAATCTTTTAATTTGGGAACGGTGTATTTTTTGATGATTTCGATAATGATATCATAGCTGTTTTGAGCGGCAAAATCTCTGTATTGAGTCAGAGCCGCTTGACTCCATGATTTTTGGTAGGGGATTCTGCTGATGAGCACGGTGATTTGTGCGCCTTTGTCATTGATAAAAGCGAAATGTGCATCATACCATTTAAAATCAATCTCATATCTATTGTCAATTAACTTAAAAATCGTTGTATAGGATTCATAATGAGCCTCATCGGTAAACATTGATTTTGGAACGGCTACAAATACACTTTCCTCAGCTTCCTGATTATAAAAACATATTTCTAAAGGCAGTTTGATTTCATGAATCAGCTCCCTGAGTTCAACCTTTTTTTCGCCTGTACTTCGTAGAATCACTTTGGACAATTTGCGGCATTCTGAAAACAGGCCTCCGCCAATTGTTTCAATGCTATCGGGCAGGCTCACTTCCGCAAGCTCCTTGCATTCATAGAAAGCGCCATATCCTATTGAGGTGACATTGCCTGGGATGTAAATTTGCTTTATGCCGTAGCAGCCGCTGAAAGCCCAATGCCCAATATAGTCTACGCAGTCGGGAATGTTGATTCTTTTGATCTTGCTGCATGCGTAAAAGGCTTCGTCACCGATATAGTCCACACAGCCCGGAATGTGCGCTTCGGCTAAATTATTGCACTCCTTAAAAAAGCCGTCTCCGATGGCGGTGATATTTTCGGGGATATTGACCTGTAAAAGTTTGCTGCAATCTGCAAAGACGTTATTTCCAAGCTCGGTTATTTTTCGGGGAAGTGTTACTTTCAATAATCTTCTGCAGCCTGAAAAGGCCCTGCTGCCGATATGCGTGACACTGTTTGGAATATGGAGCTGTCCCAAATTTGTGCATCCGTTGAACGCCCTGCTTTTAACAGCGTATACACTGCTTGGAATATCGATTTTTCCAAGCCTGATGCACATCTCAAACGTTCTCTCTTCAATGACTTTTATTTGTTTCGGCAAATTAACGCGAATCAAATTCCGGCAAAGAGAAAATGCCTTTTGATCGATTTTAGTGATGCTTTCAGGAAGCTTTATCTCAATAATATTGCTGCAGCCCAAAAAAGCTTCACAGCCTATTTCCAACGCATTCTGGGGTATTGTTATTTCGGATAGCTGAACACAATTTTTAAATAATGCACTGCTAATAGTTGAAAGAGATGTAGGAAGACGCACGGTATCAAGCCGATTACAGCTGCTGAAAGCACCGCAGCCAATTGATGCTACGCTGTCGGGTATATTGATTTCAATCAAACTATGGCAATAAGAAAAAGCATTATCTCCGATGGAGATAATACTGTTTGGCAAATTGATATTTTTTAATTTGGCGCATCCTTCGAATGCATGTGCCTCGATCGATGTTATCGTATCAGGAAGATGTATATCGATTAAATGCGTGCAATCCTCAAATGCATTCGCAGCGATTGATGTCACCTTTTTATTATCAATCACGGAAGGAATCACGTATTCGGTATGTGTTTTATCCGTGTCGATATATTTTGTAATGGCGATATCATCGGTTGCTTTATTATAGGTATATAAAAGCGGGGAGACTGACATATTGTTTCCTTATAAATCTTTGACCATTTCTTCGAGTTTTGTCATATCCTGCATTAAGCCTTTTTCTTTCTGGTCAAATAAAAGCTCTTTATTATATTTTATATAGTTTGTGTTTGGATGCTCTGCTAAAAATTTTACGCAGTGGTAATTATAAGTGAGTTCTGTCACAAAAATAATCATTTCCTGACCGGGCCCAAAAGCATAGCTGACAAATCTAAAAGCATTATCCAGTGAAGTGTTTACTTCTTTCGCTCTGGTGTCTTCTTGGGTTGCTCTTGCAGAAAAATACTCTTTTATTTTAGTGAATGCATCGCTGCCATTATTGCCGGCGGCAATGTTTGCGTTAGTAATAAATTCATTTAACAGTGCCAAAGCACTCTTATAATTTTGCGCATCTTTTTTATCAAGTATATTTTTTTCAATATTTTTTATGATGATACCTTCGGTTTCATGATAAAAATTAACGATTGTGCCGTAATCATAGTTATCTGATAAGTAGATCGGTTTTAATTGTTTTAGGTATTGATATAAAATCTCTGTTACTTCCTCGCCTCTCATGGATGCATACATGAGAGAAGCGATTTTATCAAGCAATATGTTTATAAAGCTTAGTTTTTCATCAAAAGGCGCGGCAGAGAGCTTATCGCGTTCGGTGATGTTGATAACGCCATCCAATATATCGTCAATATTATAGTTCTGCTTGTATTTATTATATAATTCATAAAAATTAGCAAAATGAGCGGCGACATCTTTATGCTGAATATATTGCTGAATCAATGACTTTTTTACTTTTAAATTCAGCTCTTCATACATAGTGATAACCTGGGATAAATCATCCCAGCCTCTGGCTGTTACGATTTCTTTTCCCTCAACAGTGTTTTCCACTCTATAAAAATTATTTTCGTGAATGTCAAGATAACTGGTAATTGCATTATGAACATGATATTCATAGGCATATTTTTTCCATACTTTATAATCGGCTTCAACATTAACCAGCTTGATTCTATCAAGCGTAACAGTATCGAATTCTTTTACAGATTTATTATATTCCGGTGGGTTTCCAGCGGCAACGACAACCCATCCGTCGGGGACTTTATGCTGGCCAAATTGTTTTAATTGTAAAAATTGCAGCATTGTCGGAGCCAATGTCTCGGAAGCGCAGTTGATTTCATCTATAAATAAGATCCCTTCTTTTTTACCTGTTCGCTCCATCGCCTCATATACGCTTGCTATGATCTCGCTCATTGTATACTCGGTGATTTTATAGCATATATCGCCGTATTGCCGGTCGGTGATAAATGGAAGCCCGATGGCGCTTTGACGTGTATGGTGCGTGATAGAGTAAGCCACCAGTCCCACATCTGTTTCTTTGGCAATCTGGCTCATGATTGCGGTTTTTCCGATTCCGGGAGCGCCTATTAAAAGAATAGGGCGTTGTCGCACTCTGCTAATGGCGTATTCGCCATACTCGTTTTTCTTTAAATAAATTTTCAACGTATTCTTGATTTCTTGTTTAGCATCATAAATATTCATACTTCTTATTCCTCTAATATTCTAACGATTGAATCTCGTCTTGTGATAACACTATTTTAATGGCCCATGGAGGCACGCCAACCCCTCTTGCTTCTTCATCGACAAACACAAAAGCAGTGGTGTAATTCTGAGGGGGCATTTCTGGGAATACACCATACCCGTCGGTGAAATATATAAGACCTCGCAGGTTATAAAATTCTTTTTTTTCTACTAACTCATCCACATATTTAAACACAGGCCTGAAATCCGTGCCGCCGTTTCCAAATGCAGTGAATTCGGAAAGAAAATCTTCCATTTCCTGTGAATCGGTCACTTTATCATCTTTTTTTATATCGGCATCACATTGAATAATGTGAATATTCACTTTTGACGAAAACACCTCTGAAGATGTGAGAATGGAATAAGTATATTCCAAAAATTTTTGAATCAATCCATTTGAACAGCTTCCCGAAGTGTCGATGGCAATCACAAATTCACGTATTTTTTCTGTTTCTTTATATTCCAACGGCTCAATTAACGGCATGTTTTCATACATGCATAAACCAAATGTGTAATAAATATAATCAAATTCTTCGTCGTTTACAATGTTTTCTTCCTGAAGAGCTGCAAATTTTCTTAAAAATGCACCGTAATCATATTTTTTTCTGTTGTTTAATTGTATAATTTGTAAAAGATCGCCGCTGTCTTCGCCGATATTATTTGAGAACGATTCAAGCTCGACTTCCATTTTTTCGCTGATTTCTTCCCATTCTTTCTGTAAGTCTTCAAGTTCCTTCTGGTTCAAGAAATCTTGTATATTTTGTTTTAAATCAATATCGCTTTCTTGCTGCTCGCCATCATCATTTTCATCTTTGAATTCGATCTTAGTTTCCATTTCTTCAGGATTCGGATGCTCTTTATCTGCATCTTCATCATTATCATTGTCAATATCAGCTTCGTTATTTTCACTGCTTTCCTGATCGATATCGCCCTGCGATTTGCTGATTTTGTGCCAAATTTTATGTTCGTCAAGCTTAAATAACTCTGCACTCTCCAAAGCCAGTTGCAGCAGGGAAGGAGATTCCATTAATTTATAGTAAATAGATTGCGCGTTTTTATATTTTAATGAAGATAAAGCGTTATATATCGATTGCTTTTTCGGTTTGTCAAGGGCATAGTCTATAGATTTGGATTTTATTCCGTCAAGAATATATTCTACCGCGATATCGACCGCGACGTCCCAAACTTCCGGTTTTTTATGGAGGCTGTCGAATGGATGATGAAGAATACAGTGCAGCAGCATATGGAATTGTGTTCTGTTGCATAAAAATCGGCTTGTTTTATATTGTTCGATCAAGAATTCCGGATTAAAATAAATCATTCTTCCATCGGTTTGTATGGTAGGGATTGAAAAATTAGGGACAAAATACATTTTACTAAGCGCATAATCTAAAAAACGCATAGAAACACTGAGTTCATTCTTTGAAGACTGAACGATACGATTTGAAATATTTTTTTGAAGATCTACGATTTCATCTTTTTTTTGGCTCATACTATTCCTGATATATTAAATGCACATATTTAAGAGCATTCATTCTAAATTATATTTTATATTGTTTTTGAGTTAATACAATCAAAAAACATTATAACATTCTTCATATATAAAGAAAAGTTTATTTTGTTATTAATAGACTAAATAATGCAATGTAAACATTTAAATTTTTAAAAAATTATTGACAATAGTCATATTGAGGTTAATAATATACCTAATAATGTGAATTTTTACATAAATTATAAGATAAAGAGGACATTTATGAATAACGAACTTGAAATTACTCCGATTAAAAGAGAAAACGAAAAGCTATATAAAAAGGTTATCAATACCATAATGACTTTAATTGAAAAAGGTGAATTGGAATATGGTGATAAACTTTATAATGAAGAAGAACTGATTAGAAAGCTAAATGTCAGCCGTTCGACGCTTCGAGAAGCACTTCGTGTACTGGAATTTATGGATGTGCTAACCGTTGCTCCCAAAAGAGGTATCGTAATCAATGATCCAAAAGACAGAACAGACTATCCACCGCTTGCTTTTATCTTGCAATTTGAAAAAATTCCTAAAAAACATATCATACAGCTAAGAATGGCGATTGAAATGCAGGCATTACGTTCTGCGATAAGAGATAATATCAGTGAAGAAGAAATCAATAATCTAAAGAAATTACAAGAAGAATATATTAAAGTCAAAGAAATCGATTTTGATGAAAAAGTAGTTGTCGATAATAAAATACATGATTATATTGTTCAGCTTTCAAATAATATAACTCTCATCAGACTATATAATACATTTCATGATTTGTTCCAAGAACAATTAATTGAGGCGGTAAAAAATGTATATATGAGTGATAAATATGATGAATTAGTAGAAACGCATTCGGGATTGATTAATGCTATTATTGAAAAGGATGTAGAAAAAGGGTCAAAAATCTTAGAAAATCATTTTGTGGAATCACTTCATAATTATTTAAAATAAAAAAATGTAAAATATATTATTTTTAATACAACATGTAAATATACATGTTGTATTTTTTTTAACAATATGGTATTATAAAAGTATATTAGTATACTAACAATTTATTGTCATAATAGGAGGTAACTATGGCTAAAATCGAAGTGGCAACGGAAAGATGTAAAGGCTGTGGCCTGTGCATAATGAATTGCCCGAAAAAAATTATTAAAATTGGCAATACCATTAACAGCAAAGGCTATTTTGTAGCCGAACAGTTTGACGATCAAAAATGCACGGGATGCGCTTTGTGCGCAATGATGTGTCCCGATGTTGCAATTACGGTCTATAAATAAGCAGGAGGTAGTATATGAAAAAATTTGTTAAAGGTAATGAAGCTATAGCAGAAGCGGCAGTTAGAGCTGGGTGCCGATTTTTTGCCGGATATCCAATTACACCTCAAAATGAAATTCCAGAGCATTTATCAAAAAGAATGCCTGAAGTAGGCGGTTCATTTGTTCAAGGTGAAAGCGAAGTTGCATCTTCATATATGGTGTATGGTGCAGCAATGACTGGAGTAAGATGTATGACATCTTCATCGGGATGCGGCATCGCATTATATGCCGAAGGGATCGGGTATATCACAGGGGCAAATCTTCCAGTAGTAATAATAAATGTTGGAAGGGGAGGCCCTGGGCTTGGACAAATACTTCCATCTCAACAAGAATATCTTTCAGCTACAAAAGCGCCGACGAATGGCGGTGCAAGATGTTTTGTGCTGGCTCCGGCTACGGTTCAGGAAACAGTCGATATGGTTTATGAAGCGTTTGATATTGCTGATAAATATAGATGCATATGCTATGTTTTGGCTGATGGTGTTATTGGCAATATGATGGAAGGTGTTGTTTATCCTGAAATGAAAGATCTGAATGATCTGCCTGCAAAAGATGAATGGAGAATCAACAAAAGAAATGCAGACGGTTCAAAAAGACTTATTTCTTCCTGGTATAATTCAGGAGAAGAACTTGAAGCAGAAAATATAAAACATATGAAAATGTATGAAGGCTGGAAAGAAAGCGAAGTAAGAGTTGAAGAATATATGATGGACGACGCTGAGATCGTATTTGCTGCATATGGCACAAGTGCAAGAGTCGCAAAATCTGTTATTAAAACTCTTAGAGCAGAAGGTATTAAAGCCGGATTAATCCGTCCAAAAACACTTTTCCCTTTCCCGGAAGCTAATTTTACAGCGCTTGATAAAAACAAAGTAAAAAAAGTTATATGCTTAGAGATGAGCTATCCAGGCCAAATGGTTGAAGATGTTCGTGCGCTTACTGATAAAGCAATACCGGTCGAACATTACGGACGTTCAGGCGGCGTTATATTGAAACCGGAAGATGCGTTAAGAGCAGTAAGAAAAATGATATAGAGAGGTAAAGTTATGGAAAAAGTATTTGAAAAACCGAAGTATCTAATGGACGTTACACATGGTTTTTGTCCCGGATGTATGCATGGCATAGCGACCAGCTTGATCATGCAAGCGATAGATAAATTTGAATTAGGCGAAAAAGCTGTAATCGTATGGCCTGTTGGGTGCGGTCCTTTAGGCGGCATGGTTACGAGGACCAACTATGTTAGCGCAGCTCACGGAAGAGCTCCGGCTGTTGCGACCGGCATTAAACGCAGCAGCAAAGACAGTTTTGTAATATCTTATCAGGGTGATGGCGACTTGGCATCAATTGGAACCGCTGAGACAATTCATGCGGCAAACAGGGGTGAAAACATCACGGTTATCTTTATTAACAATACTACATATGGTATGACCGGTGGACAAATGGCTCCGACAACAATGTTGGGGCAGGTAACAACAACATCTCCTCTTGGAAGAAGCATGGAAGATCAAGGTGCGCCAATTAAAATGGCAGAAGTTATTGCTACGCTTGATGCACCAAAATATGTTGCAAGATTTTCACTGCATGACGCTGCAAATGTATTAAAAGCAAAAAAAGCTATCGAAAAAGCCTTCCAAGTTAATTTAAACGGCGGATATTCTTTTGTTGAGTTGTTATCTAACTGTCCTACGAACTGGAAAATGACTCCGGAACAGACCGTAAAAAGAATCGCAGAAGAAAATACGAAAGTATTCCCGCTTGGCGTATTTAAGGAGGTTGAATAATATGGAAAAATCTTTAATTATAGCAGGATTTGGCGGACAAGGTGTTATGCTTATAGGCAAAACACTGGGATATTCAGCGAATGATATGGGGAAAAATGCAACCTTTTTTCCTGCATACGGCACAGAGCAAAGAGGAGGCACCGCAAACTGTACGGTAATTATCAGCGATGAAGAAATAGGATGTCCTGTTTGTGAGACCTTTGATACAATTATTGCCATGAACGAACCTTCGTTTGTAAGATTTGCACCTGCATTAAAAGAAGGAGGAGAAATCATTATCAATTCCTCTCTCGTTTCTTCCAGACCAGAAGGAGGAGTTAAATTTTATGAAGTAGATTCTGCTGCAATGGCCAATGAAATTGGCAATCCAAAAGTTGCAAATATGGTTATTTTGGGAGCATATGTTGCTGCCAATGATCAGTTAGATCTGAATGAAGTTAAAAATATGGTCAAGAAATCTCTCGGAAGCAAGACGGAACTGATTGACTTGAATATGAAAGCCATTGATGCAGGATATGCTGCAGTTAAAGAATAATTTAATCCACATATCTTATTAAAAAAGAAGTCCTAAGAGGCTTCTTTTTTTTAACGATTAAAGAAATGATATTATTTTTAATCAGACTCAGGTAATTGATATTTGTATAAAATTAAAAATTCTTTAATATAAATTATAAAAAGTTAGGTTTTCTAAATGAATATATACGTAAGAAAGCTGGTGAAAAGATAATGGTAGTGGGGATAGAAAAAGCACAGTTAATAAAATATATAATTATTATTTTTGCTATTTATGGGATCGGATATACATTGTATCGTTTTTTTAAATTGCCCATTAAATTACTCTTGTTTTTTATTTTGAACAGTGTCATAGGATGCGCCTGTATGCTGATTATTAACTTTATTTTTAATGATAAGAATTTCTTTATTCCTTTGAATTTTTATACGATCGGCATTACGGGAGTTTTAGGGATTCCTGGAATAATTTTGCTTATATTGTTAAAACTATTGTTATGAGAACTATGGATATGGTATAATATACCAAAATATTCGGAGGTGTAGAATATGAAAAAAGGGAATTTTGTTTTAGGTTTTGTATTGGGCGCCATAGCAGGTGCGGCGGCAATTTTATTTGCCAATGAAGATTCTGAATATATAAAAGTTGCTAAAAATAAAGCTGATTCAATTAAAACGGATATTGGAAAAGCGACGCTGGAAACAAAAGATCAAATAAGAGAATTTGCCTCAAAAACAATGGAAAAGATGGAATCCTATAAAAATCAAGTAGAGCAGCAAATCGACGAATTCAAAGAAGCAGTTGAGAATGTAGTTGATAATATTGAAGAAAAAGTCGAAAATACGATAGAAGAATAAATTAAAGGTCAAAACATGGGAGTATATATTCAATTTTGGGAAATTGCTCTTTTGATCATAGCGGTTGCCATTGTTGTAGCAGTAGTTTTTTTAGTAAAAAGTCTAAAAAATATTAATGCCACAGTGACACACATACAAAAAATGCTTGATGAACATGAAAAAGCAATAGACAATATCATAATAAACGCAAACGAAGCAATCAGCAATGCAGCAGATATTTCACAAAAAGCGCAAAAAGGTGTACAAGAAGTCGATAATATTATAGGCAATATTGTAGACGCACATAAACCCGGAAATAATATTGCAAATGCAATTGTAAGCTATAGTAAATACGGATTTGCAGCTGTTTCTGTTATTTCCGGTATTATAAATTATAGAAAAAAGAAGAAAAGAAAGAGATATAAAAACTATTAGTAAACATAAAATAATATAAGCCAGCTTCTAACATTGCCGTAATTTGTGGGGCTGGTTTTTTAATGTGTGAATACAAAAAAATATTGATAAAAAATCGATTTCATTATAAAATATAAACATTGCGTTATGTTTGTAACAATCGTAAATATATTTAGGGGGAAGCTCATGAAAACATACCATACAAAAGACATAAAAAACATTGCCATTTTCGGGCATGGGGGATGTGGAAAAACGTCATTAGTGGAAGCTATTGCATATAATGCAAAGGCTATTGACAGAATGGGCAAAGTTGAAGATAAAAATACTATTTCCGACTATGATCCCGAAGAAAATAAAAGAGGAATCTCAATTTCCAGCACTCTTGCCGCAGTTGAGATAGAAGGAAATAAGATTAATATAATTGATGTTCCGGGGTATTTTGACTTTATCGGAGAATGGCATAGTGCACTGCAAGTAGCGGATTGTGCAATCATCGTACAAGATGCTTTAAGCGGAGTGGAAGTAGGAACAGAGAAGGCGTGGGAAATCATAAATAAAAAAAATATTCCTGTCATCGTAGTTTTGAATAAAGCAGATCGTGAAAATGTTAATTTTGGCAAAACGCTCGAGCAAACAGAAAGTTTAGTCGGCAGCAAGCTAATGCCGCTGCAATTACCAGTAGGCGAGGGACTCGGTTTTAAAGGGGTTAGCAATTTGCTTGATGCGTCAGATCATCTTTATGAAAACAATAAAAAAACAAAGCAAGATTCCGGCAATACAGAGCTTGCAGCGTATAGAGATAAATTAGTAGAATTTGCGGCAGAATCAAGTGAAGAGTTAATGGAAAAGTATTTCGAAGGCGAAGAGCTTACAGATGATGAGATACAAAAAGGCTTGAAGGCTTCGTTTATTGAAAACAGTGTTGTTCCTATGCTGATCCTTTCATCAACAAAAAACATCGCCGTAGATTTGTTGATTGATTTTATTAAAAAATATGCGCCTTCGCCATTAGAGGCAAAACCGACGAAAACAACAGATGGCAAGGAAATCACATATGATTCATCGCTTACTTTTTCGGCTCAAATATTTAAAACGATAGCAGATCCATACGTAGGAAAATTATCTTTATTTAAAGTAATAACGGGCAGGTTGGCAAATGGATTGGAACTTGCCAATACGACACAGGATAAAAAAGAAAAAGTAAATCATATTTATACCATGTTTGGTAAAAAGCAGTTAGATATCGATGAAATCTATGCCGGTGATATCGGAGCCTTTGCAAAACTGACCGACAGTATCACAGGGGATACGCTATGCGATCCAAAACAAAAGATTGAGTACGCAAATATTGATTTTCCAAAACCCGTTATATCGATGGCAGTAGCTCCTAAATCAAAAGGAGACGAAGATAAATTGGGAACAGGCCTGCAAAGATTAAAAGAAGAAGACCCTACGATAACGATACAAAGAAATCCAGAAACAAAACAGACATTAATCAATGGTATCGGGGAAGTTCATATCGATGTCATCAGTTGTAAATTAAAAACAAAATTTGGTGTGGATGTTGAATTGAGCGAGCCGATTGTGCCCTTCAGAGAAACCATTAAGAAAAAGGCTACGGCCGAAGGTAAGCATAAAAAACAATCCGGCGGGAGAGGTCAGTTTGGGGTTGTTTTTATTGATTTTGAACCGATACATGATTTAGATATGGATATGGAATTTGTTGATAAAGTTGTAGGGGGAGCAGTACCGAGAAACTTTATTCCTGCAGTAGAAAAAGGTCTTAGAGATTGTATTTTGGAAGGAGTACTGGCAGGTTATCCGGTTGTGGGACTGCGATGCACACTATTTGATGGTAAATTCCATCCGGTAGATTCTGATGAGATGTCATTCAAAATGGCGGCTTCACTTGCATATAGAGAAGGGATGCCAAAAGCCTCTCCGGTTTTGTTAGAGCCGATATATGAGATAAAAATTACAGTTCCCGAAGAATATATGGGTGATATTATGGGAGATCTGAATAAAAAACGTGGCAGAATTATGGGGATGGAGCCGGCCGAGGGTGGAAAACAAATCATCAATGCCGAAGCTCCTTTGTCGGAAATGTTTAAATATGCGACAGAGCTGCGATCAATGACACAGGCAAGAGGAGAATTTGTAATGAAATTCACAAGATATGAAGAAGTGCCTTCGGCGTTTGCTGATAAAGTAATAGCTGAAGCGAAAGCGAAAAAATCGGCCGAAAAATAAATGTAGAAAAAAACTCCCTTTACAGAGGGAGTTTTTTAATAAGATAAATACATTCATTATGATTTCAATAAAATTTTCACTTCATCAACGGCTTCTTCTATATATTTAGCTAAGGGCTTGTGCTCTATACCAAGTATGTTGATGTTGCATCTATTGGTTGGGATTAGAATTTTTTTTGCCTTGCTACAAGCCACAGCATTTGCAATTGCGCAAGATACTTCGCCGAGCATTGCATTGGCAAAAATAATTCCTACGGGGCCGATAATGATATCGGCAAATTGGCAATTATAGATAATGGCATTATCGCCTGTGGCTGCATAATTCGCCCCTGATTTCATCATTGCAGAAGTTGCGAGCGCATTGGTGCCTGCTGCTGTTATCAGGGCATCTGGAAAAGTAGTTTTGAGTTGTTCGATAATGGCTTTGCCGATGCCTCCGCCTTGACCATCGATTACTAATATATTCATAAAGGCATACTCCTCGTTGTTTTTCTTTATATTACAGTAAATTAATTTATTATGCAATATTTTATACGGGAATATAAATTATGAATAATACTGTAATTTATACAAAATTTAGTGTATAATTAAATTTAATTTTATAAGATATGAGGTAAATATGGGAGAAGAAAAGAAAAAGAAAAATAAGATCATCAAATGGAATGTAACATTTGATGGGGATGATTATGAGGTCAAAATTGATATAAAACCTTTTACAGGTAAACATAAAATTTATGTTGATGATGAGCTTGTTGATTTTGAAACGCCGGCGATCATTAGCTTTATTGCAGGGTTTGATCAATATATTAAAATTGGAGATAATGATCTATATGTCACATGCAGAGGAGGCAAGCTTGATTTAGCGATCAATGGAAAGATGCGCTCTGACGGCAAGGCGTTTGTGCCCATGCCGGATCCTCCAAAATGGATGTGGATATTATGCGCTTTCTGCATACCCGTACCTTTTATAGCCTTATTATTTGATCAAGTATTTTCACTTGCCGTAGTTGTTTCGTTAGTGGCTGTTTTTGTATGCATCTATTTTGCGATGCAGCCAAAAGATGAGCGAACGAGAGTGCGCATGAGCACTTTGGCAATGGGAATTCCATGGGTTGTATTCGTTTTGATGCCATTATTCAATAAGTTTTTCTCAAACTTATTTTCATAAAAGAAATATGAGATAATAAAGGCAAAGAATGTTTATTCATTGCCTTTATTATCTCATTACATTGGAATAATTCTGCTGACTTTATATCCCGTATCTTCTACGGCAATTTTCAATCTTTCGTCTGTTTGAGTGGTCTGCATCGTTGCTGTGCCTTGTTTAGAATCTACCGAAATATTTTTTATTTCGCCTAATGACTGCAAAGCATTTTTCACTGTCTCGGCGCAATGACCGCACTGCATACCTTCAATAAACATTTTCACTTTTTGCATAAATCTACCTCATAATCATTTTAATTATTTTTTATTGTGTCTTTTAGTATGAGCATTTAACAGCAATATTATGAAAAAAAATATTCAATAAAAAACACACTGCAAAGGCAGTGTGAAATTTTTGTTTGGCTCCTCAGGTTGGACTCGAACCAACAACCTATCGGTTAACAGCCGAGTGCTCCACCATTGAGCTACTGAGGAAAATTGAATCAATATTATTTTATCCTCAAATAATAAATTGTCAAGCATTATATCATTTTTGCGATAATTCTATTAATGAAGATAGTCTTTTAGTTTTTTGCTTCGGCTTGGGTGTCTTAATTTTCTCAAAGCCTTTGCTTCAATTTGACGAATTCGTTCTCTGGTCACTTTGAATTCTGCACCTACTTCTTCCAAAGTTCTTGGCCTCCCATCCTCGAGTCCAAAACGAAGCTTTAACACTTTCGCTTCTCTTGGCGTGAGAGTATTTAAAACCTCAAGCAGTTGTTCTCGAAGCAAGGTATAGGAAGCTATGTCTTCGGGAGCGGGGGAATAATTATCTTTTATAAAATCTTTTAGATGGCTGTCTTCTTCCTCACCGATCGGGGTCTCCAATGATACGGGATCTTGCGCAATTTTCATAATTTCAATAACTCTGTCAACGCTGTATCCCAATTCTTTTGCCAATTCTTCCGGCATCGGCTCGCGGCCCAGTTGTTGATGCATACTTCGCTGTAATCTGATTTGCTTATTAATTGTTTCTACCATATGCACAGGTATTCGTATCGTTCGTGCCTGGTCTGCAATAGCGCGTGTTATGGCCTGTCTGATCCACCATGTCGCGTACGTACTGAACTTATAACCTTTTGTATAATCAAATTTCTCAACGGCCTTCATCAGACCCAGATTGCCTTCCTGTATCAAATCCAAGAATGTCATGCCTCTTCCGGAATAACGTTTGGCTATGCTCACAACAAGTCTTAAATTTGCCTTTGATAATTTGTTTCGAGCTTCCTTATCACCGTTTTTGCTGGCCTTTGCAAGTTCGACTTCTTCTTCAGCTGTAAGTAAGTCAATTTTACCGATATTTTTAAGATACATTTTAACCGCATCATTTACATTAATATTATCTGACGCAGCAACAAATTTAGGGTCTATTTCTTCGGAATCATCATCCATATCGATTAAATCATCATCATCAAGCTCTAAAAACACATCTTCATTTTCAATATCATTTTCTAAAAATACTTTGTCATCAACAATTTGAATATCATTGATGGTAAAAAAATCAAGCAGTTCTTCTATTTGAGAAGGCATTACTTCTGATACGCCCGATAAAGTGTCTTGAAATTCCTTGTCGGAAATCTTTTTCTCTTCCTTTACTCTTTCTTTAAATTCTTCTATTTTTTCCATGAAATTTTTAGATTCATCACATTCAAATTCTTCTTCTTTTAATTCTTTTTCATCCATTGGTTTGTCCATTATTATATAGCACCACCTTTAATTATTTCGATAGATTTTTTGAGTTCGTTGATTTGCATTAAATAATCATTCGCTAAGATAACATTATTTGTTTTTAAAGCATGGGTATATTTTAATTTGGTATCTGCAATATTTTTATTAATATTGTCAATAGAGACAATATTAATGTATCCCAGCATCTGACTTTTGTCTACAAATTTATTATCAAGCAATATTTTGCTTATGTATTGTACATCATTTTCATTATTTAATAAAGATATATATTCAGACGGAGTGAATATTTTGTTGTTTTCATATGCTATAATAATAAATTCTAAAGTGTCTTTCAAAATTCCTTCTTTAAATTCTAAATTTTTTAGTTTATATTTATAATTCTGATAAATTTCACTGTTATTAGACAAAATATTTATTATTTTTTCCTGTGCGGTTATATTTCCCTGTTTGGGTTCATCTTTTTGTTTTACCTGAAATTTAATCGGCTCAATGTCTCCTTGTTTATATTTTTCAAGCTGTTGTTTAATAGTGCCTTTTGGAATCTTAGATATACCAGATATATAGTTGATATAAGTTTCTAATCTTATAACATCAGAAATTTTGCTGATTATCTGAAGTGCGTTTGATGCATATTTAGCTCTGTTTTCATCTGTATCAAATTTGGCGCCATATGCTTTTTGCGATTGGTTTAATTTGTAAATGTAAACATCTACAGACTTGTCGATAAGTGATAAAAATTCATTAGCTCCAAATTTTCTGATGAATTCATCGGGATCTTTGGCCTTGGATAAAGTGATAATCTTTACATCTAAGCCCATATCGTCCAAAAATTGTGCGTTTCTGATTGTTGCTGATACACCTGCTGCATCACTGTCATAAGATAAATAAACCGTTTTATTGTATTGTTTGATCAACAGTGCCTGATTTGTTGTAAGCGCGGTACCCAGTGAGGCAATGGCGTTTTTTATGCCCGCTGAAGCCAATGCGACCACATCCATATATCCTTCGACCAAAAGCAAATAATCCTGACAGAAAGCTTTTGCCCGATTTAAATTATATAAATGTCTTCCTTTTACAAAAATATCGGTTTCCGCCGTATTTAAATATTTTGGATTATCATTTTTATTAATTGTCCTTCCGCCAAATCCGATTACTCTGCCTGAAATATCCTGGATAGGAAACATAAGGCGACCTCTAAATTTATCATAAATAGTATCTGATTTAGCGGATTTATTACCAAGGCCGGATTTTAAAAATTCGGTTTTAGTATATCCTTTTTTTAATAAATTATTTAATAAGCTATTCCAATCATTTTTGGCATATCCTATGGCAAATTCTCTTAAGATTGCTTCCGTGAGAGCCCGGCTTAAAGCATAATCTTTTGCCTGAAAAGAATATCGTAATTGTTTGTAAAATATATTTGCGGCATCTTTATTAATGGAATACAGTCTTTTGTTTAGATTATGTTTTTCCATTAAGGCCTTATCGTTATAATCTTCAAGCTGGATATTATAGCGGTCGGCAAGAAGATTAACAGCTTCAACAAAAGATAAATTTTCAATTTTCATTACAAAATTAATTACATTTCCTCCGGCGCCACACCCAAAACAGTGAAACAACCCTTTGTGTGGCGTTACAATTAAGCTCGGCGTTTTTTCATTATGGAAAGGGCAGATTGCCTTGTATTGATTGCCTGATTTGTTTAAAGTAATATATGAATTGATTACGGAAAATATATCAGCTTTATAAAGAATTTCGTCTATTTTATTTTGTTTTATATATCCTGGCATCTAAACTCCGAAACTAATTTATATTCCAAGTGTTTGGGATATAAATATCAGTGTATTTATTAATGGCGTATCTGTCTGTCATTCCTGCTATATAATCACATACTCCACGCTCTATTCCTTCACTTTGTGCGATTTCTTTATACTGTTTTGGAAGCAGTTCGCAATGTCTGAAATAGTAATCAAAAAGCTGGCGAACAATATTTTTGGCCTTTGCGTCTTCTTTGAATTTATGTTTAGAGCTATTATATACATTTTCAAACAAGAATGACCGCAGTTCGTTGGTCGCGTTAATAATTTTGTCGCTCATTTTGATATCTGCGCAATCCATACTTGTTTTTATAATATCTTTTACAATGCAATCCACTCTTTTAGGGTTAGTTGGACCAAGGATTTTTATAACCGAGGCAGGGATGTTCTCAAAAGTTAGGATCTCGCTTCTCAACGCATCGTCCAAATCGTGGTTAATATAAGCGGTTCGATCTGCCAGATGAACAATTTTTGCTTCCAAGGTTTTTTGTATTTTGCCGCCGTTGTGATTGGCAATGCCGTCTCTTACCTCATAAGTCAAATTTAAAGCCTCAAGCTTTTCCACGGTGCGCAGGCTTTGTGCCGCATGATCAAAGCCGCCTGGCATAATTTCGTTTAATACGGATTCACCTAAATGACCAAAGGGGGTATGGCCCAAATCGTGACCCAAAGCAATCGCCTCCGTGAGATCTTCATTCAGTCTTAAAGCACGTGCAATAACACGCGCAATTTGTGAAACTTCTATGGTATGCGTCAGCCTTGTTCTATAGTGATCTCCTTCAGGAGCCAGGAATACCTGTGTTTTATGTTTCAGACGCCTGAAGGATTTTGAATGAATGATTCTATCTCTATCCCTTTCGAAACATGTGCGGATTTCACACTCGGGTATTGGCAATTCTCTGCCTTTTGTTTGGGCGCATTTTACGGCATGTATAGATAGTCTCATGTATTCTTCTTTTTCTTTGAATTCTCTAATATTCATCTTGGCCTCTTTATTTTTTATTATATACCATGGAGGGATTATATTCAATAAAACAAACACCAGTTCTTTATATGGACTTAGAAAAATTTGTATTTTAAAGTATATTACGGTATAATATAGAAATATTATTAAAGACTTAAATTTAAAGAGGGTATTATGTCAGAAGGCAAAAAATTATCAAATTTTATTTGGGATGCAATTGATGAAGAATTAGGCAGCGGCATCAGAGACAGTGTCTATACCCGTTTTCCGCCTGAGCCAAACGGTTACTTGCATATAGGACATGCCAAAGCAATCTATATAAATTTTACGACAGCAAAACGTTATAACGGCAAGACGAATCTGCGCTTCGATGATACGAACCCGACTAAAGAAGATGTTGAATATGTAGAGAGTATACAAGAAGACATCAAATGGCTTGGATATAGTTGGAACAGGCTTTGTTTCGGTTCGGATTATTTTATGCAAACTTATTTATATGCAATCGAATTAATAAAAAAAGGGCTTGCTTATGTTGACGATCTATCAGCGGAAGAAATCAAAGATTACAGAGGCACGCTGACGACGCAAGGTAAAGAAAGCCCATACAGAAACCGTGCAACCGAAGAAAATCTGGAGCTGTTTCAGCAAATGAAAGAAGGAAAATTTGCTGACGGAACTAAAGTTTTAAGAGCGAAAATTGATATGCAAAGTCCGAATATTGTGTTGCGTGACCCTGTAATATACAGAATTCTCCATGCGTATCATCACAATTCTAAAGATGAATGGTGTATTTATCCGCTTTATGATTTTGCGCATCCCATTCAGGATGCTATTGAGGGAATTACTTATTCACTATGTTCGTTAGAATTTGAAAATAATCGGCCGTTATACGAATGGGTGCTAGAAAATTTGGATGATTATAAAGTGAAGCGTCCAAGGCAAATAGAGTTTGCAAGACTCAATTTGGAAAATACTGTTATGAGTAAACGTTTTTTAAAACGCTTAGTTGATGAAGGGACTGTAGACGGATGGGATGACCCGCGCCTTCCCACACTTTGCGGACTAAGAAGAAGAGGGGTGACACCACAGGCAATCAATAATTTTTGTGAAGCAATAGGTATTTCAAAATCAAACAGTGAAGTAGAATATGCGCTTTTTGAACATATGATAAGGGATGATTTAAAACCGAAAGCAAATCGCGTGATGGCGATTTTGGATCCTGTGAAGGTCGTTATTACGAATTATCAAGAAGGTAAAATCGAGTATTTACCTGTCAGTAATAATATGGATAATGAAGAATTGGGAATGAGAGAGGTTCCTTTTGGCAGAGAAATATATATAGAACGTGAAGACTTTATGGAAATACCACCTAAAAAATATCACAGGTTGTATCCCGGCAACGAAGTAAGATTGATGGGAGCTTATTTTATAAAATGTCAGGATATTATCAAGGATGAACAAGGTAATATCATTCAAATAAACTGCACATATGATGAAAAAACAAAAAATGGATCGGGATTTACAGAACGAAAAGTGAAAGGAACGATCCATTGGGTAGAAAAAACGACATGTGAAAAATTCCAAGCAAATCTATATGAACAATTGCTATTGGATGATAACTTTGGCAAAGATTTTATGGAAAGATTGAATCCAAGTTCATTAACTACCGTAGTTGTATATTGTGAACCGTGTTTGAAAAACGCAAAACCAGGTGAAGTGTTTCAATTTGTACGTAATGGATATTTTGCGGCGGACAGCAAACTTAGCAAAGAGAAAATCCCTGTATTCAACAAAGTAGTGTCTTTGAAAAGTTCATATAAAGTTCAACTTTAAAAGGGCTAAGGATGACTATGAAATATTTATCTGTTTTGGGCTCAACCGGATCTGTCGGCACGCAGACACTGAACGTGGTCAGGAACAACAAGGATTTATTAGGCATAAAAGCGCTGGCAGCAAATAGCAATATTCGATTGCTGCATGAGCAAATAGAAGAATTCCGTCCTGAAATTGTTGCGGTCTATGACAAAGAATCTGCGTTCAAATTAAAAGACAGCATAAAAAATAATGTGAGCATTGTATATGGCATGGATGGGCTGTGCGAAGTTGCCGCTTATCATGCAGCCGATATGGTTGTAAGCGCAATTTCCGGAAGTATTGGGCTGCTGCCTACATATACGGCTATTGAAAACGGCAAAAATATAGCACTCGCGAATAAAGAAACAATGGTAATTGCGGGAAATATCATCAATGACTTAGCTAAAGAGAAGAAAGCATCAATCATTCCTGTTGACAGTGAACACAGCGCAATTTTTCAATGCTTGTATGGGAACGAAAAAGAAGACTTAAATAAAATTTTACTAACCGCGTCAGGAGGACCGTTTTTAAGAAAATCAAAAGAGGAATTAAGCAATGTAACCGTCGAAGATGCCTTAAAGCATCCGAATTGGTCTATGGGAAGCAAGATAAGCATTGATTCTGCGACACTGATGAACAAAGGGCTTGAAGTCATTGAAGCAGCAATGCTCTTTGGCGTAGACTATAATAAAATTGAAGTTGTTGTGCATCCTCAAAGCATTGTTCACTCCATGGTAGAGTATAGAGACGGCTCGATTATTGCACAAATGGGGATTGCAGATATGCAGATTCCGATACATATTGCATTGTTTTATCCGCAAAGAATAAAAGCTACATATAAAAAATTAAATTTATTCAATAAAAAGCTATCGTTTTTTGAACCGGATATGGAAACTTTTTATAGTCTTAAACTGGCTTATGAAGCCATAAGAATCGGTCATACAATGCCTCTTGTTTTAAATGCGGCCAATGAGATTGCAGTTCATGCATTTTTAAGAAAAGAAATCAAGTTTTTACATATTCCTCGGATTGTTGCAGAAATGATGGAAATGCATGATTTACTTAAATATCTTTCTATTCAAGAAATATGTGAATTGGATAAAATAATAAAATTGCAAACAAAAAAATATATAGCAAAAAAATATTTAATCTAGCTTAAAATTATTTTCATCGAATATTTCAAACCCGTTATTTATAAATAGCTGCGCGGTAATGCCGTTGCCGCAGGTCAAAGTGCCGGAAAAAGTGCCGTCATAAATTTGACCGTGGCCGCAAGAAGGGGAACGTGATTTAAGAATAGCTTTTTGCGCACCAAACATTTGTGCGATTTTTAAAGCTTCATTGGCGCCTATTTGGAACTCGTGATCCAATATTCTGCCCGCCTTGCTCACTACATGACGGGCATTGTTTCTACAAATGATTTCACTTGCATCACGAGGTGTGGGAAGGCCCCCTAATTGTTCGGGGCAAATCATAATGGCTTTGCCTTCGTTTACGAGTTTGACAATCTCATCTATTTTGCTGCTTGTGCCGTCATAACGGCAATCAATACCATACAGACACATACTCACAACGTATTTCATGAAATGAATACCATTATTCCTTAAGCATTGCCTCTACTTTTTCATTGTCGATAAGTTCTTTGATTTCGGGAAAACCACCAATTAATTTGTCTCCGAAGAAAATTTGCGGAACAGTTTGCATTTTTGTGCGGTTAACCAGTTCGTCAAATTCAACACTGTCAAAATCGATTTTGATTTCGTCGTATTTTATGTTGTTTGAATCCATAAGTTTTTTTGCTCTTACACACCAAGGACATGGTTCTGCACAGTAAATTGTAACTTTTTTCATAAAATTCATCCTTTTATTGTTTTATTCTGTAATATAACAATTTCTTATAGTGCCAACAAACATGATATGATAATCATTATTATGCTCATATTTTGCATGTATATAATCAGCTTTTATGCCGGTCGGTTCCATTGATTGAATATATGCTGTTTCGCATTCAAAATGCAGATACGCTTGTTTTATGATAATGCTGCCGGAAAGATATCCTTTGATATAATCAATTTCTGCAAGTTTAAATTTATCAGCATCCTTGCCTGATTTCGTACCGCATATCATGAGAGCGGTATTTAATGAATCATTTTTTGGGACACTGACAGTAAAAACAGGCATGTCTTTGAGTATGTCATAAGTATGTCTGCTATAACGTACCCACACAGTCAAAGAAAGCTCTCCCCAGGCCCGCCCCAGTGTCGCCCAGCCAATCGTCATTGTATTTGGCTGATTTTGGGTCGTATTATATGTATTTAAAAATGCACCGTTGTTGTCTAAGCCGTTCATCAAAAGATCAAAACTATCATTTATATCAATTTTTTTCATAATTAATCCTCCTAATCTATTATATTAAGATTATAGTAAATGTAAATATAGAAAGCAAAATGATATTAAAATATCAGATTAATAACACTATAAAAGTAAGGGTCGTGATAAGGTTTGTCGCTTTCTTGCGATTATTAAAGAATCAAAAAAATAATAAAAATATTTGCAAACGTGCTATAATAAAAATACTTGATTTATGCTGATTACAATAAAGTCGAAGAATTAATTTAAAATGGAAAGGAGTTTGATTATGGCATTAGCAGATCTTACTATGACAGGGAGAAATAAACAGGGAGGCACAAGCGTGAGCGCGTCGGTGGCTTTGATTCATAAAGTCTTGCGTGATTCAGGATTAAAACATACGCTTTATCCGATGAGCACGGTTGTCGAAGGTGAAGTTGAAGATATTTTTGCCGTTGTCAATAAAATGCGTGCTGCATTAGTTGATGCAGGCTATGATGAGATTAGCACGCAAATTCGCATCAGTGAAACGCTTTAAAAATATGAAAAAAAGAGAGGATGATAAGTATGGCTATAGTTGACATGTCGATTTCGGGATCGCGTAATGCAGAGGTGAAGGCTGCATCAAGTGAAATAGTTAAAAATAATGTGGAACAATCGGGATTTAAATATATTACGACTCCTATGAGCACTATCGTTGAAGGCGATTTAGACGAAATCATGAAATTGGTAAGAAAGATACAGGAAGATATTGTCGCAGCGGGGTATGGACGAGTATACAGTGTTATCAGAATAGATGACAGACGGGATAAAAAAGGAAGTTTTGAACAAAAATTAAACAGTGTCAATTCTAAACTTAATTCATAAATATTTTTAAAAAAGAACTTTAAAAAAGTCTTAAACAATATTTGTTTGAGGCTTTTTTTATTTTACATAAAAAGTGCAAAAAAATACTAAAAAATGAAATAATATATTGCAGTATGTGGAGAAAAGTGGTATCATTTGGAGTATAGTGGAGAGGAGGGCGCAAGAATGTTTATCGGCGAATATATGCATTCGATTGATGACAAAGGAAGAATTATTATTCCTGTTAAGTTTCGTGCGCCCTTGGGAGACAATTTTATAGTAACGAAGGGTCTCGATGGCTGTTTATTTTTGTTTCCTTATGACGAATGGGAAAATTTTCAAAGCAAATTGAAATCACTTCAATTATCGAGCAAAAAAGCGCGTGCGGTAAGTAGAGCATTTTTTGGAAGTGCGTCTGAGTGTCAGCTTGATAAACAGGGAAGGATCATTTTGCCAAAGACGCTTAGAGAATATGCCAATTTGAAAAAGGATATATGTCTTGTAGGAGTATCTGAACGAATAGAAATTTGGGATGTGAAAATATGGCAAGACTATAATGATCCGGAACTGGGCTATTCTGTCCTTGAAGAAAACATTGAGGATATGGAGCTTTAATGATGGATCAATATCATGTACCGGTTTTAAAAAATGAAGTTCTCCGCCTGCTGAGTATAAAATCCAACGGCATCTATGCCGACTGCACAATGGGTTATGGTGGTCATGGACAAGCTATTTTAGAAAAATTAGATAAACAGGGTATCTATGTAGGTATTGATAAAGATGAATATGCCATAAATAGAAGCAGCGAATGGATTCGACGATACGATGCCAATATATTTGTTATAAAAGATGATTATAAGAATTTTAAAAATATAGCAGAACAAATAAATTTAAAAAAGTTTGATGGAATATTAATTGATATGGGGCTGTCTTCCGTACAAGTAGATGACAGTGATAGGGGATTTTCATATCACCAAGAAGGAAGACTTGATATGAGGATGGACAAGGATTGCATAGTGAGTGCGTGGGATATTGTCAATACATATGAAGAAAATGAAATTTCAAAAATAATTTTTATATATGGTGAAGAAAGGCACGCGCGAATTATCGCCCATGCTATTTGCAAAGCCAGGCGAAGCAAGGCCATTGACAGTACGCTGCAATTAGCTGAAATTATCAAAGAGGCATACCCGCCTAAAGAACGGTATAAAGGTAAGCATCCTGCGCGAAAAACATTTCAGGCCATAAGAATAGCTGTAAACAATGAACTTGACGGACTGGATAAGGCGATTGAAGAAATGACTGCTCTTTTGGCGAAGGACGGAGTTCTTGCGATTATAACATTCCATTCATTGGAAGACAGAATAGTAAAGGAAACATTTAATAAGCTTGCAAAAGGGTGCACATGTCCCAAAGATTTTCCTGTATGCGTTTGCGGGGCAAAACAAGATTTGAAAATTCTGACGCATAAACCGGTTATTCCGACTATACAAGAATGCAATTTAAACAAGCGCAGCAGAAGCGCCAAGCTTAGAGCATTAAAAAGGATTGGTTATTAGCTGCAAAATAAAAGCATATACATAAGAAAGGAACAAAAAAATGGCGCAATACGTAAAGACAACTGCGGCTCCGCAAGTAAGGGCCGGTCAGACAAAAGGCGTAACCTTAAAGAAAGCTAGGACAAAGAGACGAGTGAAATCAAGCGATCTGAAAATGGTTGTTATGATTTTGTTTGTCTTCTTAGTTTCTGTGGGATTTATCAATCAGTATTCTAAAATAATTAACGTAAGCTCGCAGATCAATTCTTTGGAACAAGAAATTAAAGATACGGATATGCTTATTGATATATTAGAAGGAAAAGTAATCAATATGATCAATTGGGATGAAATAGAACAAACAGCAAAAGAAAAATTAGATATGGCAGAACCAAATAAAAATGATTATACTGTAATAGAATTAAAAGAATTGCCGCAGGATTATGAAAGTATTACTGCAAGTACCAACCAAGAGGAAGAAACCCAGAGTAAATTATCGATGTTAATAGATTATTTATCTAATTAAGGTGCAATGCCACGGAGGATAAATGAATTTTTTAAAAATAAGAAGCCGAAAAAGGCTTTTAGCTTTATATTTTATTTTAGCTGTAGTTAGTATTATATTCGCAGTACGATTATTTTTTTTGCAAGTTTTTCCTGATGAAAAAATCCTAGAAGGTCAAATCGATCAATTAATGGGGGAAATTCCGATCACAGCACCACGCGGTGAGATTTATGATAGAAATATGGTTCTTTTAGTCAAAGATGCCACAAGTTATCGCGTGTATGCGCGTCCGAATGATATTGAAGACTATGAGACAACGGCAAAAGTGTTGGCCGATACGCTTGAACTTGATTATGATAGTACTTTAAAAAAAATCTCGAATACTTCCGTCGGGATTGTTTTAATTAAAACAAAAGTAGATAATGATGTGGCTATTTCAATTCGAGACCAATTAAAAAGTGGGATAACAATAGAAGAGGATCAAAAAAGATATTACACAAATGGGAATTTCTTATCTAATGTTTTGGGATTTACAGGCTATGATCATCAGGGGTTATTTGGTATTGAAGCGGCTTTCGACGATGTGCTTAGCGGTGAGGATGGTGTGCTAGTTTATGAAAAAGATGCAAACGGGAATAAAATCAATTCAGGCACTGAAATCCGTAAAGAAGCCGTTGCAGGCGACAGCGTTGTGCTTACTATTGACAGTATTATCCAGCACTATGTTGAAACAGAGATATCCAATGTTCTTAGTGAGACAAAAGCGAAAAAAGTTATTGCGATTGTTACAGATGTCACTACAGGAGAAGTGCTGGCAATGGCGACAAAACCGGATTATGATCTGAATAATCCTACAGAAATAAGTGATCAATTCATCATCTCATATGGTGATGATTTGTATACAACGGATGAAAATGGGAAAAAGGTCAAAATGTCGGATTCTGAAATACAGATGGTGATGTGGTCGAATCCTGCTGTTAGTTTCAATTATGAACCAGGCTCTACTTTCAAATTAATTACAACGTCTGCTACGCTGGAAGAAGGTGTTATGAATATGAATACCAGTTTATATTGTCCCGGATATGTCATGGTGGACGGCGTGAAAATAAATTGCTATATTTATCCGAACGCACATGGCACACAACCTCTTCATACTGCTGTGGCTAAATCATGTAATCCGTCATTAGTCAAAATGATCATGACACTCGGACGTGATAAATTTTATGAATATGTATATAATTTTGGATTTGGTGACACAACAGGCATAGCATTAACCGGTGAAGAAAGCGGTATCGTTCCGGTTAATGATGATAATATGACAAATGTAGATTTCGCAACCAAAAGCTTTGGGCAGGGCATAAGCGTAACTCCGATCCAACTTGTCATGGCGCTCAATACAACAACGAACGGAGGGTATCTATATAAGCCGCTGATAGCAAAGGAAATTATTGACACGGAAACCGGCGATGATATTTATGCATATAAATCAGAAGTGGTGCGTCAAGTGATTTCAGATGATACATCAGATAATATCTTAAGCATTATGAAAGAAATGATTGATCTTTCTTCTTCTCTTACAAAATTAACGAAAGGCTATAAAATAGCAGGGAAAACAGGGACCGCTCAAAAAGCTGTAAATGGAAAATATGCTGCGGGGACTTATGTTGCATCTTTTTATGGAGTGGTGCCATATGATGATCCGAAAATTTCTGTCTTGGTATTGGTAGATGAGCCTGAAGGCGCCGTATATGGAAGCCAGGTCGCCGCTCCTCCGGGCATAGAAATATTGAAAAAAGTTATGAATTATTATGATTATATTTATACTGACAAAGATACAACAGAAAGTAAGATCATTCCTGATTTCCGAGGAGAAAATATAGAGGACGCAATCGAAGTACTTAAGACACTCGGCGTAAAATACACATTAAAGGGTGACAGTAAAGGGATTGTTACAAGTCAGGATCCGGTAAATATTGAATACAAAAAGGCAAGCAGTGTTAACGTTACTTTAACTGTAAGTGAAACAACATCAAGTGAAGGGAAAATAAAAGTGCCCGATTTGAAAAATATGAGTGTACAAAAAGCGAACGATATTTTATCTGATCTAGGATTGAAAATAAATATCGAGGGTGGTGGAATTGTGCAGTCGCAATCGCCGAAAGCTGGGACAAGCGTTGAGTCCGGCAGCGTAGTAAAAGTGGTTTGTGAATACATCGATTGATTTAACATATTGATTTTATCTGCATACACTGACAGAGAATAGTTTACAAATAAAGAGGTGTGTGGATGAGATTAGAAAACATTCTTCTAGGGTTGAAACCTAAAAAAGTGATCGGAACCGTTGATGTAGATATAAAAGGTATTTGTATTAACAGTAAACAGTGTAAAAAGGACTTTTTATTTGTAGCGATTAAAGGATATGATAAAGATGGTCATGCGTATATAAACGAGGCCGTAAAAAACGGAGCATGTGCAATATTAGGTGAAGATACCAGTGGGATACCGGATGACATCACGTATATATGCTTGGAAGATACTCGCAAAGATTTGGCGAGAATAGCAAGCAATTTCTATCAAACGGAAGAGACTCTAGAAAAATTATTTATAGCGTGTATAACAGGCACTAACGGCAAAAGCAGTACGGCAAGTATTCTAAGTTATTTATTAAATAGCAAGTTAAAATGTTCTATGTCAACGAGCACGGGTATGTATATAGGCGGAGAAAAAATAAACAATAATGTTAATACAACACCCGATGCATTACAAATACATGAATTCATAAAAAAGTCATCTGAAGAAGATTGTAAAGCAATTATCCTTGAAACTTCAGCTCAAGCATCTACTTTACACAGAATTGATAATTTGCATTTTAAATACGGCATTTTTACAAACTTATCACCGGAACACTTAGATTTTTATAATAATATGGAGGAATATTATTACGCAAAAAAATCAATCTTAGAAAGATGTGATACATGTATTGTTAATTCGGACGATGTTTATGGCAGAAGGCTGATTAAGCATTTAAAAGAAAAAAATAGAAATATAATTACGTATGCCATTTATAATCATGCAGATTACGAAATAAATATCAATTATGAAGACAGTTCATCAATTGAATATGAAATTGTATATTTGAAGAATAAATATAATTTTAGAATTAATATTCCCTCAGAAGCTTGGGTATACAATAGCGCCGCCGCCGTTATTTTAGCACATCAGCAAGGCTATAATATAGTTCAAATGGCAAACTTAATTCAATATGCTATGCTGCCCAATGGCAGAATGGAAAAAATCGCGAATGATTATGATTTAAATATAATAATTGATTATGCGCACACACTGAAAGCCTATAGAACAGTTTTGCGAAATGTGAAAAAAAATAGCATCGGCAGAGTCATATCTGTATTCGGATGCGGCGGAGAGAGAGATAAAACAAATCGGCCGAATATTGGCAAGTGTGTGTCGGAATTATCGGATATTTGTATTATTACTGATGATAACCCGAGAAGAGAAAATTCGTTATCTATAATTGGTGATATAATTAGTGGAATTGATAATAGAAATTATGCTATAATACAAAATCGAAAAGAAGCTATTAACTTTGCTCTAAACATTGCGGATGAAAATGATACGATTATAATTTTAGGTAAAGGACACGAAAAATATCAGATTATAAACGATGAATACATTCCGTTTGATGAAAAAAATATTATTAACGAAATATTAGCACTACGAGGTAAAAATGGAATTAATAACATTAAAAAACCTGATAAAAGCAGTTGATGGTATTATGCTTCAAGGCAATGAAGATACCGAAATATCGAATGTAATTATAGATAGCAGACAAAATGGTAACCAAGCTGTTTTTTTTGCAATAAAAGGTGATAACACAGACGGACATCATTACATAGATCAAGCGATTAAGAATAATGTAAGGGCGATTGTGGTACATAGAGATATAGAAATAGAGAATACAGATATTGCCATTATCAAAGTTATAGACACAAAAGATGCGCTGCTTGATTTGGCAGGGTATTATAAGAGTTTGTTTTCTATTCCGTTGATTGCAGTTACAGGTAGCTGCGGGAAAACAACAACAAAAGATATTATCGCATCTGTTTTGAGCGAAAAATACACTACATTAAAAACAAAGGGAAATCTAAACAATCAAACAGGCATGCCTCTGAGCATTTTCGAACTGAATAAAAATCATGAAATGGCAGTCATAGAAATGGGGATGAGCAATGCAGGGGAAATCTATAACATGGTAAAGCGCATCAGTCCCACTGTTGCCGTCATAACAAATATCGGTTATTCGCATATTGAATATTTAAAAACAAGAGAAAATATTTTGAATGCAAAATTAGAAATTCTTTCTTTTTTCAATCATGAAAATACAGCTATTATGAATGCTGATGATGATTATTTAAAAGATGTCGATTCAAGTCGTTTTAAAATTTATAAAATTGGGATTCAAAACGGTGATATTAAAGCTACAGATATTGTTGAAGAAAATCATAAAATTAATTTTAAGGTAAATAATGAAAACTATACTTTCCCGTTGATCGGGCAGCATAATATATATAACTGCTTATATGCTATAACAATAGCGAAGTTATTTAATCTAAGCCATGAAGAGATTCAAAGAGGATTCAACCATTTTATGCCAAGCAAAAACAGAATGGATATCATAAAGCATAACGAAATAACGATTATCAACGATGCGTATAATTCAAATCCTCATGCGGCAAAAGCGGCATTGGATGTCCTTGATAAGATGCAAAGCAGCGGAAGGAAGATAGCAGTTCTTGCGGATATGCTGGAACTAGGGGCGTATTCTCAAATGCTGCATGAAGAATTAGGTAAATATACAGCTGTGTGCGGCGTAGATGTACTGGTGACGATAGGCAAGCAAGCTGAGTATATAGCAAAAAAAGCAGTGGAGTCAGGCGTAAAAGGCACGGTTCATTTTGATAATAATATGGATGCGACCGATTATTTGAAATCGATACTTAAAAGCGGAGATTTAATTTTATTCAAGGGATCACGCGGTATGAAGCTGGAATCTATTATAGATATCTTGACTTTACGGGAGAACTAAAATGAGAGTAGCAATAATTTCGACAATATTATCATTTATAACCGTATGCTTTATTTCGGTTTGGCTGATACCTTTTTTAAGAAGAATAAAATTTGGACAAAGTATTTTGGAAATAGGCCCAAAATGGCATTCAAGTAAAGCTGGAACGCCTACGATGGGCGGTATTGCAATCATAGGTGGTATTATCTTTACATTGATTATTTGCACTTTGTTTTTCAAAATAAATACTGCCGTGTTTGGTGTGCTCTTTTTATTTTTTGCATTAATCGGGTTTGTAGATGATTATATTAAAGTAGTGAAAAAAAGAAATTTAGGATTAAATCAAAAACAAAAATTGATCCTTCAATTGATTGGAGCGATTATCTTAGTCGTTTATGCAGGCAATCATCCCGATGTCGGCACTTATTTATATATTCCTTTTTATAATGATATAATCAACTTTGGCTGGTTCTACTATCCATTTACTATTTTTGCAATTCTTGCGGTTGTCAACGCAGTCAATTTTACAGATGGATTAGATGGACTGGCTTCCAGTGTAAGCGCTGTTGTTTTTGCTTTCTTCACGGTAGCGGCGCTTTCTTTCGGCTACATACAAACTGCCGTTTTTGCATCGGCTGCACTTGGCGCTTGTCTTGGATTTTTAGTTTTTAATCATTATCCGGCGAAAGTTTTTATGGGAGATACAGGTTCAATGGCTCTGGGAGGTGCGGTTATTTTAATTGCCGTAATGACAAAACTGCAGATTTATATTTTTTTAGTGGGAATTATATATGTCATTGAAGCTTTGTCTGTAGTATTGCAAATCAGTTATTTTAAATACACTCGTATTAAAAAAGGAAGTGGTAGGAGAATATTTAAGATGGCACCCATTCATCATCATTTTGAATTAAGCGGAATGAGTGAGAAAAAAATTGTCGTCGTATTTACATTAGTTACGTTTATTACAAGCATGTTTGCATTATTTACACTGCCAATTTTATGAGGAGCTTTAGAATATGAAGATAGAAAATAAAAATTTTTTAGTGATAGGCGCGGCAAGAAGCGGTATTGCCGCTGTTGAGTATTTACTTAAGCATAAAGCAAACAAAGTAATTCTGTATGATGCGAAAAAGCGAGAAGTATGTCTTGCCGACGAATTTCAAAATGCCGGATTATTTAAAAATGATCATCTAGAGCTGATTTTTAATGGAGAAATCGATAAAGATAAAGTGCAAAAGATGGACATGCTTATTTTAAGCCCGTCTGTGCCACCCTCAAATCAACTGGTCATTTGGGCAAAAGAAAACGATATTCCTGTAATGACAGAATTTGAGTTTGCATATGTGTTTGCCAAGGCCGGTGTTATAGCTATCACCGGCACAAACGGGAAAACAACGACAACGACTTTGGTAGGGGAGCTCTGCAAGAATGCGGGCATAGATACGAAAGTAGTTGGCAATATCGGCTATCCGTTTGTATCGTCGGTAGATGAGCTTGATGCCAACGGCGTATTTGTTGCTGAAATAAGCAGTTATCAATTGGAACTATGTCAGATTTTTAAACCAAAAATATCTATCATAACAAACATAACATCCGATCATTTAGACCGGCATGGATCCTTTGAAGAATATGTTCGTGTAAAATATAAAATATTTATGAATCAAGATGAGACAGATACGTTAATTGTAAATGCCGATGATGAATTCGCAAAAAAAGCAGTCAAAAAAGCAAAATGCAGATGTTTGATGTTCAGCACAGAAAATAAAATAGATGATGGAGCTTATTATAATAAGGAAGATGAAGGACTATATTTAGCGGATAAAGGAAAAGATATATTTTTGCTTAATAAAAATGACTTGAAAATTCCAGGGATGCATAATGTTGCCAATGCATTATGTGCGATGGCGGCCGCCTACGCATACGGTATCTCTTTGGATATAATCAGCAGAACAATTAAAGATTTTGGCGGTGTTGAACATAGAATAGAATATGTCGATACAAAATATGGAGTAGATTACATAAATGACAGCAAAGGCACAAATACCGATGCCACTGTAATTGCATTGAAAGCGATGAGTAAGCCTACAATATTAATCTTAGGCGGATATGACAAAGGTTCCGAATATGACGATCTTATTGAATACATAAAGGATAAGGTCGTGCATATAGTAGTATTGGGGCAAACAAAACAAAAAATAATCAATATGCTGGATAAATACGGATATTCTTCATATTTTTCTGTAGAAAATTATGAAGAAGCCGTAAATTTATGTAAGAGATTGGCACGCAAAGGAGATTGCGTACTGCTTTCGCCATCGTGTGCAAGCTGGGATATGTTTGCTTCGTTTGAAGAAAGAGGAGAACTCTTTAAACAATTAGTAAAAGAGGTTTAAAAATGCCGCTGGAAAAAGGAAAATGGGATATTAATATTTTATTGGTAACACTTGCTTTAACATGTTTTGGCGTCGTTATGATTTTTTCGGCCAGTATGTATTCATCAAGTGTTGAGCTGGGAAATGAATATTATTATTTTAAAGAGCAATTGGTGGCAGCGATTATTGGCATTGTTGCCATGCTGGTCTGTTCCAACATCCATTACACTTTTTACAGGCGTTTTGCCAATATAGGCCTTATCATTGCTCTTTTACTATTGATAGCTGTCTTTATCCCCGGGATCGGAGTGGAATTAAACGACGCGAGAAGATGGATCAATTTGGGATTTACATTATTTCAGCCGTCCGAGGTGGTAAAGCTTGCCGTGATTTTATATATGGCACATTCGTTGGATAATTGCAAGGATAAAATAAGAACGTTTAGATACGGCATCTTACCTTATTTAATTCTTGCGGGAATTATCGGCGGGTTAATCTATCTGGAGCCAAATTTAAGTACGGCGATTGTTATTGCATGCATCATATTCGGCATGATGTTTGTTGCCGGCGTTAATTTAAAATATATCTTTGTTTTAGGTGGCATAGGAATTGTCGGCGTAATCTTTTTAATGACTCAAGTCGGATGGCGTATGGGGAGAATTAATGCAATGTTTGACCCATGGGCATACAGACTGGAAGAAGGCTGGCAGATTATTCAGTCTTTAATGGCTTTAGGGTCCGGAGGCGTATTTGGGCAAGGACTGGGAAATGGAAAACAAAAATTGCTTTTCATGCCTGAAGCCGAGAATGATTATATTTTGGCACATATCGGCGAAGAACTCGGACTGATCGGGACACTGTTGGTTTTGTTTGCTTTTATGTATTTGCTGCTGAGAGGAATAAGAGTTGCAATTAACACTAAAGATAGATTTGGTTCTTTGCTCGCCAGTGGGTTTATGATCATGATTGGTATGCAGGTAATGATTAATGTAGCGGTTGTGACAAACAGCATTCCCTCAACAGGAATGCCTCTTCCATTCTTAAGTTACGGAGGCACATCGCTTCTTGCAAATTTAATTGCAATCGGCATACTGCTCAATATTTCCAAATATGCCAATTCAACATAAGGAGGGCTGTAAATGAGAGTTTTAGTTGTGGCGGGGATAACAGGTGGGCATATTTATCCCGGCATTGCAATTGCAAATGAAATAAGATTAAAAAATAAAGATGCCGTTATTGAATTTGTAGGCGTTGAAGGTTGCCTGGAAGACAGAGTTGTACCGCTTGAGGGTTATAAGGTAAATCATATAAAAGCGGCGGGATTTGAAAAATATTCATTAAAATTAAAAGTGAAAGCATTCTTTGAAATTTTTACAGGACTCAGTGATGCTATTAAAATTATAAATGAATTTAAACCGGATGTCGTTATAGGAATGGGCAGCTTCATTACGGCTTCCATGGTTTGGGCCAGTTGGCTTAAAAAAGTACCTAGCATAGTACATGAACAAAATGCATACCCGGGAAGGGCGATCAAAGCCGTTGCTCCTTTTACGAATAAAATCGCAATAAGCTTTGAAAGCTCTAAAAAATATTTTTCCAAAAGGCTGCAAAATAAAATAATTCTTACAGGCAATCCCGTAAGGAAAGAATTTGAAGCATATTCTAAAGAAGTTTCAAGAAAAACCTTAAAATTAAAAAATGATGAAAAAATAATTCTATGCTTAGGTGGAAGCCTCGGAGCAAAAAAAATAAATAATGCAGCTATAGAGCTTGCTCGGAAATTGCAAAATTATAAGAATATTAAAATAATTATCATAACCGGAAAAAGGCAATACGATGAGGTAGAGAGAAATGTTGATTTAAACATTTATAAAAATATTGAATTACTTGCATATGCTGATAATATGCCGATTTTATTGAATGTATGTGATTTGGTGATCTGCAGGGGAGGTGCGACCACTCTTTTTGAAAATATGATTACAGCAACTCCGGGAATTTATATTCCGTATCCTTATGCTTCCGCAGATCATCAGAGAGAAAATATCAACTATATCACTTCACAAGGCGGTGGCTTTATGATAGAGGATAATCAATTAAACGGTGATAGTCTGTATGATAAAGTATCAAAAATTATTTTTGATGACAAAAACTTACAGCAAATGTCAGTAAATGCTATGAATGCGGCGCCTCAAAATGTATTGGAAAAATTCTATAGTGAAATTATGAAAATTATTTAATCATCAATAAATATCGCTATACTATATGCATGCACATTTTGCAATAATATTGAATAATATGGTATTGACCTGTAAACTTGGAGGATGTGTATGCAAAGATATATAATCAATGGTGGTCGTAAGTTATACGGCACTATTAATGTTCAAGGCGCGAAAAATGCAGCTCTTCCGATATTGGCGGCAAGTATTTTAAATGGTGGTCTTAATATTATACATAATATTCCCCATATTACCGATGTCACTACAATGCTTGATATTCTCAAAGGACTGGGTTGTAAAATAAAAAATGAAGGCAATACTGCAACCATTGATTCTTCTGATTTGGATAATATGCATGTAAATGATGAATTGGTATCGCTGATGCGATCATCAATTATTTTACTTGGGGCTTTGCTGAGCAAGAATGAAGAAGTTATTTTTTCATATCCGGGAGGATGCAGCATTGGAAGACGGCCGATAGATATTCATTTAAAAGCATTAAGGCAAATGGGCGCTGAAATAAGTGAATTATGCGGATATATAGTATGTAAAGCCTCAAGACTCAAAGGGGCCGATATTACACTTGATTTTCCGTCTGTTGGCGCTACGGAAAATATAATTCTGGCAGCAGTTAAAGCTGAAGGGATATGTACTATTAGAAACGCAGCAAAAGAACCTGAAATAATTGATTTGCAAGGTTATTTGAATTCTATGGGCGCAAAAGTTTATGGCGCAGGTGCAGATACAATCCATATTGAAGGAGTTTCAACACTTAAAAATACAGAATACCATATTATGAAAGACAGAATAGTTGCCGGCACTTACATGGCCGCATGTAATATGACAGGCGGAGAAATAGTATTAAGCGGTATCAATAAGGATGATTTGGGAGCGATTTATCCGGTGATTTTGTCATCGGGCGCTGACCTACAGAATGGAAATAATAGTGTGAAAATAAAATCCGACGGCAATGTCTTGGCTATAGACAGGCTTACTACAATGCCGTATCCCGGATTTCCCACGGATATGCAGCCGCAAATCATAACAATGCTTTGCATAGCTGATGGAGTCAGTATGGTCAAGGAAACAATTTTTGAGAACAGATTCCGTTATATTGCTCAACTGCAAAAAATGGGAGCAGATATCATTACGGAAGGCAACAGTGCCGTTATTAAAGGAGTAAAAAAATTACATGGAGCCAAAGTATACGCAGAGGATTTGCGCGCTGGTGCAGCATTGATTTTAGCTGCATTAAAAGCGGAAGAGAAAAGTGAAGTCTATGGCGTTAGCTATGTAAAAAGAGGTTATGACAATATTGAAAGCACTCTTCGTGCTGTAGGTGCTGATATAATAATTGCTAATTAAGAATTAATTTTCGAGGATTTCTATGTCGTATAAAAATACCAGTAAAACCAGAACAAGAAAAAGAAGGACAATGAAGCTTAGGACGCGCATATACATATTGCTATTGTTACTAACAGCTTGTTTTGGCGTGTATTTTTGCATGGAAAGCCCTGTCTTTAATGTCGAACATATTGCAGTGAACGGCAATATGCTCACAGATGCGCAAAATATTATTAAAATTTCCAATATATATATCGGTGAAAACATCTTTAAAATCAATACTTCAAAAAATGAAGAATACATTGAGAGCCTATATTACATAAAAAAAGCAAAAATAAAAAAAGAATTTCCAAGTAGTATTGTTATAGAAGTTGAAGAAAAAGAACCGATCTTAATCGTTAATGACAGTGGAAATTATATTTATATCGACGATGAGTTAACTGTCATAAAAGAGCAATCCAGTACGGATAATGCCAATATTCCTTTATTGAGTAATTTGACGATCTTATCATCTGAGCCAGGTAAAAAAATTGAAGCTGAAAAAACCTGGCTGCTTGATATGGTTTATAATATGTCGCTGAATTTAAAAGAAGTGGATGTGCTTAAAAATGTGAGTGAATTTTATATTTCTGGTGATAATATTGTTCATTTATACACAAAAGGTGGCTCCATTATAAAAATAACGAATCAAAAAATATTTGAAGATAATTTTCAGTTTATATATACTATACTCTCAGAAGATAATTTGCCTATGAGCATTGAGCTTATGGAAAACGGAAATCATATTTATAAACAGATTAATTAGAAAATATTTTAAAAAACTATTGTTATTCTTTCAGAAAATTATTAAAATATGATAATAGATATATATTGGCACTTAAGGGGGTATAAGCATGCCTTACGAGATGGACATGTTAGTAGAAACATTTGCAGATATTAGAGTAATGGGTGTTGGTGGAGGCGGAAACAATGCTGTTAACCGTATGATAGAAGAAGGGATAGAAGGCGTAACGTTTATTGCAGTCAATACAAATAAATCCGATTTGGCATTGTCTTTGGCGGAAACAAAGATACAAATAGGTGAAGTAACAACCAATGGTCTTGGAGCTGGCGCGAATCCTGAAGTGGGACAACGTTCGGCAGACGAAAGTAAGGAAGCGTTGATTGAGTCCATTAAAGGCGCAGACCTCTTATTTATTACAGCCGGAATGGGAGGAGGCACGGGTACTGGTGCAAGCCACGTTATAGCGAATATGGCAAAAGAACTTGGTATTTTGACGATCGGAGTTGTAACAAAACCTTTCGGGTTTGAAGGCAAAGTCAGACTCACAAATGCCGAGCTAGGGATTCGGCTTTTAACCCCGCAAGTCGACTCGCTTGTTACCATACCAAATGACAGATTGTTAAAAATTGCTGATAATAAGACTTCTCTTAAAGACGCTTTTAGAATAGCTGATAGTGTTTTAGTTCAGGGAGTGAAAGGAATCAGCGATTTAATTACAAAACCGGGGTTAGTCAGCTTAGATTTTGCCGATGTAAAAACAATCATGAAAGATGCCGGTATGGCTCATATGGGTATGGGGTACGCAACAGGAGAAAATAAAGCATCCGATGCGGCAAATCAGGCAATACAAAGTCCTCTGTTGGAGACGAAGATAGATGGGGCGACCGGTTTGCTTATTAATATCACGGGCGGAAACGACATGACGTTATTTGATGTCGAAAAAGCGGCTCAAATTGCTAAAGATAGCGCGGATCCCGATGCAAACGTCATATTTGGTGCAACTATTGACCAAAATATGGAAGATGAAATTAAGATTACAATCATTGCAACAGGATTTAATTATGTAAGCCAAATTGCGAATAATAATCAAGGATTCGATATTCCTGATTTCCTTACAAAAAAATAAATAATTGTTATTTTAATAAAGAAGGGGATACCCGGTAAGGATATCCCTTTAAAATTATAAAAAATTATGTACATGCAAATTCATAAATGCTGCGTCATATAATTAGACAGCGAGGTGATTTGCATGTATTATGGTTTAATTGAGCTAATAAAGAATATTATTTTCTTTATTGGCAGAATAGAAAGCGTATCTTCTTTTCCTGAGCAGCTAAGTAAAGAAGAAGAAGAAAAATATCTTAAAAAACTTTTTGAAGGGGATATACAAGCAAAACAAAAACTTATTATACACAACCTAAGACTTGTTGCGCATATAGCTAAAAAATATAATAATACCACTATAGATAATGAAGACATTGTATCAATAGGAACAATAGGTTTAATTAAAGCAGTAGAGAGTTTTAATAGCACAAAAGGAACGAAGATCGGTACTTATGCTGCCAAATGTATTGAAAATGAAATCTTAATGGCACTAAGAGCAGAGCAAAAACATAAAAATAATATTTTTTTACAGGACAGTATTTTATCAGATGGCGAAGGCGGGAATATTTCGTTTTTGGATATCGTACAAACAAACGAAACACAATGCCAAGATATATGTGATAAAATGGTTAATGAGAAACGAGAAAGCAAATTAACTCAAGTCATGGATAAAGTACTAACAAAGCGTGAGAGAGATATTATAATTATGCGATACGGAATCAGCAATACGGAAAAGAAAACGCAAATTCAAGTGGCAAAGATATTAAATATTTCCCGTTCATACGTATCAAGAATAGAGAAAAAAGCAATTGGCAAACTGGCAAAAGAATTCAATAAGATACTGCCTGATTAAAAACGATTTTATGAAGTTATTTTAAAATATAAAATTAATAAATTTAATTGAATAAACCATAATAAGATGGTAATATGTTTTGGTATTTATTTAGGAGGTAATAAATGATATTCGCAGGAGATTTTAAAAAAGGTATTACTTTTGAAATGGATGGAGATGTGTTTGTAGTCAACGATTTTCAGCACGTTAAACCCGGGAAAGGAGCTGCATTTGTAAGAGCCAAGGTAAAAAATGTACTCACCGGAAGCACGATTGAGCGTACATTTAACCCATCGGATAAATTTCCAAAAGCACATATTGAGACAAAAGAAATGCAATATCTTTATAATGATGGGGATTTATATTATTTTATGGATCTGGAAAATTACGAGCAGATCCCGCTAAATAAAGACAAAGTGGAAGATGCTATGCTGTATCTGAAAGAGAATATGAATGCAACTATAAAATTTTTCAAAGGAGAAGCCTTTTCGGTTGAAGCACCGTTTTTCGTCGAACTTGAAATTATACAGACTGAACCGGGATTTAAAGGAGATACTGCAACGGGAGCAAATAAACCGGCGACTCTCGAAACAGGGGCTGTTGTTACCGTACCGTTATTTGTTGAAATAGGAGACAAAGTAAGAATAGATACCAGAACCGGTACTTATATGGAACGGGTAAAATAAATAAAATATTAAAAGGGCGCTTAGACGCTCTTTTTTTATGAAGTATAATTCATATCGAAACAAATACATGTATTTTTAAAATGAAAGAAATGCCGGAATTTACTTTTTTATATTTAGCTGTTAAAATGTATTGGATTTTTAATCTGAAAATGATAAATAATAAAACATATTCTAAATTCTGGAGCAAATAATGATTTATTTTGATAATGCGGCGACAACAAGACCTTCCGATGAAGTAATAGAAGCGATAACAACGACTCTAAAACTTAATTATGCCAATGCTTCTTCTGCTCATTTTATAGGAAAACAAAGTAAAAAAATTTTATCAGATGCACGAGAAACACTCGCAAAGCATTTTAACAATCATAACGGATATATCATCTTTACTTCGTGTGCAACCGAATCAAATAATATGATCTTGCATTCAATCAGAGAAAAATATATGAAATCAAATAAAAAATATAATATTATTTCCACTAAAATCGAGCATCCGTCCATCTATAATTCACTGAAGCATTACTTTGATGATGAAAATATAGAAATCAGATATGTCAAAACGGATAAAAACGGCAATATAGATGTTGAACATTACAAAAGTATAATTGATGAAAAAACGTTATTTATATCGATCAGTCATGTAAATAATGAAATAGGCACAAAAAATGATATCTTTATACTTTCCTCAATTGCTAAAAATATAAATAAAAATATTATTTTTCATAGCGATACCGTACAGTCGGCAGGTAAATTTAAGATATCTCTGGATGACAGTGATATTGATGTAATTTCAATTAGTGGACATAAATTCCATGCACCAAAAGGAGTCGGCGCACTTATTGCGAAAAAACATGTAAAACTACAACCTCTTTTATATGGAGGTTCACAAGAGGACGATTTACGGGCAGGCACAGAAAATATAGCCTACATCACAGGATTACAAACGGCACTTATACAATCTGAGCAATATATTTGTGAACCTTCTGCAGCTATTGAAATGCGGCAATATATCATTGAGAAGATGGATGAAAAATTAAGTGACGTGATCATAAATACACCAAAGGACATAAATAAAGCATCCCCGTATATTATAAATCTGGCAATTTCAGGCACTAAAGGTGAGGTTATGCTTAGAATGCTTAATGAAGATGGCTTTGCAGTTTCGACTTCGTCTGCGTGCTCATCAAAAAAAAGAGTGTCACGTGTCTTAATCGATGCAGGAATGGATAAAAAGATTGCACAAAGCAGTATCAGAATATCTTTAAGCAGGTTTAATACGATGCAAGAATGTGAAATATTAGTGGAATCAATTATAAAAAATACAAACAGACTTAGAAAGGTTGGGAAATATAATTAATGAAAAAAGTGTTGCTTGTCCGCTATGGGGAGATTGCTTTAAAAGGGCTAAACCGAAGTTATTTTGAGGACGTCTTAAAAAATAATATAGCAAAAAGATTAAAAAAATATACTGACATTAAAATAAATAAAGCGCAATCACGAATAGAAATTCATTTTACTATAACAAACGAAGAGGAAATTATTAAAAATATTAAGAATATCTTTGGCATTGCTTATATAAGTAAGGCATTCATTGTTGCCTCGGACATGGAACAAATACAGCAGGCAGCATTGAATATGTATCAGGAAGGAAAAACATTTAAAGTAGAAACCAGACGAGGAGACAAAAAATTTCCGTTAAAGTCACCACAGATTAGTGCCCAGGTTGGTGCATTTATTCTAAAAAATACACAAAATGCAAAGGTTGATGTGCAAAATCCAGATGTCATTATAGAAGTAGAGGTAAGAAATACGGCCTATGTATATACAACGAGCGTTAAATGCAGAGCAGGGCTTCCGACATCTACGGGAGGAAAAGCCGTATTGCTATTATCGGGTGGAATAGATAGCCCTGTAGCAGGATATATGATGGCCTCGCGTGGCGTGGAATTGATTTGCGTATATTTTCACAGCAGTCCTTACACTCCGCCTGAAGCTAAACAAAAGGTAGTTGATCTGGCCGGTGTGCTGAATAGTTTTGCTCCGGGTGTCATTTTATATAGTGTTCCATTTACACAAATACAAGAATATATAATTGAAAAGTGTGATATAAAATACTTAACAATATTGATGAGAAGGTACATGATGATTATTGCACAGAAAATTGCAGATTCGAAAAATGCACAGGCGCTTATCACAGGTGAAAGCCTGGGGCAGGTCGCCAGTCAGACAATGCAAAGTATTTATGCGACCAATGAAGTTTGTAAAATGCCTGTTTTCAGACCATTAATCGGCTTAGATAAAATTAATACGATTTATATTGCTAAAGATATCGGTACTTATGATATTTCAATATTACCGTATGAGGATTGCTGTACAATATTTACGCCAAAACATCCTCAAACAAAACCTAAAATGAAAAATCTATACATCGAGGAAGAGAAAATAGGCAATGAAATGGAAGAGTACATAGCAGATGCAATAAAAAATGTCGAAATTTATAAATTATAAAATTTATAAAACTATAAGCTGAATCAAAGGAAGCTTCCTTTTTATTTTGAATTATTATAAAAGGAGGCTTTTATGATTGTTAACTTTGCTTTAAAAAAAAATATTTTAATTGTTAGATTGAGATGTGATTTAGATCATCATAATACTGAAAAAGTTAGAGATGTCATTGATTATAATATTGAAAAAAAAGAAGTGAGACATGTGTTGATTGATATGGAAGATGTAAGCTTCATGGATAGTTCAGGAATCGGCTTGATCTTGGGAAGATATAAGAAAATAGTAGCGAAAGATGGGAGAATCGCTTTTATCAATATAGCACATGATATAGCAAAAATGCTGAAACTGTCCGGAATATTTTTGCTGGCAAAAGTGTATGACAACGAGAAAGAAGCATTTATTCAGCTCGGTAAGGGGGATGAAATATGAACGATTACGTACATCTTTTTTTTAACGCTAGTTCTGAGAACGAACTATTTATACGAACAGCTGCTGCTGCATTTGCTTTAAGGCTTAATCCCACGGTACAAGATATTTATGAAGTAAAAACAATTTTATCCGAGGCTGTGACAAATTGTATCATTCATGCATATGAAGATAAATCAGACGGTAAAATTGAAGTGGAGATGAAAATTATTGAAGATGAATTACATATAAAAATTAAAGATTACGGCTGTGGCATCGATGATATCAATCAAGCTATGGAACCCATGTATACTTCAAAACCCGAGAAAGAACGCTCCGGCCTAGGTTTTAGTATCATGCAGACATTTTCAGATAATATGCAGGTAGATAGCAAAATTGGCATAGGGACAGAAATAAGCATTATTAAAAAAATAAGAAAAGAATAAATAATATAAAAAAATGATGTAAACATTGTTACATCATTTTTTTATGTTTTATTTTAAAATTGTGAGATGAAGCGGTTGACGTAAAGGAATGGATGCGTAATCAATAGCGCTATGTCCGAGCAACAGTGCGCCATATATAGCATTGTCTTTTTTTATTTTTAAGGTTTTTTCCAGAACCCCATCAATTTTTACTAAATTCATGATGTAGCCAGCCCAGCATGAACCGATATTAAATACCGGAGCGAACATATCGAAGAGAGCAAGCGTTATTGTGCAGTCTACTATGGACATATATCTGTCTTTGGGAGCATGAGCAAGTAAAAGGGCAGGTGCATTTCTAAATAATACATCACGATTTTTTCTATGGTAAACATCGTAAAACGAAGAATATTCTTCAAGATTTTTTACAGTTTCATAGCATAGTGCTACAAAATTATCCAGTGATTGCCCTGTGAGAAGGATATATTCTACTTGCTGCGTATTTTTTGCGGTGGGGGCATATCTGAGATTGTCTAATATAGATTCGACATCTTCAATTTTTATGGGATTATCATCAAAAACGCGTATGCTTCGCCTTTGTTTTAAAAGCAGGGGAAGCTGTCGGGCTAATATTTTTGAGTCAAAAGGTTCTTTAGCAATACCTTTGACTCCATTTAAACTTAAGGCACTATTTGGACAAACTGCCATGCAATGTCCACAATTAATACAATTTTTAAGAAGTTTATCAATGATGCGTATATTCTCTTCAGTTTTTTTAAAAATACCATTTGGGCAAACTTGAGCACAAAGGCCGCACTGTAAACATAGATTTTTATCAATTTCAATATGGTTCATACATGTACCTCGCTAAAAAGATATTCTCTATTATAACAGATTCGTTTTTCGTTACAAATAAAATGCACATTATTATTTGTAAAAGGAGTATTTATATGTATAATTATAGTTAATGAATAGAGATTTTGTATTATAGGAGGATATAAAATGAAAAATGCAACATGGTACGGTCAAGGTTCACTTCGATTTGTAACAGATGGCAAAATAATATATATAGATCCATTATGGATTGTTGAAGATATGCACGATGCAGATGTGATATTGATTACTCATTCTCATTTTGATCATTTATCAGAGGATGACATTAGCAAAGTAATCAATGAAAACACTGTTATGGTTGCTCCGCCGGATTGTGTACAGCAGCTAAAAACAGCTTTCTCCAATAAAATAGTAGCGGTGAATCCCGGAGAAAAACATATTATAAACGGCGTTCATATTCAAGCGGTATGGGCATACAATATTGTTAAAACACAGTATCATCCAAGAGAGAACAACTGGCTTGGCTACATTGTTACGACTCAATACGGAAAATATTATTATACAGGTGATACAGAAAAAATACCCGAAATGAATAAATTGGATGTGGATGTTATATTTTTGCCGCTCGGGCAAACATATACGATGGACAGCGTACAGCAAGCTGCAGACGTAGCAAAAGTCACCAATGCCAAAATTGTAGTGCCGGTTCACTTTGGTTCTTATGAAGGCAAAGCCGGTGACGTGCACACATTAAAGATGCTGCTGGATGGCGATGATATTGAAGTTGCGGAACTGCCCAGGACAAAATAGTAATGCAAAATTTTTTAAAGGAATGCTTGATAAAGATCGATCTGCAACCAGAACAAGAAAAAATAGAAAAACTAATCAAGTTTATGCACTTGGTTATTGAAGAAAATAAAAAACAAAATTTAACATCGATAACAGATGAAAAAGAATTTATTATTAAGCATATCACAGATTCCCTGACGATCTGGCACCTTCTTTCTGGGAGAGAGATGAATGCAATTGATGTAGGAAGCGGTGCAGGATTCCCTTCCATTCCGCTTTGTATAGTAAATGAGCATGCAAAGTTTACGATTGTTGACTCTACGAAGAAAAAAACGGATTTTATATTAAAAGCTGTAAAATCTTTGGATCTTCAGAAAAATACCGATGTAAAATGTATGCGTGCAGAAGAAATGGCACATTCTAGTGAATACAGAGAAAAATTTGATATAGCAACGGCAAGGGCAGTAGCTTCCATGCCGGTTTTAGTTGAACTTATAGTACCTTTTTTAAAAAGAGACGGGCACTTCATAGCAATGAAAGGGAAAGATGTAGAAAGTGCTGATAATGCTTTAGCATTAACGGGAGCAATTATTAAGAATATTATAAATGTTATTCTCCCGTGTTCTGATTATCAGAGAAAAATAGTTTTAATTGAAAAAATAAAAACTACACCGGATATATATCCAAGACGCTATTCATTAATCAAAAAGAATATGCTGTAAATTAATAGTGGCTCAAAATATTACAAATTACAATTCATTGATTATAATATAAATTATATGATATAATATAAGAAATATTGCATTTTATTGCAGAAAAAAATGTACGTAACAATAACATAAACAAAGCATCAGAAATATATGTTGTATAGTCTTTGTTCTATATAACTTTGTGTTTGTATACACAAAGTATCGTTGTGGAGAATTTATGAGAAGTATGGCCTTAGATGTGGGTGATAAGAAAATCGGAGTAGCTTTAAGTGACGAAAAAGGAGTTACAAGTCAACCGCATAGTGTATTAAACAGACAAAGTAATCAGGAAGATTTATATAAAATTTTAAAATTGATTGAAGAATACAATGTGGAAACATTGGTAATCGGCAACCCTTTGAATTTAGATGGAAGCCAAGGAGCAAGATCAAAAAAAACGGAACAGTTTTTTAATTATATTAAAAAAAGAGTGAATATTAAAACGATTATGTTTGACGAACGATTGACAACCTTGGCGGCGCAAAGAATCTTAATTGATGCCGATGTGTCGAGAAAAAGGCGAAAAGAAGTTATCGATAAGCTGGCGGCACAGCAAATTCTATATTCATACTTAGAATATATAAAGAAGGAGGAGAAAGAAAATGGATGACAATACCATTGTTTTATTAAACGAAGATGGTCAAGAAGAAGAATTTAGCATTATTGATATTTTAAATATTGACGATTCAGAATATGTCATAGCGCAACCGCTTGCAGACGATGAATATGATGTAGTTTTTAGGATTGATAAAGAAAATGGCGAAGAAATACTAACTTTAGTAGATGACGATGATGAGCTGAATATGGTAGCGGAGGCATACTATGATGAAGCAGATACAGAAGAGGAAGAATAATGGCGAATGCAGATAAAACAAAAAATGAAATGATAAAAATAATCCCTTTAGGAGGAATGGGTGAAATCGGGAAAAACATGACTGTTTTCGAATATGATAACGAAATCATCATCATTGATTGCGGTATGTCATTCCCTGAAGATGACATGTATGGAATTGATGCAGTCATACCCGATTTTACTTATGTACTCGATAAAACAAAAAATGTAAGGGCAGTGATTTTAACACATGGTCATGAAGACCATATCGGGGCGCTGTATTATCTTTTGAGCAAACGGGATATTCCGGTTTATGGGGCAAAGCTGTCTTTAGGGCTGGTAAAAAGAAAGCTTGAAGAAAAAATGATGGATAAATCCAATTTAATGAGAAATGTTGAAGCGGGAGACATTATAAAAATTGGCAATTTTGAAATTGAGTTTATAAGAAACAATCATTCCATAGCCGATAGTTGTTCGCTTTTTATTAAATGTGCGGGGATACGTATGATCCATACAGGGGATTTTAAAATCGATTATACACCAATCGACGGCCTTGTTATTGATTTGCAGAAATTTGCGGAAATTGGAAGCAAAGGTGTTGATTTGCTGCTTTCAGACAGTACAAATGCTGAAAATGCAGGAAATTCTAAGAGTGAAAAAATTGTGGGCAATACGTTAATGGAGTTATTTAGAGGCTGTAAGAATAGAATTATCATATCCGCCTTTGCCTCAAACATACACCGAACACAGCAAATTATGAATGCTGCAGCTGCAAATAACCGGAAAATAGCGTTATCTGGTCGCAGTATGATAAATATTATAAAAGTTGCTCATGAACTCGGATATTTAAAAATACCTGCAGATTTGATTATCGATATTAATGATGTTAAAAATTATAAAGATAATAAAATAGTTATTCTTACAACCGGATCGCAAGGCGAGCCATTATCTGCTTTAACAAGGATGGCGGCCGGAGATCATAAGCAGATTAATATTAAAGCAGGGGATGTTATTATCATGTCTGCAAGCCCAATACCAGGCAACGAAAAAATGATTATTGATGTAGTGAACAATTTATTTACTTTAGGTGCTCAGGTCATCTATTCGAATAATACAAAAGATATCCATGTGTCAGGACATGCAAGTCAAGAAGAATTAAAATTAATGCTATCATTAACGAAACCCAAATATTTCATACCGGTTCACGGAGAAGCAAAGATGCTTATCAAACATGCTCAACTAGCGAAAGAAATGGGGGTTCGTGGATCAAATGTATTTGTCTTGCAAAACGGTGATATCTTTGAAATCAACAAGAGAGAGGCCCGCTCGGAAAGCAGAATCAATGCCGGGATTACTCTGGTCGATGGTCTTGGAGTTGGGGATGTGGGCAATATTGTATTAAGAGAAAGAAAAACCTTAAGCCAATTTGGAATTTTTATTATTGTTGCGACAATGGATAGAAACAGACTTGTAAGCGGTCCTGATATCATCTCCAGAGGGTTTGTATATATGCGCGAATCTTCTGATTTGATTTCTAATTCGACAAAGTTGGCAAAAGAAATTATTCTAAAATGTACAGAAGAAAACATTAAAGACTGGGTCGATATAAAATCAAGATTAAAAGATAAGCTGGGTAGTTATCTCTATGAACAAACAGGGAGAAGCCCTATTATCTTACCCATCATTATGAGTGCAAATCCTTCTCCTGGAGCTAAAAATTAAAACAGAGGTATTTATATGAATGTATATGATAAGGCAAACGATTTGGTAAAAGCTATAAAAGAAAGCGCGGAATATAAAAACATGGATATAGCGCAGAGGGAATTAAGTAAAAATCCTGAACATATGGAAATGGTAAAGGACTTTATGAAAGCCCAAATTAATATCCAAACAATGACGATGTTGAAACAAGAAGTGAACGATGACACGAAAGAGGCATTTAATGCGCAGTATATGGCTATTATGGCTATTGAAAGCTGCAGGAAGTTTTTGGAAGCACAAAACATTTTTGGCAGAATGCTGCAAGATATCTATAAGGTTATCGGTGAGGCCTCTGAAGTTATGGGGGATATGTTTAAAGATTTGATGCCTTATTAAAAAAAGAAAGAGCTGATGACCATCAGCTCTTTTTATTCTTATTTTTTATTTCGTCCTTGAGAATATTATTGATAATATTTACATAATCCGTTATGCGATCGGAGGCACTTGTAGAAATTTCTTTTTTAAGCTGAGAAGCCAAAAAAGCGATTTGTTGTATGCTGCCGATAATTTTTCGATTTTTTTCAATAGGTTGCGCGGCATCGACATCCGGCAATTTTATTTTTACGGGAAGCGGTTCCACATCCAATTGGCCCATAATTTCTCTGTCCAAAGCTACATCAATGATATCCCCATAAGAAGGGATGATGGTTGGAATACTGAATCTTTCTTTGATTTCGTTGCTGAAATTTACAATAGCATCTTCTTCGCCGTGCACTAAAACAATTTTTTTCGGTTTGATTTGCATGGTAGAAATAACATTTAAAAGACCGTTTAAATCGGCGTGGCCGGAGTACGCGTCGATTGTATGTATTTGTGCTTTTACAATGACTTGTTCACCAAATAATTTTATCATGCTTTCCCCTTCAACAAGCAATCGTCCTAAACTGCCGGGTGCTTGATAACCAACAAACACAATGGAGTTTATTTCCTGCCAGAGGTTGTATTTTAAATGGTGCCTGATACGGCCAGCATCACACATCCCGCTCGCCGAAATAATGATTTTGGGTGTTGCATCTGCATTGATGGCGATGGATTCTTGTGTTGTGATGCTGTATGTCAATCCGTCGAAGACCAATGGATCGTCACCCGATTTCAGCAGTTCTTTCGTGTTTTTATCAGTGATATTATAGTGGCGCTTAAAGACCTCTGTCGCCTGTGTGGCCAAAGGACTGTCCACGTAAACCGGCACATTCGCAAATTCGCCTAGAAGATTATTTTCTTTGTAATAATTAATTTCATATAATATTTCTTGTGTTCTTCCAACTGCAAAGGATGGGATAACAACGTTACCTTTCCTTTGCAAAGTTTCTTTAATAATTTCTAAAAGTTTATTTCTGTATGTATCGATGGGCTCATGGTATCTGTTTCCGTATGTTGATTCGATTACTAAATAATCACAATCTTTAAGTAATGAGGGGTCTTTTAGAATATGCTGATTATAATTGCCTACATCGCCGGTGAATATATATTTTGTTTTTCCTCCGTCTTCGTGAATGTACAACTCAACAAAAGCACTTCCGAGCATATGTCCCGAGTTGATAAAATTAATTTCAATGTCTTCGGTTAACCTAATCCTTTTGTCGTAATCAGTAACTTTAAATTTTCGCATTGTTTCTTCAACATCTGCCTCTGTGTAGATTGGTTCTTCGGCGGGCTCGCCTTTGCGAACATTTTTACGCGTGGCCCATTCGGCTTCCATTTGTTGAATGTGCGCACTGTCTCGAAGCATAATATCGCATAGATCTTTGGTTGCATGAGTTGCAAAAATGTTGCCGTTGAATCCGTCTTTTACAAGCTTTGGCAGTCTTCCTGTGTGATCAATATGTGCATGTGTTAAAACAACAGCATGAACACTTGAAGGATCAAAGGCAAAATCAGATGCATTCACTTCTTCCATAGCTTTTCCGCCTTGGAACATACCACAGTCAACAATGATTTTGGACTTCTGACTCTCGAGCAGAAACAGTGATCCGGTTACAGTTTTTGCAGCACCTAAAAAAGAAATTTTCATTTTATCCTCCTAAAAAAGTCTATATTTGTTGTTGTATTGATTTACTAGGTCGCGCCTTTAATATGTTATATATCGTTATGATGACTATTACAAAAATTCCTGCAATTACCGACAGCATAGAAGGTTTTTCACCAATCATCAATAAAGCCCAGACAGGATTTAAAATTGGTTCAAGAGCAGCAATTAAAGCTGCAGATATAGGAGATGTTTTTTGTATGCCTCTTGAGAAAAAGATATAGGCAATACCCAATTGCACAATACCTAAAAATAGAATTGCTCCTGTGGAGTACAGTGTTATTTGAAAGGATTTATCTAAAAATACAAAAGGTATAAGAACGATATAAATAAGATTTCCAATATAATTAATTTCAATTGGATTTGCTTTGCTATCGGAACTGACAAATAACACAATTGCAAATGTCAGACCGGATAATAAGCCCATAAAATTACCAAATAAATTTCCCGCACCAATGGAATCAATAAAGAACACGGCAATCCCGAGCATAGTACCGAGAACAGCAAGAATATCCAGCGTCGTCGTCTTATTTTTTCTGATAATGGCATTAAATAAGATAATGTATATTGGCATAGTATATTGAAGCACGATGGCATTTGCCGCAGTGGTATATTTGTTGGCGCAAATGAAACAAAATGTTGTAAAAAACACTGCAAGGCCACCGATAATATTGTATTTGGTGAAACGGACAGAAACTCTTTTTCGGTATACTGCAAAAACGATAGCAGCAATAAGAGCCCGGATACACGCAATACTGATAGGCCCCCATGGGATTAATTTTGTGAAAGCGCCTCCGAAACTCCAAAGCAGTGCAGCTATTACTATATAAACATTACCGTTTATTTCTTTTTGTTTCATATTTATGTCCTTTAAAATACATTTTGCATGAATATAATAATAACATAAAATATTTGTTTTTAAAATGAGGAAGATTTTTGAATTGAAGATAAAAATTATTTGACTTTTTAATATTCGTATAGTATATTAGTAAGGCAACAAACGAGGTGTAGCGCAGTTTGGCTAGCGCACATGGTTTGGGACCATGGGGCCGGGGGTTCAAATCCCTCCACCTCGACCAATTAAATATGCAACTGGGGCCTTTAGCTCAGTTGGTTAGAGCAACCGGCTCATAACCGGTTGGTCCGGGGTTCGAGTCCCTGAAGGTCCACCATATGGGGGTATAGCTCAGCTGGGAGAGCATCTGCCTTGCACGCAGAGGGTCAAGAGTTCGAATCTCTTTATCTCCACCAAAAATCAGCCTATTAATAGGCTGATTTTTTTTATAGAGTCATATTTTTATTTTATATAATATTGATTTCACAATAATTTGTTCTATCTCATCCTCTGTTAAAGAGTGATTTTTTTACAAAATTAAAAATTTCAGCTTTATTTTATA
>CAZOOZ010000002.1:0-307199 GCA_964581565.1 uncultured Eubacteriaceae bacterium
ACTTGAATAAAAAGATCAAAAGAATCCTATATCTGCTTGATATAGGATTCTTTATATTTTCCAGTATTATTTTTCCTTCGTTTCTACGTGATTTTATAATTTTCTATAATGGGGTGGTGAAACTCAAGCCTGCAGCCTGCCCATTACGAATCAGAGCCAAACACCTTTATCAACATTTGCAAGGTATATTCTACTATTACGCTCTTGCATTATTGCCTATTTTTATCCATTGACTAGCACACTCGATATATGTAAGCGGAAGCAAGCACGAAAGAAAATAAAGAGACGACCCCGGCATTATTATTTAGTCTTATAAATAAAGAGGCGATTCGATATTTGTCTTTAAGCTAAAATATTTTTGTGCATTTTTTTCATGAAAGGGGTCGTCGTTCTTTGTATTTTAAAATGATTAGATATTACCGGAACAGTATACGGTGCTTTACGATTTACTTTAGTTTATATGAAAGATTAATCGTCTGTTGTTTATTAATAATAAACCGTATTTCAAAATAAAACTTCTAAAAATCAATCAATATACAACCCAATATACTGTGGTATTACTTGTATACTAGCCTAATTTTCTAGTAGACTTCCAATCTTCTCCATTGAAATATACTACTTTTTCTATGAGCGCTCCTGTAGGACATACATTGGCGCATGCCATACATGTCACACATTCACTCTGATTCATTTCGACGTTAAGCCCTGCCTTTACTACAGTTTTTTCTCCGCGATTAATAAAGCCTAGATTGCTAAGTCCTGCAATTTCTTCACATGCTCTAACACATCGTCCACATAATATACATTTATTCGCGTCATAATAAATAAGCTGACTTGAATTATCTTCTGCTCTTTCTTCATATAATGTTTCAAATCGACTTTCTTTAATATCATATGCTCTGACCATCTTCTGTAATTCACAAGTTGCAAAAGGTGTAGACACTCCCTTTGTACAAGTCAAGCAATTATGGTCTCCGCTTGCCATAATAAGTTCGAGAATCATCTTACGATAACCTTCTATTTCCACGTCACTTGTTGTAATATTCATTCCATCTTCCACTTTAACACAACAAGATGCCGCAAGATCTCTTGCACCTTTGATTTTCACAACACATAATCGACAAGCCCCATAGCTGCTTAAGTCATCATGGTGACAAAAGTGCGGAATATCAATACCATTTTCAGCGCAAACTTCCAATAGATTTTGTCCCTTAACAGCAGTAATTTCCTGATCGTCAATCAACAATGATACTTTTTCCTTTTGAGCATCTTTATCATCACCAAACGCTCCCGTATGAAGCTTGATTTTTTCAGCAACTTGATCAAGTGTATATCCATCAACATTTTTTTCTAAACCAGTTGATTCGAACGGTGTTGTGAGGATAACGCCACGGTCGGGTGTGAAATTTCCGACGCCTATAGTTTTTGTTGTCCGGATTATCCTTTTATCATCAAATACTTCATGCAGCGCTTCATACCCGTCTTCGCAAATAAGCGGAATAACAACCGTTGCCTCGTCATAAAGTCTTTTCTTAACTGATTGTGTCCGACGTTTCTTTACAAGGTTCATTGCACACCCAATGCTGATAAGATCCTTCCCGATAACATTAAAACCATCAGAAATCAATGCTTCTTCAAGCTTGTCCATCATTGGATTACCACCCACGCCACATGCAACGATACAAGCATTGCAGCTATATAGGACAATCTTATCTTCCGGAGTTAGTTTTTTCTTTAATTCTTCATAAGTAAGATCTCTCATGGAAATAATCATTTTATCACCTCCGCATTTGTTTGAACATTGTTGATGGATTTACCTGAAAACATTTCGAATTTTTTTCCTTTGGTGTCTTTGCAACTTTCATAAGGCATTTCAACTTTAACTGTACCTTCCTTATTATCAGCTGTCATCAGACCAACATCATTAGTTGTTTCAACTACCTTGTAATCACTAAATATGCGGATCATATTTGAAGTTCCCGCTGAGCAAGCCATAGAAATCAACGTATTGACTTTTCTGTCTATTTTCGCTTGAAAAACTTTTGGTGTACATACTGTATTAATCACGTAACCATCATGTACATTAAAGCCATCTTCGCGTAACTTTATCGCTAAGTTGCGCATAGGGTCTTCACCGCCAGTGCCAGATGTTCTTGCGCATGATGAACATGAGATGATAGTAATTACGTCATTTTTATCTAGTTGTCCTAGTATTTCATCATAGCTTCTTGCTTTTGTAAAAATCATTAATAGCACCCCTCTTTCACTTGATTATCGATTGCTTCTTCATATTCATTTCTAAAATACCGCAGCGTGCTAAGAACCGGATTAACAGACGTTTTACACAAAGCACAAAGAGCTGTCTTTTGCATCATAGCGCTGAGACTTTCAAGCTTTTGAATATCTTCTTTTGAGCCGTGTCCGTCTGAAATTTTATTCAAAATATGAAGCATTTGCTTTGTGCCTTCTCGTCCAGGAATACACTTGCCGCAAGCTTCATCCTTGCAAAACTCGCTGAAGAATTTAGCGATATCAACAGCTGATTTACCTTCACTTATTACAATAAGTCCACCGGAACCCATGATAGCTCCATATTCTTGAAGAGTTTCATAATCAGCCTTTACATCCATATGTTGCTTAGGAATACAACCGCCGGATGGTCCGCCAAGCTGAGCCGCTTTAAATACTTTTCCTTCTTGAACATTTCCGATTTTATTGACGATGGTATCAATGGTTGTTCCAATCGGCACTTCTACACAACCAACATTTTCAATATCACCTGTAATAGAGAAAATCTTTGTTCCCGGGCTCTTTTCTGTCCCTATCTCTCTGTACCAGTCACTGCCTTTTATAATGATTTGGGCAACATTAGCCAAAGTTTCAACATTGTTAAGCACTGTTGGTTTTTCCCAAAGACCGGCTTTTGCCGGGAACGGGGGTTTGGGTCTTGGATTTCCACGTTTACCTTCAATAGAGCGCATGAGCGCTGTTTCTTCGCCACATACAAAAGCACCGGCACCTTCATAGATATCTATATCAAAACTTAAATCAGTACCAAGTATATTCTTTCCTAACAGATTAAGCGCTCTTGCTTGCTTGATGGCTTTCGCAAGGGTTTCAATAGCGAGGGGATACTCTGCGCGACAATAGATATAACCTTGAGTAGCACCAATGGCTTTTGCTCCTATAATCATTCCTTCGATGACACTATGGGGATCGCTTTCCATAACATTACGATCCATATAAGCGCCTGGATCACCTTCATCTGCATTGCAAAGTACATATTTCGTATCACCGTGTTCCATGGCTGCAAATTTCCATTTCAATCCTATAGGAAACCCTGCACCGCCTCGACCACGCAGTCCGGAATTAATCAATTCATTTATAATTTCTTCTGAAGTCATTTCACTGATTGCCTTGATAGCACCTTCATAGCCACCACGAGCAAGGTAATCATTAATCTTACTCGGATCAATAACACCTCTATTTTTCATAACCCTCAATTCCTGTAAATTGAAAAATGGAATGTCTTCAATCGCTGGAATCGCAAGATCTTCCTGTTCTTGTCCTGCTAAAGTACCCTGGTTTTTCATACGGTCTTTCAACTGGTACTCCATTCCTCTTGCTAGAGCATACTCTGCAATAGCGTTATGACCAATAATATGTTTATTAAAAACTTCAACCATCTTTTCTGCGTCCATCTTTTTATATATAACAGGTTCTTTCCCAGGAATTTCAACAGATATCAACGGTTCTTGAGAGCAGATACCTGCACACCCGGTTGTTATGATAGTAATATTTTTGAAGTCACTTTCTTTGATTTGGGTCTTTAAGGCTGCAAGAACACTCATAGCTCCCGATGCAATTCCACAAGTTCCCATATGTACAAAGACTTTTACATTTTCTGGCTTAATATCGTTTTGTGCGTTTTCCCTTAAAAGATTTATATCCTCTATGGTTTTCATAGTTTATCGCCCTCCTTATTCATATTGGCTTAAAATATCATCAATTTCATCAATGTTCACTTTTCCATAAACCTTATCATCAATCACCATAACAGGTGCAAGTCCACACGCTCCCAAACATCTGGCTTTTTCAAACGTGAAACGACCGTCTTTGGTGCTTTCACCCATCTTTACATTGTAATTTTTTTCTAACTTCTTCATAATTTCTTCGGCACCTTTAACATAGCATGCTGTTCCCATACAAAGTTGTATTCTGTGTTTTGCTCTTGGTTCCATTGTAAAAAACGAGTAGAACGTAATGACACCATAAATCCTGTTAGGAGAGATATCCGTTTTATCTGCTATTCTCTGTTGAACACTTTCAGGAAGGTATCCCAGAAGGTCTTGCGCTTTTTCAAGTAATGGAATAAGTCCACCATCTTTTTTTCCATAAGTCTCAATTAATTCATCTAATTGTTTTATTTGTTCTTCGGAAAATTTCATAAGATCAATCATTATTTACTACCTTTCATTATTTAATTAAATATACAATTCAATTGAACTCTTGAATAACGACGCTATTATACAACTATTCAATTGATAACGCAAGTACTTTTGTTAATTAATTATCATTTTTTAAAATTTTTTTCTGTAATTAAAAAGTGTCATCCTATTTCGTTCCTGCCAGTCCGGTCTCTTCTGCATGAAATCGTTCTAATACATAAAAAAACAGCGAAAACTTTATAAAATATGTTTTCGCTGTTTTAATAATTAAAAACTTAATTTTTTAACATTTAATATTCACAATATTCTTCAATTGTGCTCCAGGGTGTAATATCATCTTCGAATCTTATTGCTGTATACCCATGCTTATTCAACAAAGCAACAGCTTCTACTGACAATAAACAATATCTTCCTCTACAATATGCTACAATTTCTTGATCAGGTGGCAACTTTTCCAAATGTTTTTCAAGTTCTTCAAGAGGCATAGAACTGGCACCCGGCAAATGATCTTCCTCATAGTCTTCCTTTGGTCTAACATCAATGAGGGTCACTTTACCTTTATTAAGTTTTTCCAATAGTTGACATGCGTCGATTTGTTCGATATCTCCATGCTTGCCAAACACATCTTCAATAAGCTTCTGAATATCTGCCAACAGATTTTCACCAAGAATCTGCATATGGTGAAACATTGTACCCACCACAGGATCGCTTAATTGATAAATAGAATATAGCCCTTTTTTCTCAAATTCAACAAGCCTAGCTTCAAGTAAAGTTTGAAGGTGTTGTGACGTATTGGCAACAGTCATACCGGTCTCATTGGATAATTTTTCAACTGTCTTAGGACCTTCACATAACAAATCAATGATATGCAATCGCCGCGGGCTTGATAGGGCTTTTCCCACTCTTGCCAAATGATAATAAATATCGCATTTAAATTGTTGTGAACTCGAACCCACTGATTATTCCTCCATTTTCATCTGCATTACAACTAGAAAAAAACTCAGTCATACCTTCTCTTTATTATATATTTTTATTATCCTGATAGATATAGTTCTTCGATTTGTTACAATTATACCTTAAAGAATGCGTTAATGCAATTTTAACGATCAATTATATGAAGTTAAGAATATATACCCTTTTCAACAACGATTTAAGAGCAGTAAAGACTGTCAAACTTTAAATCTGAGTATTTATATATACAAAAGCATCAATAAAACCATATATCTATATGGTTGTATAATTTTCTATCATGGATCCGATGATAAGGCACGAACCCGCAGCCTGCCGATTATAATTCAGAACCAACAACTCATAAAAAAACGTAAGTATTGGTTATTCCCTGCTTTTACGCTCTTGATCTCATCTAATTTTTGCAGGCATTGCAAGTACTGCAATCCGAACAGGAAAAACCTTGATCGATCATTGAAATATATGTTGAAAATTTCATGTCTTTCTTCAAAATAGTTCTTATTTGCAAGTCTTTAAAAACAACCTTATCTTTTTCTATCTTTATTGATAAAGGCAAAATCGTTTTTTTATCAAATTCAATGATACTGTCAACAAGTCTAGGCTCGAACTGTTGTGTTTTTTCCTGATCTTGCATTTCCACTTTTACTCCTGAACGCGTTGTTGTCACTTCAACAATCTCACCTTCTTTAGAAAAAACCAAAGAATTCGTATCCCCGTGAATACCTACAGCATCTTTGTTAAAAGCAAGTATCTTTCCGATTGATGTTGTTACAAGCGTCTGCACCGCAGGTTCTATCGATTTGATTTTACCGTCTTCATAAAAAGAAATACCGTTTCTGACTTTATAGGTCTGCCCTTTGATTATAACTTCAATCTCTTCCCCCGGCCATAATGTAATACTTTTAACAGCACCATTTTCGTAGAAATATATACCGATGATTTTGGCAGTAAACGATGCAGCCGGAAGATTAAAATCAAAAGATTCACATAATTTTCCTTCATCTTCCTCAGACCAGAACCCGTCGATTCGACCGTTTAAAGGAAATACACGTTTTAATTCGCCACTTTCATAAAAAGCAACCAACTCTGCCGGGAAAATACCTAACGATGTTTTAATCGGCGTCTGCATTTCTAATGCTACGTTTTTTATCTCTCCGTTTTTATAAAAGGATATCGAACTTCTGTATTTCTTCTGACGTTGCCCATTGCTTATAACATTATATTGCGGAATCAACTTGCCATATCTTGTTTGAATCACATTCTCTGAACCAAGAATACATGATTTTAAGCTATCATTTGGATATGTTTCATAACTAACAACATCATGATACAAATCAATTGTTACAACACTCATATCAAACCTCCTATTTAACTAATTATCTACTAAAAAAAGTTCAATGAAACACTCAAAAGAGTTCCTCATTGAACTTATAATTACATTATTTTAATCTGCAAAATATTGACCTTATTGAAAGGTTACACCTTTTTTTATGAACAATCAACTGATTTTGCGATTTTTTAAAAATATTTTATTGATTTTTTATGACATATTTTCCAAATATACTAAATTGCTTTATTTATCTATGTTTTTAATGAAATTATATGAATGCCATATAGTGCGGCAAGTCAAATCTCCGCACATAGCAGGCGGTTGATCGGCACTGAAACCTTGCGGACGCAAAGTAAAACAAAGAAGGGATCCAAACTCATTTATAAATGATACCGCAAAGTCATAACAATATTTTATTATAGTTTCTTTCGGAACATTTTTTTGCGCAAAGTATATGCCGATAAACATTAGCGGCCCTTCCACAAGACCGCATTGATCTCTGTGCCCGCCTGCACCGTGAAGTCCGATAGTCGCATCTTTAACCTGATCGCAAAGCTCAACATCAAATATATCACAAAGAGCATCCAAAGACACTCTGGCACAATTCAGCCCAAGCTCATGGTAGTATGCATAGACTCTTTCTTGAATTAAGTTTTTAATTGTTTCACTCATTTTATTAATTCCTTTCTTTGTCTGATATATTTGTATTTTATCATATGTATCTGCCATGATACAATTGAAAAATAAATCTTGCAAGCGCTCCTACCTGCAGATTTTGTGTGTCCAGATTATTTTCTCAACCTAAATATAATATGAAACCAATAATTTGGATACATTGGAATCATGATGAATGACAAGATTTACTAGGAATGAGATTAGGAAGATAAGTATTGTTTAAATAAAATAACAATTTTTCACGTATTTTTGTAATTGATTTTATGTATTTATAACATACATGATGTTAAAACAACAAAACCGCATAAACGCGGTTAATATAATTTACTTATTCAGCTTCCATTTATTTATTACGCGAGGTTGTTTTCATTAAATTCTTCTAATATAAGCTTTTTCTTTTCATCATAATCTTCTTGAGTAATCAGCCCTTCGTCCAACATGCCCTTGAACTCTTTTAACTGTTCCTTTATAGTGAGTATATCTTTTTTATTAATTATGTTTGCAGCTCCCCCAATAATGGGCTCTGATATAACATCTTGATTTTTTACATGAGAATGAAGTTCTTTATCGGGGAAATAGCATAAAAGATCTTTATAAAAATCTATTCCTTTAACATCTATCATTTTATTGTCGGAAAGAGTAACTAACACTTCTCGTAAATCGCATATTTCGTTGTTTAATGTTAAAGTACCGAAAAGAGCACCCCAAATTATTGCGCCGGTCATACCTATGCCTATCAAATTAACTTCTCCGCCTGTCACTTTAACAACTTCTGTTCCTAAATATGTAAATGAAACGATATCCTTTTCCGAATATCTATAAGGAGTTATTAAATTATTTGCATGTAAATACGGAATGGTGTATACTAAATCTGTTTCATGCATTCTTAGTGCCATTTCTTGATATTGGTCTATTGATAAATCTGATTTAGGCAGCAAACCTGTAGTAAAATGAAATCTTAAAATACTGACCTTCGGAATATCAAAGAAAACAATTTCATCTTTATTAATATTGTAACACGCAGACTTGTCTTGAAATGCTAAATGCGATTTTTCAATAATAATTGTTTTCGCATTTTCTATGTCAACTTTATAAATTGAATTAAATATATCAGCATCGTTCTTAAATTTTTCAATTAATTTATTAAAATATATATAAATATCCTTTTGCGCCGCTAGTTCTATTTCGTTTGCTCTTTTTTGTGCAACCTCTTTTATTTCTTCTTCAGAATGCTCCGCTCTACGCTTAGAATCAGCAAGTTTATATGATATGAATGCCAAAATAGAGCCAATCATAATTACCACAATAACCCTTATAATAGCGTCACTACCCGTATCCGCCGTTGCGGCAAACAATATAGCAAAAACTGTCATTATACCAACAATTATAAATGAACTCCAGAATAATATTCTAGCTGTTATGCTGGGTATTATCTGTTTTGTTTTGAATTCACAATCAAATCCAATAAAAATATCATTGATTTCTGCTTCAGTTTTTGAAGACAATTCTGATATTAATTTATTAAAAAAAGCTTCCGATTGACTGAGACGAATAAAAGTTTTTTTAGCGCTGACCGCAGTATTATCAAGCAATTTTTCATCTTTCGGCATTGTCTTTATTCTCTTATCCAGTTCCATATTACAACTCCTTTTTTTGTATGACCGTGACTACTCGATTCATAATAACAGCCAATTTATTTTCATAAAATTTAAATAATTATTATTTGCAACAAAGCTGAAATGCCTTTAGAGAAAGTTATGCAACGATATTATTATTTGAATTTGTTTAGAATTAAGAATATATCAATTAAATATATATTAGCATTATGCAATAGTTAATTCAAGGATTATGTTGCAAAGATTCTATCTTTAATATTTTCACACATACAAAATTGACAAAATGTTAAACATACTACTCTAAAGTAAGGATATATAAAAGTAGCCACGCCTTTTAAAGCAGATAATTAAAAAAACCTGTATTTTAGTACAGGTTTTTTTAATTTCTTATTCTTATCTGCCAATATTACATATACAAGGTTTCTGTTATTTCACATCCACATGCACAGCCCCGAACCCTGTGTAAGTATAGCTCACTTCAGGCTGCTGCATAAACCATTTCTTTAACTTTAAGTCGTTGTCGCTGTTAAAGTCCAGTGAGCAGTCGGCCGCTTTTCCATCTCTATGCTTGCTGTTTTTGATGCCTCCGACTTTATTGTTTTGATATGCACATCTCACACCGCTCGTGATATGGATCGGAAGATTGAAATGCTCCCTTGCCCTTTCAAGCAGCGCTATAAGCACACTGTTCGGCTCAGCCGGAAAGCCGTTGCAATGATTGCAAGGACAGATAAACTCCCGCCTTTTAAAATATTTTACCCGCTCCCAATTCACTTTTCCGACGGTCTGGCTCATCATATACGGCTCCAGCGCATGCATAGTTTTGCTGCCGATGATGCCATCCACGATCAGCCTTTTATTCTTTTGAAATTTTTTGATAGCTTGAATCGTCTTTCTGCCGACAAGCCCGTCTGCCGACAGCTTCGTCCCCGCCTTATTGAGCGCCCTTTGCAGCTCTTTGATATATTCGATCAGCGCCGTCTCGGTTTCTTTGCCATAGATACCGTCTACTAAAAGTTTTTGATCATGCTGAAATTTTAAATAGGCGGCTTTTGTGAGCCGCCCTTCTATGCCGTCTGCCGCACCAAAATAATACGCCGTAGCTCTTAAATTCTTTTGACGTTGTTTTATATTAAGCATTGCCGCCTTCCTCCTTTTCTTCTTCACGTTTTGTAAAATAATAAGTCACGATTGCCGTGATCACGCTTGCCGTAAGCTCACTGGGTATTTTATCTGTCAAGGCAAGCACACAAAACACCGCCATAACCGCAAGTGTGATAATGGACTTTACTTTAAATAATTTTATTAATTGTTCTTTCATTTATTCTCCTCTTATTTCAACAGCCCGTAAATAAAAGCGGCCAGCCCCACGAGCCAGCCTAAAAGCCATTGTATTTCTTTTTTATTTTCATTTTTGTTTTCCAGGCATGTCTCGATCTCTCGCAGCCGCCCCTCAAAATCTTTTTGACTCGTTCTCAGTCCGTTGTACTCTTTGATCAATTTTGTTGTCTCTGTCAGTTCCATCTTAAGTTCATTGATCATTTCAAATAATTCTTTGTTGTTATACCAGTTCTCCACTTTCCCGCCTCCATTAAAAAAAGCACCTTTTCAGGTGCTCTGTAGTTGAAATTCGCCATACTGCTCAATCTGCTCTAAAATATATTTTGTCTGGCAGAGCAAAGGCTCTCCTGTATACTGCATATAAGCATCGGCACACAGGCTAAAATTTCTTATCCTTTCATTACGCTTGATTTCATATAAAATCAGTTTATTCAACCACACAATATCGTCTAAAGCAAAGTCTTTTTTGCCATTAAACAATTGTATCAATTTTGCATGCTCCACATTGATGACTTCCCTGTATTCCTGCGGAGGCTGATACTCGGTCAGCAAGGATTTTTCCCACAAAGTAAGATATCGATACTCAATGCCGTCATAATTAACATAGCCAAACTCACATGTATCCTGATAGACACATCCGTCACAATTCGTTGTCGGTTTTTTTTGTTCTTGATTTTCTTCTTCATTGTCTTTTGTCTGGCCGGATTTTTTTTTAAAAAATTTAAATATTTTCATTTATTTTCATCCCGCATTGTGATCGCACTTACTAAGCTGATTATTATCATACTAAAATTTTTTGTTGATTACAATCCGTATTCGACAATTTTTTTGCTTTTCATGACTGAAAACAAACGTATTTACGTATATATCATTTAAAATATCATAGATTTTTATAATTAATAATTTTTTTGTGACTGCCAATCATCTATAGCCTTGCTCGGATTTCATTTATTCTCACCTTTTTTATCTCAGCCTGCTCATGCATCGCGATAATATCTCTGTCATAGTCTATACCGAGTTCCATGCTTCTTCTGTATTGATTACATTGTATATCATATTCGCCAAACCATCTCTCAAGGCTTTCAAGCTCTTCTAAAAGGGCTTGCCTGCTTTCATATTCGGACTTCTTATTTTGATCAAGTAAAAAATTACTTCCGTCATAAATATAAAATCTTTTGTTTTCTTCGATATCGTCAGGAACAGTAATATTTGCCAGCTCTGTTTTACTTGTATCTTCTTCAGCAACAACATGCAAGATGACACCTTGACTGTCAATAATGACGCTTTGAACATTCATGCTCTCACTCCTTTCTTATGCTGTTCTCTTCCACATATAAACGGTGATGTAAGGGGGTAGATTGCCCGCGCTTCCCGCACCGGTCGAAGACGTGTTTCCGCTTAGCGTGTGATTATGTGATGCATCGATTACAAATCCATCGGTATACGATGTTCCGTTCGCGCTTTTGGAAGAGGTTGCATATCCTACAACTTCTCCTGTGGCATCTCTTTCGGTTAGGATTCCGGTTGCACTGACATCAGAGCTTGAAGATTGAACTGCTACATTTAAGAAAGTTCCTGTCAAGCTTTTTGTACTCACTGTTCCGCTCGACAAGCTATGCGAATGGCTCTGTAAGTCTTTGCTGCCGCCGCTCTTTTCGACCGTATTAAAATCACCGTCGCTCGCATTCATCCCCGCAAGCATCCTGCCTTGCCCAAAGCTCACCCATGTTCCGCCGAACAACGAAGCGGGGCTTGTAGCAGAGACTGATAAATAGATCGCTCCGACAGGATACGTTAAATCGAGCAGATCTTTGTTTTCAACAAACCATGACCACGCGCCCCAAGTGCCGTTGTAATAATTTCTTCGATATACGCGCGAAATTGAATTTTGATAAGGAAGGTATGTTGAAAATGTCTGTTTGCATGCCCCGTTTTCCGCATGGTGCTCCACCGCAAGACAAAACGCCCAGTCTGCGGGCGTGTTTGCTATCGTCGCAGCCGTAACATTGCGCTCACAGTAATAAAATCCTTCAGATGTGTACTCATTCAGATCCGCGCCATTCCCTATTTCTTGTCCCGCAAACATCGGATTTTTATGCAGTGTTTCAATACTGCCCAAATCATATCGTCTAAGCAGTTCCTCAATTGTTTTAACAGCAGGAATATCTCGTTTGATAGCCATTAATAAATACCCCTCTTTACCGATCCGCCAACTCCGATATACGGAATGCATTTTTTAATGCTTCCGCCAGCTTCCTTATATATAACACACCTTTTTATAACTCCGCCTACGCCTCGCCTTAAAAATCCCGCTATAGTTCCAGTGGCCGTCTTTGTGCTTGTGCTTCCTATTTGCGTGCTTCCGCTATATGTTTTTAAATTGAATGTAACAGTTGCGGCCAAATCAGATATATATTTATAAAATTTTAATATCTCGTCATCCGTGAACTCGACCTTAGAGCCACTTGCAAGTTCATATCCGGTCCTGATAGCGGTAGCCCCTAAATAGATATCCAATTTCTCTGTGAAGCTCGCATATGCCGTATAAGCGATTGTCACGCCATCCTCTATGTTAAAGGATGAAATATTGGATAAAACAGATGCGCGCGGTATAGTATTGAGCGTTATGTCAATCGTTCCCTCTATATCACCAATGCTTGTGTCATTGTGGTAAAAAGCATATATTGTAGTTGTTAAAGTTCCATTGCTATTATGCGTTACTGTATAAGTATCAGAAACGATCGTTTCAATAGAGCCTACTGAATCATAGCGCATATCCCATGAATATGTAGATGTTTTTGTGCTATCTCCGTCAATTTTTATGCGGCATGTCTCGTTACCAGCGTCGTATGTAGCACTATTTGAAGCCATTTTCCTGACTTCAAGTCTTGCCGTGACTGTAGAAGTATTATTTGCTATATTTTGCGTAGCTGACCAAACTATATAAAAGTCGTATGATGTGTAATCGCCTATGCGCTCAGAACCACTTAATTCCATCTAAACACACTCCTTTTTATGATGGATAACGCAAGTATATTGCGCCGTTTGCCAAACTTGACGGTGCCGCAGTTCCGCTGAGGATCGTTGCCTGCTTGCTGTTTAACTGTGTCTGCACGTCTCCCGTCACGCCCGCAAGCCTGTCCAGCTCCGTTGCCGTGACTTCATCCGTTTTTTCTGTGATCGCGTTGAGCTGCGTTTGTATATCACTCGCAACGTTGGAAAGATAGGCTATTTTCGAGCTGTCGACTCCATCCACGGTCGTCTGCTTTAATTCCAACGCCGCTTCCAGCGCGGGAATAAACGTATCATTTAAATAAGATTGTATATCTGTCGGCGCTTTATCCATCAAGGCTTTCAGCGCATCCGCCGTTGTTGTAGGTTCATCCGGCAGTGATTGCATATTTGCAACGTTTGTATTAAATTTTGGTAATGCCATTTTTTCTCCTTTTCATTTCTTGATATTTTATGGTATAATAAATTCATCATCCAGGTAAGCGCACACTTTCCTATCAACACATTTCGTAGGAAGGAGGAAGTGAACCATGGACAAAAACAGGAATCGATGGATAAGCTCTGCGACCGAGCAGTGGGTAGTGGAAGGCGATGGCTTTATCTGCATATTCCGGCGTTCCAAGCGTCCGTTAGGAATGCAATGCCATACCACAATTGCCAAAAGGCAGCCTGCGGCTATGCTCGTTATGCAAAACAATATCCCGATGTGCTTTCAATATGCATCCGCATTTGATCCTCTTTTGTCGGATGATAAAGTTCATTAAAGATTGTTTTGTCAGTATTCTCACAATTATAAATTGCGGCAGTTATTTGTAGCTTGCCGCAATTTTTATATTAACTTTTTACATAATTACCAATCGTGAACTCGATCGTCGCTTCATAAAGTCCGAAAGGTTTGTCTGCTTCGTCCGAATAAAATTTTATGGAAAATTGTTTTATTTTCCTCTTTTTAACTTTAAAAACTAAAAATCCTCTCACGCCTGTTCCGAAAGAAAAACGGTCATAACCCTCTTCCTCCCGCAAAAAATATAAGAAATCCAAAAAATTGAATCCTTTCGTAGCGCTCGATAAAATATTTGTCCAATCCTCTTTATCGGTTTTTACATCGATTTTCAAAATACTGTTCGGGATTCTTTTTACTTGTGCAACGCCGCCTCGCTTGCTGGTTGTTTTTAAATGCGTCAGCGAATTAAAAATATCCATCGGTGTCGTCCAGTAGCTCTCGATCAGCGCAGGTGTTTTCACTCCTTGCACAAGGCTGTCATCATGTGTGCCAAAAAATTTGCAGACCTGTCCGTCTTCTGTTGCGAAATACAGTTCCGATAAATATTCCTTGAGTACAGCAGCCTTCGATAAAACGCCGCCGATCATGATGCCGACCGCTTCCCAGTAATACCACTCATATTCGTTCCCGCTGATCTGCCTGCTGTCGGCAAGATACAGTCTGCCGTTGATTAAAATACACAGATAGTTGTTCCATACTTCAAGCTTTGCACTCTCCAGCCCTATCTCATTCATAAGCTTTGTATCTACCATACCGGATTTATGATAAAGCCGTATTCCGTATTCATTGTTTATGATATTTTCCAGCCCTTGTTTTGACAAATATACGACTGCATCCCTGAAATTTACGCCTTCCGCTGCCGCGCCCAGATGAATCGGGCTTTCCGTCATCGGATAGATCCTGCCAAGCGTGGAATCGAGAGAAGATGTATGAAAATAAACTTTCACGCCTTCGCCGTTATCATCTTTTATACAAATCAGCTTATCCGAAGAAGCAACGATGGCTCGTATAGGAACATTATCCGCTCCGTCGTCGTACCAGCTCTCATCCGCGTAGTAAGCGGGATCGTCCAGTTCCGAATGAAATAAGACGCCCTTATAAGAATCATTTCCGCTTACAAATACCCTGTTGTCAAATACTCTGCAAAGCTTGCAACCTTTGATATGCTCTGCATACCCGTCGGCCTTCTTTTTAAATACAACAACAACATTATCCTGACCGGGCGTTGTCGGGGCACCTGCCGGCGTATCGAGCGTAACTACATTGCCGGCCAGGCTCACCCCGCTTTCTTTTTTGATACCGCCTATATATACTGCAAGACCTTCCGAGTCTGTCGGCACGGTATCGAGTGAATAATTTAAAGATGAATTGTCTCCGATAAATGAATTTTTACGATAATCCGATAAATAATTGACGCCTTGATAGATAACCCCTCCGCTTCCGCTCGGAAGCGCATTGATTCTTGTAAGCGGAATGGTTCCTACAACGTCGCTCACATTTTCCCCGTCATAAACCAGATAATTTTCCCCATCCAACAAATAAAGTTTTGTTATCCCGCCGTCGGTATACTTAAAACTTCGGGAAAACTCCTTATTCATTGTGATGTTTATTTTTTGAATATCCTGCAGGCTGCTTATTTCATCGGGAAAACTCTTCCAAATATACAAATCACTTTCAATATGGATCAAGGCTTTTCCATCACCGAGCACATGAAGTCCGTAGACTTTATTTGTCGTCCTCGATAAAACCTCCGTGATCCAACTATCCATTTCATCCGCCGTCGGCTCACTGCCTTCACCGAATAATGCTGTTAAGTTTATCAATATAGGTTCTTTTACTTCCATTACTTTTCCGTTTGCTGTTGCTGTGTCTACATATATATTTGATATTCTTGGGTAATTAAAATCGCTTGATGTTTTTGTATGAACTCCGCTAAGTGTATACCATTCATTAGCAGCCGGTGTTCCTACTATGTCTATTTCATCATAAGAATTATCTATTCTAAGTAAAATATTTAAACAATCAGAATTAGTTACTCTAGCTGTATATGATGCGTATAGAACTTCCCCCACTTCAATATCGTCCGTGGATGTCCTAAATAATCTCGGGTCTATCCTTGTTGTGTCTCCAGCTACCGTACATACGTTGTCTGTAACAGATAAATTATTTCCAACCCAATCTCCAACTTCGTCAAAGTTATAATCAGACAAAAGATTTATATCGCTAAACAAATTGCTTAAATCACCCAATAAATTTATCCCCGGCCGCGTCTCAATAGCCTGACCGATCTGCGAATTATAATTTTTGTATACATTTTTAGCATCAGGACTTCTGGATGCAGACACTCTTGAAGGAATAGAAGAAAAGTCCACGCCTTTTAAATCCGTATAAAGACGCTGATAAGGCAGGCCCGCACTTGCGACCGATTGTTTATAAGACATCATATTCTCCCTTTATCACCGAAATATTCTCGCGTAGTGTCTGCTTTTGCTCGATCTCATTTCTTGCCTGCATATATTCGTTATAATATTGCACCGCTTTTGCCGGCTCATCGTCTTTGAATACCCTGTAAGCCATAAGCAGTGGCATTATATTTGCGACCGCGGGCTCAAGCTCGATTTCAAAATCATTCGGTGTCTGCAAGGTGATCCTGCCCAATCTTTTTTTATAAATTGCTTTAAATGCGCCCGCCTGGCGCTTTTTCACATATAAATAACGGTCAAGCAGTATTTGATAATCTTCGGCTTTTACCCAACCGTATGCCTCATCTGATATCAAAAGCGGGTCCTGATTATCAAAACCTTCAAAGGTCTGCAGACCATCCTCTCTAGTATTCTCCAATAGATCATACTCATAAAATCCTTCTTCATCGCTTCGAGGCTGCGTAAAATCATAGAGGCTTTTGAGCGGGAATATTTTGGCAAGTTCAAGCAGTGCGTAATTTGCCGCCTCAACAACATTCGCGGCATATTCATTGGAATTTTTGTATTCGAGTGATTCTTCGTTGCTGTTATATTCCGTCTGATCTAAAAACATCAGCCTGTTCATAGATTCTTTTATATCAAGCCATGTTATTTTCATCTTACATCTCTCCTTATAAAAAGGGGGAGATTTCTCCCCCTTTTGCTTTACGGCAATGCTACCGCTGCGACTTTCACATCAGAAGAACCTGTGATGTTCACAAGCCCATTTGACATGTTTTTAAATTTGCCGCTTTCCACAACAGCGCACACGGTTGTGCTCGCCGCCACGCTTACAACATGATCTCCCGTCGCCTGGATACCTGTCCCTTTTTTTACGGTTACCTCTTCTGCGTTTTCCGAATCGGAATTTTCGATGATGATGAGAATTCTCCTGTCTTCGGCGCTTGAAAAATCAATTACCGCACCGTCTGTGCCGTCTAAGGCGGCGGTTGCCGGCAGGGCTTCTGCCGTATTAAATTTCAAATTGGTTACTGTAATTTCTGTTGCTGCCATATCTTTTCACTCCTTTCCATTAAGCCGTTTCTCTGCCGCGAATGCAGTAGAGTTCTTTTGGGCGTACCACTTTGCCGCCGTATACGTCGAGACCTCGAAGCGCATCGGCAAACAGCCCCTGCGGTTCATACGGTACCACTTTTTCGATTTGGCTCGCAAAAGCTACCGCCTTTTTGGTTCCGATAAGCATATAATCATTGAGTTTCCCGCTTGTTGTAGCAGAATATAAGTTATTGCTCATATATACGGTCGCGTTGTTGTAGAGCCCCACAACGCCTTTTTTGATCATCTCGTCATTGGCCGTCTTTAACTCGATGAGCTCATTTTTAAACAAACTGTATGCCCACGGAGTCAGCACGATATAGACATCATCCGTAAAGCGCACGCCGTTTTGCCACAGCGCCGTAAAGGCTTTGTCTACCGCTCCTTTTAATTTTTCCTGTGTTTCAAGCTGCTGGCCATTCTCTGCATTGAGTGCTCCTGCGCCAAGGCCTGCAATGCGGGCAATAAAGCTGTCTCTTGCTTCGGCAAGACCGCGGGAGGCTTCTTCCGTAAGGGCTTCCATCAGGCCTTCTTTGCCTTGCGCTTTATCGATATCACCGACCATAAAATTGAAATATTTGGCCTGGTCGATTTCAAGAAATACGGAGCTGTCGTCTACCACTTCAGGATTTCCGATATCTTCTCCCGTAAAATCTCCAATCGTTGGACGGCTTACGCCGAGTATTTTTACCTTATCCCCGTGTTTTGCTTCTTTTTCAAATTTGTAATCGCAAAGACCTGCGAGTATACAGAATTTTTCATTTTCTGTTTGAATGAATTTAGACCAAAAGGTCTGTTTAAAGTTGTTGTATGCCATATTTTTCCTCCTTTATCGTTATTTCCATTTAGGCATAGATTTTCTGATCTTTTCCATGATCTTCGGGTTGTTGTATGCATTTTTAGGCAAACGGTCCACATCTTCGGGCGAATAGTATTCTTTTTCCGTATCTGCCGCTGTGCTTTTAATGCCGCCCATGCTGGGCGGAATCTGTTTTTTATGCAGAGCTTCTACTTGCAATTGCGCTGCGTACGCCGTAAGTGCGTCTACTTTACCCGTCTGCATCAACACCATATATGTATCCCCCAGCTCAGAGACATCTTTGGCTTTAACATCGGGATACGCCTGCTTCACAGCCTGCAGATCTGCATCAAGTATACTCTGCCTGATGATCTCCTCCGCTTTTTGCGTTGCATGCCTTGCGGCAAGAATTTCAGGATGGCTGCTAAGCTCTTTTTTCTGCCCGATCTTGCTTTCTTCGTCCTGCTTTGAATGAGTTATCGTCTGCATTTCCGCTTTGATCTTTTCCGTCAGTGCCTGCGGCGTGGAAGCGTCAATGCCCAGCCCTTTGATGGCTTCAAAGAGGTCTTCATAGGTTTTGATTTTCTCATCCGCCTGTGCTTTGAACTTTTCACGTTCTTTGTTAAGCCGCTCGGAGAAAGCCTTCGTTGCCGGTTCTGCACCATTATCAGCCGTGCTCGGCGAACTGTTTTCAACTGCTGTATTTTCAACAACTGCAGTCATTTCCGGGGCGGCGACTTCCCGGACATTATCAGCCGCATGATTTTGTTCCATATGCTCTCCTTTTTTTGCATGATAAAAAAAGGCCTTGGTGCACACAACGCCTTTTTTCTTTTGCACAATTTTGATATCTATTGCCTTTCATAATCATTTGATATATATTTCCAAGGCAATAAAAAATAAGCTTGTTTAACGTCTGCTGCTCAAAGACGATTAAAATAATATAGGTGCATTTTCCATATCATATTCCCTTGTCTTTTTGATTTATCCCGCTCTGCCATTTATGTAAACCTTATCAATAATTTCATAGCTATCTGCAAAAATTGACATATTATATTTTTAATTCACCTTGACTTGTCGACTATAATCTGATAAATAAGACTATATCGCAAATGTATATAGCCGCATAAAAAGATCATATTGGGAGAGAAATGAATGCGCCGACTTCTAGATGCTTCGTCTCAAAGATTGATTAATGTTGTAGAAACACTGATATTGCAAGACGATTGGATCACAACACACAACCTGGCTGAGTCGATAGGTGTGAGCGAACGCACCATCTCCGAAGATATCGCTGTTATAAAAAAGCGCTGGGGCTCATACTTGGATATTGAAATTTCAACAAAAAAAGGTATAAAGGTTCACAACCAGAATATAGCGATGATGGAACGGGCTTTTATAGATATCTTTAATGAAGCAACTGCACTGCGATGGCTTGCGGAAATTTTCTTTTTCCCTCGCAAAGGTATCGATTATTATGAAGAAAAACTTTTTGTGAGCAAGTCGACGCTGATTCGCCTGCTTCCAAGAATAAATGATTTTTTCGTAAGCAAAGGCATAAGCATACAGCACAAAAATAATAAGTATCAAATCCTGGCCGCAGACGAACAATATCTGAGGCAGTTTTTTACCGGTTTTTTCATCGAATTATACGGTTTTACGCCAACAGACTTATACTTGAATCTACGCTTGAATGTGTTGACAGATATTGTGCTTACAGATATCATACAGCACATCTTAAAACTATACACACCCGCCCAAACAGAAAACTCCGATATCGATAGCTCGAATGATGAAATCACCGGGCTTTATTTTAAAATATTTTACTTCATATCACTCACGCGCGAAAATCAAGGGTACATAGTCGCGTCGGATTACTCCAGTATAAAAGAGCTCACGAAAGAAAACATCACCTATATACAAGGCAGTCATCCAAATATATCCGAGGAGAATCTGCGTCCCATTCATGAGTTTATAAACAGCCAATACAGCGGCTGGGCATCAAATGAAGAAAAGATTCTAATACAGCAAGAGACCAAGTTATTTTTCGACAGGGTATTTTCAGCCGTAAAAACGGCTCCAAATAAAGAGACGCTGCGAGGTTTATATGAATCGTTTTGTTCGCTTTATCTAAACGCTAAAGATTGCCCCTACAAAACTTCCGAGCTCTTTGACCGCATTTATTATTTTTCGCTTATTATTAAGAAATATAATGCATCGCTCTATGAAATCATCGAGAAAAATTTACAGATATTTTCACATAACATAAATTTTGATATGATGCCGAAAATACATAATGTCACGTTTTGGTTTTGCATGCACTATCCGGATTTTTTCAAATTTACGCCGATAAAAAAAGTTCTCGTAGTCAGCGATTTCGGAATACAGCATGCAAGGTTTCTGGCATCATCTATATCTTATATGTTTAACAGGAAAGACTTTGCCGCCATCGAGGTCGACACCGTCCGCTACCAGGATATATCTCATACTCCGGTATCTAAGAAGTATGATATCGTTATTACCACAATTCCTAATCTGCCGATTGATCATACAAAAATTATTCTAATAAATGACTATCCCACACATAATAATCTGTGCGAAATATATAAGGCCATTACATTAAATTAAAAAATGTGCGGCGCATAAAAAAAGCACCGCCCTTAAAAGACAGTATTCATACTGTCTTTTAAGGAAATGTCAGATGCTTCGAGTATATAAATATGAATTTTTTATTTAAAAAATGTTTCTTTTCCGGCCGTATCAGTTGCCTTACTTATCCACATACAAAGAGATAAAGCATTCCCTGCAAAGCTGACCGCAGCCTTCAACATAATAAGCTCTGGAAGCAATGTGGGTATCTCTGCGGATTTTTGTCTTCTTTTTGCACAACACGCAATGCTCAAATATGGCTTCATCTTCAGCGGCTACAGTGTGTTTTGCTTCGTTTTCAGCATTTTTCTTTTCATTTTTATCCAAATACTCTGCCATAGAAATCTCTTTCTTTCTATAATACGGCTATCTTTTAAAATCGCGTAAAATAGCCGAGGCACACCTGCGCCGCCCTCGATCATTGCAGCCATCCCCAAAAATTATCCTTTTTTGTTTTATGATATTTTTATTATATCTCATAAATGGAATGTAAACTTTATCAAATTTTGCGTAATTGTATGTAAAATTTGAGTAAAAATATTTTTTTCGCAATCTCAGCATCATTTTTTCTGTCAAGCAAGCAAATCATGCTTATTATTTATTTGACCTCTTTATAAACACTTTTCTGTTGGTATCAAAAATGATAATTTTTCAACTCATTCATTCTCGTTATAAAAGGTATCACAGACAGCATAATAACATTAAGGCTTATATGCCTGCTCCGTTATCTCACATATCAGGCTTTATTGACTTTCAAGCGTTATTCTATCCAGTCAGTTTTGGCCGCCTCCATCTACATACAGAGAAATAAAGCATTCCCTGCAAAGCTGTCCACAGCCTTCAACATAATAAGCTCTGAAAGCCATATGGGTATCTCTGCGAATATTTAATTTTTTTTTGCACAGCACGCAATGCTCGAACTCTTTTTCGTTTTCAACGGAAATCTGGCATTGCTGGTTCTTTTTTTTGGCGTTTGTCATTTCCGTTTTATCCAAATATTTCTTCATGAAAAATCTTTCTCTCACTTCATGTATTTATGTTTAAAAAATAAGTGATATAACACTAATTATAGCACATATTAGTGTTATATCACTAACATTTTTATTGTTTTATCTGTATGCTTTAATCAGACTACAATACGGAGTGAATTTATGGACACAAGACAAGCAGTCGCAGGCAGGATCATCCAGCTTTGCAAAGAGCGAAGCATTACGCCAAACGCATTAAGCTATCGTGCGGGTGTGCCTCAGTCAACCATTAAAAGTATCTTGAATAATGAAACACAAAATCCGGGTGTTATCACAATTAAAAAACTGTGCGACGGCTTGGAAATCACTCTGTGTGAATTTTTTAATACGGAAACTTTTTGTAACCTTGAACAGGAAATTAAATAATTTTTTTATTCACCCAATAAAAAACCGCTCTGTGAGCGGTATCTTTTTTCATATCTCCTTTTTTGACGGTATATCAAATAAAGCCCGTCATCGACTTTTAAACATTGATTATAATCTTTACTATCTTATTTTCGCATACATTTTCATGTCCATGACAACATTGTTTTTCACCGCGTTTTTCCTCAAAGTACCCTCATATACAAACCCTGCTTTTTCTAGCACGCGGCAGGAAGCCGCATTATAAGCAAAAGGCTCCGCGAAAATTCTGATAATATCTGTTTTTTCAAAAATATACTTGCATATTTGCATGACGGCGTTTGTCGCTATCCCTTTACACCAATACGGCTCTGCGACATAATACCCCATTTCTGCGCTCCTGCAATGAATATTGTCTTTACGAAATACACCGATGCTTCCCACGGCTTTATCATCAACAGTGATCGCAAAGGCATATGTTGTATTCTCATCGGCATGAAGCATTGCCGCAATATAATTTTCTGCATCCTTTACTGTATATGGATAGGGCAGGCCATCTCTCAGGTTATCAAGTATTTTTTTGTTATTTACAGCCTTCACAAGATCGTTTGCATCTTCTGTTTTCCAACAGCGTATACAACATTCCATTTTTTAACCTCAACGAAAATTCCTATTATATCTATGTTCTCTTTGCAAATGCATCAGATAACAGGCGGGAAAAGCCCTCTCTACGCATCATCTATCCCAATAATAAATATACCATAAGTTTGCCGTAGAAACGGGATATTTTTTGTATCTTTCCAATGTTTGTGCCATAAACTTTGCGTCTCAAAATATCGTCATTTTCAAAAGTTATCTCTTTATAATCAACCATATTCATATCCTTGCTTGGCAGAATTTATTTCTGACATTATTCTACTCTCTTTTACATATGATATCAAGTTGATATAAATTGCTTCATATTTATAATTATTATATATCGCCTTCATTTTCTCTTGCATGTAAAGAGCTATTTTCTCCTTCATATCGCACTTTTTGCAAATATTGATTTTGCCCGTTATCGCAGCAGCGAAACGAATATACATTTATTAATATTCAATATTTTGTACTCTTAAACAATAAATTAGATAATACTTTTATTACAGACATAAAAAAACCGCCATAGGGCGGTGTTTCTTTTTCACTCAATCGGATGCAGCAGCAAATCATACTGTATCCTCTCATAAAACAAATCGATGTTGTCCTTAAAATACTCAAATAATTCCCGCTTGCTGATAATGTGTATATTATTCACATCTCGTAAATGCTCGTCATTGATATACCCTCTATTGGAAAACAGATAAATCTCGTTCTTCAAAAAATCCTGCTTTATGTATTTGGAAACATCGATCTTATCGCTTTGCCTTACCTGCATGTAAATCGTTTTTTTGTTTATTTTGTCCAGCAGAAGATACTCATTTTCAAACGAGGTTCTTTTTGCTGAGCTCGGATAAAAAAGATAGCCGAACTTATGCTGTAAATACAGCGCGAATAAATCGATCAGCTCTTCATCGCTTAAAATATCAGGCAGCTCCTCTTCGTCTATCCTCGTCGGTTTGTCGAGCCCTTCCACCGTCCTGCCCGATAACTGACCGAAGACCAGTCTGGCATATTCATATAATTTTTTGTTTGACTCATTTTCATAGCGCACGGCGATGGAAGTTTTTTTCCAGTTAGATGAAAGCTTGCTCACAATCTCCGCAGGAGTTTCTTCACGCTTACCGATTTTATACCACTGCACTTTCCGATACCAGCTGATATTATATTCTTTTGCTTTATCCAGTTCTTCTTCCGTTGCGTAGGTCGGCTTGTCGTCGAGCACTTCTCCCACATAATAAATGACATCGTCTGTGGCAAGGATGAGGTCGCCCTTTTTCATCTGTGTGTAATATTTACACGCCGATTCAATTGCTCTCGACTGCGCGATCCAGAAATCCACGTTTTTTATCTGGACCAAATACTCTTCCATTGAATGAAACTCATAATCAAGCCGCCAACCAATCCCGGCGATATTGTTCATAAAGTAGTAGTCTATGACTCTCTTTATTTTTTCCGATCCGTATTGCTTCGCTCGTGCTATCCAAATATTCATTTTTTATTCCCTTTATAACTTTTATGTCTGCCTTTATATATTTTATAATTTAAAGCCTTTAATATCAAGTTATTAATATACTGTATTTTATTTTGTAATTATAAGCCCTTAATTCTCTTTATTAAAAAATGCATACATGAACGGTACACAGCTATTCATACAAGCCGTATGCTCTGTTGATATCCTGAACATAGATAATGCCTTTGCCGGGCTCATCTATCTTTAAATCAGTTCGAATGGCAAAGACGATTTCCTCGGTTTTATCAGTTTTCGAAAGAATAATAACGATTTCTTTTTCCGGCTCTACATCCATGGCAAACAGCTTGCTCGTCTCATGGATCCCCGAACCTCTGGCATTGATGATCGTGCCCCCTTTCGAGCCTGCCTTCGTTGCCGCATCTATCACATTTTCTCCGTTTCCTTTGTTGACAATAACCGTTATTGCATGATACATCTTATCAACACCTCTTTCGTTTTTCATATGATCACATTTGATATGGTGCGTTCCCATTACTTTACAGACAGAAGTCGTAAACGCGATACCATGGTTGGGCTTTTCAAAAGCAAATTTACTGCTCAGTTTTTCAAGTGCCTCATACGCCGTTTTTGTATCCGTTACCATGAATACTATTTCTTTTCGCATGTCCCTGAGCCCCAGAAAATCCAAAACCGAGCCTTGCGTGGTTCCCTTGCCGATTGTGACTGTGGCGCCGGCAATGCCGCTTTGTTTTGCGGCCCTGATAACATGGCTGCCCTGCCCGCAGTTGATAATGACACATATTAATTCATATCCTTGCATTTCGGATGAGTTAAGCATTTGTTTTGCTCTCTCCTTTCCGTGATTTAATTTTAAATATCAATCCCAATATCTGAAGTGCTATCAGCGGCGTCATTGCCACCAGCGCGATCATTCCAAAACCGTCAATGAGCACATTCGCGCCTTGCGTTGCCTGTGCCGCCCCCTGTGCAAACGCCAGTATAAATGTCGCCGTCATCGGCCCTGATGCAACACCTCCCGAGTCAAACGCGATCCCTATAAACAATTTCGGCACAAAATACATCAGGGCAATTGCGATCACATAGCCGGGAAGCAGGCAATGCCACAACTGAAAACTTGGTATGATAATCCGCATCATTGACAAAGCCACCGCAATGCCGACTCCTATGGCCAGAGCGAAGAGAACGATTCTTCTCTGCACATATCCGCTTGTGACATCTTCTATCTGATGCGTGAGCACGTAGACCGCAGGCTCCGCTAAAATCGTCACAAACCCTAAAACAAATCCCGCAACGACAATGGATGCCTTATTTGCAGAGGCCATCGCATAGCCCACAGCTTTCCCGGCGTCCATAAATCCTGCGTTCACACCTGCAAGAAACAAAATCATGCCAATAAACGTAAAGATAAGTCCAAATAAAATTCTTCGCACAGTTCTTTTGGAAAGTTTCAATGAAAACTTTTGTAGAATAAGAAAAATAAGCACGATAGGCAGCAAGGCCAAAAACACTTCCCATATCAGTATCGGCAGTGTTGCGGCAAAAGGCCCCATAACAGATGCCGGTGTTTTTTCCTGCAATTCAATCCCTGCCGAAATGAGGCTGCTTTTTGAGAAAATGCTCATCATCAGCACGGATATAACAGCGCCCGCCGAAGCAATGGCCACGAGCCCGAAGCTATCTTTCTCTGATGCTTTGCTGTTCTTTTTCATCGTCGCCACCCCCATTGCCAAAGCCAAAAGAAAAGGCACGGCAACAGCACCGGTTGTTGCGCCTGAAGCGTCGAATGAAATAGCCAGAAATTCCGACGAAGTCAGTATTGATAAAATCAAAATGATGAAATACAGTACTGTAAGTATGATATATAAGGGCAGATTATAAACAATTCTTAAAAATCCCAAAGCTACCATAAAGGAAATACCGACAGACACAATAACGACAAGGCTCATTTTTGATATTGTCCCGCCCGTTACCAAGTCCACCTGTCCCGCAAGAATATGTAGATCGGGTTCGGCAATTGAAATAATAAAACCGAGTAAGAGCGCGCCGAAAAGCACGATCCATAATTTGTTATATCTCACGATTGCCGAGCCGATCGCATTGCCGATCGGGCTGATGGCCAGATCCACGCCAAACAAGAAAATAGAAAGACTGAATATAATAAAGACCGCTCCGATCAAGAACCGAGCCATCTGTGTTGCGCCCAATGGTGTAAAAAGAAAATTCAGCAGCACAACCAAAACCGTAATCGGCAAAACCGCGAAAATGACTTCTTTTAATTTATAGCCCAGCCCGTTCAATCATCTCTCTCCTTTTTGCAGTGATTACCATGCCATAGATCATTTATTAATTATTTTACCATTTGGGCTGCTTCATTTCCACATTTATCATTCATTTGTGTGCAAAAAGAATATTGTTTTATTATTGGTATTCCTTGAGCTATCTATCATATAACCTAATGAATTCGTCAGCGGTTTTGTCACAAATCTCGGCGCATTTTTGACAGTGCTCATCTTTGAAACTTACACATTCTTTTGCGCAGAGCCGGCAAAGCTGCCCGCCAATCAACCCGTGCTGCTCGGCAAACTCTGCGCCCATTGCCATAAGTGCCGCCGAAGTCTGGCACATCACAGCGCACTCTAAGAGCATGCTGATACATTTTGTTCTTTTACTGGCATCAGGTTCATTTAAGCATAACTGAAAACACTCATAACAAGCTTGTGCGCATTTTGTAGATGCGTCAATGCAAGCTTGCATCGCCTCTCCGCCTTTTGCTATAACTCCCATTGTATTCTCCTTAATTGGTTTTTTGTGATTATTATTAAATTTAAAAATAAAATTATTCTTTTATTTCATAATTATAAATATTATTAAATGGAAAAATATGGTAAAATAAAAAATCATAGAATCTAAAAAGGAAATTTATGCAAAAAGAAAAACTCGATCAATATTTTGCTATTAATCCGTTCGAAACACTGGGTAACATAGTCTTTAATTTATTTGTTGAAGAAATCGCCTCATGCAATCTCATGCCCGGTACCAAATTAAATATCTCAAAAATTGCCGATGACTTAAATATAAGCCGTACTCCCGTGCGGGAAGCTTTAAATAGATTAAGCGAAATTGGTTTTATCAAAATATATAAAAAAGGATATTATGTATCCGAAGTTACCTCAAAAGATATAACAAAAATTTATTTTATACGTTCCGCATTAGAAAGCAAAGCCGCATTTTTATGTGCCCAGCTAAAAAATTTTTCCGAATTGGAACAATTAAAAAAAATTAATGATGATTTTATGAGCGATGTACGTGATTTTGATCATTTAATAACATTGGATTCTCAATTCCATACCATTCTAATATCGTCTTGCGGCAATGAATACCTAATGGAATGCTACCGCTTGCTGCAAAATAAATTTACCAGATTACAAAGACAAAATTTAAAAGTGGTAGCCGAGAAAAATAAAACCATCAATGCCGGAAAAATAGCGGCAGAGCATAACGCAATCATCAATTCGATCCAGTTGAACATGCCCGAGCTCGCTGAGAAAGAAATGCAAAATCATCTTAATTCAGGTTTGGCGCATGCCTTATTGTTTACTGATGCAACATAAAACAAGTATGCTTTTATAATTGTTCGTATAATAATACAATTTATATCATGCTCAAATATAAATGTTTTTTATTTGAAATTTCAAATATTATATGTTATGAATAGAATAGTAAAATTAACAAATAAAATAAAGTATTTGTTAATTTTTTATTGCAGCGTAATTAAAGCAGGGAGGTGATAGCCTTTGGCGTTTGTGTTCGTATCAGGTGGGCAGATTTTAATCGATATTGACACAAAAAAAATGAAAAAGAAAATTCATAAACTGAGTTTCAAGGGCAATAGGTTGCATTCCCGTCTGGTATATAACATTTGTTATATACGCAATTTATTGCCCCGAAAACCAGTCGTCGAGCGACATGCTGTTTGTCGTTTTTTGAAAAACTAAAGCCGTTAAGAATTTTTTCAGACAGCAAAATCGGTCTAAAATAAACCACCTGTATTTCAGTGGCTTTTTTTATTTTTTCTTCATCGTTCTCTTTAATTATCAAATACTTAATAAAAGTATTTTATTAAGTATTGTGATATTTATTATCGATTTTAATATACTTTTTATTACTATACTAATCATTTTGTTACAATATAAAACTTTTTGCTTGTAATATATATTATATCATACTATAATTATAATATCATTTTGAGATAAATTGCGAGAATAAAAAGAAAAAAGGAGTAGGTTGAATAGTGAAAAAATTTTTAATTGTATTAGTTATTCTTATGTTATGTTTTGGCGTTGTGGCTTGCGGCTCTTCAAGCACCACCGAAGAAGAAGTTACATATTCTGTCGGAGATCCTTTAGAATACAATGGTGTCACCTACACACTGCTTAGTGTCGACACATCAGCGGGCGATGATTGGGATGAACCGGCAGCCGGAAATGAATTTGTTATAGTAACTGTTAAAATCGAAAACAATTCAGGCGAAAAAATTTCATATAATTCATTGGATTGGCAAATGCTGAACACTGACGGGCAATACGCAGATGAAGCTTGGGTTATTTTGGATTCCGACACAAACTTGGGCAGTGGAGAGCTGGCCGATGCCGGCACAAAAGAGGGAACAATCGTTTTTGAAGAACCCAAAGACGCTACAGGCTTAAAACTTTGTTATTACGAAAATATTCTTTTTGATGAAGAACCGTCATTTGAAATTAATCTTGACTAGGGTAAATATATGAAAGCAAAAAGAAGCATCATTTTATTAATTACATCGATCCTTTCTACAGCGTATTTTATCTACCTGATTGTTTACTTCGGCAGTGCCATCGGCACTACCACAGGCAGTGAACAAGCAGGTGCCGCTCTGGCCACGGCTCTCGTGCTGCCCCATATTATTTTGATAGCAGTCGGCGCCATCTTTAGTTGGCTCGGATTTTTCCTGCGCATGAAAGGATTAACCTTGGTCGGGGCAATATTCTTTACGATAGCGCTGTTTGTCTTCTTGCCGTATTTCATGTTCTCTGCACCACTGCTTATCTTAGGGTTTATAAGCTTTGCAAATCAAAACAAACTCAGCAAAGCAGCAGCAGAACCTAAGCAAGAAGAAATTTCAGATAAATAATCATTTCATTATAGTCCCTCGCAATTTACCGATAAATTATCATTACTTCACTTAAAAAGAGAGTTTACTCTCTTTTTTTGATTGAAAACAAAAAACACTGTATACAGTGTTTAAAGTTATATCGGGTTTTTACTGCGATGTATCTTATCAATAGCTTTCTATTAGCTCTACAATCGGTGCTATCGTGGCTTTATCTACAAAATTAACTTTTTCACCAAATGTCTGAAGCATTTGAATATCATCTTGTGTCCGCTGTGAAGCAGGCTTTTTTTCAACCACTTTTTTGACCATCCCCATCATGCTTCGATGCATAAAATTAAGTTTGCTGTAATCCATGCCGCCGCGCAAATGAAAAATCGATATTGTGGCTTTCATTTGATCTGTAAAATTTTTTTCAATAATAGGCGTAAAACTCTCAACATCTTGTGGATTTGCAAGCCCAACCGTGAATACTATGACGTTTTTGTTTTCTAACAGAGACATATTTTTCTTAATAAGGGCAATACCATTTATGCCGCTTGCATAGAGCCCCCCGCCGAAAATAACGTTTTGATACTTGTCAAAATCGTCTTTTTTGAATTCCGAAGACTCATATAAATCGGCATGAAGCGCCTCTTTCAGCCACTGTGCATATTGCTTCGTCGAGCCATACTTGCTTGCGTAAATAACAGCTGTATCAGCCATTTACCTCTCTCCTTTCATGTATTTATACGTTCATGATGTTTTCATTATATAATGAATGTTTTTTTTGTCAAATTTTGATACTACCAGCAATTCCTGCAAAGAGCGCAAAGTATAACAAAAAAATACATCTGGTATTTTTTTCTTGTCATCAGGCGGCATTGTATCATATAATGGAGATTGCATACTGCAAAATTAATTTAGGAGGATTTAAAATGATAGCATCCCATGTTGATAATGTTAAGTTAGTAGACCTCTACAGTGACGCTTATAAAAATGTAAAAGGCAAAGTGCTTATCTCCCCTGCATGCGGCTCGGACGAGATGGTGCTTCGTTTGTTTGAAGTGGGCCAAGAAGGTTATTCCGCAAACCACGATCATGATTATCCACATTACGTGTATGTTGTGGAGGGTGAAGGGTATGTGGAAATAGATCATCAAAAATACCCGATCCAGGCAGGTTCATTTTCTTTTATTCCTCCCGGCATGCAGCATCAGCTCGTCAATACAGCTCAAGACGGCTCACTGATGAAATTTTTATGCATGGTGCCGGTACGAGGCCATATCGGCTTTGGCGATTAACACCTCTCTTTTCATCTTGGTAAATTCAGCATACATAATGGGTCATCTTTTTTTTAAGATGGCCTTTTGTATTGCATCATTTTTCTTTTAAATATTGACGTACACCTTTATATGTAAATCCTTTGGCAATATTGTCAATACCAGAAGAACTGATTATATTGACTGCTTTTTTCTCAATTTTTTCCAGATCAAATCCGTCTTTGATGAGTAATTTTTTCCCCACACCCGCCTCAATCGCATTTTGCGGGCAACCATAGATACATCTAAGACATATGGCACACTTTCCGTTAAAGATTGGTCTGTCCTCATGCATCTGTATATTACCGGTCGGACAATGCCGCGCACACCAGCCACAGCCAATACAAGCCGATGTTGCGCGCAATCTTTTTCCAAACGATTTCCCAAACTTCTTGGCAAGCGCTCCGCATTTACAGAGCACTCTGTCGATAACAAGAGGCTTTGTACGCCGTCCCACATGTGCTGTTATTTCACTCACCGCACGATGCACTTTTTGAGGCATTGCTTGTAAAATCATCGCATTGATCATATCGGTATTATTCATAAAACAATTTGCCGGCATGATCAGCATTTCTTCATAAAACACATCATACCCCTTTTTTCCAAGAGCTTTATTTACCGCCACCCTGCATGCCGTGTTCGTCAGCATCTCCCCGCCGCCCGATACCGAACAAACAGCCGCAAGAACACCTGCTCTGTTTGGAATGCTTTCGATCCATTCGTCAACAGGTTTTGGCGCATTCGCCGCATAAACAGGATACAGTAAAAGCAAAAGCTCTCCTATAGGCATAGGGTTTGACTCTACACATATCCGGCTTTTATAAACCGTAACGCCGATTTCTTCAAATGCTTTTTCAAATGCATCCGCAACCCGTGCCGTGCCGCCTGTTCCGCTGAAAAAAACTATATCCGCCGATTGTATTTGTTCCATTAACTTTCCTCAAATAAGCCTGTATTATATTATTTTATTGGCATCATTTTTAAGATAAGAAAAAATATCTGTCCGCTGTCAAAAATACCATACTATTTTTATTAATTCTATAACTTTTTATGAATTCCTTTTTTTTCGATGATACATGACAAAATTATCACATAAAAAGGAGTGCGGCTGCACTCCTTTTTTTATTATTATAAAAATAATTTTCTATTCAACTTTTACATTAAATTTGAATAAATCAACATCTTCTCTGTAATTATCCGAGCTTCCTTCAAATTCAAGTTGAAAATCTTCTTGATTAATGGCCGGAAAACATATTATTCCTTCCGACTCTATACCAACTTTTAAATCTGTCTGTATTTCGGGATATTCAGCATCCCAGTTACTCTGTTCTTCATATTGCTTATTGCCCTGTATCAGAACAGCATAAAAACTATATAATGAAAATTCACTCTTCCCGCCGTTTTTGACTTTTAAATATACCCTCGTTTCATTCTCCGCAAATTCAATCTTTTGCACAGTGACGCTGTATCCAAGATGCGTCACCGTTTTCTTTTCGGGTACAACTTCAAGAATTGTGGGAGCCATTACTTCTTGATAGGATGATATTTCAAGAGTGCTTGCAACAATCATTGGCGCTGTTACACTGCCGCCATACGCATTGGTGCCTTCAAATTCATCTTCCACCGTTCCTGTTACTTTGATATAATCATCATCCTCTACATCAAAATCAGGATCCGCATAACCAATGATTGTATTATTCTCATAGTTTTCCGGATCTTGATACACCTGCATATAAACCGCATCAGCATCTCTTTCTACAAGAAAAACTTTTCCTGTGAGTGTCACCGGTCTTCCTTTAAAGGCCGCGGGGTCCGTATACATTTGCGCAATTTCCTCATCGGTCAATGGCTCTGTTGAAACAGGTTCACTTGAGCAGGCTGCAAACAATACAACACTTAACAATAGAATCAAAAAAACTGTAATACTTCTCTTCATTACATTCTCCTTTGCTAAAATATTTACTGCAATATATTATTTTGTTATATTAATAATATCGTAAAGCGCATATTATTGCAAGTATTTTTCTATCTTAAATGTATTCATATCTACTATGCTATGCCATTGATACAGTGATATCTTTAAAGTTTTGCAAGAGTTCAAATAAGAATTCATACATCTCGCCACCCTCCCACTTGGCTTTTTCAAGATGTGCTGCCCACGTTGACCTGTTGCTTCTTACTTAAAATATATTCATAAAATCTCCCGTTGTTTACACTCTTTTTAATTAATAAAATAAAAAAAACGCCTCATAGGCGTCTACTATGCTTCTTGCTCAAATTCTATTTTACATAGTTTAGTTGCAAATTCATTAAATTTAACCTCAAAAATTTCTTCAAGAATACACTTGCTCGCTATAGCAACTTCTTTACAATTTTCTGACATGGTATAAATAAATCCTTGCCATTTATTTTCCGAAAAGGCTCTTACCCAATCATCAATCGGGAAAACTTCACGTAGTATTATATAATTGTTAAGTGCACCTTCACATTTAATCAAGCATTGTATTGCTTCTTTAAATTTTGGATTTTGGGGAGAGTCAATCCATATTTCAGACTCTTTAACTTCTTTATTTAAATTATTTTTTATATAATAAGCAATATTAGCAATAATGTTTGTCTTAAACTCCTCATCTTCAAATTTCACCATCATATCTTTTTGTTTTTCTACAGTATCAAGTGTTCTCGAGGAGAAACAAAAAGCTCTTTTAGGAAGCAAACGATTTTTAAACATATTTAATTGTTTAGTAATAGTTGAGTCTGTTAAATCTTTAGAATCTAAATTCAATATCCAGTCATCAGTATATTGAATATAATCTATCATATTATTAAATTTTCCGCTCTTATTAATAATCTCTTTTAACATACAGCCTGCAGCTCGAACTTTTTGTTGATTATAAATAGTAGTCCTTAACATCATTTTGTTGAATATGATTTCTTCCAGTGCTGCAACTCCAGAAATATCCACAGCTAACCTCAAGACACCCTCTATATCAACTATTATATCTAATGTATACATTAATCTAGCTAAATCTACTGCTAAAGGCACTCCTGTTGAATGGGAATCTCTTAAAATATAATCTAATTTATCTGCATCAAATGCTCCATTTATTAATTCAATTGCAAAGCCTAAATTTTTTTTATCTTTTTTGTCGATATATCCTACTATCATTTGACCAACAAAATCTAAGTCAATGTCAATATTATAAATTTTTTTTATAATTTTCTCATTAAATTCTCTTAATGGTTTACTTGTTGCTATAAAATATGAGATAATTTCATGTGCGCTTGCTCCGTTAAAAATTGGATTATTATTTTTAATATCATTAAATTCAGAAGAATATATTTGTTCTGACAGATGAGAAAATGGACCATGGCCACAATCATGAAGAATTGCAGCAATGCGACAATTGCGAAAGACATACTCTCTTTTAATCTTATGCTGCTCTAAAATATTATCTTTATAATTATCATATTTGTCAAAAATAGCATTAACCATTTGACCCACAACAACAGTAACTCCTACTGTATGTTCAAATCGATTATGATTTCCCGCTGGAAATACATATGAGGCCACATCTGTCTGCGAAATCCTACGTAATCGTTGTATGATTGGCAAATCTAAAAATGCAACCTCATAAGGTTGAAAAATATTCGTACCATGAACAGAGTCATGGATCACTTTAGTATTTTTAACTTCTTCATGCTTATAACTACTAAAAATTTGTTCTAAAAATTCGTCAATTATTTTTTGTACTTGTTGCTGATTAAGCTGTTTTTTTTGTGTTTTTTCTTCCATCATTATTCTCAGCTATAATCTGGTCTATATATTGAGCAAATGTGAGAGCACATTCATCAATTTTAGCTTTTTTATTATCTTTGAATTTTTTATAAGATTTTTCTAATAAACTTAATGAAGTTATGCTATAACTTTTATAAGTTGGATTTAATGTTGATAAGATAGTTGATGCTTCTAAACGAAAAAGAACCGAATCTAATTCATCAGAAAAAGGAGCAATTCCAGATTCATCAAAAATAAAAGTTGAAAATAACTCTGGTTCCTTCTTTTTTAAATTACAAAAAGACTTTTGTAAAATATCTTGTGATTTAGGCAAAATATTCTTGCCCGATCGAAAAATTATTGCTTCAATTAAATCGTCCTTAGTCGGCTCGTTTTGAACTTCCATCTTTAATTGCGCAATAGTTTTCATAAAGTCATACCTCCTATTTTAAAAAGAATAAACTTTTCTTTTCATAAAATTATATGCTAATTTAATTTTTTTATTATATTATGTTAATTTATCACAGTTCGTTAATAATATCAATATAAAATATATAATAAAATTACTTATAAATATTTTTATTATTTAAAATAGTAACATATTTATCATATAAAATACACTATCGATAAAGAATTATCTCTCTTTACATTATATTAGGTAAATATAATCTATTTTTATGGTATAATTAATATCTGTATTGCTTTTGCCGATTACGGGTAAATTGCAGCGAGAACAAATCAACAGAGGAGAAATACATGTCAACCGTTGCCGGTTATATCAAACGTGCAGACGAACTGCTGTATTTGCTTTTAAACCGCCGCCTTCAATGCAGGCCGCTGGCTTTTAATTTACGGGCAATCACACAGCTGGGCTCTTCAATTTTCACATCAACGCTGTGCATCACGCTTCTTTTTTGGCAGGAAGCGCTCATACATACGGCAGGTTTGTTTTTATCGATCGTCATGGTCGTCAATTCGGCGATTGTGCAGCTTATCAAGCGCATGGTCGACCGTCCGCGCCCGTATCTTGTGATCAAACAGGCCATTGCGAAAAAGCCGCCGAAATGCCGCTACTCGTTCCCCTCGGGGCATACCAGCGCCGCGTTTTCGATAGCCTTTGTGCTCTCACGCGTATTTCCTGCATATTCGGTGCTTTTTTTCACACTTGCGGGGCTCGTTGCCATATCGCGTATTTATCTCGGATTTCATTATCCCACAGATGTGCTGGTAGGTCTTGCAACTGCTTATGTGGTTTTTATCCCCATCAGTTATGCCATCGCCCCCATGCTGCTTAGAATCCAGTAAACAAAAGATAAACACCTGCATGATGCAGGTGTTTTTTTATACTATACCCATACTTTTCAGACTGATATATATGATATACAAGATCACATAAATAATTCCGTCCCGCCTCGAAATATCTTTATGCAGATAGGCCGTCACAAAAAGCAGTACCGTTGTGGCTATCATAAACGCGATATCTATAAAAATAGTACGCTGTGCATAAATGGCAGTAATCGAGCTGCTCAGCCCAAGCACAAATAAAATATTAAAGATGTTGCTTCCCACAATATTACCGATGGCGATTTCATTTTCTCCGCGCAGCGAAGCGACAAAAGTTGTAGCGATCTCCGGAAGCGATGTACCGATGGCAATGATCGTCAGCCCGATGAATTCTTTACTCAAATGATATGCCTGCGCAATTGCAACAGCATGATTCACGGCCAATTGTGCGCCTGTGATCAGCAGTGCAAGTCCGACTACAAACCGCATCGCCTGCATCCACAAATTCCCGCGTACAATGTTTGTTTTTTTGCTTTCTTCTTCTGTGATTTCTTCTGCAAAAATTTCCTGTGAGCGGAGCAGCTGCGCAATTTCTTCTTGCTGTGTATCCTGCGCCAAAAAGCCTTCCTTTGTTTTTTTTGCGTATAAAACCATTTGCCAAATAAACAGGATAAATCCGCAAACCAGTAACGCACCTTCCCACCTCGCTAAAGAAAACTGCGTGAGTATCATGATCAAAAGTGCGATTTCAACAAAAAACAGCAGAGGTATTTGCCGTTTTAAAACATACTGGTTTACTTCAACAGGCATGGCGATAGCCGAAAGGCCGAGCACCAGCAAAATATTGACGATACTGCTTCCCACAACATCCCCAAGCGCCAACTGATTGGCTTCCTTGAAAGCCGATACCACGCCGATGGTCGCTTCGGGAGCACTCGTTCCAAACGCCACGATCGTCAACCCGATAATAAACGCGGGTACTTTGAAGTAGTTGGCGATTTTGCCCGCCGCATCCACCAGCATATTCACACCTACGATCAATAATACAATTCCCGAGGCAAGCCATACATAATTCATTCACACCCTCCGCACGGTTTTCATTTATTGTATACAATATCTTATTTTCTGGCAAGGAATGAATTATTATTACAATTTTTTTCAATCTATCGAAAGCCAATACTTAAAATCATAATGATTTCATTTGTTTTATTTTATATGATATAAGAATTTTCATCACGACATTTCGTCATGTTTATTGCAATTTATTTAATTCAGTGTTATAATATCCGAATTACAATCGTTTTCACATGTTGGGGAGGATACATTAAGTGAATAAGTTTGTAAATGTGCCAATATCAAAGCTAGGCAAATGCTCTGCATGGTTGCTCTGTGCGTTCTTTATGTTTCTCATACTTTTTAATCTCACGATGAGAATAAACGCATCTTATCTGCTGATGGATGAGCAGCCGGCTATAAGGTTTATACATTTTATTCCCCTTGCGGGAGCCGGAGCATGCGGCATCGGCGCCTTTATTACAGGGCTTATTTCTCTCATATTGTTCAAAGAACGCTCCATTCTTGTTATGCTTGCAACCTTAGTCGGTGCATTTGTTCTTTATTTTATGATAGGAGAAATAATCGTCCTGCATTAAACACTTTTTACATATTTTTTTAATATAAATCGACTTATTTTCATCTCGCCACCCACCCACTTGGCAATCTATTGAGATGTACTACCCACATTGACCGTTTTTTTATATATAAAACAAGAGATGCCCTATGGCATCTCTTCATTATTTTCTTCTTTATTTATAAATTCACTACCGTTTATTTTGTTTCGCCCAGATATTGACTGACTATTTTATACGCACAAAACTCTCCGCACATCGTGCAGTATTTTTGACCGTCTTCATTTTTTTCTTTTCGCATTCTGCCTGCCTTCTCGGGGTCTATCGACAGTTCGATTTGCTTGTTCCAGTCCAGGGCTTTTCTCGCTTTAGCCATTTTTTTATCCCACTCCCATGCCCCTTTGATGCCTTTGACCAAATCAGCGGCATGCGCGGCGATCCTCGATGCGATCACACCTTCTTTCACATCTTCCATCGTGGGAAGTCCCAAATGCTCCGCAGGCGTTACATAGCATAAAAAATCGGCTCCGCTGCTTGCCGCAATGGCTCCTCCGATCGCAGAGGTGATATGGTCATATCCCGGTGCCACATCGGTCACCAACGGTCCAAGTACATAGAAAGGCGCGTCGTGACAAATCGTTTTTTGAAGTTTCATGTTTGCCTCGATTTGGTCAAGCGGCACATGTCCCGGCCCTTCCACCATCACCTGCACTCCTTTTTCTCTGGCGCGCTTTACGAGGCCTCCCAATATGATGAGTTCACTGATCTGCGGTGAATCCGTTGCGTCTGCAAGGCATCCCGGGCGAAGTCCGTCGCCCAGGCTGAGCGTGACATCATACTTAAGCGCAATGTCTAAAAGGCGGTCATACTGGTCATACAGCGGATTTTGTTTTTTATTGTGCAGCATCCATGCCGTTGTAAACGAGCCTCCTCTTGATACTATATCCATCACTCTTCCTGTCTTTTTTAGTTCCTCGATCACTTCGAGCGTGACACCGCAGTGCACCGTAATAAAATCAACACCGTCTCTGCAATGTTTTTCAACTCCTGCAAAGATTTCGTCTGCGCTCATGTCGATGACGCGTTTGGAGCCTTTTTGACTTTCCACGATCACCTGATAGAGCGGCACGGTCCCCACCATTACGGGGCACGCTTCAATAACTTTTTTTCGCACCCCGTCGATGTCTCCGCCTGTGCTCAGATCCATCACGGAATGTGCTCCGGCTTCAACGGCCATGCGCAGTTTTTCAAGCTCTTTTTCAAGCTCGGGATACGCGTCCGATGTGCCGATATTGGCATTGATCTTTGTTGAGAGTCCTTTGCCGACCGCAATCGGTGTGATTCCTTTGTGATTGATATTGCAGGGTAACACCACTTCCCCCGATGCTATTTTTTGCATCAATTCTCTGGCGCTGATACCTTCCAGCTCCGCGGCTTTTTCCATCTGCTCTGTAATGATTCCTTTTTGTGCGGCTTGTAGTTGTGTCATTTTTTTCAACTCCGTTCTTATTGAATATAAATAAAGAGCGAATATCCCTCGCAGGATTCGCTCAATATAACAATGAATATTTTTATGCTTCCTACGCCGGTATTACCCGGATCAGGTATAAGGGTCAAAGGAATACTTCCTTTATCTCAGCTTGTATGCTCCCCTGTTTTATTGATTTGTCATAAAAAAATCTCTTCCCGTATCCGGAAAGAGACTGCCTTTTCATTCGCTCGCTCCCTGCAGCGGCATTATCCGTACAGGTATTGCGGGTCAGGTTTTTCACCTATCTCAGCCATGATAGCTCCCCGGAGATTTTCCTACAGCATACCAGTTTAAATACTTTTTGTCAAGGATATCTTATTTATAAAACAAACCTGATTGCTAAAAAGCATGCATTTTGTTATAATTGTCAAAATAAAAAAAGAACAAGAGGGAACACAAATGAAACCAACAAGAGACGAAGCCTATGCATTGCTATGCAAATACAATTCTTCCGAAGCATTGATAAATCACGCGCTTGCCGTTGAAGGAGCTATGCGTCATTTTGCGCGCCTGCTCGGCGAAGACGAAGAAAAATGGGGCATCATTGGGATGCTGCACGATATCGACTATCAAATGTATCCTGACCAGCACTGCATCAAAGCCAAAGAAATTTTAGAAGAAAACGGATGCGGCGAAGAGATCGTCCACGCCGTACAAAGCCACGGCTATGGCCTTTGCTGCGATGTGCAACCGCAGCATCAAATGGAAAAAATTCTCTATACAATAGATGAAATCACAGGTCTCATCAATGCCTGCGCTATCATGCGTCCATCAAAGAGCGTGCTCGATTTGGAACTTAAAAGCGTTAAAAAGAAATTCAAAGATAAATCATTCGCCGCCGGTGTAAACCGCGAAGTTATAAAACAAGGCGCACAAATGCTTGATATGGAGCTCGATTATATCATTACCGAAACCATTATGGGCATGAGAGAAGTCGCGGAAGCAATCAATTTAAAAGGAACCTTTTAATCCAATCTTCGCATCAAAATGAGGTTATTTTTCATGAAAAAGATCAATTTAGGCAAAGACACTTCTTCCCGTAATTTTGCTTTTTATTTTGCGACGATTCTTTTCTCAGTATTGTTTTTGATTATCGGAAACAAGATCGCCACAGATAATATGCCCGCTTCCGAAAACACCTCTCAGGAGCTTCAAAAAGCCGTAATCGAGGAACTCACTGCCCATAACGCGGAACAGATCGACTACGGCAACGGAGAGCTTTATACTAATACGGAAATTATTTTCCGGGCCAAAATACTCAGCAAAGACAATAAAGACCAAATTGTTACCGCATATCAATATCTGGACGACAGCCTTCCGCTCAACGCAGCTGCGAAAGAGGTGCAGCAAGGCGATAAAGTCGTGCTTATCAATGCCGCGGAAGATGGTCAGGACTGGCAGTTTCTGGAATTTGTTCGCCATGACAAGCTGTTCATATTTGGTGGTGTTTTTGTTTTGGCTTTGCTGATATTCGGACGCAAAAAAGGCTTTAATACACTGCTTTCACTTGCCTTTACATGCCTTGGCATTTTTGCTGTCTTTATTCCGGCAATACTGTCGGGCAAAAATATCTATGCCGTATCCATCATCATCTGCTTATACACCATTATCATGACGATTCTTCTCGTCAACGGCAAAAATGCGAAATCACTTGCCGCCATTATCGGCTGTTTTGCGGGCGTTATCATCAGCGGCTTGCTTACAGTGCTTATGAATCATGTTCTCTCACTCACGGGTGTCATTGATGAAGACTCTATTTTCCTGTTGCAGCTTTCCGCCACGAACGCAATAGACCTGCGAGCGATCATATTCGGTGCCATTGTGATCGGCGCTATGGGCGCGATCATGGACGTTGCCATGTCGATATCCTCTTCCCTGTGGGAAGTGCGCGAGCATTCTAATTCGCCGACTTTTGACGGCTTGTTCAAATCGGGGATGAATATCGGCAGGGATGTCATGGGAACCATGACAAACACCCTCATACTCGCCTACATAGGCAGCTCGCTTTCGATCGTTTTGCTTTATGTGGCCTATAATTCGTCGCTGCTATATTTGTTCAACAGGGAACTGATCGTCGTCGAGGTATTGCAGGCGCTTGTGGGCAGCCTTGGCATTTTGCTCACGATGCCTATTACCTGCCTGATTTGTGCATTGTTCTACACAAAGTCAGCCAAAAGATATTAGCGCCTCTATGTAGACACACAGCTAAGATAAAAAATCTATTCTATAAATGAGGTTTTTACCAGAGGAAAGAAAATGAAAATCACATTTTGGCCAAAATCGGGCGCAGGAAAAGCATCTATATGTTTTATGCTTCTTTTTGCAATCGTCTATTTTGTGCTTTGGCATTTGCTAAGCAATGATATTATAAGCAAAACAGATACGCTCACGGCATTTATCGCTCTGCTGCTGATTGTGTTTCTCGTGCTGTCTGTTTTACTTGCACGTTTTGATATCGTGTCCAGACAAGAGCAGTCCGTTTTGGTGTATCTTTGCATCATCGCAAGCATCGTCATCCTCTATATCGTCTTATTCGCGGGCGCGACCACGCTGTTTCCGACCCTGCGCGAGGTATTATGGCCGCTTTTATTTAATGAAGTGCCGTTGAAATATTTATAAAAAAACTAAAAAGGCATTATTTCGTAATGCCTTTTTTATAAAAAATAAATTTATTATAAATACTTATTTTGCTTGGAATTTAACTTTCAATGTACTTCTGATTTCAATTTCATCTCCTGTTTCCAAATTCAGATTACTATATTTTCTTAAATAAAAATCCGGATCTTTTACTCCTAAAATTTCATTCACTTTGAGTGAACCATAGCTATTATGAATGATAAAGTTTCCGCCGCCCGACTTTGCAATCGCATCATATAATCCCGCGTCTATATCTTTGCCCACGGTGTAAGTCCCTGCACTCAAAGTCTTTGTTCGAGCATCAAGCTCTTTTTGTCTGGCAGCTTTTTCTGCCGCTTCAATTTTACCCTCTGCTTTTGTTAATCGCGAATTCCAATCCTTGACTTCAGTAGTGAAATAATCTTCGAATACAATATCTACAGCATCATGCGCCGCTTTTAAATCATCACGGTTTAAAGATTTTTCAACTTTGGCTACGGTAGTTTCCGTATCTGTTTTCACTCCGTCTAATGTTTCTTTAAAGCTGTTCACCGCTGTTGCCATAAGCCCTTCCACTTGCGTATGGAGTGTTTCTTTTTGAGATGCCAGCTCACTGTCAGTCATAATATCCTTATCTTTAAAATCATTTTTTTCCATTACCTGAGTAAACGCTGTTTCATATTCATCAATTGCCGTATCATCAAGACCGCTGCCAATCATTAATAATGCATTATTTGCAGTAAATATCCGTATTTGCGGTATGCCATATTGTGCATAACTCCCAAATTGCTTATATTCTTCCTCAGCCATAGAATAAACTGTATCCATATAATATTTTCTAAGCTCCAACGCCTGAAGGCTGTCAAAGACTTCAATGGTCCCAACAAAGCTGTTCTCATCTGTATCCACCCGGTCGTCATCAAAGGAGCTTTTTTCTACATACTGATTTTCTTCACCCAAAAGGCCATTTGGATCCGTGTCGGCAGTGAACACCGTGATGCCGGTCATATGATTCTCACCTGTATTGCTGGATAAAGTCGAAGCCATTTCATCGGCTATCTCTTGTGCGGTGTAATGAGTCGGCATAAGTAGAATTACCGCTATAATAGCAATAATGATCACGCCGAGTCCGATGAGCATTTTTTTATAATTCTTTTTGAAAAATCCGGGATTATCTGTTTTTGGTTCCTGCGGTACCACTCCTGATACTTCATTTTCCCATTTTTTCATCTCTTCGTCATCAACAACCGATGATGTTTCGGCAGTCTGATTTTCTTGTTGTTGCGATTCTTCTGAGAACGTTTCTATTGTTTTTTGTTCTTCGCTGTTGTTTAAATCGTTACCTTCCATCATAGAATCATTCTTATCATTATTCATTTCCATCCCTCCGTTTATTGACTTTAATATGAGCTTTAATATAAGCTATATGTCTTTCTATAACGTACAACTCCAAAACAATATTCAATTTATCACATTTGTCATATATTGTCAATGTCTCTTTGTTATATTATTTATTACAGTATATATGCTTTGTATCTTTCTTTTTCATTTTTAAAACCTTTTCATACTTTATTGCATCTCTTTCTTTAACACATTGAATAAAATGAAAAAAACCAAAAAGAAAGCACCCTTTGCAAATGCTTTGTAATCCAGATAATTATTCAATTTATTTCTCCAAACTGATCACTCCCCGCCCTTCTCCCTCGCCTCGATTTTCTCCCCAATCATATTAAGCCGTGCTCTCCAGTCTTTTATTTCGCTGAAATAATCCTCATGCGCGTTATCCACCAATTCCTGTGCGGCAGCTAAATCATCGGCATCTAATGTTTCTTCTGCTATGCTGACAGAAGCCTCGATTTCTGCACGCAACTCATTTAGAGACTCTTCAAGCTCCGTTGCGATCTGCGTAACGATCACTTCTACCTGCATGCGGATTTTGCTCTTTTGCTCTTCTAATTCTTCATCCGTCATACTGTCCTTATCTTTGAATGAAGTCTCTTCCATCGCCTGCTTAAAAGCATTTTCATACTCATCCACGGCCGTCTCGCCCAGCACAGACGCATATAAAATAAGCAGCGCATTTTTTTCGCTGGCAATAACAGCCCGATCCATAAGGCTGTATTGCCCGTAGCTTCCGTATTTTTCATAGACCTGAGCACTCACCTGCGCCACACTTTCGATATAGTATTTCCTCAGTTCCAGTGCATCCAGGCTGTCAAAGACTTCGATGACTCCGATATATTCACCGTCCGCGTTTTCTATACGCTCGTCACAAAAAGAAGCTTTTGCAACGTATTGATTGTCTTTGCCGAGCAGACTGTCGGGATCCGTGTCCTTTGTATAGACGGCAATATCGCTTATATAGCTATTTTCGCTTTGTGCCATGTATAAATCCATTGTCTCGACAATTTCTTTAGCCTTGTTGTTATTTGTCCGCAGCATGAATAACACGGCCGTAAATACGAGCGCAGCCAGTACCACGGCTCCAAGTATGGCTGTTTTCTTATACCGTTTTAGGGTGGTGTCTTTATGATCCTTCATGTACCGTCCTTTTACTGATTTTGTGTTTTCGTTATTTATTATATCACCGGGATTGTTTTCATGCTTCAAAAATACAATTACCGTCTCGAATTTTGTCGGTTGATTTTTATGTGTTCATAGTATCATTTATATTCTTAATGTATATATTGAAAGTACAACATGATTACATGTTGTTAATGGAAGCCATAAATTGTTGACGCCGGGAATGCGTAACCCCATTTTCATTTTTTTTATGGCTTCTTTTTATTTGCCGGCATCTCTGAAATCTATGTCATCATATCATAAATATAAATACGTCATATTGGCCTTTCGTTTATTGACAATCTTTTTCTATCAATGTTACAGTTCAACCCACCGTTTTATCCCACTGGCCGGAAGGGGCGCTCAAGCCGCGATATTGGGCTGCACGGAAATAGGGCTTTTAAGTCAGCAAAAAGATACAGTCATGCCGCTCTATGACACGACGCTGCTGCATGCCACGCAGGCCGCGCTCTCTTCCATATAACGGGTCATTTATGCATATTTTAATGAATATGCATATCATCGGGTATAATTTTTTCAAAAAATTATTGACAAATAAATTTATAGTGAATATAATACTACAAAACAAAAGGCAATGACTGAGAAGAAGTAGCGATATAACAAAATCCTTCAGAGAGCTTTCGGCCGGTGCAAGAAAGCAGGATATACTTATCGCGAATACATCACAGTAGCCGCAAGCTGAAAGGCGATGACTGAGAAGTAGTATCGGCGCCTCCGATCCTCATAGAGAGCTTTCGTTTGGTGTAAGAAAGCAGGATATAAGTGCCGTGAATTCATCACAGTAGCCGCAAACTCAAAAGCATTTGCTAAGTAGGTTTAGTCGGGGTCCATCCGTTACAGTGGAGGGGTAATGTTAGTTACCTGCTAAGGTTGTGTATGCAACTACAAATACTTTTTGGCATACACAATGAAAACAAGGTGGTACCACGAATACTGTTCGTCCCTGTTATAGGGGGCGTTTTTTTTTACCCAATTTCGCAATTTGCCCCGCTTGGGGTTAATTGAATATATAAAATGGAGGAATGACACATGAGAAAATCTATCAAGACCATAGGATGCTTAATGGCAATAAGCCTGCTTGTGCTGCTGGCAGGCTGCTCAAGTTCCAACACAAGCAACACGGATAAACATTATCAAATCGGTATTATCCAGTATATGGATCACAGCGCTTTGGATGCAGCACGTGAAGGATTTGTGCAGGCGCTTGCCGACAACGGCTATGTCGATGGTGAAAATATCACAATCGATGTGCAGAATGCGCAGGGAGATCAAAGCAACCTTTCAACCATCAGCGATCGATTTGTAAGCAACAACGAAGACTTGGTGCTTGCCATTGCAACACCGGCAGCACAGTCCATCGCGGGCAAAACGACAGAAATCCCCATCCTCGCAACAGCGGTCACAGATTATGTAGCTGCAAAGCTCGTTGATTCCAACGAAAACCCCGGGGGCAACGTCAGCGGAACCACAGATATGAACCCGATCAAAGAACAAATTGATCTTTTGGTCAAATTAACGCCTGATGCCCAGACGGTAGGCGTGCTTTACACATCAAGCGAAGATAATTCTATTTTGCAGGCGGCGATCGCAAAAGAATGTATCGAAGATCTAGGGCTCACTTACGTGGAAGTCACCGTCACTAATTCCAACGATGTCCAGCAAGCCACCCAGTCTATCGTTGATATGTGCGATGCCATCTATATCCCAACCGACAATGTATTTGCATCGGCAATGCCGGTCGTGCATGGTGTCACAGCCGAATCAAAAACACCTGTCATCTGCGGTGAATCGGGCATGGTAACAAACGGCGGCCTTGCAACACTGGGCATCAACTACGAAGACTTGGGCTACCAAACAGGTTTAATGGCAATCAAAATTCTAACGGGCGAAGCACAGACTGCAACAATGCCGATCGAATCCGCAACAGGCTTTGATTTTGCGATCAACGGCACAGTAGCAGATGAAATAGGCATCACCATCCCCGACGACTTGACCCAATATGTCATTGACGAAGAATAGCCAAAAAAGAATAAAGCTTTAAAATAATAAAAATCAGGTGAACATTATGGTACAAATACTTTTGGGCGCGGCAGCGCTGGGGCTTTTGTGGTCGATCATGACCATAGGCGTATACATCACATTTCGCATTTTAGATATAGCAGACCTCACAGTGGAAGGCAGTATTGCCATGGGCGCAGCTATTTGCGCTCAGGCGATCACGCACGGCATCAATGCCTATGCGGCAACCGCTTTGGCATTCGCAGGCGGTATGATTGCAGGCTTGGTCACGGGTCTGCTTCACACCAAACTGAAAATCCCTGCTCTGCTTTCCGGCATTTTAACTATGATTGCGCTGTACTCGGTAAATCTCCAGATTCTAGGAAAGGCCAATCTATCCTTGCTCCGTATGGAGACCGTATACACTCCGTTTCAAAATATCGGGTTGAGTGCAAATAATGCCACGATCGCGCTTGGGCTCCTCTGCGCCGTCATTGCCGTCGTTATTCTTTACTGGTTCTTCGGCACGGAAATAGGCTATGCAGTGCGCGCGTGCGGTAATAATCCGCATATGGCCCGCGCCCAGGGCACCAACACCAACACAATGATCATCCTCGGCCTCGTTATCAGCAATGGCCTGGTGGCAACCAGCGGTGCGCTGATTGCGCAAAGCCAGTGTTTTGCCGATGTTCAAATGGGCATAGGCTCTATCGTGATCGGTCTGGCTTCTGTTATCATAGGCGAGGTATTATTCAGCAGAAGAAGTTTTTTAAGCCGCCTGATTGCCTTGGTTTTAGGTGCCGTCACTTACCGCATCATTATTGCGTTAGTGCTAAAAATGGGAATGTCTCCAAACAATTTAAAACTGTTTACGGCAATCACCGTAGCGCTTGCGCTTGCGCTTCCCGTTATCAAAACGCGCTTAAAGCCCGCCAAATTCTCGGTTGAGGAGGATGCATAACATGCTTAAAATACAAGGTGCCTATAAAGTGTTCTACAAAGGAACCGTCAATGAAAAAATGGTTTTAAGAAATGTCAGTCTCACGCTGGATGAGGGGGATTTCATCACTCTGATCGGCAGCAACGGAGCAGGCAAATCAACCCTGCTCAACTGCATCGCCGGAGTGCATCCTTTGGATATGGGTTTAATAGAGATCGATCATATCAATGTCACAAAAATGCTGGAGCATTCGCGTGCGAGCCTGCTCGGCCGCGTGTTTCAGGACCCCATGATGGGTACCATATCCAATATGAGCATTGAGGAAAATCTGGCGTTTGCCTATCGCCGGGGCAGCCGCCGCACACTAAAATGGGGGATCACACAAAAAGAACAGGAAGACTATAAAAAGCTTCTCAGCACATTGGATTTAGGGCTTGAAAATCGCTTAAACGACACGGTAGGGCTGCTTTCGGGCGGTCAGCGGCAGGCGCTCACCTTTCTGATGGCCACACTAAAAAAACCCAAACTGCTGCTGCTCGACGAGCACACGGCCGCGCTTGATCCGGGCACGGCTGAAAAGATACTTCACCTGAGCGACAAAGTCATCCAAGAAAACAACCTGACCACACTCATGGTCACACACAACATGCGTCATGCAATCAAACACGGCAACCGCCTGATCATGATGCACAACGGACAGATTATTCTCGACATCAAGGGCGAAGAAAAGCAAAAACTAACGGTGGACGATCTGCTTGAGCGTTTTGGCAAGGCCAGCGGAAGCGAGTTTGAGAGCGACCGTGTTTTGCTTTCGTAGCAAATAATAAAAACCCAATTAAACTTAAAACCCAAACTATAATTAAAAACCCAAAAAAAATAAAAACCAACCCAAAAACCTAATAGTATAATTTAAACCTTAAAAAAGTTCTGCGTTGTCATTTACACAGAACTTTTTACTTTGTGAAATGCTTTCAAATATTCAATAGTCCTTTTTACTTCTTTATAAAAATGTATCAGGCCAATCCAAACACCGTCATTTTGAACGCAGTTGAAGAATTTTTCGGATAAGTATGTTGCAAAGCATACCAAACCACTCCCGGCTCTTTTTTTACCAAGCAATCAACTATTCGAATGCCTCTCATCCTTTTCTATATCTTCATTGCCATCACTTCTTATTTGGTATACAATGAATTTATTATTTAATAATGAAATAAATATATACTGTGCATCATGTATTCGCCTGAATTAACTTTGTTATAATAAGGATAGGAATAAATAAAATGAAAAAAATTGCTATTATTACAGGCGCCTCCTCAGGTATGGGCAAAGAATTTGCAAAGCAAATCGACAGAAAATATCAACTTGATGAAATCTGGATCATCGCGCGGCGCGAAGAAAGATTGAATCAGTTAAAAGTTCTTTTAAACACGCCCGTTCGCCCCTTGCCGTTTGATCTGCTCAAACCCGAGAGCATAGACCGCTTGGCAGAGATTCTAAAAGAGGAAAATCCCGATGTAAAAATCTTAATCAACGCTTCCGGCTTCGGGAAAATAGGCACATACAAAGATCTCACACTCACAGAAGTCAACGACATGATTGATCTGAACTGCAAAGCGGCCGTTGATATCACCCTTGTTGCTCTGCCCTATATGCAAAGAAAAGCACGTATATTGGAAATCTGTTCGGCGGCATCATTTCAGCCGTTACCTGGCCTGAATGTCTATGCCGCGTCCAAAGCGTTTCTTCACAGTTTTTCAAGGGCACTGCGCTGGGAGCTGCTGCCGCGGGGTATCAAAGTAACGGCCGTGTGTCCCGACTGGGTAAACACAGAATTTATAGAAGTGGCAAGAGATACCAACAATGCCGATGCCGTCAAACATTTCCCATTTACTTCAAACCCCGAGCGCGTTGTTGCCCATGCGCTTTTCGACAGCGCTTTGGGTCTGCCCGTATCCACTTACTCTGTTGCGGTTCTGCACCGTTTTCTCGCAAAATTTATACCGCATGAGCTCGCAATTGCCGTTTGGGAAGGACTCCGCAGAATATGAACAAGCGTATACTGTGTCTTTTTATATAGAATCATCAAGCCAGCGCCTGCTCAACTATAGAGACGCATCAATGCGAGTACAATCAAAAATCTGATAAAGCAGTATCTTATAAAAATGTATCCGGGCAATCCGAACACCGTCATTTTAAACACGCCTGCCGCAAATCCGAGACAGCATCACTGAGAGCTGCCTAATCATTTTGTCGGACAATGCACATCTTTTAAATTTGAATACTGCAAAATTTTGTTATAAGAGAAAACTGTTCTACACTTTTATCACTTTATGGTATTATAATATTCGTTAGAATATCCGTGCACGCTCATCGTTGTCCTGCTGTTTTAATATACTTTATTTTATGGAATGGTACATTTATAATATGTCTGAAAATAACTTGACTGACAAAAAATCTTTTTTTGCTTCCACCAAAAATAAACTGATCCTTCTCCTTGGCCTCCTTGCCGCTGCGTGCATTATCGCCGCTGTAGTCATCGCCATCAATAAATATCAGGAGGGTGTCACAGCCGAGCAGGAAGCGCAAAAAGCGCTTGCCTATTACAATGATGCGCTTACAAAGCAACAGGAAGTGCAAAATCAAATCATTGAATACCAGGGCTACACGGTCATCGGAAAACTGATCATAGATAGAATCGGTCTTTCTCTTCCTGTTTTAGACAAATCGGATACGACAGCCCTGAGCGTCTCCATCTGCCATTACCAAGGCCCTCTGCCTGGCGAAGACGGCAACATGGTCATCACAGGGCACAACTACGCAAACGGCGCCGTTTTCGGTTCCCTCGATAAAATGAAGATCGGCGACAGCGTTATCCTCGAGACACCAAACGGTGAAAAATATACTTATCAAGTCTATGATATTGAAAAAGTAAATCCCGATGACGTTGCATCTCTGAACAGGTACGAAGGCAGAATGGCCATAACGCTGCTCACATGCGCAAACAATGCCAATAAGCGTTTGCTTGTGCGCTGTAAGATTGTGCAGTAATCCATATGATATCACGGGAATTATTTTAATATATTACAAAATTTATTAATTACAGAATTGTATTATTATATATTAAATTTTGTTATTGCAAATTTTATCGCTTTTTGCTATGATATATTCATCTGTTATAATTCTAATAAAGAAGGTACGTAAATGAAAAAGAAATTATCTATTATTTTTTGTATTATGCTGCTTGTCGTGTTCGCACTGCCGACCACAGCGTTTGCTGTAAACACGAATCCCACCTACGACACCTCAGAGACAGCGCAATTAAAAGCGTTTTTGAATCTTGACTCGGCCGAAGCGGGCAAAACAAACGGCCAGCAGTTGAATGCCGCCTACGATGAAAATGATCCTTCCACATGGACAGGCGTTGTTTGGAGCACCTCTTCACCTTATCATGTAACACAATTAAATTGGGCTTCTCATTCACTCAAGGGCGACCTTATTCTTTCTGACTTTACTTCTTTGATTGATGTTTATTTGGAAGACAACAGTCTTTCCTCTGTTGATTTCAGCGGAGATACCGCGCTCGAAACTATACATTTGAATGAAAATAATCTCACCTCGCTTGATTTCTCAGGCCTTAGCAGCTTAGATAGTGCATGGTGTGCGGGAAATCAATTAACACAGGTAGATCTTACCGATTGTTCCACCTTAAGCGATTTGCGGCTACAGGAGAATAATCTTGAATCAGTCGATTTAAGTGATTGTACAACATTAGCCAACCTCTCAATTGCTTCCAATAAGCTTACGACGCTTGATGTGAGCATGGCATCCTCATTATATGTTTTATCTTGCGACAGCAACAATCTCTCCACACTCACGCTTGGCACGCAAAACGATCTGTTATCCTTCACATGCGCCGATAATCAGTTGACTTCGCTTGATCTCAGTTCTTGTGACAGTCTGGAGTTCTTGGTCTGCAATGATAATCAGTTAAGCGGCACGCTGGATATATCACATTTAACAGAGGTTATGATTTTATTATATCAAAACAATAATTATACCTCAGTAAATTTGGGCGCAAACTTTACATCTCTCTTATTTGGCTACAACAACCCGACAACAGAAATCAAAACGAAATTTTTTACCGAAGGCGCCAGCACACAAACTTTTTCCGCAAACGGAGACGGCTATGTCTGTTTGACAATCGATTTTATCAATGACGGGGCCTTCCTTTATGCGCAGGGGCTGAAAGGCGGCGCGTTTGTAAACTACACCATAGACGGCACAGAGATTTCCACAAGCCCGATCCATTACTTTGATATAGAAAACTTGGAAACGGATGACATTGTCGCTAATTTCTCTGATGCGCTCACCTCGTCCAACGAAGGCGATATCGTCTATGAAGGCGGCCGCATCACGATCACTCCGCTCTTCACTGGCGGCACATGGCAGTATGACAAAGGCTTCCTTTCCGCAGATTTTTCTGACCCGGATAACCCTGTATTCAAAGGGCTGAAATCAGGTAAAACCACGGTGAGCTATACATTGCCGGCCTACACCTATGAAGAGCCGATGCAGTTTCTTATCAAATCAGCCGAAGAGCCCATTGTAACAACTCAGGACGAAGGCGGCGAGGACATAGATCTGCCTGCCCTGCCCGATCAAACCTTTACCGTCTCTATGGAAGTTATCGTAAAAGATTCCGCTCTTCCGCAGACAGGTCAAGACTACTCAATTCCGATTGCGCTTACAATGATTGGCTTGATAAGCATAGCGGTAACGGGCTTGTTGATGAAAAGAAAAAACAGAAAGAATATATGATTCATTTATAAATAAAAAATAATAAAAAGTTTTTTAAGGATACCGAAGGTATCCTTTTTTATTGAAATAAAATAAATAAAAAACAGATATATATTTTCATTGACAGCGCTACCACGCACCGTTATAATTTACATATTATCATTATTCTATTGTCCGTATTTTACTCTAAAAAATAAAGGCGGTTTTTATGAAACGGAAATTCTTGGTTACTCTTATTGCAACCTTGTTACTGCTTGCTGTCTTTGCGGGGGCTGCTCTTGCCCTTGATTCATCTGATACGAATTTAGACGGCTACAACGACAACGACTTCAACAAAATCCAGGCTTTTCTCAATCTCACTTCAGCAGAGCCGTCAAAGCTCAACGGCGAACAAATCAATACTTCTTACGATGCGGCCAATCCAGCCACCTGGACAGGTGTGACCTGGTCATCCGCAACGCCAAAGAGAGTTGAAAAGATCGAGTGGCCGGAGACGTATCTCAAAGGCAGTCTTGATGTCAGCAACTTTTCTTCTTTAACAAAACTTGAATGCACCTATGGCGAAGTTTCCTCGGTAAACTTGAGCGGTGATACGGAATTGACATATTTAGATATCAGCGGTAACGAGCTCCAAACACTTGATGTAAGTTCAAATACAGCTTTGGTTGAGCTTTACTGCGGGGAAAATTATCTTACCGCGCTTGATGTGAGCAATCACGCAAATCTGGAAGCTCTGTTTTGTGAAATGAACGAACTGACATCTCTCAACTTCAGTAATTGCACGAATTTGGTGGCTCTCGTTTGCGCGTATAACCAGCTTTCGGGCACCCTTGATCTCAGCGCCTATCCTAATCTTGAGTTCGTGCTGTACTCGGATAACATGATAACGTCACTGGCAACGGGAACAAAGCTCTATTCTTTATTATCGGGATATCCCAATCCTGTTACATGGATCACCTCAAATATCTTCACGCCGAATCAAAACTTTTCGGCAAACGGAAACGGATACATTGAATTCGAGGCATCATCATTGTTAAATATGGCTTTACTATATGCCGAAGGCCATTCAAACAGCGTGTTTGTAAACTGGACAATAAACGGAGAAGTCCTTTCCACAAGTCCTATTCATTTTATGGATCCCACCGATCCCGAAACCGGAGATATCATAGCCAATTTCGCCCCCGGCATCACTTCTTCGCCTGCCGATAATGTCATCTACGAGGGAGCAAAGCTTATTCTTCGGCCGTTGTTTGAAGGCGGCACATGGCAGTATGACAAAGCATGTTTTGAAGCGGATTTCTCAGATCCGGGCAATGTCGTATTCACGGCAAAAAAATCAGGTAAGACAACGATCTATTATACACTGCCCGGCTATGAATACGAAGAGACCCCCGAAATAGAAACAGGCTCTCTGCAAACCGATTCATCGAGCTACGGCCCTAAAGCTAAAATAGAAAGCTATATCAACGAAGAAGTAACAGCCTTAGACGATGAAGAACCATATGAAGAAATATTTGATCCTATTATCTTATCGGTAGATGTAACGATAAAACACACCCTGCTTCCGCAGACAGGCCAGAGCTTCACAGCCCCGATCGTGCTTGCCGCCCTCGGCATAATATCCCTTGGCGCGCTGTTAGCGATCGGCATTAAAAAAAGGAAGAATGCATAGAATATATAAAACCTTTATCGAAGAAAGGCTGCCCCCGCAAAGGCAGCCTTTCTTATATTCGCAGGCATAAAAAAACCGCTTCTTATAAAAGCGGTTTATATATTGTTCCTTAAGCAAAGCTTGCCATATATTTTGCGTAATCCATGATTTCTTCCTTCGGTATTTTCCTGCTTGTCATCTGTTTTGTATTTTTAAATTGCAGAATAGGCACCTTGTATTCAATGAGCGCTTCTATCTCTTCCGCCTTCACTCTCTTATAAAACCAGGAGCGATCCAGTACTTTAAATTCATATTTTTCTACAAAACCTATATCTTCTGTATCCAGTCCTATATCGCCTTCATTCCATATGTCTTCCACGCCTTCTGCATGGAGTTTTTCTCCTTTATAATAAGCCTTATAACTTAATGCATACGCGTCTTCCAGTTCTTCTTCTTTAACTTCTCTTTTATATCGCCCACTATGAACTTTACCCATATAATCTGTCATGCTGGGCACTTCTCTGAATCCTTCCTGCCTTTCCCAACTATATAAATATAATTTCCCTTCTTTTGGTTGAGACATTCTATATAATTTGCCGTTATACTTTCCTAAATTCATAATTATTCTTTCCCTTCTATTTCTTTCCAGTTTTTATTATCAAAATCATATTCATAAGCAGTTCTCACTTCTCCCGTCTTCGCGTTAATGACGTATAACGTATCGCCGCCTTGATACTCTCTATCTTTCTCGCTCTGCTTTCTCAACTTATATTCAGGGAATATGCCTCTTTTGCTTCCGATAAATCCCAATCCCGTTGCCGGATACCTCTCATCTCCAAACGGAATATACATTTTTTTCTATCTGTCTTTGAAACAGCGGAATCATACACGGAAAATATAAAAACATATGGATAGAAGGACTAAAGATACTTGAAGAATTTTATGTATTTAGCATGGATAATAAAAATACTCAGTTCAATTTAACTGATGATTTTTATCTTAAAATTCCTTCCGATGTCAATTTACTTATTGCTGCTTGCATATCCACTTATATTTCCCTTAATACTTTATCCGCTTTCAATCTTTTAATAAAATTTTCCCAAGCATCACTCTCATTATTAAATATTTTTTTTGAACCTGTAACAATACTTGCTCTTTCATCTGTTGCATATACTATCCAATATCCGTTTTCTTGACATATGCCAACCTCATTTTCGTTATATTGTTTTTCATAAATATTATAATTTTTAAGTTGTTCTTTCTTAATTATTTTTATAGCTTCTTCTTTAGTCATTATGAATCTTCCTTTTTATTATAATTCTTTTAATAATCTTAATTTAACAAGCAATTCAATTTCTAATGGTAATTCATATTGATTTGCTCCTCCCGTTCCCCACCCATCTATTTTTGCAACCTTACCATAATACGAAATCAAACCGTTATACTCTCCATCATAATATTTAGTTATATATGCATCAGCTTGTGCCTTCACTTTTAAATCAGGACAATTGAATATATATTCCTTAATCTTAGTAAAATCTCCAATCACTTCATATCTATGATAGTTAGCTAAATTTTCAATGTAAGGCAAAGACCGTTGTGTAAAGGTATATGATTTTTCTCCGACAACTGGTGATACATATCTTCCATTAGACTCGCCGTATCTATCTATGATTTCTCCAACTTTAGGTATATATTCGTCTTTAATTGCATTTCCGGCATTATCAAGAACGTACCCTCCTTTTGGAGCCTGTGACCAATTAATTGTACTATCTGAATTAAGAACATACGAGCCTTTTGGAATTTGTATTTTATCTAACCAAGCACTATTAGCAATAAATTCATCAGAATAATTCGTATTATTTATATCATCAATTTTATGTAAATAATTAGTTAATTCATCCTTTGTACATGTAGATAATTCCAATAGTTGATTAATATCATTCTCTTTATACCCCATATCCTCATCATTTGCAAGGTTTTGTTTGCTTTCTTCTTGCGAACCGACAAAGTTGATTTCATCATCGCTCTTAACAGCTTCTTTTATATCTTCCGCAGTTTCAGCATCATTGCTCGCTTGTTCAGTCTCGTTTATATCTTTATCATATTTTGCAGTATCATCCCGGTTGTTATCGCGTATACTTGTATTGACAGTAGATTCATTTTGTGATATCTTATTGTCAAGAGAAGTTTCGTTCGCCTGGGGGCTTTTGCCCAGGGCCTTTGAGCCAGTTAGTCCAGGGAATGAAACTTTTTTTATGTCTCCGATATTATAAACAATCCTTCCTGTTGCAGGCGATTTTCCAACTGATATTATTAGTTTATAGTAATTACTGGTTTTTGTATCTCCATCAAGAAAATACGCTTCTCTGTAATCCCACTCCTTTATATCCGATAATTCACCTTCTCTTTTTTTAACATTCAGTTTTGTATTTTTAAATTTTGAAGCTGTCGCAAGTTCATCTATATGAGAAGCAGCTTTAAGTTTTGCCTTATATTCTGTATCATTCATAGGTCTTGACTTTCCGTCTGATGTAGAAACAATATTTCTATATCCCAATTTCCACGCTGTTTTCTCTATAATAGTTAAAACATCACTTCCGTCAACAGTAATACCAAGCGTATCCACAATCCAATCTTTTATTTTTTGGCCCAAAGACCTATTATTGTAAACAAAGTTTATAACGTCCGTTTCTTTGCCGAATACCACATCTGCCATGAATTTAGATACCATTTCCTGCTGCACGCCTTCATCACTGAGCTGTTGTTGATTCTGCGTATTGTCTTCTGCCTCGCTGTAATCAGGCATAAAAAAACCGCTTCTTATAAAAGCGGTTTATATATTTTTCCTTAAGCAAAGCTCGCCATATATTTCGCGTAATCCATGATTTCTTCCTTTGGTATTTTCCTGCTTGTCATTTGTTTTGTATTTTCAAATTGCAAAATAGGCACCTTGTATTCAATGAGTGCTTCTATCTCTTCCGCCTTCACTCTCTTATAAAACCAGGAGCGATCCATTACTTCAAATTCATATTTTTCCACAAAATCTATATTTTCTGTATCCAATCTTATGTTTCCTTCATTCCATAGGTCTTCCACGCTTGCTGTGTCGAATTTTTCTCCTTTATAATAAGCCTCATAACCAAATTCATATGCGTCTTCTAATTCTTCTTCTTTGACTTTTTTTTCATATAGCCCATCTATTACTTTACCATTTATGCCTATAGCAGGCGTAAATTCTTCTTCTTTTTTTCCCCTGCTCATTAAAAATAATTCATTTTCTATTTGTACTATTCTATATAATTTGTTTCTATATTCCGCTATTTCCATACTATCTCTTCTCTCTTTCTATCCATTTAGAATCCTTCTTATTATATTCATAAGTAGTTCTCGCCTCTCCCATCTTTGCGTCAATGACGTATAACATATCGCCGCCTTGATACTCTCTGTCTTTCTCATTCTTCTTTCTTAATTTATATTCCGGGAATATGCCTCTTTTGCTTCCGGTAAATCCCAATCCCGTTGCCGGATACCTCTCATCTCCAAACGGAATATATAAAATATCTATCGGTATTTTCCTGCCTATCTTGCCGCGAACCATTTTAATACCTCCAATTACATCTTCTTCTCCTTCTTTATCCCCCATATCCTTATCATTTGCAAGGTTTTGCGTGCTGTCTTCTGCCTCACTGTAATCAGGGGCATAAAAACCCCGCTTCCTATAAAAAGCGGTTTAAATGATTAAAAACTGTATCTTACTCTTTAGCAACACACCTTTATATCTTCCAAATATAAATATAGCATTATACTAAAATAATCGGTTATGATTGTACATAAAAAGGTTTTTGATTCTCAATTGCAGTTTTTCCTAACTCGGAACCCATATCCACTACATCCAGTAATTTGCTGCCTAGATAGGGTTGGCATATCTCATTTATCTTTGGAAATAACTCTTGTAAAGATATTTTTGTATCTAATACTAGTAAGTAACTTGATTCATCTACATTAACCATCCACAATAAATATGCAGCCATAATAGATTTTGTTTTTTGAAAATATTTTATAAGGTGTTCTATCATAAGTGTTGGATATTCTTTCGGCAAACCAATCATAATAGAATGATTTTTTTTAATTTCTGTTTGCTGCGAATAAATGTTTTCTAAAATATCACTGTTTAAAACAATATTGTCTCCAAATGGATTTAGTACAAAACCTTTAAACAATGAATGTTCACTTAAAACAATTCTTTTATAATCTTCAAAAGAAAAAATTAATGTTTGCTGATTCTTGTCAGGGTTCCACTTTTGAAATTCATTTTCATCAGTAAACGCCATAAGATATTGTTCTCCGGTTTTGTTCGTAATACTTATTAATGCAACTTCAGTATCTTCATTCAAAATTTTAATATTATAATCTGTTTTCTTTAGCTTCTTAGCATCTATTTGTATAGGGCAGAGAAATTTTGCTTTAACTAATTCTTGTATAAAAAGCGATTGTTTTGTCTTGTCTTTTCTCATAAGTTGAATTGACTTTATTAAATTTGGATTTTCTAATTTTTTAGTAAAGTCCATTTTTTTCTCCTTTTCTCAATATATTCCATTATTATCAAATTTATAAGCTCTTCCTCATTAATGCAGAATCAGAATAGTTAACACCAATAACTGCCTAATTATTAGCTTATATTTATATCATTTAGCAATGCCATGTCCATAATACATTTCTCATTTCTAAAAAATTTTTATTTTTGAAACTTTTAAATTTATAAAATTTAATTATAATTTTATGATGATGTTCGGTGCACTCATATCTTGCTTTTCAAACCATCCCTCGTCAACCTCTGGTATATAAACTTGATTTCCTCCTCCAAGTAATAGGCTAGTATTTCTATTAAATTTCTGTAAAGCAGCCTTACCTTCATAAACAACAGTTCCTTTAGGTACTTTAATTGCCACTATTGATGATGCCTTATTACCCCATTCAGGGTTTAATGCAAGATCTATCTGAGATTGTAATCCCCCATATTGAGGAGTCTGTGACATATATCCGCCTTTTTTAACTGTTTGGCCACCATAAACACGATAATAAGTTGTTTCTTCTTTTATCTTTTTCTCTTTAAACGTTCCACCTGAAAAGGAATTTTGCACCTCTAAAGGCAATGTTGGATGTGGATTAACAGGAGAATATATAACTTCACCTTCTTTATACCCCATATCCTCATCATTTGCAAGGTTTTGTCCGCTTTCTTTCGAACCTACAAGGTCAGTTTCATCATCGCTCTTAACAGCTTCTTTTATATTTTCCGCAGTTTCAACATCATTGCTCGTTTGTTCAGTCTCGTTTATATCTTTATCATATTTTGCAGTATCATCCCGGTTGTTATCGCGTATACTATCATTGACAATAGTTTTATCTTGTGATAAAATATTGACATCATTAGAGGTAGAGTGTTTTATGGGAGACGTGCTTTTAGCACCAGGCACCCTTTGCTCTACCTCTAAATTTGTGTCATAGAACATATTTCCTTTTTCGCTTTTTCCAATTCTTACTATATATTTAAAAATAATATTATCTATTTTTACTCTGCCTTTATAATTTAAAAAGCCATCTTTAGCAAAATTATGACTTTTCATGTCTTTCATTTTATATTTAGAATCAGCGTTTTCAATTAAATCTAATATACTCGGAGATAATCGCATTTTTTTATCATATAAGCCTTCGTTGTTTGTATCGGCTTTTGATAATTTTTGAGATTGTATACCGTAAACATATTCTTCCGCACTTATTCTTGTAAACTTTAATTTTTCACCATTGATTATATCCTCAACTCTTTCGCCTTTATTGCCACGCAAAATATATTCAAACGCTTTTTTCTGTAATTCTTTTGTACTCTCTATACCTTTGAAAATATCTTGTTCAGTCTCTACTTGCCAATATTTATTACCGAATTTATCGGTTTTAATGTCGTATTGCACCTTTTGCGCATTTTCGGCTTTAAATCCTAATGCCTTTTCAAAGTTCTCTTTAACTTTAAGTAAAGCATCGTTATCCCCTGCTTTCTTTGTTATGCCAAGCGTATCCACAATCCAATCTTTTATTTTTTGACCCAAAGACCTATTATTGTAAACAAAGTTTATAACGTCCGTTTCTTTGCCGAATACCACATCTGCCATGAATTTAGATACTATTTCCTGCTGCACGCCTTCATCACTGAGCTGTTGTTGATTCTGCGTGTTGTCTTCTGCCCCGCTGCAATCAGGCATAAAAAAACCGCTTCTTATAAAAAGCGGTTTATATATTGTTCCTTAAGCAAAGCTTGCCATATATTTCGCGTAATCCATGATTTCTTCTTTTGGTATTTTCCTGCTTGTCATTTGTTTTGTATTTTTAAATTGCAGAATAGGCACCTTGTATTCAATGAGTGCTTCTATCTCTTCCGCTTTTACTCTTTTATAAAACCAGGAGCGATCCAGTGCTTTAAATTCATATTTCTTCGCAAGATCTATATCTTCCGTATCAAGTGCTATATCGCCTTCATTCCATAGGTCTTCCACGCTTTCTGTGTCGAATTTTTCTCCTTTATAATAAGCCTTATAACTTAATGCATACGCGTCTTCCAGTTCTTCTTCTCCCACTTTTTTGATAAACAAATCATGACTTATTTCTCCCACTACATCTACATACTCCTGAAATCCATCATCTTTCTCTTTGCTGATCAGGTTCATTCTTCCATTTTTATCAATAGCCATTCTATACAATTTCCCGTAGTGCTTTACTATGGTCATCTCATTCTTCTCCTTTTTTTATCCAACGTTTTTTCGCAAAATCATATTCATAAGCAGTTCTCACTTCTCCCGTCTTCGTATCTAGATCAATGAAACTATCATTCTTATTCTAATAGTTTTTTGGCAAACTCAGTAAATGTATCCGCTATAAAATATGTATTATTTTCATCATTGGAACATTCGAAATGATACGTATCATCCCAATAATATATGCCCGCATCTTCTCCCAAACACAACATTACAACAAACCCGTGTTCTAAAGTATCTCCTATTATTATAGTATTTCTAGGTATTTCATCATAATATTTATCAGTCCACATTTCAATATTAGCGTTTTTATATGCAGTATTTAATCCAAATAATACATCGATAGAAATCACATCTTTAATATCTTCAATGTAAATTTCATTATTTGTTTTTTCAACAATGCCCCCTCCTACATTACATAAAAACTCAAAGTAGTCATTTGATAGTTTAAGATCATATTTTTTTTCCAACATTTTTACATCAGCTATAGGATTTATCCCAAAATTTCTAATCATTATTATCCTCTCCTATTTTTTTTCATCTTAGACATTCCGCCTTTATGAGTGAATATTCTATGAACTTCTTTATCGATTTCTTGCAAAGTTTTTTTATCTTCATGATGATGCCATGAATTGTTTGGACTTATAGGTCCATTAGGGGCTAGTCTATCTGCAAGCCTAAAGTCGGCCGAACGATTCTTAAATTCACCTATATCAACCTCTTGCACTACATGTCCTGATCCTTTGAAATCGGGATAGTTATTTTTATATGTAACAGAAATGCCTCGCGAATCAGTATATTCCCAATTTCCATTTTTGATACTTATTCTGCCGCCTTTTTCTAGCCATTTGACTACAACGGGCGAATACAGCGGTTTAGTTTTAAGTATAATCTCTGGAATATTAGTCCCTTTTGTAAATACATTCTCCTCTTCTTCTTTATACCCCATATCCTCATCATTTGCAATACTTTGTGTGCTTGTTTTATCGTCACCGATAGCCTTGTTTGCTTCCGGTTTTATTTCTTTGAAGCTTTCTCCAATGTCGTATTGTTCAGTATCATTTTCATCATTTTGTGATATACTGTTATTGACAATATTATTACTTTTACGTATAATATTGTTAAAGTCATAATTATATAGTGGTTGGGGGAATTCTACCCCTATTCTTGCATATAATTTATGACTTTTCTCTTTATTTATATAAATGAATACTTTATTATTTTCGGCATTTTCAATAAATTTTTTAAAACCTTCCCTGCCATACATACTTGTTATAAAATTTGTATCAATCTCAACATTGTTATAATTTCCTTTTCCATTCGGTCTAACGCTTATGATTATAGGTTGGTTTTTTTTATCAAATTTTTCCGTAATAATTACAATACTGTCTTTTCTACTTAATGAATCCATTATTATCACAGGATTTTTAATTAAATAAGGAAGCTCTTTAATTGTTTTTATGTCTAAATCATGGTATTCTCTATGCCCGGATTCCTCAGAATGATTAATATCTCTTATATGTCTCTGAGTGATTAATATTGGGAGACGTTTTAACCCTGCTTCTAAAAATAAATTTGGCGTTTCAGATACATAAACAGCGTTTCGAGGATTTAATGTTCCTTTAAAAACTTCATCTACCTGTTCGCTAAATGATTTGCCAATATCATATTGCACATTATCAATTGAATCTATATCAGCCGACGTATCACTTAATGCCTTCTCAAAATTCCTTTCAGCAGTAATCAAGACATCATTTTCGCCCTCTTTGCGAGTAATACCAAGCGTATCCACAATCCAATCTTTTATTTTTTGACCCAAAGACCTATTATTGTAAACAAAGTTTATAACGTCCGTTTCTTTGCCGAATACCACATCTGCCATAAATTTAGCCGTTATTTCTTGACTTAATCCTGCTTCGGTAAGTTGTATCCCTTCTTTTTCATAGTCTTTCCTTACATCAGTCTTGAGTGTTTCTATATCAATATTATTCTCGTTAAAATACTGTTCACTTGCCTTGCGCATTTCGTTATAAAAACCGCTGTTCTCTGTGCTGTGAGTAAGCTCATGTATCATAGTTACGAGGATTGATTTGTTTGAATTGCTGTTCAAGACTACTCTGTTATTTGCGTTGTCAAAATATCCATAAATATCGGGGTTTTCTTTGCTTTCAAACTCTACATTTACGCCGTATCTTTTACCGAGTGCGGACGCTGTTTTCTCTCTTACGGCTTGCATCCCCTTCTCATAATCTGTCTTTTGTCCGATTTGTTTTGCTTCGTCAAGATAACTTGTCGCGCTCATTTGATAAGCCGGACTGCTTAAAAGATTTGCATAATAATCTATTTTTTCTTCGGCTGTCATTCTTGACGTTTCCTGCCTGACTTGTGAGAACGTTTTTTCCCCGTATGACACGTTCGCTTGATTCTCTATTTTGTTGATCATGCTTTCGTATTTTTCAATGGTTATTTCACTGCCAAATTTAGCTATAAGTTTTGCGTCCTCTTCCGTTGCTTGCCCCAAAAAAGCTCTATCTAATATATTTTTAGAAATGATTGTTCCGTCATTTAAAGTAAGCCCTGCATTATTGAGCTTTATATCTGTATTAATGCCCGCCACATAACCGACACTATTCACCGAACCTGCAACAAGCATACCGACAAGAAAAGATTCCCATCCGCCCTCGGGAGTGATATCGAATTCGTTTTCCTCTCCCAAAATCATATTTCTTACCATCGGATCCGCGACATCTTGCGAATATTCCTCAATACCTTCACCCAGCATATCACCGGCTATTGAAACAGATTTTTGCGCAACAGGGTTTTTAACGACTTTTGACACAAGTGTTTTTAGTAAAGATTCTTTACCCACAAATTTGTTGACGCCGCCAAACACAGTGCCGAATGCTCTTCTCATTCCTACTTCAAGCCCTGCGTTCACGACTGCGTATGTCAGTGCTTCGCTGTCTGAATAGCCCTCTCTCCTTGCTTGCCCATAAGTGTTACCGGCTACAGAAAAGAAAAATCCGCCGCTTCCGCCGGAAGTTATCATTTGAGCCGCTGAATATCCTGTCAGCCCGAATATTCTCTTAAACCCTTTCGCATCGTTTAACTTTTCTTGATAGGCTATTTGCTCTGCGGTCACTACCGGTGCGGATATATTCCCAAACAAACGCTGCAGCGTATTTGTCCAGCCCTGAACAGTGCTTGCAGCACCTTGAAACGGAGTTTCCAGATAGTAATTATTTTTTGCATAATCGCCTGTCAGATATCTGTTGTATTCATATCTCTGCTGTGCGTCTGCGATAATCGCATCAGCTAAATCTTTTATTTCCTGACTATGGTCAACACCTGTTATTTCCTGATCTCCTTTTAAATACCAAAGTTTCTTTAAAGCTTCTTTATCAAGAAATTCCCGGTAGTTCGTCATATAGCTGTCACTCCAGCCTTCGGCATATGCAATGTTTTCTTCTGTCGTTAATTTTCCGGTAGCAAAAATATCGTCTTTCTTGCCGATTGCGATCTTTTCTTTATATTGCTTATCACTCGAATAGTCTTTTTGTAACTTTGCATTACGATTGATTTCTCCAATTTTCGACATGTTTGTGTGTTTTGAGAGAGATTGTACATTCTTATCTTGATTATATTGATCAACTGCATACTGATATGCCTTTTCACCTTTTAGACCTTTATCGGTCGCTTCTTTCCTGTATTTCATAAATAAATTTGTATTTGAGGCGCTTTTTTGCGCGTTGGCGCTATTTGTGATCTCGTTTAATTTATTGACTGTTTCTCTGTTTTTTTGTGCCTGTGTCTTCGGCTGATATTCTGTATTGTAACCGTGATCCCTGTCAATAGATTCCGTAGACTTATTTTGAACGGTTTTTCTTACGCTGCTTCTTACATTCGAGACGAATTGCTTCTGCCCTTCTTTTACCTTTTTATACGCAGCTTCTTCAATCTTTTTTCTCTTGCGTTCTTCTTCTTCAGCCTCTTGTTTCGCTTTTTTTGCGATATCTTTTAGTTTTTGTGTTCCTGCCGCAGCAGCTTCTTTTTGCTTTTTCTGCTCCTGCTCATATCTCTCTTTTTCTTTTTGTGCCAGTTTTTTTAATTTCTCAAGCCATGTTGCCATATTTCTCCTCTTGTTATTTTATTTCCCCGCCGTACCGCGTAAAAAAAGACGCCTTCATACGTCTTTTTAAATAAAATTTACTTTTTTGTAACATGCCTTCCATTCGTGCATATACTAAAATACAACATTACTATTCGGTAATGCTGCAATCACTGAATTACTCAGTCAGAAGAGCGCTCCTCGTTGCACTGCAGTTTTCACAGGCGATGGAGATCGCGGGCATGATACTATTATCTTTGATACGCTGTCAGGCCCGTTATCTTTCTTTTACTCTTTGTTTATTATTGTTTTACCTCTTGACTCAGCAGCTCTCGACTTTTTCAAAAAATAAATCTTTCTCCAGTATTCATGCTCCTTTTTACAAAGCCCATCTTCCATGAACCTGCTGTATGCCTTGCTTATATCAACCGGTTCACGGGGATCATATTTCCACTTACTCGTCTTTTCACTGCCACCCGAGCCCGACGAGCTTGAACTCGAGTTATTTTTTTTTATTTCATACGCCCATTCTGCGTCATATCTTTTATCTGCGATCTTATCACGCTCTCTTTGATACGCGAGCTCCTCTTCATATCGCTCATCGGATACATCGTCTCTGTTTTTTTGGTAATCATAATTTTTATTCTGCCAGTAATCTGTATATAAATTTGAATTATAATCCGCTAGTGTGGTAAGTTTATCGGCATTTGCCTGCGCCTGCGCGCTCAAAAGCTGCGTGGAAATATCCGTCTGGCTGTTCGCGTAAGCGCTTGCCGCCTGCCCGAGGCGGTTTTGATAATCACTGTATCCTCTTGCCATATTGCTCTGTGTGAGCCCGCTGCCTTTCAGTCCCGTATTTGCCATGGCTTCCGCTTGTATGCCGTACGGATTGATGTAATTATAATAATCAGCAGTCGCCCCTCTGTTGGATTCAAGCTGTGTTTGCAATGCTTTCTCGTTTTCTCTGTCTGCCTGGATTTGATATTGCTTTTGCGCTTCGTCGATCGCAAGCAGCTCTTTTTGATAAGCCTCTTCCAGATAAGGATTTGGCGTATATTCATAGCTATCTGTTGGCGTTGTTGCCATTTTTATATCCCTCCTTTATAATATAGATGATCTGAAATCTAAAGTTTTTCATACGCTTGTATGATAGAAAGATTGTTTATGGTAAATGTATTTATTGCCTTTTTGCGCTCCGTCAACGTAGGCGGAAAAAATATTATTAAGATGGCGGATTTAAAACATGTCTTGGAGCAGACAGGCCTGCGCAATGTGCAGACCTATCTTCAAAGCGGCAATGTTTTGTTTGCGTCCCATGAAAAGAAAGAAGTTCTGAAAGAAAAGATCGAGCATGCCGTAAAAGCGCATTTTCATGTAGACACAGATGTTATCCTGCGCACATCAAAAGAATTGAGCCGGCTTCTCGCGCTCTACCCGTATACGGATGACGAAGCCTCGGCAAAACCGCAGAAATTCTATGTTCTGCTTTTGGATAGCGCGCCTCGGCCTGAAGATATCCTACGCTTAAAAGCTTACGCCGATGAAAACAATCTCTTTGAAGTTTCCGGAAAAGAGGTGTTTTTCTATTTTAAATACGGCATTTTAAAATCAAAGCTAAATACGCATCTTGCACTATTAAATGTACCCTCCACGATGCGCGGCTATAACACGATGCAAAAACTTGCCGGCCTTTCCCGGGCAATACCCTTACCCTAAAGCGCTCTCTTGCTTTGTTTTTTCTTCATTATTTTTATGTTCTTCCATCTCATCATTACCATCTTTTTCTTTAACTGCCGCTTTTAATTCCGTAGCTTCATTCATTAATTGCTCTACCATTGCCGCAGCCCTTCCCAACTGTTTCTGCTGCATAGCCTGCGCATTGTTTTCTTGTTTTTGTTGTTGGTTGATAAGGGTTTTCGCCTGCATCTGTGCCTGGGCTTTGAGCTGTTGTTTCTGCAATATTTCTTTAAGCTTCGCTTTCGGCGCCACACTGTCGTCATCGAGTGCCGCCACATAATCCTCAAAAGAAATCAACTGCATCTGCAGCAAGTTTTGCAATGTCTGCTCCTGCGCGAATTTTGAATACGGATTCGACGGGGATACGTCGATGCGCACTTCGATTTTTAAGTCCTGCAGCATTTGCGCGGGGAGCACTTCCACAACGGGAATGCTGCTGCCTGTTTTGATGTTTTTGTTTTCTCTCACCACTTCAAGTCCGTTCGGGTTATAGGCTACCCATATATCAAACCATATCAGCGCAATATCTTCCACAAACTGCCGAAAGCCCGCCATCTGAAATGTCAGCGGAAGCGCACTGGCGTCGCGCACGGCAATGATTGCCGCCCCGCTTGCCTGTTCCGGGTTGATGTTTCCGGTTGCCGCATCCCCAGCGCCCGCAAGCTCTCTCGTGCTGCTCATCAATTCATGTATGCTGTTGATCGCGATCGGGTTGATCTGGGCGGGTTCCATATAGCCGATCACATTGCGTATATTCTCCGTGGTCTTATCCCCCACGGCAATCGAGCTTCCCACGGTAGAAAGCCTGCCCACCTCTTCGTTCGTGAGTTTTTCCTTGTTGTACACAATGTGCGGATACGCCGTCTGCTTGATGCTTGCCAGATTGCGCGCAAGTGTTTTGTTGATTTCTATTTGGTTTGGTATTCTGTGATAAACTTCTCCGATCCCCCTGGCGCTCCCTTTCTCGCTGTTCCATTTAAAATGCGCGATCGGGTATTTTGTAAGCCCTTCAATAACGGTGTCTTCCTGATAGATCACATTTTTTGTACACCGCAGAAAATGCACCATCCCGCCTTCTTTCCACATCTTTAAAAAGCACAGGCACTTTCCGTCCTCATCCTGATCGATCTCTTCTTTGGCTTTATCACCGATCTGATATTCCGTCTCACTGTCGGGCAGTATCAGGCCTATCTCACTTTCATCCACGTTGTTGGCTCTGGCCTCTTCTCTCACGTCTGATGCAAAAAGCCGTTGTGCGATGATGATATATTTTTGCTGCTGCAATTCTTCGTCCTGCTCATCGGCAAAATAAATATTCGTTGCGTCAACGCCTTTTACTTCAACAAGTCCGTTCTTCTCAAAAAAATATAAAAAGGCATCTCCCGTCACAGCTCCTTCTAAAATCACTTTCCAAACCAAGTGGTCCAGCTTCAGCCGCTCCCACGTTTTTTTCGCGTAGCTGTTGAGCCGCTCGCATACCTGCATGGCGCTCTGATAAAGCTGTCCGTAATTTTGTGTGCTGTAGTTGATGCTCATTCCCTTTTGCGCTACGATAGCCACCTTATAATCCACGATCGGCGCTAAGATATTCAGCGCAGGCGGCTTATCTCCCGCAAGCCGAAGCCCGTTCCATTGATCCCCGTTATAAAAACGGTAGCTTTCTTCCGCCCTCGTGTAATACTCAAATCGCTGCAGATAATCCCTGCCCCGCAGGTACTGCCTGTATACTGTATTCGCGTCCATTTCAAATCCTCTCCGTTTCATCTGTTTTTCATGGTAAAATGCCTTCCTCTTTTTTCAGGCAATAAAAAAAGACATCCTTTGATGCCTTTTGCTGTGTTTATAAGTTTTCTAAAATATACTCAGTGCGTATATTCTATAAGCACGATCTCACTCGGCAGGTTTTCCTTGAGCGCTTTTTTGATCTGCTCAAAATGCGGGCACGCAAACCCGATCGGCGATCCGCCGCCCATACAGCTTGCCAAAGCGATCGCCTCGGCACCGGTCCGCACCATTTCCTTGGCTCTGGCCACCGCTTTCTTGCCCGGGCATCCGCCGCAAAAGTTCACGCACACAAGCTCTACATGCTCCATTCCTTTAAAAGCCGCTTCTTTATTTTTAAATTCACGCAGACATAGCGTTGTATTGCACATATCTTCCGTTTGCATACACCGAATCAATCCTACTTTCATTCTCAAAACCTCAAACATGAAATATATGCTCTATTATACACCATTTGCCTGTTATAAAAAAACTGTTATATTTGTTTGTTTAAAGATAATGAAAGATAACTCCCCCCAGGCTATCTCACTTCCTGCTGCGGCATACTCGTTGCGTAGTTTTCTATATTCTCAAGCTCTATTCTCATAAGCCTCTCCTGCTCACTCTCCTCATGTCTGGCCGCCTTGTTGTCCGCTTTTTTAAATATGCTCTCTTTTCTCGCTTTCTCCTCGCTTCCTCTCACTCTGCCCAGCCTGTAGCCTTCCATAAAAACAGCAAGCACCGCTGCCACAGCGATGCCGATATGAATAAAATATTCCATTTTTTCTCTCCTCTATACTATTTATCAATAAAAAAAGAGCCTCCCGCTCTTTTATAATATGTTTTTTTATATAACAGACCTTCGTCGACCCTCTTGCTCAAGATAACCCAAGCAAAGATAGACACCTATTGCGTCAGCTTCAGCTCCATATAATGCACGCTTTCGCACGGGTTATACACATAAGCGCCGATCTCATAAAATCCGAATGACTCATATACTTTTAAAGCCCGCTCCATCACGGAAAGTGTATCCAGCCTTAAATAAGCATATCCTTTCTCTTTCGCCTTTTGGATGATCATCTCTATGAGTATCTTGCTGATGCCAAGCCCCCTGTATGCGTCTTTGATAAAAAGCCTTTTCATCTCCCCGACGCCTTCTTCGATTTTTTTCAGCGCGACGCACCCGATCGCCTCTCCCTTTGCCTCCGCGAGAATAATCGTTCCGCTTGGCGGCGCGTATTTGCCGGGCAGCGCCCGAAGCTCTTCCTCAAAACCCTGAAAACAAAGGTCTATATCAAGGGACTTGGCATACTTTATAAAAAGCTCCTTCACTTCGTCCATGCGCGCCGAGCCGGTTAATTCTGTATATTCGATTACGGGCTTTGTATCTTCATCTTTATTCATAGAGCATTCTTCCTTATGTAGACATTGAATCTATTTCATCAGCCGGATAGATAATTTCCTCATAAGCGCGGCAGTAATGTTCAGCTTCAACGGTGTCTGTCTTCAGCATAAATCACACTGCTGCGCTTATATTTCTGCCGCCTTCTTTTGATACTCTGTCGCAAGCCTGTAAAATTCCTCTGCGTCTTCCACCGATGCAAATGCCCTTTTCGGGATGATATGCCCGGAAAGATTGCTTACAAAAATAAAAATATAATCCTTGTTTTGTTCAACACTGCTGATGCTTGTCCAAATATAAGACACATCCCCCGCGGGACTCGTCTCGTCGATCCCTTTTTCATCGATAATAATGGTATGCTCACCTAAGACCCCCGATTTCTTTTCGGGCATTTTCATAATACGCATCCTTGTAATATACAAAATCAGCAGGTCAACAGCCCCTCCGATCACGATTGCCAGAAGAATCACTAAAGCAACAGGTATATGTGTTGCTATTCTGAAAATCATCAGCGCCACAAACATCAGCACCGGCATTGCCGACATATTAAAAATAAACATGCGCCGCAGCGATTTCACTTTCATCAGCCCGTATAAATTGAATTTCCAGTAATCTTCTCGTGTCACATCAACAGTTACTTTTCTCATGTTTATCAGTCTTTCTAACATATTTATTTTTAATTATTTATTTTATAAATCTGATTTGTAAATTTAATTTAATCTTATATTCATTATTTTCTTTATATATTTTCCCAAAATTATATCTGCCTCTTGATGCCATTTCAAATTTTGTATTATTTAATAAATAATTTTCAAATTCATTGCGATTATATAAATGATAACATAATACTTCTCCATCTTCACGAACAATAATATATCCTCCGGTTACGTCGGCATTCCCATCCCAGATTGTAGCTGGTGTCATCCCCAAAGCAACCTCGGAAATAAAATGCTTAACTTTATATGAGTAAAAATTATGATTATACTCTAAATCATACTTAAGTGGATTTTTTTTATTTAAAGATTCTATAGCCTCTTTAATATTTACATAACCGTTAATATAATACTCTAATAATAAATATGCCATTATTTCAGAAAGTTTTGAATCAATTAAAACCAGATTATTATTGAATTTTTTATTTTCAACCTCAATAAACTCAATTTGATATCCTTTATTTAAGAATATATTTAATTTGTCTTTAAGAGTATTACTATCATTATTATTAAAGTTTTGCTGTTCAGTTTCATTAATATCACCAATAATACGATATGTAAAATTTGTAGATGGCCCTGGGTTCAATAATGTGGAAGGTTTACCTAATCTTGATTTTATGCTAAATCCCAATTCTGGTTCATATCCCGTATTCAAATCATGAATTTGGATTCTAATATCTGTTTTGTCTGCAGATGGAGCTTTTAATTTATTTATATATATTTGCTCCATAAATTCTTGAGTTTCAGGCAGACTAAATGTTTTCTTCTTATGTGTTTTTATCTGGATAAACATTTTTTCCGCCTCGTACTCAAACTTCTTCGCGGGCAAATTTATTATTAAAGTATTTTTGTCACTATTAATTATTTTTATTTCTTTTAGTTTTTCAATAAATCTATATTCAATGGTTTCTATATTTTCTTTTCTTAAAATTTTTATAATATCGTAAAATATATCATCAATTTTATTTAATTTTTCATCAGCAGCATACAATTTGCCTTGTCCCAATATTTTAAACAAGACATAAATTTCGGACCATTCACCTTTATTGCCTGTAATCAGCATTCTGCTACCTCCTAATTTTTTGATATAATAGTTCTAATATTTTTTCACCAGTAGCTTTAACCGCAGGCACAGCAACCGAATTTCCAAATTGTTTATAGGCATGTACATCTGCAACGGTTATCTTATAACTATCTGGAAATCCTTGTAATCTTGCCCATTCTCTAGGTGTCATTTTTCGTATACCCTGTCTATTTACTTCGCCTTTTATTTTTGTTACCGGTTTAAAATCTTTTAATCTGTCATCAATGATTAAATTTCTTTCTTTTCCCATTCCGCCAACTACGATAGCATTCGCCGTACTTTCAAGCGGTATTATTTCATACCCAAACCCGTTACCTTTATCTGAATGTCTTTTTTTATGTTCAATTAATGTTTTCAGGTATTGAGTTGATAAATAATATTTTGCTGAAACAGGCTCTTTTTCCATTATATCTCTTATGCAAATATTTGATTGCTGTGCTTTTGGATATTCAAATCCAGTTTCAGCAATATCTTTTCTGAATCCTACAATGTAAATTCTCTCCCTATTTTGAGGTACTCCGAAATCTTTAGCATTTATTATCTGAGGATCTGGAATATAATAATTTAAATCATTTCTCAAAACATTTAATATAACTTGCAATGTCCTACCTTTATCATGTATTTTTAGCCCCTTCACGTTTTCCAAGAAAATGGCTTTTGGTTGTTTATCTTTAATAATTCTTGCTACTTCAAAAAACAATGTTCCTCTGGTATCATCAAATCCAGCTTTTCTTCCTGCAATTGAAAAAGCTTGACACGGAAATCCGGCACATAAGATGTCATGTTTCGGTATTTCAATACTTTTTATTTGCGTAATATCGCCTGTCGGTAGCTCTCCAAAATTATCTCTGTATGTAATTTGCGCATATTTATCCCATTCAGATGAAAAAACACACCTTGCGCCTAACGCTTCAAACGCTATCCTAAATCCGCCTATTCCTGCAAATAAATCAATAAATGTAAAGTCTGTCATTTTCTGCTCCATTATAAACACTATTTTGATTTTTTTTCTATGGTTTTTATTATGACATTCGCACAATCTAGTGTTTTCTTTTGTATTTCATTACCCCAAAATCTTAATACTGTATATCCTTGATCCTCTAATTGTTTTGTTACATATTCATCTCTTGCAATATTGCTCTCAATTTTATTGATCCAAAATTCCTGATTTGATTTAATATCTTTTTTTCTCTCATCCCAATTATATCCATGCCAAAATTCTGAATCACAAAATATAGCTACTTTATATTTAGTAAAAACTATGTCAGGGCATCCTATTAATTTTCTGTAATTTTTTCTGTATCTGTATCCTTTACTCCATAATGCCTGTCGTAAAGTTCTTTCAATTTTACTGTCCTTGTTTCGAATCGCTTTCATGTTCTTACTTCTTTGCTCTTTGGTAAGTTTATCCATATAAATAACCCTAAATATAAAATATTTATTTTTTATATTATATAACGAACTCCTTCCAAAGACAATTTATGCTTTTATTTTTATTTAATTACTATATCACCTCGATGGTCTCGCCCGTATCCAGCGAACCCTTTCCTCTCACGGGTTCGTCAAACGAATACTTTGGTTTTTGAACAGGGCTGTCGATACGCACTCTCTGCTGATGCCTCGTAAAGTGCGCGATGCCCAGCGCCATGACGTGATCGTCATGCGCTCCTGTCTGGGCCTGTGGCCTGCCCTGCTCGCTTCTCACAAAGCTCAGCATTTCCTCCAGCGTCTTGCGGTCGTTGATGGCCTCAATACCCGCATCCGCGCTCATGATTTCGACCAAATTATCAATGAGCGGCTTACGCGTTGCGCTGTTTGTGTGAAACCCATAGGCCTGCTCGTATTTTTTGAGATACGTATCCTGTTTTTCGCGCACATACAAATTTTCATATCCCAGCCGTTGCAGCCGCTCCACGATATAGCTCCCTCCGGCGTTTGTCTCGATGCTCAGCAGCGCTTTGTTGTAATACATGCCCATGCAGTAAATTTGATCTGCGAATTCGTGCGCGTCAAAATCGTGATTGAGCACAGCCACTTGCTTTAGCGATGTATTATCGATACATTGCCCCACAAAAGCGTCGCTGCCTTCCCCCGCCGTATCGCCGCCGATCACATAAAATTCCCTCTCCCTCGCTTTTTCATAAAGCCTGATAAACCCTCGTTTGTCTTCCATGAGCTCTATGTCGCTGATGACAGGCATTTTGGTATGTACGTCGATTGACAGGCTGTAAGCAAAGCGCACTGTTATGTAAGCCGGCACTTCACGAAGCCTTTGCGTTATCCTCTTTGCGTTAAAGATCGTCTTCCCCGTGACGCCCCATTCATTCAGGCAGTATACGCTGTAATAATACGGGTCGGTTTCCTTAAAGCCTTCCAGCACCTCGATGGCCTGCGGCGTTAGAAACCGGTTGTCGGCATATGTGCTGTTGTGAACCGTGCAGTGATCGGGCATATGATCAAAAAATCTTTTTTTCAGCCAGTGCAGTATACTTGTCGGGTTAAACGTGAGTATGATCTGGTTATAATCGCTCGGTCTCTCCCTGCAGCGTATGTCGAGCTGATTGAAATCCTCTTCCAGCAGCTCCGTTGCCTCCTCGATCCATACATCGGTAATGCCGTAAATAGACTTCAGCTTTTCCACATCATCGAGCCCCGAAAATAATATCATATTGCCGTTTTTATGGGTGATCGTCATATCTGTTTTATTGATCTTAAAATCACCTGCCGCAAAATGCGTGCTTATCTGCATTTGCAGCTGCGCGTAACAGCTTTCCCGCAGCGTGCGCGCCACTTTTCGCACGACTAAAAACTTGTGCGCTCTCGGTTCACTGATGCGTTCCAATACCTTGCGTCCCGCGAAAATGCTCTTTCCGCTGCCGCCTCCGCCACGCAGTACCAAATACCTGCTCTTATCGCTGTAAAGTTTAAAAAAATGCGCGTTTGTTGTCTCCGCCAGTCGCAGCTCTTCATCTGTGAGCGCGTCAGCCAGCTCTTGCCTGCCGCTTAATTTTTCATTCATTTTTTCCACATATCACACACCGCCTTTCTTTCAATATCGCTTTGCCGCTCTCTTTTCCCAAGGGCCGGGATGGTGAACATATCAAAGGATCTGCCAGGCTTTCTCTCGCTCATAAAAATCAACCATCGCCAAAACCTGTTCCTCTCAGGGCGGCATCACTGCGAGCGTGTCTGCGAATCTGATAATAAGGCAGGTTCAATACATACAAAACGGCAGCCATCGCAGTCCCTCAAGCATCATTTCCGGCCTGCTTTTTATATTCATCAAACAGCGCCTCAATGCGCTTTATTTTCTCATCCAGACTGAGCGGCACCATTTGTTCCTGCCTGCTCTGCTCGTCCTCTTCAACGAGGCTTCTCAATTCCTTAATGGCAGGCACATCCCCTCTCAAAGCCTTTTCAAACAGCACCGCAATAAGCAGCATCTTATTGGTCATATCTTTGCTCTTGATGCCCATGGCTTTTAGCTGCTCTTTTCCGTTCTCGCTCGGCTTCAATTCAAGCAGGCTGCTCGCACACTCCTTAAACTGCTTCTTATCTTTATCCATACTGCCTCCTTTCTGTATATAAACAAAAAAAGCCTGATCGGCTTTCTTCATTCTTTAATTCATTATTTTTATTACTTTTCAATATCTCATATATTCCATAAATTAATATTGACGTTTTCGTCAAACTTGCTAATATATAATTATAAGGTACTATGATTTTTATTTGTAGGAAAGGAAGAATATATATGAGCGGTATAAACGGAGTTGAAATCCATGATATCTTTGGCCTCTCCCAGCCATTAAACAAACTTGTCGAAACCGTAAGCAAAGCGATCGGCAAAGCGTATGAACCCGCTCACATAAGAAAAGTGGCAAAAGCGAAAGCTGATGAAATAAAAATTATCAGCTCCGCTTTAAATGACACAATCAATTTGCCGGCAATCTATGCAAACGGCGATATCACCATAAAAACAGATGATTACAAAGAGCTTGCGCAAAGAGCCTGCAATCGGCTTTGCTATCAGGAATTAAAAAAACAGGAAAACATCGAAAACATCATTCATTACGCGTACGATGCATTAAAACAAGAAGACTCTGTTTCTGATCAATCAGTTGATGAAGACTGGACGATCAGATTTTTTAATTCCGTAGAAGATATCAGCAACGAAAAAATGCAGGAAATCTGGGGAAAAATTTTAGCGGGCGAAATCAGAAAGCCCAATTCTTTTTCTCTTCGCACATTGGATACGATAAAAAATCTTTCTCAAAAAGAAGCCGAATTATTTCAGAAAATAGCCAATTATATTTTATGCTGCATGAAACAATATTTTTTATATAATGAAGAGACTGTCCTTTCCAAACATCATATTAAATTCCCGGAATTATTACTGCTGGAAGAATGCAATCTGTTAACCACCCAGTCGCTGGCATTTACCATAAACATTCAGGAAAATAAAAAAATCCCTGTTTTTAATAAAGAGGTAGTGGGCATCGTGAAAACGACTCTGCCCGGCCAGCACAAACTATCCATCGATATCTACAGCCTCACGCGTTCAGGCGAGCAGCTGTTCGGCATTATACATACCACTCCGAATAATGCCTATGCGCTTGATGTATTAAAAGATATCAATAAAAAAGCAAAAAATTATACATGCTGCGCATATCCGGTCAATTATATGAAGGATGGCAAAATCAATTATGATGATGATATTGATTTACTGCTGAAAGATTAGTAAATCAATACTTTCCTATGTTAGCATTATAGCATTCATTTTTCAAAAAAAACTCTCAACTTTCTCTCAAAATTCTGCCAGAAAACTCTCAAAATCCTCTCAAAAAAATACCAAAAAACTCTCAAATCTCTTTCAAAATCCTCCTGTCTGGCAAAGATTGGGCGGCCGTTTTCCTTATATTTTATTATTTCTCAGGCAATAATATCTAATCAAAGTAAACTACAAGGAGAAAGCTATGCAAACAGAATTAGATTTAAAAAATGAAAATCCGGCTTTAAGCCAAGCTCCGGGTGACGAAGACGAGCTCACCAATCTGGCTGATTATAAAATATACAGTGTCTTGATGGATCTCGACAAAGCTTGTACTGTGCTCGTGAAACTTCTTGACGATTATATCTTTGACGAAGACGACCAACCCGATCTCTCAGCGCTCAAAGAATGGTTTATGGGCGACAAACAAAATGCGCAGACATCTAATTCTGAAAAATGGATCAGGGAATACTTCACAATATCGCAGTTTATCGACATCGCCTACGACTATGTCAATGCCGCACGGAGCGACTTGGAAGATATTTTCTTTAATTATTCACTGGAAGAAAACGTCATAGAAGAATAAAACTTTCGCTGCCTCACATACTAAAGATATAACCTTTCATTAATTTTTTAAATAATAAACACTTCCGTTTAATCTCATGCAAACAAAGGGAGGGCCTTGCAGCCTCCCTTTACATATTTTAAAATCATGAAACAGCATTGATCTTAACCGCCTCACCGCAAAGGCTCCTTCAAATTTGTGGCGGCGTGCCTGCGAGCATATCGAAACATGCGATAGGCAGGTTCTCTTTTTTTGTAAATAATTTTTGTTTAAGTCTTTCTATTGCCTGTTGTACAAATCCCGCCATCAACACTTGCCTGTAATCGCAGGGAAGTGCATTGCTTGCCCGCTTCATAATGTCCCCGGCCAAATCCTTCCAGCGGTATAATCACACTTAACCTGTGAAAAAATAAACTATACTGTTCATTACGGCCAAAATACCGTACAATAAAAACAAATCAAAAAAAAGGTGATACTATTGACAACTTCCAAAACCAACAACCAATTCAACTTCAATCTTCAAAACACCTATGCTTCTCTGCCAAAAGTCTTTTATTCAAAAGTCCAGCCCTTTCCCGTACGCGCTCCGAAACTGGTGCTTTTCAATAAGTCCTTAGCGTCATTTCTTGGCCTCAACGCTGCTGCGCTCAAAGAAATCGAAGGCACATTTATCCTTGCGGGCAACCGTCTTCCGCAAAATGCCGTTCCGATCGCACAGGCGTATGCCGGTCATCAGTTCGGACATTTTACGATTTTAGGTGACGGACGCGCCGTGCTTCTCGGCGAACAAATCACACCGGAAGGCAGCCGCTATGATATCCAGCTCAAAGGCTCCGGCACCACACCTTATTCCCGGGGCGGCGACGGACGCGCCGCGATCGGGCCGATGCTGCGCGAATACATCGTCAGCGAAGCCATGTATGCGCTGGGCATTCCCACAACGCGCTCTCTGTCGGTATGTCTTACGGGCGAGCCTGTCTACCGGCAGACTGTGCTGCCGGGCGCCGTCCTTATGCGTGTGGCCTCAAGCCATATCCGTGTCGGCACTTTTCAGTATGCCGCCGTGCGGAGCACAGACGAAGAATTGAAAATCCTTGCCGACTACACTTTGAACAGGCACTATGAAGAATACAAAAACGCTGACGAAAACCGCTACTTATATCTTTTGAATCAAGTCATCTCACGCCAGGCCTCGCTTATTGCCTCCTGGCAGCTTGTGGGCTTCGTCCACGGCGTTATGAATACTGATAATATGGCGCTTTGCGGCGAGACGATCGACTACGGCCCCTGCGCTTTTATGGATACCTATGATCCGGCGACCGTGTTCAGCTCTATTGATATTTCAGGTCGCTACGCCTATGGCAACCAGCCTGAAATGGCTAAATGGAATCTGTACCGTTTTGCCGAAACGCTGCTCCATTTGTTTGACGAAAACGAAGACAAAGCGATCCGTATCGCACAGGATGCACTTTCAAAGTTTGACACAATCTATCAGGAAGGATACCTCTCGGGTATGCGCGCCAAACTCGGCCTCTTTGATGAGGAAAAAGAAGACGGAGCCCTCGTCGGCGAGCTTCTCTCCTTGATGTATAAATACCGGGCCGACTACACAAACACATTCCTGTCTCTCACATTTGATACACTCTCAAACTCACCTTTGCACGATAAAGAAGATTTCACTGCCTGGCATAAAAAATGGCAGGCGCGCCGAGGTTCTCAAACGCAAGAGCAAGCGGAGTGTGTTGAGCTTATGAAAAAAAGCAATCCCGCTCTCATCCCGCGCAACCACCGCATAGAAGAAGTGCTTGCCGCCGCGCAGAAAGAAGACTATTCACCGCTCTTCAAACTGCTTGATGTGCTTTCCTCTCCATACGCGCACACGCAAAAACAAGCATCCTATGCGTCCCCGCCCCCACCCTCTTCCATGCCTTATGTCACCTATTGCGGCACATAAATATAAAGAATCGATTTTTTAAGAGCGAACTTTGTTCGCTCTTTTTAATCATAGTCGAAGTCGAAAAATCCGGCGGGCGGTGTCATTTCGAGCGCAGTCAAGAATCTGATAGGGCAGATATCTTCTTCATAAAATACTCAGACCAACCCCTCCCCACCGGATCTTTCGATTGCACTCAAGATGACCCCTTCTGTTTTTTTATCAAACAAGGGGTGTATCACTGTGAACATGCCGCGAATCCGGGCGGTGTCATTTCGAGCGCAGTCAAGAATCTGGCGCGGCAGGTATTTTCCCATAAAATAACTGCGCAAATCCCATCCCGCTTTTTGCGCAAAAATGACCTCTTTATTTTCTGTTTTATATAATAGAAGGGCAAGTGCCGCATTGCTTGCCCGTGCAATCGTATCCGCCAAATAAATTTGCGCATTTGCCCGGCTGTGATATAATACCTAAAAAACAATTCCTCCCTATGCGATACCGTGCTATTATTTAACGATAATGCAAAACCCAAAATCGTTACAAATAAGAAAGTCTTCAAAATGCATATGAAAAAATTTCTTGCTTCTTTTAAAGCCCCGAATGATAATGACCCGGCAACCGACAGCTCGATCATTCATGAAATCAAAAATGAGTATAAGCAGATCAATCACAAATGGCTGCAGCTGCACTATCACACATTTATTGGTCTTGTTCTTTTCGCGTTTCTTTTTGAAATAATCGTGGCAGTCGCTTTTTACGTATCGGGTAATATTGAAATATCCCTTGCGAAATACGTATTCAAATATATTTTATTTCCTCTGCTGACAAACTCCTGCTTTGTCGCAATCGGCGTATGGGTGATGCGCCTGTCTCACTTTAGTCAAAAAACCAAGGCCTATTTCATTTCTCTGCTTTTTGTAGGTGTCTGCTTTATCTTTTATATCGTTCATATCATTTTTGACTCGCTGTACCTCATTTTCTTTGCGCCTATTCTCTTAACTGTTATATACAGCGACTATGCTCTCACCACAACCACCGCATTTGCAAGCATTGCCGCAAAAGTAGTCTCGCAACTGTTCATCACGTGGGATCCGGATAAAACCAATCCTCTTTCCGGCAGCCTTGCCCTGACTGATTTTATCATTTCCACGATTGTTCTGCTGGGGCTCTATTTTATTTCTATGGTCGTTGTTCGTTTTGAAAAGGAAAAAAACGAAGCGAGTATCAAAAAAGAAATCGCACATCAAAAGATCAAAGAAAAACTCATTATCGATGAACTGACCAATATATACAACCGAACTGCCTTGCGCAATGCATTTGAAGATATGCTCCATAACCGGCCCGAATCTTCCTATATCTTTGTTATGATCGACCTCGATAATTTTAAAATGGTCAATGATTTCCTCGGGCATTTGTATGGCGACCAATTATTAAGAGAGCTCGGCAGCATTCTTAAAAAAAATTGTCCCGATCATGCAACTCCTTTTCGCTACGGCGGCGATGAATTTTGCATTTTATTAAAAAACACCACCATAAATGAGACTTTAAGTATCTGTGAAAATATACAGCGAGATCTGCAAAAAAACCCTGTAAACTTATCCTCCGATATACGGCTGACTGTAAGTATCGGAATCGCTCGCCATGAAAAAGAGATGTCACCGACTCAATTGCTTCGAAATACCGATATAGCGCTGTATCATTCAAAAACATCAAAAAATTCTATCTGTATTTTTGACCCGCTGATGATGGAAAATATTGAAAATACAGTGTAGCTTCTTTTTAATTCTGAAGGCAAATCGCATGAATGCCGTTCAGGATAAAATCCATGCTTTTATAAACACTTCTTCTATAGCGGCCGTTGCCTTTGTGCCGTTTTTCGCCTGCTCATTCTTTTTATACAATTTCTATAAAACACCGTTATATAAAAAATCTTTTGCGTACTTTTGCGGCTGTGATATAATACCCCTACTATTTAGTCAGGAGAAAATGCCTATGAACGCATGTCAATGGCCGAAAAATAACCCCCTTATGCAAAAATACCACGACATAGAATGGTGCGTGCCAAGCTATGACGAAAAACATTTGTTTGAAATGCTCATCCTCGAAGGCGCGCAGGCAGGCCTCTCCTGGAGCATCGTGCTTTCCAAAAGGGAAGAATACAAAAAAGCGTTTTGCAACTTTAATATAGGCTACTGCGCAAACCTGTCTGAAGAAGACTTTCAATCTATTAAAGAAGACTATAATGTCATAAAAAATACCGCCAAACTCAAAGCTGTGCGAAGCAATGCCTTAGCCGTACAGCGCATACAGGGAGAATTCGGCAGCTTTTCCGATTATCTGTGGGGCTATGTCGATTTTAATCCGCAAATCAATTATTGGGCAAGCGAAGATGAGGTTCCCACGCAGACGCGGCTCTCGAAGCAAATCAGTGACGACTTGAAAAAAAGAGGTTTTAAATTCGTGGGTCCCACCATCATTTATTCTTTTATGCAGGCGATCGGTATGGTCGATGATCATATCAAAACCTGCCCTTATCATTCATCAAACGAATAATTCAGGTATACTCTCTATTGAAACGACATTTTTCTTCTGTTGAAAATGTTTACACAAAATGTTACAATGATTTATATAAATGCGCTTTGAATAATAACTGAAAGGAGATAAAAATGAACACCGAAAGAAAGTCAAAACTCATATTTATCCCAAGAACGCTGGTTATTGCCTTTGCCGCATTTCTGATGTTGTTTTCTTTTGATGTATTCGGCGGCGCCGAGCCGCTGGGCAAACAAATTCTGGGATTTTTGATTCATTCGATTCCTTCCTTGCTGATGCTGATCGTGCTCATCTTCACATGGAAGTGCCCAAAAGTGGCAGGCTTTTTATTCATTATCTTCGGGCTTTGCGCGTTGATCCAGCAAATATCCACCCTCATCTCTGCCGCCGGCATAAACGCGGGCACTTTTGGATTGCTTTATTTGATCGTGCTGCCTTGTTTTCTCACAGGCGTTCTTTTTTTTATCGCAGATAAAAAGCAAAGAAAAAACGATAATGATATGCCTACCTTCACGCCCCTCACATAAAAGATATCTTTTCTTTTTCAAACAAAAGCCGCCCGAAGGCGGCTTAGCTTATGTATATTATTTTAAAATACAATTTGCAATCAACTTATCCAGCTTTCGGATATCGATTCCTTTTTTTAAATTCACTTTTATATGCCCCGCACGCGTCCAAAGCTCCAGTTCAGAATTAAAGTCGAGCATTTTTCCTGCGTTTTCCGAAGAATACATATTAATAGAGCTGTAAGGCAGGGAGTAGATTTCCACCTTCTTTCCGCTCAATCCTTGTGCATCACGTACGATCAGTCTTTTCGTTGTGAAAATCGCACTGTCACGAAATGTTTTATAGGCTGCGATTGCTGTCTCTCCTTCTATCAAAAGATCATTGACGTCATTTGGAATCGGGCATTCGGACACCAGTGTCCAGCTTAAAATAGGGCCTATTTCTGCTGCCATAGTTTAATCTCCTTCTTTATTGAGTATTATAAATCATACATTTACTATAACATTGAAATATATCGATTACAATATAAATATAAATCTTTCCCGTTATGAATCGAATAGAATTTTTCTGCTTTAACCCGCAGATTTCTCATACACATTGCCGTGCCTTATTCCTGGTTTTCCAATCAATATAGACCGCATAACGCCCCAGCCTAATCTATTAAAATGCTGTTTAATTCCCAACCAACCGGATCTTTCGACTACGCTCAAGATGACCTCTTCTGTTTTTTTATAAGACAAGGGGTTTGTATCTCTGCGAGCGTGCCCGCAAATCTGAGGCAGTGTCATTCTAAGCGCAGTCGAAGAATCTGGCGGGAATAGATATATCCTGTAATGTAAACAGACCAACATCACCCAAACCTTAAAAGGCAGTGTCATTCTGAGCGCAGTCGAAGAATCTCGGTGGAAGTGGAAATCTTAATTCTTTGTCAAACACGTAAAATTCTCCGTTTTTATGAAGGAACAAACTCTCCTGAAAAAATTTTTAGAAAAAGCTTGACTTGGAGCTGACACCAGGTGTTATTCTCAAATCAGTATAGAGTTGACTCCAAATCAATATACAAATTTTAGGAAGAAACTACCACAGCCACTGCCTGTGCGCCATGGAAAAATTCGTCTTTCTTCGTAAAGAGTTTGGAAATCCGAACGGATCCGTTTCTCTGGTGCATATGAAGTCCGGCTTAAAATATCTCGCCGAACAGTCAGGGGAATTCAAAATCACAATCAATATTGAAAATCAGGAGGATATTATTATGTCTGACAATCAAATTTTTAAAAAAGGCGTCAAAATGGACGCAAACTTTACAGGAACTGCGTTCGTGAATTTTCTGATACCGGACTCAAACAAAGTCTACGACTGCCAGGTCTATGACGTATTGTTTGAAGCCGGTTGCCGTAACGACTGGCACTCCCATCCCGGCGGACAACTCCTGCTCTGCACAAACGGTATCGGATACTACCAGGAAAAAAATAAACCTGCTCGTCGGCTCACAAAAGGCGACGTCGTGGAAATTTTGCCTGAAGTCGTGCATTGGCACGGCGCCGCGCCGCACAGTTCATTTTCACATATAGGCATCAGCTCTAACACACAGAAAGGCCCGGCCGTATGGCTGGGCGCGGTTACCGACGAAGAATATTACAGTTCAACGAAAGGAATACAAGAATGAACAAAATATTAGTGGCATACTATTCACATTCCGGCACGACGAAAAAAGTTGCCGAACAGGTTCATCAAGCAATCGGCGGCGACCTGTTTGAAATCAAAAAAGCCACTCCATATCCCCGTGACTACAATACGGTTGTAAAACTGGCGAAGCAAGAAATCGCAAATAAATTCAAACCCGAGCTGGAAGACGTTATTCCGAAAACCAGCGACTACGATCTCATCATTTTGGGCTCCCCGAACTGGTGGGGCACGATCGCTCCGCCTGTGGCGACTTTTTTGGTCCAGTCGAATTTGTCCGCTCAAAGAATTGCGCCGTTCATCACACATGGCGGCGGCGGACTTAGTCAAACCATAAGCGACATCAAGAAACTGTGCCCCGGTGCGAATGTGCTTGAAGGTTTCGACGCAAACCGAAGAGGCCAGTTTTCAGCATGGCTGCAATCATTAATATAAAGGAGAATGCAATATGTATCAAATGTATATTCCAGAATTCGGTGTTCTCTCAAGAAACGCACGTGCCACCATGGGTGCTCTTTTCGCTTGCGATCGGGCTCCGTTGACCGATGATGATTGCATTGAGATTTTTAAGGCGTCGTATAAATAGCAGCACGTTTGTGAATCATCCAGTCTGCGCTATATTGCCTGCCTTATAAGAAAATGCACACCCTCTTTTTAAAATCGTCTGGCTTTTATATTGAAGGTGTGCATTTTTGCTATTTATTTCCAATTTTGCCATGCTGTTACAATTGCTTTTTTCTAAACACCAGCACCGCTCCGGCAATGAAAACAATGATGCCCGCAATGGCGACCCCTCCCGCCATGTACAGCTGATACGGCTCTGTTGCATTTGTCAAAAGCGCCACATTGTTCACGGCAAGCGAGATCGGATTATATTTCCCCGCCGCGGGTATGATATTTAAAATCATGAGGCTTGCGGCAACAAGCCCCGTCAGCAACAGTGCGGCATAACCACTTTGTGTAACACTGGCCCACAGCATCAGCACCGAAAGTAAAAACAGCCCAAAAAGCCATAGACACAGCAGACTGAGCAGCAGATTGCTCAACTCGCTTCCATCGAACAAATATGATGTATACACGTAGCTCAAAGCGGCCGCCACGGCATAACTCACTGTGAAAATAACGGATGCCATCATATATTTTGCTAAAATCACGCTGCTTCTTTTAAGCCCCTTTGTGAGCATATTGATCAGCGTTCCTTTTGAAATCTCACCCGATAGCATACCGCCAAACAATATTACAGTCACAATGATGCCTATCTGGGATATGTTTTTGAAAAACTGTGTCCACGCGTCAATCGCCGCAGGCTCAGCCAGCGTGATACTCATGCCCTCGGGCATAAACGATGTGAGAATCTGCGGCAGCAATTTTGCCGTCAACGGACTTAAAATACCAAAAATGATAAATACGGCGAGCATGATGAGCATCTTATATGTGCGCACGCTCTCCATAAATTCTTTTCTTAAAAAAGCACCCATTGCCTATTTCACCGCCTCCATGAACAAATTTTCCAAACTCGGCTCCAGCACTTCAAACTTTACGGGCGTGATCTTTTTTTCACTGAGCAGATCGATCAAAAACTGCCCTCCGCTTCTTATGTCGGTTACTTTGATAACAGCGGCGCTTTCTTCCTGCTGCGCCGTGATCTCTTCTTTTGCGAATTCCCCGCTGCTCAAAAACGCCTGTGCTTCTTCTTTGGTAGAGAATTCTATAAAAAAACTGTCATGGCGATGCTGTTGCCTGATCTCTTCAAGCGAACCGCTCGTAGAAAGCTTCCCCTCATGAAGCACAGCGATCCTGTCACAGATCCTCTCCACGTCGGATAATATATGCGTTGAAAACACAACCGTGGTTTTGCCTTTCAATGCCGATAAGATATCGAGTATCTCTTTACGCCCTATAGGATCCAGCGCACTGGTGGGCTCATCGCAAAGCAATAGGTCCGGCTCCCCCAGCAATGCCTGCGCAATACCGAGCCTCTGCTTCATGCCGCGCGAAAACCCGCCTATCCTGCGGGTTATGCCACGCAGTCCCACGAGGCTGAGAAGCTCTTCGCTGCGGCTTTTTATTTTGCCGCTCTCAAGGCCGCTGATCCTGCCGCAAAGCCGCAAGTATTCCATGGGTTTCATGTACGCGTAAAATTCCGGCACATCGGGAAGGTATCCGATATATTTGTTGGTTTTTGTCTGCCCATAGGTTACTTTGCTTTCGCATACCCGCACGCTTCCGCCGTCGGCTTTCAGCAAACCGAGCACGATTTTCATCGTCGTCGTCTTTCCCGAACCGTTTTGCCCCACAAAGCCAAACACGCTGCCACGGGGCACTTGCAAATTCAGCGCCTTTAATACTTCGTGCGTGCCAAAACTTTTTGTAAGATTTTCTATTTCCAGCACATTCATGTTTCCTGCCCCCTACCGAATACGAAATACACAACCGGCCCGATGATTTGAATACATACAACTAAAATGATCCAAAGCGCTTTGCTTCCAAACCGATAATGAGGATGTCGCAGCACGTGCACAAGCGCCGTGATCATCAAACCCAGTTCCGCAAGGATGAACGGGATCAAAAACGGTAAATATTCTTTTAAAATTTCCATTCATTCGTCTCCATAAATTTATTTTTCATTTGCTCTATCATGCGCTTGTATCGGCTCTGTCCGCTTAGAGCGCTGAAGGCGGGATTCGCGGCAATGGCCTGTATCATGCTCTCTTTGATCGTCTTTTCATCACGCGGCAGCTGATCGGCCAGATCAACTTCTTTGAGCCAATCGTCGAGCAAATCAAAAAAATCATCTCCGTGAAGTCTCAGCGGATAAATATCACTTGTTACGAGCTGTGCATATTTTTCCAGCCACTCGAACGCTTTTTCTTCACTGCCTGCCGTCGCATAGTGCTGTGCGGTTGCAAGATAAATTTTGACTAAAATTGCCGGATGCAACCTGCCTATCTTAAAAGCCTCTTCTATGGCCGTAACGCGCCCCAGTGCTTCTTCGAACCGCTCTGCCTCGCATAACATGAGATATAAGGAAAACACATCGATCAAGCTCACGATATGCAGATAAATACCGCCCTGCAAAGTCTGTTTCGCCTGTTTGTTCATGCCTTTCATTTGATAAGCCGATGCAAGCAGGCTCTCCCCGTTGATAGCAGGATTGCTCTGTTTGTCGAGCAAATCAAGCACCGTGTCTGCATCTCCTAAAGAAATACAGCATGCCGCCTCCAAATGGAGCGCCATTTTGCTGAGCTCTACGTCATTGCTTTCATTTTTGATGCGAATAAAAAGCTGTTTCGCTTCTTCAATAACAGATACGCTCTCCTTGGGGCCGCCCGCGAGCATACTGTGATTGAGCAGCAGCGCTCCCATTTGCATAAGCAGATCAAAACAAGAGTAATATTTTTTGATGATCTGCCGGCACTCTTTCATCACCTCTTCATATGGCTTTGCGGCAAAGTCGCCCGCCAACCGCCTATAGAGCTTATGAATATCCGATTTTAACATCTGCGGTTTGTAGTCAATGAGCTCGTCAATGCTGATATTAAAATAAGCGGCGAGTCTGGGAAGAAGTGTGATATCGGGATAGCTTTGACCTGTCTCCCACTTGGACACAGACGCTTTGGAGATGCCGATATACCCTGCAAGTTCGTCCTGTGTAATATTTTTTTCTTTTCGCTTATGTGTAAGAACCTGCGCAATATTGATCTCTTTCATCTTTTTCACCTCTGAGCATATTGTATGCGAAGAACAAATATTCTTCAATGGATTCATAGTTGATTTTAGGCAACAAAATCAACCTGTGCGATATTTTTTTTCGACATTATTTGACAAAATTCATCACAAAAGCATATATATTGCTTGAATAAACTGAATATTTACCTTATAATTAAAGTTAAGCGCTTACATTGTGAGGTATTACAGATGAAAACAACTCCCGGCAACGAACCCCACTCTACTGAACAAAATTTCTTAAAACACGACTATGACGATATCGAAGAGGAGAAACCAGTACAAGCCGAGCCCCCAACCTCCATTTTAATTATTGATAGCGATCTAAAAATTTTGTCCGTAAATTCTGCATTTGAGTCAAGTTCCGATTTTTCAATCGAAGAATTAAAAGGCAAATATTTTTATTTATATATTGCGCCGGAAATCGTTGATATTGTTCTTGATTTTATCAATCAGCATAAAAGCGATCCTTCTTTCCCCGCACAAATCCAATACGAAATCGATCTAATCGATAAAAACTCAAATCTCAGCAACATTATTGTAAGTCTTTCTATGCTGCCCGATAAAAACATAGCGCTCTCATTAATAGATACCACAAATTTGCGCACGGAAGAAAATCAAAAAAATTTTGAAAACAAATTTTTAAACGCGCTTCCAAATGCGTTTTCAATCAATGAACTTTTATATGACAAAGAAAACAATCCTGTCAATTTCAAAATTTTAAAAACAAATAAAAATTTTGAATCCTTATTTCAGCTTTCACCAAAAGAAATTATCGGCCGTCTTGCGGCAGATATTTATCATTTCAATGATTTTTCTGTTTTAAAAAAAATAGCTCAGGTCGTGCAATACGAAACAGTAGCCAAAATCGACTATTATCATCAGGTCTTTGATTTATATCTGGAAATCTATGTCGCGAGCTGGAAAGACGCGCAATTCAGCATGATGTTTTTTGATGTGACCCCGCAGAAAAAAAAGCAAATATTGTCTGCACGGAGAATTCAGCAGCAACAGCTGCTGCTCGATATTTCCAATAAATTCACGAAAGTATTCTACAGAGACGTGGATAATTTGATCAATGAGACCTTGGCTCAAATCGGCGGGTTTGAAAGTAACGACAGAAGCTATATTATGCTGTTCTCTGAAGACGGCCAATTTATGAGCAACACACATGAATGGTGCCGGCAAAATATTTCTTCCGAAATCAATTCTTTGCAAAACATATCTACCGCGCCCGCACAATGGTTCATGAGCAAACTGCACAATTTTGAAGTGGTTCATATACCCAATGTGCATAATCTGCCAGACGAAGCACAGACAGAAAAACAAATGCTCATATCGCATCACATCAAATCCTTAATTGTTGTACCGATCGAATGGGAAAATAAAGTGATCGGTTTTATGGGTTATGATTCTGTAAGGTATGAGCGGACATGGACGGCAGAAAGCATTTCAAATCTTACCATCATCAGTAACATCATCGCTTATGCACTGCAAAGAAAGCAATATATCCTTAATTTAAAAGAATCTAAAAATTACTATCGTGCGATTTTTGAAAATACCGGATCCGCAACCTATATCCTGCATGAAGATATGACGATTCTCGACGCCAACAACAACTGGCAGCGCACATTCGGCTATTCAAAAGAAGAATTGATCGGCAACAAGTGGCCAATGCTGTTTTTGGAAAGCGATCTTTCTCTCCACATAGACTATCATCACCAACGAAGAAAAGATCCTTCCTCCGTACCCAAACAGCTCAGTGCACGTATTATCGATAAAGAAGGTAAAATAAGAAACTGCCTTATCAGTGTAGACATGATCCCCGGCACCACAAACTCCGTTGCCACGATTTTAGATATCACGGAGTTAAACCGCACAAACCGTGCCTTAAAAGTACTCAACGCAGCCAATACGGCGATGCTTCACGCAAAAGACGAAGCCTCCCTTCTGCATGCTGTCTGCCAAAGTATCGTTGATATCGGCGGATATTATTTCACCTGGGTGGGCTATGTGCAGGACGATGAAGATAAAACGCTCAAACCCATGGCCTATGCGGGCCATGAAGACGGCTATTTAAATCATGTAAACATTCGGCTCGCAAGGCAAAGTCATGACAGCAGCGTGGAATCAATCGTACTCTCTACCAATCAGCCTTATGTTTGCAAAGATATCTCCGCATGCAAATACACCACTTCCTGGCAGCAGGAGACCTTAAAGCGCCAGTATCGCTCGTCTGTGTCTATTCCGCTTTGCATCAGCAAAGATATTCCTCAGGGCATTTTAACCATTTATACGAATACAACAGAAAATTTCGATAACGAGGAGATTTCTCTGCTTTCGGAAATGGCGCACGACCTTGCCTACGGCATTCGTTTTCTGCGCACGCAAATTGAGCGGGACAATTACGCGAAGACACTTGAAAAAAACCTGGAAGACGCAAAGCAGCTGATGTTTCAAACAGTCTCGGCTCTTGAAGCCGTCATACGGATCCGCGACCCCTACACCGCGGAACATCAGCGCAAAGTGGCGCTCCTTTCTTCGGCGATCGCCGAAGAAATGGATCTCGATGACGAAATGAAAACAGCCGTGTTCATTGCGGCCTCCCTTCACGATATCGGTAAAATGAATATTCCGATCGATATTTTAAACAAACCGGGGCAGATCTCCGATCTTGAATTCGGCATCATCGCAGGCCATTCCAAAACAGGCTATGAAGTCATCAAAAACATCCATTTCCCGTGGTCGATTGACGAAATTATTCTTCAACACCATGAAAAAATGGACGGCAGCGGCTATCCAAACGGTCTGAAAGGTAGAGAAATCCATCTCGCCGCACGCATTATTTGTGTGGCCGATGTTGTCGAGGCCATGTCCTCACACCGTCCTTACCGCCCTGCCCTCGGGCTTGATCAAGCGCTTGAAGAAATCTCTCAGGTCAATGTACAAAAATACGATCAGGACGTTGTCAAAGCCTGTTTGAATGTATTTTATAATAATAATTTTTCGTTTACCTGATCGGAAAAATAAAAGTCTTGAGCCCTGCTCTCAAGGCTTTTTTTATTGCACCGCAGACTTTTTGATAATACTGCAGATCATGCCAACCCAAATGACCAACCCTATCCGCATGCAACGCAAGTGCGCGCATAGTCGAAGAATCTGGCGGGGCAAATTCCTGCAACACTATTCCAGCTCCATGATGGTCTCTTTAATAAATTTAATTTATTCTTTTGAAAAAAAACACTTTTATGATATACTTTCAATATTTGCATCTGTTTTTAGCATTAATAATATTATAAGCAGGAGAAATAAATGGATTTTCAGGATATTTCACATATCATCAACAAAATTGACTTATGCACTCAGCTTTATCAGGTCATCCGTTTCGTAGATCCCATACATAAAAAAGTGCTCGACTATAAAACCGAAGCACTCAAAGATACCCGTGTGCAGTGTTATGATTTTTGGGAAAATAAACAAATCTGTGAAAACTGCGTGTCTATGCGCGCATATAATGAAAAAGACGCTTTTATCAAGCTTGAATATTCCAACGAAAAAATTTATCTCATCACGGCGATCCCTGTGGATCTCTCAGATAAACCTATCATTATGGAATTGATTCGTGACGCCACAAACAGTATCACATTTAATGCGACGGAAAATATCCCTTCCGAAAAATCCGAAGTCTATTCCATCATCGCAGGCATCCATAATCTCACACTAAAAGATGCGCTCACGGATGTCTACAACAGACGGTATATTGATGAAAAACTGCCGGTCAACCTCATCAATGCGGCTCTTGCACAGCGCCCTGTCTGCATCATCATGGCGGATATAGATTATTTTAAAGCGATCAATGACACATATGGACACCAAGCCGGAGATGCGGTCATCTCACGTTTTGCACAGATACTCTGCGAGTGCACCGGGCAAGATCATTGGGTCGCAAGATATGGCGGGGATGAATTTATAATCTGCCTGCCTGAGACAAGCATCGATCAGGCAATCGTCGCAGCCGAGTCCATGCGGCAAAAAACACAGGATGAAAAGTTTTATATCCATAATAAAAAAGTCCGGATCACGTCGAGCTTTGGCATAAGCCACATCTTGCCTACACAAGATGCAAATATCGATGATCTCATCGCACGCGCAGATAAAAAACTGTACGTCGCAAAAAACAACGGAAGAAACAGAGTGGAATATTAGCCACGCAGAGCCAAAACTGCCAGGAAGAAAAAGACAGACAGCGCGCAACAAATGATTATAAAGTGAATTTAAAGGCTGAAATTATTTTAAAAGACCTGTATAATAAGATAGATGTCCTCATAGAGAATCAAAAATACATAGCGGAAATTTTAGATACAATGCAGCAAAACAGCAAGCTGCTCGATGACGAAGAATAATCATTCTTTTCAAAAAATAAATTATTGTAAGAAATAATTGAAAAAAATCATAAGGTGAAGTAATATGAAAACGTTGATTTTTAACGGTTCTCCGCGAGCCAACGGTAACACGGCTTATTTGGTAAATCTGCTTGCCTCACAGCTTAAAGATGATGTGGAAATAATATCCGCCTTTAAGGTAAAAGTCCAGCCCTGCATGGACTGCCGCTACTGCTGGGAACACGGCACTTGTGTGTTCCACGACGACATGGATGCAATCTACGCGTCCATTAAGGAAAGTGATAATATCGTGATCGCTTCCCCGGTCAACTACGGAGAACTCACAGGTAAACTTCTTTGCGTGCTGAGCAGATTGCAGGTATTTTACGCATCCAAAAGGTTTAGAAATATCAATCAGGTGCGCCAGCCCAAAAAGGGCGCGCTGATTTTATGCGGCGGCGGAGACGGCGGCGGCAAAGCGGCAGAGCGCACGGCAAAAATGCTGCTGCGAGACATGAACGCCACGCTGGATAAAACCATCACCACACTGAATACAGATACAATTCCTAGCAAATCGGATAAAGATGCTATTGAGCAAATAAAAAACCTAGCGGAGTTTTTCAATGCCCGGTCTTAGCGATAACGGACCTGATCAGCTCAGAGCAAAGCACAAGCAAAAAGGAGCAGTCTCTGCTCCTTTTTTATTCTCTCTTTTCTTCACAATTTTCATAAATATGTCTGCGAATCTGATTGGGATAAAATTTTCATTTGTGAAACAATCAGATCCTCCTCACGAACCAAAATTTTTCGGCTCCGCTCAAGGTGGTCCCTTTCGTTTTCTGCTATGAACTACAGACAAAGTATCATCCTTTTTGTCCTGCAAATCCAATCAAACGGGTTCTCATGCAAAATAAACAGATCAAGTTGGTACCTTTCTGTTGACAAAAACACATGTTTTGTATAATATATTATACAAGTTATACTTTTATAACTCAAGGAGCATGTATATGAAAAGCAAATCAAAAGATAATAAAAAATATATGGGTTCTGTCAAAGTCGGCCCGAAAGGCCAAATCGTTATCCCAAAAGAGGTGCGTGATATGTTTGACATCTCCCCGGGCGATACGCTGATTTTGCTTGCGGACTCGGCAAAAGGCATTGCCATCGAACGCTTCGGCGTATTCAACAAGATCGCGGATGCTATCTTCAACGGAAAAGCGAAGGAAATCTATCCAGAGCAAAACGAAGAAGACAGTCTCCTTTTCGCCGAGGGAATCAAGCATCTTGAAGAGACGGACCCTTCAGGGGAGGAAGAATGAACGCCATTCAAACCTTTGATCTGACAAAAAAATACGATCAGAAAACAGCGGCGGATGCGGTGAATCTCTCCATTGAGCAAGGCGAGCTCTTTGCGCTGCTCGGTGTCAACGGCGCCGGAAAATCCACGGTGATCAAAATGCTTTCCTGCCTGATTAGGCCCACCAGCGGGGATGCGATTCTGCTCGGCGAGAGCATCCTTTCAAATCCCTTAAAAATAAAGGAAAAAATCAATGTCTCACCGCAGGAAACAGCCATCGCTCCAAACCTCACCGTACGTGAAAATCTTGAGCTCATCTACGGCATCTACAACCACAACAGAAAAATCTCGGCACAAAAAGCGGGTGAAATGATTGCCACTTTCGGCATGGAAGAAATCGAAAAAGACAAAGCAAAAACGCTCTCGGGCGGCTGGCAGAGGCGCCTGAGCATTGCCCTGGCGCTCATATCGGATCCACAGATCCTCTTTTTGGATGAACCCACTCTGGGCCTTGATGTCATTGCACGGCGCCAGCTCTGGGCGATGATCGAAAAATTAAAAGGCCATATCACGATCATCCTCACCACACACTACCTCGAAGAAGCCGAAGCGCTTGCAAACCGTATCGGCATTATGTCAAAAGGCAAATTAAAGGCGGTCGGCACCGCAGCCGAACTTATGAGCTTGTCGAAAACACGCACATTCGAAGACGCATTTATTGCGCTCGCCGAATCACAGGGAGGGTTGCTGCAATGAAAACACTGGCATTCGCGCTGCGTAACACGAAAGAAATCCTGCGTGATAAAATAAATCTTGCGTTCGGACTGGGTTTTCCGATCGTGCTGCTATTGCTGCTCTCACTCATCCAAAGAAACGTACCCGTTGATTTATTCTCGATCGAGCAGCTTTCTCCGGGCGTTGCAGTCTTCGGGCTCTCTTTTATCTCTCTGTTCTCGGCGATGCTCATCGCCAAAGACCGTACCACTTCCTTCATGCTGCGCCTTTTCACATCTCCGCTCACAGCGTCAAACTTTATCGCGGGATACACGATCCCGCTGCTGCCGATGGCAATACTTCAGATCATCGTCTGCCTGATCGTATCCCTGTGCTTGGGTCTGGCATTAAACGCAAAATTGCTTCTGCTCATCGTTGTGCAGATCCCCGCAGCTATCTTGTTTATTGCGATCGGCTTGCTTTGCGGCAGCGTCTTTAATGAAAAACAAGTCGGCGGCATTTGCGGAGCCCTTCTCACAAATGTGAGCGCCTGGCTTTCGGGCACATGGTTCAGCCTTGATTTGGTCGGCGGCACATTCAAATCCATTGCCTACATGCTGCCGTTCGCACATGCGGTCGATGCGGGCAGAGCCGCGCTCGCGGGCTCTTATCAGGATATCATGCCGCACCTGTGGTGGGTGATCGCTTATGCAGTTGTTTTTGTATTCATCGCCATCTTTACTTTCACACGTAAAATGAACAGTGATAATAAATAATCATTTTTATCAATGCCCCAGCCCCTCACGGGGCTTTTTTATATATAAAATAAACCAATGATGATTTATCTTTAAACAAAAAAAACCTCCCGTACGGGAGGCAAATATTTTTATTATTCATTAAACGGTTTTTCTTTTATGACTTTGATCAGTGCTTCCACTATTTTCGGATCGAAGCACTTGCCCGCATTTTCTTTCATATACGCAATCGCCTCATCCTCACTCAAAGGGTTCTTATTATTGTTTATCATTTTTTCATAACAATTCGCAACAGCCAAAATTCTCGCCGCCAAAAGAATTTCACTTTTTTTCAAACCTCTCGGATATCCGCCTCCATCCCAGCATTCATGATGCGCAAGCACGATCTCAGCCAAATCCATTGTGTTTTCAAACGAATTCAAAATACGGTAGCTCACAATCGGATGATTTTTAAACTCACGGCTTTCGTCTTCCGTCATATTCATATTTTCTTTGATTAATTTTGAATCCAGCGCGATTTTTCCTATATCATGCAGATATGCCGCTTCTTTGAGCTTATACATTTCAGTATCCGAAAGCGCCAGTGTTTTGCCGATCTCACAACAGATTCTGCTTACATTTTTCGCATGTTCTTTATCTTTCGGGCTTGTAAGGTGCAGTAAGTTAACAATGGAATTCAGTACTTCATTCTTAAACTTATCTCGATCTAGCGACTTATTCACATACATTTGTTCCTCCGCCTTGCTGAGCACATCCCATATGTTCTCATCCATATGTGCCTTGACGGCCACTCCCATGGCAATGCTTGCTTTAACAACCATACTCTGCTCTTTTTCAAATTCTGCTTTAATGCGTGCCATAATGGAATTCGCTTCTTCAAGATCGGTTTGATAAAGCAGCACGACAAACTCATCTCCGCCCCATCTGGCAATGATGTCATCGGTACGAAAAACTTTAACAAGCACCCTCGCAACCGTTTTTAGGAGCATATCTCCCAATGTGTGCCCGAAAATGTCATTTGTAAGTTTTAATCCGTTCACATCCCCCATTATCACACAAATAGGAAGATTGCGCTGCGTATCCAGCCTGCTCAGCTCTTCTTCAAAATATCTTCGGTTATAAAGCCCTGTAAGCGAATCGTGAAAACTTAGATATTCGATCTTCTTTCTCTGCTCTCTCTTATCCGTGACATCACGGAATACTAAGATCACACCTTCTATGTCGCCCTTTTCATTTTTAATGGGTGCCGCGCTGTCTTCAAGAAAATACTTCTTTCCGTCTTTGGCGGTGAGCACGGCATGATTGCCGAGTTCCTGCACCTGCCCCGTAAGCAGCGCCTCATTGACAGGGTCATTGATCTCATAACCTTCCATTTCATGAGAGAGCATGAATACTTGTGTGTAATGCTTTCCTTTTGCCTCATCAAGCGTCCATCCCGTAAGCTTTTCCGCAACGGAATTGATCATTTCAACATTGCCTTTACCGTCCACCACGATCGTGCCGTCTCCGATGGACACAATCGTCTGAAGATATTTATTGCGCTCATAAGATAGCCTTTGCTGCTTTTCTCTTCGCTCCACCGCATTCCATATTCCTGCCATCAGCAAAGTCAATTCAATGATATCATTATTGTCATAATCTCCGCCTTTATTGGCCATCCCCACGACCGCAACAATATCCTCATCGACAAATACGGGAATGCTTATAAAATTCTTTATCTCCACATGCCCTTTCGGGTATCCTTTTTTGAGCGGGTTGGCCTTTGCAAAGTCATTGACAATGAGCGGCTTCCTCTGACGCACCACTTCGCCCCAAAAGCCCGTATGAGCCAGATGATATTTCGTCTGCGGCTGTGCAACCATGCATTCGTCAAGCACGCCCCTTGTCCATGAATTCAGCGTAAACTCTTTGCGCTGCTCATCGTAAAAGTAGATATACCCGTATGTGCTTTCGGTGAGTTCGAGTGCCCGATGCAATGCATAATCTAGTTGCTGTTGCGTTGTGGCAAAGCTGCGGTTTAATACTTCAACGAGTATTTCGTTGCGAACAAGCATTTTTTGCATCAATTTCTGCTGCTTGCGCTCTTCCGTCACATCATTGATATATGCACCCACACCGATTTTCCCGCTTATCATCTTCACCGGGAATTTGATCGACTTAAAGATGCGCCCGTTCCATTCCACTTCATCCACCACAGCCGCCTGCTTTTCCAAAGCCGCCGTGTCTGTTCTTCTGCGCATGGATGCAAATTGTTCTGCACTGATTTCATAATCGTCATGACCGATCATTTCTTCGTCTGTTTTCTTGTAATATCTCTTTGTCGCCTCATTTACAAACACATATCTGTAATTTTCGTCTTTAAGATAAATCCAGCTGTCGCTTGCATCCAAAAAAGCTTTGCGCAGTTCGTACGCCGTCCTTTGTTCATTTCTCGATGCTCTCAATATTTTTTGATTTTTGATATAGAGTATCAGCAAAACGAACAATATTAAAATTCCGATCCCGCCCAAAACAAAAACAACCGTGTTTCGTATTTTTACCTGTTGCTGCAAGAGCACCTGCTGTGTAATATCATGTATAACGGAAAAGAGCACGGATTTTCCGCTATAGGTCACAGGATACGAATACACTTCCACGGTTCGTATGTCTCCGCCGGCAAGGCGGTGCTCGAAAACAAAGTAATTGCGCTCCTCATTTTGCGCCGCCTGCATTTCGGAAGCTGTTTCCTCTTCTGAAAGCGTGTTAAACTGCGTAATTTTCATTTTTTGCAGCTCCTGCTTTGTGTATCCGTAAAAAGCGGCAGCCGCATCATTGGCATAAAGAATATCACCGGTCTGCGGATCGATCAGCATCATCACCGCCCCATGCTGGTCAAACGCATTTGCCAAATCAATATCTGTCGACGATTCATCCGCACTGGCAGCAATCGGCACAGTGCATAAAATTAAACTGAACAATAGAAATATTGCCAGTATTTTTTTCATTTCTATGTTCCCCCTCGAGACTTATGGAAAGCCTATGCGCTTTCCATTATTTTTTCAAAAATATCCACAATCTGCCCATCAAATTGTGTCCATTTATTTTTTTTAATCTCCTCCATTGCAGTTTTTTTATCTAAAGCTTTTCTGTAAAACCTATCATTTGTCATAGCGTCATAAGCATCCACAACAGCCAAAATCCTGCAAAGAAGCGGGATTTCTTCCCCTTTCAGCCCGCGGGGATAGCCGCCGCCGTCCCAGCGCTCATGGTGCGCAAGGATATATTCGGCAACAACAGCCAATTCAGGGCTGGAGCGTGCGATCTTGTATCCCGCTTCCGGATGCCTTTTCATTATCTTCCACTCCTCATCTGTGAGCGCCGTATCTTTTTTGAGTATTCTATCGTCTATGACGACTTTTCCGATATCATGCAGCAGGCAAAACAGCTCCAACTCACCAAGGCTTTTCTGCGATAAATTCAGCTCCTGGCCTATTTTTTTTGTCATTTCCACAAGCCTTTTCGCGTGTTCTTCCGTTTCCTGGCTTTTTTCATACACTGTGGACATCATAGAGGTAACAAGATTGTTGTATACGCTCTTGCTGTTCAGTAATTTTTGACTGCGCAGATACTCGTCCGCTTTTTTTTCTGTTTCAGTAATATTTTCATCCATGCTTTCTTTTGTATCAAAGCCGATGGAAAGATTTATTTCCAGAAACTCTTCTTTTAAATTTCTATTGAATATTTTGCATTGCTCGTAGATTTCATCGATTAGTTCAAATGCTTCTATACCGTCTGTATCAGGCAGCAGCAGCACAAATTCATCACCGCCGATACGTGCCAATAGATCACTTTCGCGGCAGCAGCCCTGTAAAATATTTGCAGTCGCCTGTATCAAGCGGTCTCCCTGTGTAAACCCATACGCTTCATTGACGAGGCGAACGCCGTTGATATCGGCAATCAATATCGAAATCGGCAGGTTTGACAATATATCATATTTTATCTTTGCCTCTTCGTAATATTTTCTGTTATAAAGTCCCGTGAGTGCATCATGATATATAAAATACACAAGGTCCTGCTCCGCTTTTTTTCGATCTGTAATATCCGTAGAATAAACGAGGAAACGATCCTCGGCAAGCTTCGTGCCTTCCACACTCCACCATCTCACCGATCCGTTCTTATGTATATTCTTTATCTCCGCTTTCATAGTGCCTTTTTGTTTCATCATCTCCAGATGATGAAAACTCATGCTGATATAGTCTTTATCTTTTATTTGCTGCATATTCATTTTCAACAGCTCGTCTTTGCTGTATCCGCTCATTTCCATCGCCCGCTGGTTCACCTCAACATAATCGCCTTTGCTGTCAATGACAAAAACCGCATGCGGTGAATTTTCAATATAACTTATATATCGGGCTTCACTTTCACGCAGATCATCTTCAATTTTTCTGCGTTCCTGCTGATGAATGAGCATAATGGCAAGAAGCACGGAAGCGATCGGATAAATAAGCATTACGGGCAACGCTATTTCTTTTATCACATTTATATTATAAGGATACGGAATCAGCAGTTGACAGGCCAGCATCGCAGCATGAACGATCACACTCATAATGTAAATGTTTATGTGGCGAAACTTTTTAAATTTAGGATAAACATACCCTCTCCACATCAGGCCGATAAACGCACTGGAAAGAATCGTAGCGATCCCTGCATACACGCCCGGCCCGCCTATGGCTATTCTATACATCATTGCAACAAATGCCGTAATAACAGTTGGGACAAGCCCCAACGTCAGAGCGGTAATGCTCATTAGGATAGATCGTGTATCAAAGATCACGCCGTCTTTTAATACGAGCGGCATGGACATGATAGCAATACAAATAAACGAAGTGAAAAGCCCGTTTAAAATAGGTCTGTATTTACTATATTTATTTGGTATCTGATAACTGACTTCCTGAATGATCGATAAAGCCAGCAGCAGTGTTGCATTATTCAATAGTGCGCCCATTGAATTCATAAACGTTCTTCCTTTCAAGGTGTAAAACAATACGGCTAAGCAAAAGAAAATCTAAGACTGCTGGTAGCAAAATAGCAAAAATATAGCATTCTTGAATTAAAATAATAAGGAAACCGGCTCTATGTCAAATTTTTTTAAAACAGATGGAGCTATAATTTTCGCCTCTACATTGCCTCTGCAGTTTTATCATGTTCATGCAAGGTAAGAAAATGGCACAGATATCTTGACCGGTTATAATGATATTTTTATCATAGTAGATTATGCATCATATTTCAAGAAATTTCGACAATAGTTATAAAATTAACTTATTTTTATATGAAATAATCGCATCTTATTATGACATATATCTTTAATGCCTAAAATGTCTTTATAATACACACACCCCGGCCCGCTCTTTGCGCACAAAAAGCTGTGTTACTGCGTAAACGGTCTTTTATATAACATATTCGAGGATTTTTGTTGTCCATGATTTACAGACATATGTCATTAATTATTTTGATCATTGTCTCTTGCTTATCACACAGCCAACCGCCTGCAGATCATATACAATCGTGATAAAACATCATCCTTCTCTCTTTTATTTCCAAGGTGATATTTTTACATATTTTTTAATATTTATAGATTTTCCAATAAAAAAGCATGATGCCTTTACGGCATATGCTTCAATGATTTTGCGCACTCACGATGTGTATATGCGGCATATGTATGTTCTTTCTTCTAATCCAGTCTGTATACTTTAATCACTTTTCCGAAAGCGGGAAACTCGGGATACATAAATTCCCAGCGGCATCTGCAGCATTTGCATTCATAATATTTGATCGTTGTCCGATACACTTCTTTTTCGGCTCCGCCATCCAAATACCATACTTTGCTGTAATCTGTCATATCGTTAAATGTACCCTTTTTTACTTGTGCGTCAAAAAACTCTTTGAACTCCTTAAAAAGCTGATAAGAATCAATGTCAGTGCCGACTCTCACATTGCAGTCACATCTGCCTTTGCTTATCACCTTGCCTACCTCCGGGATCATAAGATTTTTACGGTTGTTTTTTTAATATTATTCTTTGTTCCATATGTTCTTCATCAATATATGTTTATTATTATAACACATTATGTAATCTAATCAAATACTCTTTCATAATTCTTTACGCCAACAGACGCAAGCAGCACTGTCCCCCTTCCCTTCATTCCATCATAAAAACCAACGCATATCGAATAATTGACTCAGTGCGGACTTTTCGATTTCATCCGAGACGGCCTCTTCTATTTTCTGCTTTATATAAACAAAAAGGGCAAGTGTCACTTGCAAAATCGATATGTCAGAATCTCACATTCTTCTTTCTTCGTGCCTGCGAGTCCGACAGAAGCAGCACGTTCTTTTGTCAAGCAATCAGGTCTCACCGTTTCTTTTAACTATGCTCAACATGACCCCTTCGTTCTTTTTTTGCATGAAACACGGGCAGGTGTCATTCTAAGCATCATCAAAAAAACCGGGGATAGTGTCACTGCGAGCGTATCGAAGAATCTGGCGGGACTAGGCATATCCTGTAATTCAAACAGACCAACACCAGCCGAACTCCAGGGCCGGTGTCATTCTGAGCGCAGTCGAAGAATCTGGCGGGGACGGTTTTTTCTCTCTTTAAATAATCAAACCCTCTCCAACCCATATCCGATCGATTTTTCTTACTCTCTTACACCCCAACCCACCGGATCTTTCAACTCTGCTCAAGATGACCCCTTCGTTCTTTTTTTGCATGAAACACAGGCAGGTGTCATTCTAAGCATCATCAAAAAAAACCGGGGATAGTGTCACTGCGAGCGTATCGAAGAATCTGGCGGGACTAGGCATATCCTGTAATTCAAACAGACCAACACTAACCGTTCCCTGGCGATAGTGTCACTGCGAGCGTGCCTGCGAATCCGACGAGCAGGCTTTCTCGTAATAATAATCAGACCTACACCAACTCTGAATCCTGGGTAGGTGTCATTCTGAGCGTAGTCGAAGAATCTGGCGTGGCAGGTATCTCCTTCACAAAATACTCAAGCCAACCCCAACCCACCGGATCTTTCGACTCTGCTCAAGATGACCCCTTCGTTCTTTTTTTGCATGAAACATGGGCAGTGTCACTGCGAGCGTATCGAAGAATCTGGCGGGGCAGGTATCAAAATTATTAAATCAACACCATTGATATTTGGTATTGCAGGCTCAGATCAAACCCTACAACAACGAAATTCTGCAGAAATATCTATATATTGTGTTTTTAATTAAAAAATTATTCCATATATAGTGTCATTTTCTTGTTAAAATAAAATGTATGTGTTATACTGAAAACACTCTCAAAAATATAAATATTATTAAGGAGGTTGTTTTTTATGTATACGGTTATTAAAAGAAATGGAACCATTTCTGATTTTAAAATAGCGAAAATTGGCGACGCAATCGAAAAAGCGTTTATTGCGCAGGAAAAAAGCTATGATCGTGATATCATCGATTTTTTAGCATTGAAAGTTACAGCCGATTATCAGGATAAAATTGTTGACGATAAGATTTCGGTGGAAGATATTCAAGACAGCGTCGAACAAGTTTTAAGCAAGGCGGGATATGCGGATGTGGCAAAAGCCTATATCTTATATCGTAAGCAGAGAGAAAAAGTCCGTAATATGAATTCCACGATGCTCGATTATAAAAAACTTGTTAACGGTTATCTGAATATCGAGGATTGGCGCGTAAAAGAAAATTCTACCGTTACTTATTCTGTCGGCGGCTTGATTTTAAGCAATTCCGGCGCTATAACAGCCAACTATTGGCTCTCCGAGGTTTATGATGAAGAAATCGCCAATGCGCATCGCAACGCAGATTTGCACATACACGATCTGTCTATGCTGACAGGGTACTGTGCCGGCTGGTCGCTCAAGCAGCTTATACAGGAAGGCCTGGGCGGTGTTGCGGGAAAAATCACATCTTCGCCCGCAAGTCATCTTTCAACGCTCTGCAACCAAATGGTCAACTTCCTGGGTATTATGCAAAACGAATGGGCAGGCGCGCAGGCATTTTCCTCTTTTGATACTTATCTCGCCCCATTCGTGCGGGCGGATGACCTTTCTTACAAAGAAGTCAAGCAATGCATTCAGTCATTTGTCTATGGCGTAAACACCCCTTCCCGCTGGGGCACACAAGCGCCCTTTACAAATATCACACTCGACTGGGTATGCCCCCATGATCTGGCGGAGCAATATGCGATTGTCGGAGGCAAAGAACAGGATTTCAAATATAAAGACTGCAAAAAAGAAATGGCCATGGTCAACAAAGCATTTATTGAAATTATGCTAAAAGGCGATGCCAACGGCCGCGGTTTCCAATATCCCGTGCCTACTTATTCCATCACAAAAGATTTCGACTGGAGCGATACCGAAAATAACCGTCTCCTCTTTGAAATGACGGCAAAATACGGCACGCCAAACTTTTCCAACTATATCAACAGCGATATGGACCCCAGCGATGTACGAAGCATGTGCTGCCGGTTACGTCTTGACCTCAGAGAGCTGAGCAAAAAAGGCGGCGGCAACTTTGGAAGCGGAGAAAGCACAGGCTCAATCGGTGTAGTTACGATAAACCTTCCGCGCATCTCATATCTTGCAAAAGACGAAGCGGATTTTTATGCTCGTTTAAATCGTCTGATGGATATCGCAGCCCGTTCACTGGATACCAAGCGCACTGTCGTTAGAAAACTGATGGATGAAGGGCTCTATCCATATACAAAACGGTATTTGGGCACATTCCATAATCATTTTTCTACAATCGGTATGGTCGGTATGAACGAAGTCGGCTTAAACGCCAAATGGCTCAAGGCCAACATGCTGAATAAGAAAACACATCAGTTTGCAATAGATGTGCTCAATCATATGCGTAACCGGCTGATTGATTATCAGCAAAAATACGACGCGCTGTTCAATCTGGAAGCCACACCTGCCGAATCTACTGCTTATCGTTTGGCAAAACATGATGTGAAACGATATCCAAATATTATCACTGCCGCAAACCCCGGTGATACGCCATACTACACAAACAGTTCTCATCTTCCTGTGGGCGCGACGGATGATATATTTGAAGCGTTAGATTCACAGGATGAATTGCAGACATTATATACATCCGGAACGGTATTCCATGCTTTCCTCGGCGAAAGTATTTCCGAGTGGAAATCGGCGGCCAGATTGGTTCGTAAAATTTCAGAAAACTATCGGCTTCCCACCTATACGATTTCTCCGACCTATTCGGTCTGCAAACACCATGGGTATATCAGCGGCGAACATTTCACCTGCCCCAAATGCGGTAACGAAGCGGAGGTATACAGCCGTATTACCGGTTATTATCGTCCCGTTAAAAACTGGAATGCAGGAAAAATGCAGGAGTATAAAGACCGCAAGGTATATATTCCCATTCAATCAAAAACAGCTTTTAAAGATAAAAAGAAAGAAAATATGGAATTTATTTTGTTTACCACTCCAACTTGCGTAAATTGCAAAACGGTAAAAAAATTGTTAGATACCGCTAATATTAAATATGCATCTGTTGATGCAGTAAATCATCAGGATCAAGTTGACAAATACGGGGTTCAACAAGCTCCCGCACTTGTGGCTCTATCTTCAAATAGCACGGAAATCATTGCCGGAATCGAGAAAATAAAAACATATATTCAAAATATATAGCTCATAACCCATAGTATATGCAAATATCATCTGTTTTTAAAATATTTATTATAAAAATGCAGCATAAAAACACCGACCATTTCATTCATAATAAAAAAACGCGCTTTGCATACACTGTACTCCATCGCTTCGCCCTTTTCTTCAAAATACAAATAATAGGCTATTGCATAAAATCAGTAGCCTATTATTATTGACGCATTTCACTTGTCTGCTGCCTTTTCTAAATATTTCATAAATACTTCTTTATTAAACAGTAAATAAAGAGCACCTTGTTATTATCAAGTCCGCTTATCCTTCGATCCCCCACGCCTTGAAAATATTGTCTGCGACCACATTGCCTACTCTGCGTTTCGCATCCGGTGTGCTCGCGCCGATATGCGGTGTCGCCATAAAATTCTCCAGCTTTAAAAGCGGATCGTCTCTGTCCATCGGTTCTTTCACGCTCACATCAAACCCTGCGGCCGCGATTTTCCCCTGTGTAAGCGCACGATAGAGTGCCTCTTCATCCACGATCCCGCCGCGCGCGGTATTGACCAAAATCAAATTGGGATTTGCGTGCGCAAAAATTTCGTCATCGATCATGTTTCGCGTGCTGTCTTTAAGCGGCACACTGATGCTCACAAAATCGCAAAGCGCAAATAATTCTTTTAACTGTTCCACCTTTTCAACATCCATGGCCGCCGCTTTTTCTTCAGTCAGAGAAGGATTATAAACCAAAATACGGCAGTCGAACGCGGTGCGCATGATTTCGCCGACACGTCTGGATATGTGTCCAAACCCTACCAAGCCTATCTTTTTCCCCATCACTTCAACACCTGTCAGCTCGGCAGGTCCAAAGCCTTTATAGCGCCCTTCGGCAAGTCCCCGCTCTGCCTGTTTGAGCTTACGACCCATTGCCAGCATAAAGGCCACCGCCAGTTCCGCGACGCTTTCCGCACTTCCGCCCGGCACGTTCACGACGGGGATGCCAAATTCCTTTGCCGCATCCATATCGATCGTATCGAGCCCGACCCCATGCATGGCAACGATTTTACATCGTGTTGCTTTTTCCAAAATTTCTCTCGTTAAAGCCACGCGCCGTATAATAATGGCATCCAATTCCTCCGGATGGTCAAAATTATCCACAATCTCTGCCTTTGCCTTCAGCCGATCAAGTGCCTGCCGGTCCATGCTTTCGCTTAAATACACTTTCATCTCCGCACCACTCCTTTTTCCTGAAAAATTCTACCACAAACCTTTTATAATGTCTAATACGCGCCGCGTATTTTTGACTTCTTGATTGCTCCACCCAACCGGATCTTTCGCTCTTTTTTTGTGTGAGCAGATATCATTTTGAGCATAATCAACAAATATCCTTTTTTTCATGATAATCAAACCAACACCCGCCCAACCGCAGAGGAGAACTATGTTCTCGCTTCTCGCAATATCCAATAATCCTGTTTTTTTGTGATGTCATTCTGAACATCATAAAAAAAACGGGGGCAGTGTCACTGCGAGTGTATCGAAGAATCTGGCAGGGCAAATATTTTATATAAAATTTTTTAACCAACCTCGCATACATTAAACACGGGTGCATGTCATTCTGAGCGCAGTCGAAGAATCTGGCGGAAGTGGGTATCTTCTTCACAAAATACTCAAACCAACCCCAACCAACCGGATCTTTCGACTCTGCTCAAGATGCCCCTTTTGTTCTTTTTTGTACGAAACATGGGCAGGTGTCATTCTAAGCATCGTCAAAAAAACTGGGGATAGTGTCACTGCGAGCGTATCGAAGAATCTGGCGGGACTAGGCATATCCTGTAATTCAAACAGACCAACGCCAACCGAACCCAGGGGGCAGTGTCATTCTGAACGTGCCGAAGAATCTGTCGGGGACGGTTTTTCTCTCTTTAAACAATCACCCCTTCTCCATCCTCGAACACATCAGCTTCTGCATATCAGTCCAGCCTACACCCGATCTTTTTCACTCTCTTACATCCTATCCTTATCCAACCGGATCTTTCGACTCTGCTCAAGATGACCCCCTCATTCTTTTTTATATCAGACAAGAGGCAGGTGTCATTCTGAGCGTGTCGAAGAATCTGGCAGGGACGGTTTTTTTCTTTAGATCATCATACCCTCTCCAATACCCTTCTTTCAATATGCAGAAGACTTCAGTATTATTCATGAAACAAATAATGCATCATGCGCTCAGGCTGATTTAAAAAATCCCTTGTGAGCCTGTAGTGTTCACACTCCCGGTAAGCCACCTTCTCAATACCGTCCTCATTGATCTGATAAATATCGGCACCGGGATAAGCGAGCAAAATCGGCGAATGCGTCGCAATGATAAACTGGGAATCTTCATCCGCAAGTCTTTTCATCTCCGCAAGCAGCGCCATTTGCCGCGACGGTGATAAGGCCGCTTCGGGCTCGTCCAAAATATAAAGTCCTTCCCCTCTGAAACGGTTTTGAACCAGCGCCATAAAACTCTCACCGTGGGATTGCTCATGCAGCGAGCATCCTCCGTATCCTTCTAAGCTCAGTTCCAGCTCGTCTACCTGTGTGGCGACATTATAAAAGCTTTCCGCTCGCAGAAAAAATCCGTCTTTTTCATATGCCGCTTTTACGAGCGTAATGGATTTATATATATCAGAAGAGGTTTGCTTTGTAGAAAAGTTAAAATTCTTCGAGCCTCCTTCCGCGTTAAATCCGGCGCAAAGGGCTATGGCTTCTATGAGCGTGGATTTTCCCGTTCCGTTCTCACCGATAAAAAATGTCACTTGTTTTTCAAAGGCGAACTCTCCCGCTTCGATCAGCCACCGCACAACAGGCAGATGCGCGGTATATGCGCTTTCATCAAGGCCACCGATTTTCAACTGCCGAATATATAACCGTTCCATTTCACACCTCATATACATTGCGAATGTTATCCCTACTATACCATATCATGCTTTAAATGCCACCCCCTCTTTCATCCACCGCACCTGACGGCACAAGTATCTTATCTGATATATATCAGACTAACACCTGCCTCAGCATTGCTCGTCCTCTCTTTCGCTGACAGGCGTCATTCTGAACATCATCAAAAAAACCAAGGGCCGGTGTCACTGCGAGTGTATCGAAGAATCTGGCGGGACTAGGCATATCCTGTAATTCAAACAGACCAACACTAACCGTTCCCTGGGGGCAGTGTCATTCTGAGCGTGCCTGCGAATCCGACGGGCAGACTTTCTCGCAATAATAATCAGACCCACACCGGCCGAACCCTGGGCAGGTGTCATTCTAAACATCATCAAAAAACTGGGGCAGTGTCACTCTGAGCGTAGTCGAAGAATCTGGCGGGACTAGGCATATCCTGTAATTCAAACAGACCAACGCCAACCAAACCCAGGGGGCAGTGTCATTCTGAGCGTGTCGAAGAATCTGGCGGGGCAAGTATCTTATTTACAAAATACTCAAGCCATTCCACTCCAACCGGATCTTTCGACTCTGCTCAAGATGACCCCCTCATTCTTTTTTATATCAGACAAGAGGCAGGTGTCATTCTGAGCGCAGTCGAAGAATCTGGCGGGACTAGGTATATCCTGTAATTCAAACAGACCAACGCCAACCGAACCCAGGGGGCAGTGTCATTCTGAGCATAGTCGAAGAATCTGATGGGGACGGTTTTTCTCTCTTCAAATCATCATACCCTCTTCAACGCCCTTCCCTGAATATGCAAAAGACCTGCCCCTCATGCAAGACCACCCTTGCCTCATCCAAACAAAACCGTTGAAATACTCCGCACGGCATGCTGCTTAACACGGTAATACGTGCTTGCCGCCATATTCAGCTGCATAAATATCTCATAATCTTTTTTGCGGCAAAAATACTTGTCCTCGATGATTTTATTCTCTTCACTTGTGAGGATTTGCATCGACCTGTCCACCTTGCCGATCACGGCTTTGTTTTTTTCGATCGCCCGCTGGATCCTCTTTTTATCCTCCAGGATCAGCATCGCCTCGCGAAACGTGCTGTCCGCGATTGTGCTCGTTGTTACTTTGTCGGCTGTGGTGTCTACCGCGCTCGGTCCGATGCGCTTTTGTTCGTCATACTCTTTCAACGCCCGCATGTCGTTTTCTATTTGAATTTTCAGCAGCCGATACTTGTATAATATCGCCTCCGTCGCCCTGTATGTAAAATCCGTTTTCATCCTTTGCCTCCTGTGATTATTCATTTTCCCGACCCTATTTGTAAAGCAATGCTTCTTTTTGCTTCTTTTCAAAAATAACTTTTTGATACGCCTCATGCTCTCTGCGGTAGGCGATATAATCCGCGCATACGCTGTGGCATCCCGCCTTTCTTCTTTTGCATCCGTAGCATGTGCTCTTCGGCGCGCTCATTGATACCGTCCTCTCTTTTTTCCCATATCTTTATTCCTCATCCTCGTCCCGGTAATTTCTAAACACCGACTTCCTCTTTTCTGCCTTTCCGTCACTTAGCAGCTTTGCCTCTTCGGCGCTGATGTAATCTCTCATCTCTTTGGGTATGGCATAGTAACCTTCCCCCATCCATTCCTTCAGCGCGATACCATACGGCACATTCATGTATTTATTTAGCCTGCGTACACGTTCCATGATCTCTCCCGGCGCCGGCGGAAACGCCTTGTCCTCTGCGATATAACACTTCAGAGCCACCGCTGCCTGCTGCTCGTCCACTTCCTTAAACACTTCCTGCCAGAGCGCCGCCGCAGCCTCGGCATCTGTGCGCGACATGTTTTTATAAGACATAGGATACGCGGCTTTGATGATACCCAGCATTTTAAGTGCGCCCTGCCTGTCCATGGCTTCCTCCTTGCTGCAGCAGTTGGATGAAAATATTGTCGCTTTTCTCCTGCCTCTTCCTCTCGGGCGCATCATCATAGAGTCCGTCCAGCACTTTTTTCATGTTTTTCACGGTGATGAGCCAGTCAAAATCAGCTCTCCAGCCCCGGCTGTTCTCACCCCGCAGAAAGCTGCTCGCCTGCGCTTTGGCAAAGGCTTGTTCAAAGTCACGGATCTCGTAGCCATGCTCCAGCGCGATCTTTAAGGCTTGTCTTCTTTTTTGCGTCAGCGATTTGCTCACAGGCAAGCTTATGCATATCTTTTTATAGAGAGTAATTATCGATAGATAATTGCTCTCTCTTTCTCTTGTTCTTTTTCTTTCTCTATGTATGGTTTCGGTTTTTACTACGCTTTGTGCTGCGTTTTTGGTCTCGCTTTTCACTTCGTATGAATAAGATATTTCTTTCAGCTTGTATTTCCCCGGGCTCCCTTTTTTTCCTTTTTTGTAGTCGATCAGCTGCTTGTCAATGAGACAGTTGCGCAGTTGTATGAATGTTGCTTCGCGTCTGATTTTGATTTCGGCCATGAGACGTTTATTCTCGGCGCTGATCCATTCCTGCCATGCGCTTTTGTTAAAAAGCGCTAAAAGCTTGTAGTATAAAAGCTGTGACATGGGCGGCAGATAATTTACCTGGTTCCAGCGCTCAAATTCGTTGATGATATCAATATAACTCACTTTTTTCATCTCCTTTTAAAATTTAGTTAAATTTTTATCAATTTCCATTTATTTCCCATTGACAAACAAATCATTATCTTTTATAATTTTTTCCAAAGAGTTCTTACATAATTAATTTGCGTAATGCATATAGAATGTTTCTTTTTCTTTTTCGAACAAACCTTTTTTAATCGCTTCTTATCATTCTTTTTTTATGTAAGAATTCTTTTTTGTTTGTTAATTATTAGTCGATGTTTTGTCGACTTTTTTTTTATTTTGCTATTGACAACGTTTAAATTTTTTAGTATTTTAGTAACAAATAAGTTCAAATTCTTAACCAATAAAAGTCTCTTGTGAAAATATCGATGTATCCCATCGGTATTTTTCTTTTGCGAAAAAATAATCTGGATCATAAAAATAGAGAACTCTGAAAAATTTAAAAAGAACCTGCCTGTTTCGCCATGAGCGATTTTTTTGGTAATATCTGGAATAATATTAGCTTTAAGCTAATTATAACGCAATATTTTCCTTTGTCAATAGCTATTTGCTAATTTTAACGACTTGAAAATCGACGAAATTCGCTATAAAATAAGTTAAAAGGTGTGTGAAAATATGAACAATATAAAAAAAGCAAGAGAAACAGCAAAATTCAGCCAAAAAGAAGTTGCTCTCACATTGAAAGTGTCTCCGCCTACCGTTTCGGAATGGGAGAGCGGAAAGAAAAACCCGACCGTTGAAAATCTAAAAAAACTTTCCGAACTGTTTTCCTGTTCCATAGATTATCTTTTGGGTAAAACAGACATCTTTAATATATACGAAGAAGAAAACGAGCTCATCACCATTGCTGCCCACCACGAAGGCGAATGGACCGAAGAAGAATTGGAAGACATCGAAAAATTCAAAGACTACATCAAAAGCAAACGCAAGGCCTGATGTTCTTTTATACACTCCATCACTTGAAGCGCTTGAAAAATTCCTTTGAAAAAGAGAGTTCATGAAAACAAAAACAAATACTACCCTGACCGCAAAACAAAATTTTCTGCAATTTATAAAATTCACTGCGTTTTCGGCATCAGCCGGTATTCTTCAGGCAGTCAGTTTCACTTTGCTCAATGAGCTCACGCTATTACCCTACTGGCCCTGTTATCTCATTGCGCTCACGCTTTCGGTGCTTTATAATTTCACGGTAAACAGAAGATTTACATTCAAATCGGCGGCCAATATCCCCAAAGCCATGCTTCAGGTGGCGCTCTATTATCTCATCTTCACGCCGCTTTCCACTTGGTGGGGTGAAGCCCTCACAAATATCGGCTGGAACGAATACATCGTTTTCGGCGGCACCATGCTTATCAACCTCACAACGGAATTTTTGTTCTACCGCCTCGTCGTCTACCGCAATTCCATCAACACCGGCAAATACGCGCAAAAAAATCATTCCCCCGACCTTCTTGACGACCTTTCGCAATAAAATACCATGTATCATAAAACACTTTACAAAGCTTGTATACTTATACGTGGTTTTCCTGCAATACTGCCCGTGAATTTGTTAATATATTCTTCTTTTTTTAAAAACGATTGAGCTAGTCTTCCCACCGGATCTTTCGACCTTGCTCAAGATGACCCCTTCTTTCTTTTTCGTACGAAACATAGGCAGACATCATTTTGAGCGTGCCCGCGAATCTGGCGGGAGTAGGTGTATCCTGTAATTCAGACAGACCAACGCCAACCAAGCCCTAAGGGCGGTGTCATTCTGAGCGCAGTCGAAGAATCTGGCAGGGCGGGTATCTCATATAAAATTATTTAGCCATCCTCATATGCATCAACTTCTGCATATCAGCCCAACCCATACCCAATCTTTCTCACTCTCTTATACCCCATCCCACCGGATCTTTCAACCTTGCTCAAGATGACCCCTTTTCGTTCTTTTTTATATCAGACAAGGGGCCGGTGTCACTGCGAGCGTGCCCGCGAATTTGGCGGGAGTAGGTGTATCCTGTAATTCAGACAGACCAACGCCAACCAAGCCCTAAGGGCGGTGTCATTCTGAGCGCAGTCGAAGAATCTGGCAGGGCGGGTATCTCATATAAAATTATTTAGCCATCCTCATATGCATCAACTTCTGCATATCAAACCACCCGCACGCATTGCCCCCCCGCTTTTCCAACATCCTTCTAATCCATAATCAGCCCACGTCTGCTTTCAAAAACTTTATTCGATTTCCTGCACTTCCTTTGCCATCTCGGGCAAAAAAATCAACGGTATATCATCACTCTCAATGTATATATCCTCGCTCTCTTGCTGGGCATTTTCTAATTGATCAATTGCGTTTACGACCGCGTTGAAAAGTGTGAAATACATTTGTTTGTAATTCGGCATGAAATATCATTTTTTTGTTCTAATATCAGAGCAATTATAATATGATTATTTTATATAATCAAAAAAAATGTTCCGTATTCGGAACAAAGAAAGCGGTTGAACTTTATGGGCCAAAATATTAAGGCCGATAAAAATATCGGCTCAAACATACGCAAACACAGAAATGTAAAAGGTATGACACAAGAGCAGCTTTCAGCACAGCTGCAGGTGTACGGCTGTGATATTTCGCGTGGCACACTGGCGAAAATCGAAGCGGGTATTCGTCATATTTCCACCGAAGAGCTCAATGCGATCAAAGACATATTGGGCATTTCATATAATGATTTTTTTGAATTTTAATTAAACTTTGATAAACGTTCACTGCCCGAGCGAGTCCGTTACAGCGGCTGTGTGCCTAGTAGCTTACGGCACCTCAATAATTTCGGTTATTTCCCACTTGCCGTTCTCTTTATGGATCTTCCACTTTGTCGGAATATACCACGAAGCTGTTATCGTTTCCCCTTCTGTATCATATGCTTGATAACAATACCAAGCCCAGGTATATCCATCTTTAAAGTTATGCATCACACAGAGCCGCACAAGAAACAAATTTGCTTTACCAAAAATTTCTTGTGCTTCCGTATAACCAGACGCATATGTAGAATAATTATATACCTCTACCGGCTTGTTTATCGTGCCTTGCTTAATTATTATAATACGTAATGAAACTCAAGGCTTATAATAATTTTTCTAATATTTCTTTCGCCTTTTTATTATCAGGTTCTTTTTTTAATATATCTTCTGCAAATTGTATAAATTCATCATTACTAAATGGCGGAGTTGGATTGCCATAATAAACATCAATGATCCATTTTTGAATATCAACCGAATCTAAGAATAATGAAATCGCTCTTAATGCGTGCCAGCGCATTAAAGAATAATAATCATCAACAAATTGATCTGATGAAGCCCAAAATTCCAGCAGATCTAAAATTGTCAGATACTTATCTATACTTTCATTTCGTGAGGTTGCATAAATTAAATAATTATACAGTAAAATTGATTTAGTTTTCGGGATAAATTTAACTAAAAGTTCTATTGAATATAAATCTATTTCTTTATTCAACGATTCATATATTTCAGAATATTTTCCTTTTATTATTTTTTTTTTAAAATTATTCTCTATTCTTATCACCTCCGAAGCCAAGAATCACCAGCTTTTTATTTGCAGCAATATATCCGCTCGGATCCGTATTATTTACCGGGTCCCCATCACAATACAGGTATAAATGCCAGAAAGCCGCACCTGTACCCCTGATCACCGCGCCTGTGTAGGCAAAGCTGTTTACAATCGTGCCTGTTTCGGCTGTGTTGCCATGGCATCATAGGTATAGCTTTTTACTACATCGTCATCGACATCAACGATATTGGTTACGCTACCGCGAATATCCTGGCGGTACCAGTAATCATTGTCATCCGCCTTATATCATAACATTATTATAAAGAGGATGTGTATCGCACACCCTTTATATTTAATTTTTTAACCTGTTTATAATACTTATTGCTTTTCTATGCTTTCAACAATATATCGATACAGAGCATCTGCCGGGTTCTCGTCAAGCTCTTCGCATTGCTCATTAAGTTTTTCCCATTTGGCATCATACATATCAAGTTCTTCACTGCTATAGAGTTTCACCGCTTTATTTATTATTTTTATATGCTCCGGCAGATTAAGCTTTTTAAAGGCTTCTTTCAGCTGACCGCATAGCTCGCACTGCGAATTGAAAATATACTGCGAAAGCCCGCCTTCGCTCGTTTCGTTATCAAACCAGTAAATAAGGTGCGCCAGCCTGTAAATGTGCGGAAGCTTTTCTATCCATTCGGCTTCCGACTTATATTTTGTATCCGCACCGATTCTTTCAGAGACAAAGAACAACGCTTCAATCAATTCATTCTCATCGACTTGAGAAATAAGCTCTGCACTCAGTCCGTTTTCTTCGATATATTTTTCAAGATCCTCTATTTGTGATTCATTCTTGTTTTGCACTTTTTCTTCTGCGGTCAAATCAATGCAGTAACCTTTGGACCAGCTTCCTACGAGCAGCTGTGTGCCGTCTTGTGTAAATTCCACAAAGCATCCGAATGGTATCTTGTATTCATCAAGGATATTCAAACTCGGATATTCCATAAGATATACGATATAGATACTATTATTTTTCACACATTCGTCATTGTCCGCAAGAAGCGCAAGCAGTTTCCCGTCTGGCGAAAACGCAACTTTTTCAATACTTGCATTCCACCCATTATTGTTTTTAACTGTAATTTCTTTGAGCGTTTGATTTAAATATTCATCTACGATAAACATTTTGTTTTCCTTGTTATACCTAGTGATCGCATAACATTTGTTTGCTCTGCTGAAAGCAATATCCTCATAAACATATTTACCGTCCGGCAGGAACGGCTCATTTTCGCTGAACGGATATTTCCATACAAGCCTTTTATAACGTGTATAAAATGTAAATTCATTAGATACTCCGTCAAAATGCAGTATCCTATACATCATACGTTCTTTCTGCAAGACTTTTCTTTCAAACAGCAGGAATTTCTCGGTTTTATATACATCTGTATCACTTCGCAAAATTTTTATTTTTCCGCTCTCAATTTCAATCGTGTAAATATTTCCGTCCCAGTCCGCGCTCACTATGTATCTGTCATCCGGGGTAAAAAACAATTCACAGCCTTCGCTTTTTGTGGGAACGTAACTTTTAAGATGTTTTATTTCTTTTATATCATATAAAGCCACTTTCCCCGACGTGTTTTTCACCGCAAGTAATTTTGAAGAGTGAGAGAAATTTATATGCGACGGATTTTTGATCTGCCCGAAAGACGTTATTTTTTTGCCTGTGCTTGTGTCCCAGAGCGCAACCGTTCCGCCGATCGTGGCGAAATATTTTCCGTTCGGTGATTTTTTTATTTCATGGGAAGCAGTAAATTTATATTTTATTTTCATATCTTTTCTCCAACGTAAATGGATTCATATTCTCTATACTCATTTGCCTCTCCTGTCTTTACGCAAAGCACAGACTAAAATAATTATATTGATCGTCCGCAAGTCTCCGCGTGGCACACTGGCGAAAATCGAAGCGGGTATTCGCCATATTTCCATCGAAGAGCTCGATGCGATCAAAGACATATTGGGCATTTCTTATAATGAATTTTTTGAATTTTAATAAACGTTCACTGCCCGAGCGAGTCCGTTACAGCGGCTGTGTGCCTAGTAGTTTACGGCGCCTCAATAATTTAGGTTATTTCCCACTTGCCATTTTCTTTATGGATCTTCCACTTTGTTGGAATATAACACGAACCTCTTATTAGTTCGCCTTGCGTATCATATGCTTGATAGCAGTACCAAGCCCAGATATATCCGTCTTTAAAGTTATGCATCACACAGAGCCGCACAAGAAACAAATTTGCTTTACCAAAAGTTCTTTGCTCTTCCGCATATCGTGCATAATTATATTCGTCTATCGGTTCGTTTATTGTTTCCGCGGGGTCAACCTTCCACAGAAAAACATCTCTGACTTCCTTCATCACGCTGTTTGTATCGATAAGCATAGCGCTATAGACAAGAAGGATAAGTGCGATACCCACTGTCAAAATTTTATGTTTTTTATTTTTTATAAACAGCAGCACTTTTTTTGGTTTTCTTTTTATAATCAAAATTATCCAAATCATAACGAGTATGGTAAAAAATCTATATACATTGATCTACCTCTTTATATCCATACAGAGCATCTGCCGGGTTCTCGTCAAGCTCTTCGCATTGCTGCAATCTTAAATATCTTATCTGCATTTATGATTCAAACACTTATTATCTGTTTATCACATTATTACATAACAAAGACACCTCTTCATATATAGTAGCAATCATTCTGCCACTGCAATGGATTTGAATGAATATATTCCTTGATTTTATCATAATCTTTCTGATCACGGATAATGTGGTCATAAAAGGAACGCTGCCATAAAGATTGACCATATTGCTTAGAGGTGATGGTTTTGAATGAATTTATTATTTTAGATATGGAGATTGTAGGGGACGCCGCCCACGGCGTCCCGTCTTCCTGTAATAAAATAATCATATGAATATGATTAGGCATAATAACATATGCATCAACAGACACATTTTTATATACATCAGGGATGTTTAATACTATTTTTTGAACCATCTCACCGATAGGGCTCAATATGATTTGCGGGAGGCTGTAGGCAGCCTCCCCTACGTTTAGATATTCTTCGTCCCATAATATCAGGTCTCTATCTTTGGTACAGATGGTTATGAAATAGGCACCACTATTGCTGTAATCATACTCTACCAAACGGTTTTGTTTACGATATGGTAATTTATTCATCATGATATATCCTATAGAAATCGATTGATTCTACTTATATTTTTCTTGCCGTACGGCCAATTTACATCCCCGCACTTTCATCACAGATATTTGCATTCTCAATAAAGAATACCCCGCTCCTACTCCATCTTCTCAACACCGCTGCCGTCGGCATTCATGACATAAAGTGAGTTATCGTCATACCACTCCCAAAAATATACCTTCCCGCCGTCTGTCGTAAAAATAAATTCGCTTGTATTCTCTATCGTCTTTTCTTCTTTAAACGTGGTCGTGTTCACAATCGTGATTTTATCTCCTGCCAAAACGTATATTTTATCATCCATAATATTAAAGCCGCTGATTTTTTTACCGTTCGCATCATACACAGCCTCAGGCTTGCCTCCGTCGATACCGATGCGGTAAATAGTCAGGTCCGTGCTGTCTCCGTGCCAGTAATATACATAGTCACTATAAATGGCAAACACATACATATATTCATCGCTTACTTTTTTATTTTGCTTGCCGCCTGTGCTCACCTTATACAGGCAGCCGCCGTCCTGCTTGCTTGTGTAATATACCCAATCTCCAACCACATACGGGCACTTTGTCATTTTCTTTGCAAGCCTCGTTCTGCCGCTGCCGTCTGTGCGAATTTTGTATAAGCAGATCTCATCGCTCAAATTGCCGTAGTAGAGCCAGCCGTCAGCATAGGATACATACTCGCAGCCGTCATCCGTTATCTTCGCGCGCTCTTTGCCGTCCGTGCGGATTTTATAGAGTGCGTCATCTTCATTTTCACACACGTAATAGATCCAGTCTCCGACAACATTGATAAACTTCGGCACATCATCGCTGAGTTTTCTTGCTCCTGTTTTATCATTGCGTATTTTGTAGAGCGCTCCGTTCTCATCATTATTGCGAAAGTAGACCCACTGCCCCTGTGATGCCACATATCCGATATTCATGACGTTGCTGCCCGAATTCCCCGCGGTGTTGATCTCCTCTTCGCTGTTGTAATCGGCGATAAAAGGCATCGTGATTTTGAGCGCCGTATCATTCTCGTCGATCCATCGGCTCACCTCGTCGGTATCTGTGGCGCTTGTGCTTGCCTGCACCAACAGATCGTTGATTTGAACGTAGTTTTCTTTCGACATTTCAAGCAGCGCGGAAGATGCGCCTATGTAGCCCGCCGCATTTGCGGGGTCTGTCTCGATTATTTTCAGCGCCGCGCTATAAGCCGCTTCATAATTTTCTTGCTCCATATACTCTGCCATCAATGCCGCCAGTTCTTTGGTGCCCGAAGCCCTCCCGATAGCTTTCTCCTCTGCGCTTGCGCAGCCGGCTGCACCGAGCAAAAATGCTGCTATAACAGCGAACAGCAACACAATCCTTACTTTTTTCATCCTTTTCTTCCTTCTCCTATTTATATTGAATAAAGGCTCTTTTTTTGATAAACGCCCGCACTCGCAACGCCCTCCTTCAATATGCAAAAGACCTCCCCCCCGTTCAATCACAGGGCGCATATCACTGCGAGCGCGTCAAAAATCTGATGGTTCAAATATTTCAGAGTTACCGCCCGCTGAATATTATTATATTCCCGCAGTCATTGATTACATATTAGCATACCTTTATTACAAATAACAAGGACTATCAAATCTTAAATTTTAAAAATTTATTTGACTTAGCCTCATACGTCGGATATATACAAACATAGATACAGATCAAAATACGCAAATGTATATAAGGAGGATTCATTTATGCAAGACCACTATTTCCCCACTGCGCACTGGCAGAAAGCAAACCTGCTTGAAATGAATATAAGCACCAAAAAATTAGATGCTCTGGATGATATCATCAAATCGGATTATGCCAACATCTGCGGCCTCGCGGTTATAAAAAGCGGCTTTATGGCCTATGAAAAATATTTTAACGGCTGCACGCCAGACGATGCGATCCATGTGGCCTCACTCACAAAGAGCGTGCTTTCCGCTCTCATCGGCATCGCCGTCGATAAAGGCTATATCAAAAGCGTGAATGAAAAGGCGCTTTCTTTCTTCCCCGAGTATGCGCTCAATACGACAGACAGCGTTAAAGAAAATATTGCGATCCACCATCTGCTCACAATGACAGCGCCCTACGCGTTTGAAGACTGGCATGAACCGTTTGAGGCCATGTGTGCTTGTCCCGACTGGATAGCCTATATTTTAGATATTCTTGGCCACAGCGGCAGCTTGGGCGCGTTCAAATATTCCTCGGCAGGCGCGCACCTACTTTCGGCTATTCTCACACGCGCCACGGGGCAAAGCGCGCGGGAATTTGCCAACGAGCATTTATTCGCTCCCCTCGGCATGAGGCAGATCGCAAATCATGAAATGAAAGGCTACGGATTCGATGACTTGTTCGGCAAAAACGTGCGGGGCTGGGTGAGTGACCCGGCCGGCAGCTCCGCAGGCGGCTGGGGGCTATGCCTTACCGCGCGCGATATGGCGCGTTTCGGTCTGTTGTATCTGCGCGGCGGCCGTTGGAAAGAAATACAAGTCATCTCAAAAGAATGGGTAGACGCCTCAACGAAAGCAAATCCCAACCGGTACGGATATCTGTGGTGGCTGGGCGAAGACGACGATTATATGGCGCTGGGAGACGGCGGCAATGTCATTTACTGCATTCCGTCAACAAATCTCGTTATTGCGATTGCTTCATCCTTTATACCAAATGCAAGCGACAGACTGTTCCTGATAAAAGAACATATATTGCCTGCTTTTATCAATTGATATATCCCTAAATATATCGAATTTCGATTGCCAAAAAATTAACCTAAAAAAACGTTTACTTTTCAAAATGAATATGGTATACTGCAACCTAAATAAATTTTGAACGGAGATGAAAACATGCGTCATACTTCTTGCTAAAATAAAACGCATAATAGAAAATTTTTAGCGAACGTGCTGTTTTTCTTATTATGCCCGCGCAAGAAAATGACCATTCTTTTCACTCATATAAATTTGTCCTCTTACAAATCTTAACCTCATACAGGCTAGCGATCTGTAGATTATGAGCTGCGGGAATTCATTTTCTTGCGGCTCATAATCATTTTTAGGAGGATACCACGGCTTATGTCGCAAATTAATATAAATAATCTCACTTTTACCTATGAGGGTTCTTACGACCCCGTTTTTGAAAATGTCTCTCTCAGGCTGGACAGCTCCTGGCGTCTCGGCCTAGCGGGAAGAAACGGCCGCGGCAAAACCACCTTTTTAAAACTGCTGCAAAACGAACTTCCCCACCACGGCGCCGTTACCGCAGCGGTCGATTTTGAATATTTCCCGTATGAAATAGAAGATAAGGAGAGTTTAACGATCGATGTCGCAAGCGGCGTGTATGCCGCTTGCGAACACTGGCAGCTTGTGCGGGAATGCTCCCTGCTGCAAGTGAGCGAGGATGTGCTCTACAGGCCGTTTGACACACTCAGCAGCGGTGAGCAGACCAAAGTGCTGCTGGCTGTGATGTTTCTAAAAGAAAATAATTTTTTGCTCATCGACGAGCCCACCAACCATTTGGATGCGCAGGCGAGAAGCCTTTTGAGCCGTTACCTGCAATCCAAAAAATCATACATCCTAATCTCGCACGACAGGGCTTTTCTCGACGGCTGCATCGATCATATCCTTTCGATCAACAAGGCGGATATACAGCTGCAAAAAGGTAATTTTTCAAGCTGGTACGAAAATAAAATCATGCAGGATCAATTTGAGATATCGCAGAATGAGAAGCTGAAGAGAGAACTCAGCCGCCTCACCGAGTCCTCGCTTCGCACATCGCGCTGGTCAAATAAAGTAGAAAAAACAAAATACAATACAAAAAATTCGGGTCTTCGCCCCGACCGCGGCTACGTCGGCCATAAAGCGGCCAAGATGATGAAAACCTCAAAAGTCATCGAGGCAAGGGCGCAGACGGCCATAGAAGAAAAATCCAAACTTTTAAAAAATGTGGAGAGCTTGCACAGCTTAAAAATTTCCCAGCTTGTCTATCACAAGCGGCAGCTCGCGGCGCTTGATAAAGTCTTTGTCTACTACGGCGCTCACTGTGCCTGTAAAGATATCTCTTTTACGATCGAGCAAGGGGATCGCATCGCGCTTACAGGCGGCAACGGTTCGGGCAAATCCAGCATCCTAAAGCTCATCTGCGGAGAAGATCTAACTTATATGGGCAGTTTCAGCAAAGGCAGCCGGCTGCTCATCTCCTATGTGCCGCAGGATGCCACCGCTCTCTCGGGCAGCCTGACGGAGCATGCCGCGCGCAAAGCCATCGACGAAAGCCTCTTTAAAGCGATCCTGCAAAAACTCGATTTCACAAAAACGCAGTTTGAAAAAGATATGGCCTCACTAAGCGAAGGGCAAAAGAAAAAAGTGCTTATCGCCTCCAGCCTGTGCGAGAAAGCGCACCTGCACATTTGGGATGAGCCGCTCAATTTCATCGACATTTTTTCACGCATGCAAATAGAGCAGCTCCTGCTCTCATTTGAGCCGACCATTCTCTTCGTGGAGCATGACAGCTTTTTTACCCGCTCCGTGGCAACGAAAACAATTCACCTGCCCTGATTTTATCGCCTTTCGTATGCATTTGTTATAATGGTTTTATAAATATATCGAAGAATCTGGCGGGCCAATGTCATTCTGAGCGTGCCTGCGAATCTGATGGGTCGGTGTCATTCTGAGTGTATCGAAGAATCTGATGGGAGTGGGTGTATCCTGCAATTCAAGCAGACCAACTCCAACCGGACCCTGGGAGCAGTGTCATTCTGAGCGTGTCGAAGAATCTGGCAGGGCAAATTATCTTCTTCATAAAATATTCATACCATCCCCAACCCACCGGATCTTTCGACTGCGCTCAAGATGACCTCTCTCGTTTTTATCAGACAAGGGGTTCGTGCCACTGCAGCATGCCTGCCAATCCGGCGGGGCGGTGTCATTCTGAGCGTAGTCGAAGAATCTGGCGGGGCGGCTATCTTATATAGTATGTCAGACCAACGCTACCCGAACCCTGGAGGGTGGTGTCATTCTGAGCGTGTCGAAGAATCCGGCAGGGCAGACTCTCTCGCGATAATAATTAGGCTATCCCCATTCAGCCTGACTTGTTAAACTCAAAGAAAAAATATATACTCTACATAAACAGCGACGCTTTTCTTGATAACAAATAACATAAGTACAATTTTGCTCCTTTTTTGTAAATAACTCTGATAAAGGAGAGATGTTATGAAAAAAATAGTTTCCATATTGCTTTGCGCCTTAACCCTGCTGATTGTGTTCCCTATCACCTCTCATGCGGATGTAGGCCCGAAGCCTTCTGTTATCATTGATTTCAGCGGACTTGAAAGCCGCTCTTATTATGCCACTTTGCTTTCAAGCGAAAAATCCACGGGTCCGTACTCGGCATTAAGCGAAAACAATGCAGATTATGCGCGCTATCAGCAAGACGACGAACAGTATGACATTTTTTTGAAATTTGCGCAGTATAAGGATACGGACGGATTCTATTTTCTGCAATACTTTGAAGATTGCTCTCAAACACAGCGTTTCAGCTGGACCTACTATCCGCCGCAGCGCTTTAAGATTTTGCTATACTTCCCCGATACAAACACGTTTCTCATCAGCAGCGAGCCTTTAGAGCGTTATGCTTTCGACAGCTACTTCACCGCCGATATCTCATCGCAAGACAATGCGCAAATGACCGTGACAAAGTCCTATAACTATACCAATGAAATTCTCTCCCTCATTGTTCGTATCCTGCTTACGATCGCTATAGAGATCCTCATCGCGCTGTTGTTTGGTTTTCGGCAAAAGAAGCTCTTTCGCTTTATCGTCCTCGTCAACATATTCACACAGGTTGCGCTCAATACCGCGCTTGGCATCATTGATTATTACTCCGGATTTCTGGCTTTTATGATTTTTTATGTTCTGCTGGAAATTGCGGTGTTTATTATAGAAGCCGTGCTTTATACTTGGTATCTGCGAAAATACAGCGAAAAAAAGATTTCCGCTTTCAAACCGGGCATATACGCGCTTACAGCCAATGCCGCTTCTTTCATTCTAGGCTATATGCTTGCATACTGGCTCCCGGGCATCTTTTAATGAAACACTCTACGGGCATACATAATCAGTACAATATTTATGGTGCGGATAAAACCTCTGCCAACCGAACCTTGGGCGCGGTGTCATTCTGAGCATAGTCGAAGAATCTGATGGGACGGCTATCTTATATAGTATGTTCAGACCAACGCCACCTGAACCCTGGAGGGTGGTGTCATTCTGAGCGTGTCGAAGAATCCGGCTGGGAAGGCAATTTTAAAAAGCATCAATATCAACAAAATATCCATTGAAGAGGTATTCTCTTGTATTATGTTTATATCCTGACCAATAAAACAAACACCGTGCTTTATGTAGGTGTAACAAACGATCTGCAAAGACGTACTTTTGAACACAAAAACAAGCAAACAGAAGGCTTTAGTAAAAAATATAATCTTTCAAAACTTATTTACTTTGAAGCCACTCCGAATATTGATGATGCAATTGCAAGAGAAAAGCAATTAAAAGGTTGGCGACGTAAGAAAAAAGCTGAATTGATATCAGAAAACAATCCTGATTGGGAAGATTTGTATAATAAAAATTTTAAATAATTTCTATGACCCTTTCTTTTTTTTATCTGACAATATATCCCGTCTTCTGCTATAATAAAATCAACTTTAATGAATATATCCTTTCTGCATCTTTAGTAACTGTGAAAGAAGGTATTTCCATGGAAATAAAAAACGTCAGCCTCATCGGCCTCGGCGCAGTCGGAGCCATTGCCGCAGTTGCCGCATACAACGCTTTAGGCCGTCAAAACCTTCAAATCATCGCGTCAGGACAGCGTGCCGAGCGTCTTAAAAAACAAGACCTTATGATCAATGGCAAATCCTATCACTTTAATATCGTCTCTCCCGAAGAAAAAACATCTCCATCCGATTTGGTTATCGTCGCCGTAAAAGACTACAGCCTGCAAGAGGCTATCAAAGATATTAAAAACCACGTCGATGAACGCACTGTCATCATTGCCTTAATGAACGGCATCACGAGCGAAGAAAAACTCGGTACCGTCTACGGCATGGAAAAACTCCTCTACAGCACGGTCACGATCAGCTCACAGCGCAGCAGCAAAGGCGTGCGTTTCTCAACGAGAACAGGCGGTATCAATATAGGCGAAAAAGACGGAAACACGCAAACAGAAAGACTCCTCGCCGTGCAGTCACTCTTTAAAAAAGGCGGCATCCCGTGCATGATCTCTTCGACCATCATCCGCGATCTGTGGGTAAAACTGCTCATCAACGCGAGCGGAAATACGGTGCAGGTTCTTCTGCGGGGCCCTCATGAATATTTTCAAAAGATCGAAGAAGCCAACAGCGCGATGACGCTGATCATGAGAGAAGTCGTCGCAGTCTCCAAGGCCGCGGGCACGGGGCTCACAGAAGAAGACATCACAAAGCTCTACCGCTACCGCGACAACTACCCGCCCGAAAACTACAGTTCCATGGCGCAGGATCTGCTTGCGGGCCGCCACATGGAAATCGATGCACTGCTCGGTGTTATCCTCGATTTGGGCAGACACTACGGCATCCCCACCCCCGTTTGTGAGTTCACCTACGACCTTCTCCACACGCTCAATGCCGTCAATGCCGGTGCACTGGAAAAATAGAAAGATATTTTATATTAAATACTTAATATAAAATGAAATAAATTAAGAGAATATGTTACAGCAATAACGGTACAGATTTTACAATCATCTGCACCAAAAATAGACAACCGATGCTATAGAACGAAACATCCTTTACCCAAGAAAACGCAGAACGGCTACATGAACAGACCAACCCCAACCGAACTCCAGGGACGGTGTCATTCTGAACGTGTTGAAGAATCTGATGGGCCGGTGTCATTCTGAGCGTGTCGAAGAATCCGGCGGGGAAGGCTTTAAAAAACCAGCAATAGCAACAAAATATTCATTGAAGAGGTATTCTCTTGTATTATGTTTATATCCTGACCAATAAAACAAACACCGTGCTTTATGTAGGTGTAACAAACGATCTGCAAAGACGTACTTTTGAACACAAAAACAAGCAAACAGAAGGCTTTAGTAAAAAATATAATCTTTCAAAACTTATTTACTTTGAAGCCACTCCGAATATTGATGATGCAATTGCAAGAGAAAAGCAATTAAAAGGTTGGCGACGTAAGAAAAAAGCTGAATTGATATCAGAAAACAATCCTGATTGGGAAGATTTGTATAATAAAAATTTTAAATAATTTCTATGACCCTTTCTATTTTTTTATTAGACAAGAGGCTGGTGTCACTGCAAGCGTGCCTGTGAATCCGGCGGGGCGGTGTCATTCTGAGCGTAGTCGAAGAATCTGGCGGGACGGCTATCTTATATAGTATGTCAGACCAACGCCACCCGAACCCTGGAGGATGGTGTCATTGAGCGTGTCGAAGAATCTGGCAGGATGAATATTGTATGAAGCGCATTAATTAAACCCACCCCAATCAAAAAGGCGCTCAAAGCGCCTTTTTTTACTTTATTTCAACAATCATTACCGCGAATTATTCTTCATCGGTAATGCAGCTGCCGTCTTTGTCGCCGCCACCAAATCCGCCTGCACCGCTGCCGAATCTAATGCCGCCTATACCTTGTGTGCCGGTTGCGTTGTCGCAGTCTCCGTCACAGTTTTCCTGATTTTCCTGAATACGTTGCAGCACTTCATCCGCCTGTGCCTGTGTCATGGTTCCCGCTTGCACGCGTTCTTCAAGGCGCGTTTGCATAAGCTCGGTCGTCTCTTCTTTAAATTGCTGTGAGATCCCCGCACCCTCTGCCATCTCTCCGTAACGCTGCTGAGTCTGTGCTCTTTGCTCTATGACGCTGTCTGTTGAGCGGTTTGTAAGCCTTGCGAAAATTTCCGCGGGAGAATCCCCGGATGTTGCGGCAAACACAGTTGCCGAAGTTGCGAGCAGCAGCACAGCCGCCGCTGATAATATAATCAATTTTTTAGAAAACTTCATTTTATTCTCACTCCTGTTATTTTTTTAATTGCAAATTTTGTTTTGCTTATGCTCATCATAAAACAAGAGTGTGGCAAGTCTGTGTTTTAAAATTTCTGTTTTTGTGGCAAATAATTGTTTTTTTTATGTATACATTATCGTTTTTTAATACACTTTAATGCTAATAACAACAAGATTTACACCTACAAAAATCTTAAAATCATGATCTCATTCTCTTACCTTTGTGCCGCACTGATTGCAAAACTCGGAATCTTCGGGCAGTCTGTTTCCGCATTTTCTGCAGAATACCGTTTTATCCAACTTTTGCGTGTCATTATCCGCCGCAGTTTTATCCTGCTGCGCAGTGGTTTTATGCTGTTCGCTACCCGCCTGACTTTCGTCTGCCACATTTTCTGTTGACATGATTTCTTCCGTCGGTGCCGTGTTCTCATAACTGATTGCTGCGTTTTGCGCTACCGATTTTGCCTTTGTTTTCTTGCCGCGGCTTACCGATATACCTACAACAATACCCACAACAATGATTCCAATGATTACGGCAATCGTGATTTGTTTATTTCTTCGCTGTTCTAAAAAATTTTCTGTCAATACTTCATCATATGTTTTAACTCCTTCAAAAACGACCGAATCAATTATATTTTGAAATTCAGCTTTTTGTGCATCTGTAAACGGATCATCAGTTAGGGAATAAAAGGCAAATCCCGTTGATTTCGAATCAAGAATCGTCATATACATAAGTGCCTGAGAGGCGCCTGCGTATCCATCAACCTGAACAAATAAATACTTGCTCCAGTCATCGCTTCCATAGATTTGAACATTGTTCATCTCCAATCCGTCAATATCTATTTGCGCAATCTGATTGAGCATTTCCTGTTTCTCATTGGATGAAAGGTCGAAAAAATATTCTGTGAAATTATCTATTCCGTCGAAATATTCCTCATAGTAGCTTGTAAAAAACATAAATGCGTTGTTATCAGGCAATGCATATATGTAACCGTCTGCATCTAAAAGATACTCTTTGACTGTTTCCTGATCCAATCCGAGTTGTTTGAGGTCCGTATCATTCTTTGTCGTCTGCCTTGTAAACACTGTCCAGTCTTTCGGTATCGTCACCGTCATATCCACTTCATCAATAACATACTCTCCCCCGGGCGCCGCCAGCACGCCGGGCGCGGGCAGTAAAAATAAAATTACCGTCAGCGCCAGTAAGATAAACAAAATTTTTTTCATATGTACTTCTTTCATTCTCATTTCCTCTTATATATTTTATTTAATTTTCTCTCCGCATATAGGGCAAAAAACACTGTCTGACGGTATCGCTTTTTTGCAGTAATCGCAGTAAATAGAAGTATATCTTTTAATTTCTTTTTCTTTTGGCTCATAGTCCTTATTTTCATTGATTTGTTGCGGTTTCTTTGCCTCTTGCTTTACAGGCTGCTGCTTTGTTTGCAAGGCCGCCACATACTCTTCGGGCATGCTCTTTAATATTTTCTTTCTCTTGGAGCTGTTGATAAGAACCAATATAAGCAGCACAACAAAGACTACAGCTAAAATTGAAGCGATCATTAATAAATTCTCTTCCGTTTTATCATCTTCAAGAAAATTCTCGTCTTCATAAACCAAAATGCTATCAATCATTTTTTCAAATTCCTGTGTATTTTCCTGCGTGAGAGGTTCATCCGTGATCAACCAGCAATATACATATCGGCCATTGAGGATGGTATCATATTCTATTACATTTCTATCATCCATTTTTGCTATGGATTTTATAAAAATGTATTTACCATTATCGTATACCTCATAACTGCTGTATATCATATTATCTGTTATGGCATTCTTGTCCTTTAACTTATTAATATAATCTTCGGTATAAGTATCCGCATTATCAGCAAAATTCCACACCTCTTTACTGAAATAATCGTAATATGAATATAGCTCAATCCGCCCGTCATCATTATATATTTCCATATATTGATTCACATCAACAAACTCGGAAAACAGCACATCTGTAGTGCCATATCCATAGAGTCCCACGTCTTCATCATCTTCTGTTGTATCCCTCGTCAGCACATCCCAGTTGTAAGGAACAAAAATTTTCATATTTAAATCGTCAATATAATACTGCCCGCCTAATGCGGCAAAAACAGAAGTGGCAGGCATTAGAAAGGTAAACAAAACAGCAACAATAATCAATATTTTTTTCATGGCATACTCCTTTTTCATTTTATTTTACCACCGTATTTTGTGTTGTTGCCATTGCTCGCTCTCATCTAAAAGCTTTTTATTCTTTTTGATTCCTTTAATGAATACGATCAATAATATGATGATAACAGCGCTTAAAATACCGATTGCACCAAATAATGAAATCTTAAATTCACGTTCATAATTTATATCATCAATATCATGAAAAACGATACTGTCGATCATCATATCAAAGTCAATTCTCTCCGATATATCAGGCTTATTGCGTGATACATATGTAAAGTAAAGTAATCTTTTGTCTACGATCGTATCATACTCTTCAACATAGAGATTTTCCTCATCAGTAAAAGTGCTGAACTTTATATAAGAATAATAGTCATTTAAATAGGACTCAAAATCGCTTTCATCCAAATCCATAATTGAGGTATACCCCAACTGAATCGCCTTTATGAAATCGTCAGTATACTCCTTTTCATTATCTGTGAAGTTTTCGATCTCTTTGCTGAGTTCGTTTGAATACGCATAAAAAGTAATTCGTCCCTCTTCGGTAAATATTTCCATATAGATACTGGATTCCTCAAAATTCTGCTTTAATTCTTCGGTATTATCATAACCGTATAAGGCCAAATCTCTGTCATCCTTCACAGTCTCCCTTGTAAGCACGTCCCAATTATAGGGCACCTTAATTTCCATATCCAATTCATCGATATAATAGACTCTGCCCGATGAGGCCAGTACAGGCGTCACCGATCCCAAAAAAATCAGTATGCCCACTAAAACAGCTAAAACTTTTTTCATTATGTGCTCCTCTTGTGTATTTTTATCTTACAGCCTTAATCAGCCTTTTTAATTTCAATCATTGTTGTGGTGTTTGGCACAACGATAATTCTTGCGGAATTTTTCTTGCCATACCCCTGCTTATACAGAAACTCGCATAAATCCAGCCACCGCATACATTAATGTATGCGGTGTTGGTCACAAAATCGATAAATGTTTTTTCCATGCCATCGGCATTCTGCCGGGCTAAGACTTTTTTATTTCAGTTTTTCCCCGCATATCGGGCAGAAAGCGGAATCTTTCGGCACTTCTTTTCTGCAATACGGACATTGCTTATATGCGCCTGTTGTGCTGTCCTTTGTTTTGTCGAGCATTTCTCCATTCTCTTCATCAATTGCAGGCATCTGTGTCTGCTGCACAGCCTCCATGACGGCTTTCTTTTTCTTTTTGTTCGCACGAATGATAAAAAAAATAACAAGTGCAATAATGATAATGCTCACAATCGCAATAACGCTGTGCAAAAGTGTGTTGCTTTTCTTTTCTTCTGCGCTGCTTTGGCTTGCTGTGCTTGTCTGTGTAGCAGCCTGCTCATCTATGGAATACGCTATCCCGTCTACAAAGTCTTCAAACTCCTGCTTTTGTGATGAACCCACAACTCCGTCATACATCATAAGTACGATTTTATAATACTTGTCATCAACGATGGTGAGATACCCAAGTCCGTCGAGCTCATATTCGTCGAAAGACCCTTCCACATCGAATCTTAAATATGTATAATCATTTTTATAAATTTCGGCATTTTTATAAACGATCTGCTGATAATTGAATTCACTGTCCGCGCTGCTGTTGATTTGCTGTTGCAGCTCTTTTGAGTACTGTTCTTCAAGCGCTGTCAGATCTCCCACTTGTTCACTGAATTCATCCTCGCTGACCATAATGCTGATCAAATACGTGTTGCTGAAGGCATATAAATATGAATCGGCGTCAATAAGCTCAGCACGCAGTTCATCTTCGGTATATCCATAGACTGCCAAAGTGCTGTCTTCATCAGTACTGTCTCGTGTAAAGACATCATATCCCGCCGGAACATCGACCGTCATGTTTACTTCATCAATGATATATTCTCCTGCGGATGCGGCAAGCACAGTCGCTGCCGGCACTAACAGCAGCAGCACGGCAAGCAAAATAGCAATACTTTTTTTCATCACGTACTCCTCTGTTCAATTTAAATATTATGAAAAACCAGATTCGACAAAAATTTTCTTTAAATATATTTAATCGCAAATAATAACAAATTGCAATGATTTTTATTAAAAAATTAAATAAGCCCCGTAAATAAATTACAGGGCTTACAAATAAATTTTATTTTATTTCTTATTGATGCAAAGTTGCGCTCCCTTCGAGGTCGGACCTACCATATAGGCGTATTGCTCCAGCCAGCCGCCTTCCACTTTTGCCGGCGGGCATACCCAGGCTTCTTTTCTCTTTTGAAGGATCTGTTCATCGATGAGTAAATTGATTGTTCTTTCATTTAAATCGATATCGATCATATCCCCTTCTTCTATTAAAGCAATGGCTCCGCCCAATGCCGCTTCAGGCGAAACATGGCCGATCACACCGCCGCGGCTCGCGCCGGAAAATCTGCCGTCTGTGATGAGCGCAACATCTTTATCCAATCCCGCGCCGCAAATATACCCCGTCACGTTGAGCATTTCCTGCATACCCGGTCCGCCTTTCGGGCCTTCATAGCGGATGATCATAACATCGCCTTTTTTGATATTTCCCTCGACAAGCGCACCCATCGCATCGTTTTCGCTGTCGAACACACGGGCAGGTCCCACGTGCTTATACATTTTAGGATCCACACCGCCTATTTTAATAACAGCTCCAAGCGGTGCGATATTGCCTTTGAGTATCCTCAGCCCACCTTCCTTTAAATAAGGATCGTTCATCGGGCGTATCACGTTCTTGTCCCAGACAGCTGCGTCTGCAACATTGTCCGCGATTGTTTTCATACTCACAGACAGCGCGCCACCGTCTACGATGCCTGCGTTGATACCTTGCTTAATGACCGCGCTGACACCGCCCGCCATATCCAAATCTTCCATAACATGGGCTCCCGAAGGAGAAAGCTTGCACACCTGAGGAGCAATTCTGCTTATTCTGTCAAAATCCTCGAGCTCCATATCAATTCCTGCGGCACCTGCAATGGCAGGCAGATGCAATGCCGTGTTCGTCGAGCACCCGAGCATCATATCAAGCGTGATAGCATTCTCAATTGCTGTTTTTGTTACAATATCTCTCGGCTTCAGATCTGCTTTCAGCAAGTCCATGATCATCATGCCGGCCCGTTTGGCCATCCTGATTCTCTCTGCGCGTATAGCCGCCACTGTTCCGTTGCCGACAAGCCCGAGCCCCAAAATCTCCGACATACATGCCATTGAGTTCGCCGTAAACATACCGGAGCATGAGCCGCATCCGGGACAGCTTTCATCTTCATAAAGCTTAAATTCTTCCGGTGTTATCTCTCCCAGTTTCAATTTTGCGGAGGCTTCCAGCGGCCCTATTTCATTGAGCTTTCCTCTAAGTTTTCCTTTTTGCATCGGCCCGCCCGTGATTAAAATCGTCGGTATGTTCACTCTCAAAGCGCCGATGAGCATGCCGGGTATTATTTTATCGCAGCTCGCAACCAGCACCAGCGCGTCACAGTTATGTGCTTTTACCATCGTCTCAATCGAGTTGGCAATGAGCTCCCTGCTCGGAAGCGAATACTTCATGCCGTCTGTACCCATAGCCATGCCGTCACAGATCGCAATGTTTTCAAACATGACAGGCGTGCCTCCCGCTATCCGCACTCCGTCCATGACCGCCTGCCCCAATTTATCAAGATGCGAATGCCCCGGAAAAATATTTGTCCAGGAATTGGCAACGCCGATAAAAGGTCTGCTGATCTCTTCATCAGTGAATCCGGCCGCTTTGATGAGCGAGCGTGCGGCCTGTCTGATGGGTCCTTTTTTCATCAGATCACTCTGATATGTTTTGTCTTTCATAGATTATCCTCCTGAATATCCATTTAATGAATATGTTCTTCGTCTTAATTATAATGCACGATGAGCTTCACCGTGCATTAAAATATTATAATTGAATATATTGTTTATGTTTATAAAATTAAATCGCTATTAATTTCCGCTTGCTGGTTCTACAAGATTTGATACGCCTGGCGGCAGTTCGCCGGCTTCTTCAAGCCTACGCGCTCTTTTAATATTTCGAATACCCAGTGTAAAGAATGGTATTACCAATGTGAATATATTTATATATCCGGTATAAGCATAGCCTTTGCTGATGATTGCTATCAATCCAACTTGAGATATGATCCAGATAATAATCGTCCAGGCTGTAGCAATAATACCGTTTTTTAACTTTTCATTTTCCATCTTCTTAAAGAAGAGCAATTTCAGTCTGGCTTGCGCCGCAAATACAAATCCCACAGCCGTTGTAACAAGAGCCATAAATAACAATAACGGATAAATGACTTTAAATACCTGGCTGTCCAATGAATTTACGACATAAAGGGTAGGCAATAATTGAGCCTCCGCATCAGTTGCAACTGTCGGCATTCCGCCTATTAACATCAGGCAGACAGCGCATAGCATAAACGAATTCAAAATAATACCCAAGATCGCGGTACCTTTTGGTTCGTTGCGGTATCTGATGCCAACCGCCGAAGAAGCGCCGGCCGACCAGATCCCGGCTTGAAACAATCCGTATAACACCGCTCCCCATATAGCTTTCGGATAGGATGTATAGACCACTTTATCCGCAAAATGCATGGAGATATTGCTCCATTGCGAAATTATTCCGTATCCGGTGATCATGGCTACACATATAATCATTATAATTGTTAATATCGAGCCAAACATCCTGACAAATTTAGCACCGAATATGCACACTATCACTGTAAGTATAAGCATGATCAATGTCCCGAAAAAGTTGGGGATGCCAAAATATTGGTTAAACAATACCGCGCCGCCCGCAAGGCATGCCGCCGGAGCCAACGGTAGTGTTAAAAGAGATATGACATCATATACCTTGCCCATTACCATTTGAATAGGTTCATACACCTTGTTGGCGATTTGAATATATGAAAATACAGAATATAATCGGCTCATTTCGAGTGATATATACATGATAAGTCCGACCAGTGTCATCGAAAAGACAGGCAGAATCGCGCCTAAAAAACCGTGCTGTACAAAATAATGCACTTCTTGTGTGCCCGATGCGAACCCGGCTCCGCAGTGAGATGAAAACCACACTGCGGCAACCCCTACGCTGATGCTTGTAAAATAACGTCCTTTGTTAAGTGTTCCCTTAGCAGTTGTTTGCATAATAACTAATAACCTCCATATAGAATTTAAACAATATATTCAAAATATAAACTTATTGATCTAATCGGCTTCTTGCTCATAAGCCGGGCTTTTTTAACCGTGAAAGCAATATAAGTCCAAGCACACACGCCACCCCCGCTATCACAAAGGATAATGCTACCCCAAGGCTCGTGCCTTGAACAGCTTTTATAAGTACGGGACAAAGAAGGGATGCGAGCCCAAAGCCTATCATAATAAAACCATAATTGATTCCGGCATTTTTTGTTCCAAAATAATCCGTCGAAAGCGCGGGAAAAGTGCCCAGTGTGCCACCGTAAAAAAATGCCAGCGCGACAAATAAGACGGCATAGAGCATTCCCTTTGCCGCAACCAGTCCCGAAATACACGCAGTACTGAACCCAAACACGCAGATCAGCGTGATTTTTCTGCCCACCTTGTCCGATAATGAAGGCACGACCAAGCGGCCCACAGCCTGAAATATGGATGCCAGCATCACTGCACTGAGGGCCTGTGCGCTTGTGATCATGCGCTGTCCGCTGATAAGCACAAATTGGGGGCTGATCAGCATAAAACCGGGAACCGCCAAAAACATAGATATGGTAATCATGTAGTAATATTTTGTTTTCAGCATTTCTTTTGGCGCATACTGCCTCACTGCAGACAGCGCCTTGTTGTCTGTCGTCTCATAATCGTCCATATATCCGTACGGAGGTTCTTTGACGCATATACTTCCGACTACGCCCACAGCCAAAGTTAGAATAGCTATTGATAAAAACATTGCCCTTAAACTGTAATTGCTTAAGACAAAGTTAATAAAGGGCGACATGTAAAACCCGGACAAGCCGATCATGCAAAGAATTGCTCCGCCGGCCATACCTTTTTTATCCGGAAAATATTTTTGCATTGCCGCTATTAAAGTGTTATAGACAATGCCGCCTCCAATACCTGTAAATGCCCCAAATGTCACCGTAAGAAGCCAGGGCATCTTTACCGGTACGATTGCCGTGAATAATAAACCCAAAAAGCTCATCACAATTCCAAATCTCAAAGCTTTTTGAATCGAGTATCGAGTCTGAAGTTTGCCGCCTAAAATGCATCCTACGACAAATATTCCAAGATTCACCGAAAAGGGCACACTTGCGGCAGCGGCATCGATTGCGTAGTGACTCATTATAAAAGGTTGAATAATACTCCACGAATAACTGGTCCCGCCAAACGCCATAACCAACATGCCCATAAGCAATACTTTTATTCGGCTTACCTGCTTTATTTTCACTGTTTCCAAAATGAAAGCTCCTTCAAATATTTTTTTATCTGTGTTCCAGAAAACTTTATAAGATGTCCGCTTGCTTGGCCTGATGCTTTAATTCATCCCGAAAATCCGGATGCGCAATTTTAATGAGTTCTTTTGCTCTGCTTGCAGCCGACTGATTCAGCATATCCGCAACACCGTACTCGGTTGCGATATACTGCACATCGGTACGCGGCGTTGTAATCACCGTTCCCGCTGGATGGTTGAAAACAATTTTTGATGTAACGGTGCCGTCTTTTTTGGTATTTATTGATTTCATCGCTATAAACGACATCCCGCCCTTGCTCATTTGAGCTCCTCTTACAAAATCCACCTGGCCACCCGTGCCGCTGAACTGTCTGCTTCCTATAGATTCACTGCATACCTGCCCCGTAATATCAGTGCTGATGCAGCTGTTCACCGAAATAAAATTATCCTGCTGTGCTATGATATAAGGATCGTTTGTATAAGAAACGGATTTTGCCAATACCTTTGGATTGCGATTCAGAAACTCATACATTTCGCTGCTTCCCATTGCAAACCCCATAACAGATATTCCCCTGTCCACTTGTTTGGCACTGTTGTCTACTGCGCCTTTTTGTGTTAAATAAAACATGGACTCCGTATACATTTCCGTATGAATTCCAAGATGCTTATGATCTTTAAGGCTGTAGCCTACCGCGTTTGAGATCCCTCCTATGCCTATTTGCAGACACGCCTTGTTTGGGATTCTGTCAACAATGTATGCTGCCACTTTCTTTTCCGTATCATCTGGCTCTCCCGACTGGAGTTCGGCAACTTCCTCGCTTTCTTCGAATAATGCGGTTACTTCGCTGATATGTACTTTGTATCCGCTTATATGCGGGAGCCGGTCATTGACCTGCACAATCACTTCCCTTGCATCTTTTGTGAATGCATCCATGTCTCCGGGAGAGAGACTTAAATTGAAATAACCCTCTTCATCCATCGGACACGCCATGATAAATAAAACGGTTGGCTGCAACCTTGTTTTTATAACTTTTTCCGCATTTCTCAGCTGAAAGCAATAATAATCGATTTTTCTCCCTTTCTTTATCGCATCACGTTCATATGCGCCCAAAAATGAAGAAATGTAATGTATCCGATCATTACAATCGGCATTAAAAATATTATGTTCTCGAATAGAAAGAGAAGATGAGACGATCACATCGTTTAGTTCATTTTTTCTTTTGTATAATTCATTGAGTAAAATAACAGAACATTGACTTGATGCTTGTACGGCGATTTTGTCCCCGCTGATGATTTTGCTCACCGCCTTGGCAGGCGTTGTCAATTTCTGCGTATATTGATCTTTAAAATTCATATAAATAATTCCTCCGCGTAGCATATCTTTTCATCTTATATCACTCTGATTTTCAAGTGTCAAAATATAAACATAACGTTTACATTTGTACCAACTTTATGATATATTTATGGTGTCATGTACATTTTTATGAACATGTTGTTGCGAAATAAAAACAAAGGAACTATAATATCAGTATACCAAATGATAAAAAGGTGATTAAAATAAATAAAATTGATTTAGCCAATAAACTAAATGAAAATCCGTTCATATCTATCACACAGGCAATCTATGAAATTTTGCTTTATGAAATTATTAATTTTATTCTTTTGCCCGAAACAGTGCTGGTAGAATCCTACATTGCGGAATCTTTAGATGTGAGCCGTTCTCCTGTCAGGGAAGCGATACAAATGCTCGAGAAAGATGAATTTGTCATCAGGAACTATAAGAAATCAGCTATTGTCGCGCCTTTGAACGCAAACGATTACTTCGATTTAACAAATTTCAGATATCTCATAGAACCACAGGCGGCAGGCTGCGCGGCCGTGAGAGTTACAGATAAAGAAATCACGCAATTAGAGGACTACGCAAAGCAAATCGAAAAAGCGTATCATTCCGGAGATTACAAAAATATGCTGTCTTCCGAAGATATCTTCCATGAATATATTGTGCTCTGCAGCAAAAACAAATATCTGATTGATGCTTATAAAAACATCAAATCGCAAATCAATAAATACCGGATCTATATCACAGCGGACAAAGATACGTATGAATTTATTATTCGCGAGCATTTCATCATTTTTGATTCAATAAGTTTCAAAAACAAAGATACGGCCGAGAGTGCGTGCAGGCGTCATATCACTTTTGTTTTGGGGCGAAGCGAAAGCGAAGTAAAAGAATCCTGTTCGATCCTGGTACAAGAGAGACTAAAACAATTGAAACAGCGTTTACAGGATGCTAAGATAGATTAAATTTTATATATGATCACACGAATAATTATGTTCATTTTATAGTTCATACAATTATTGTTATGCAAAGATTTACATCTTTCATGAATTTTCAAATCCTTATAGACAAAACTTCCAAACAAATGTATCATAAAAACGGTATTCATAACATAGGGATATAATCGATCATATCAACGTTCTATACTGCATGATGCAGTATAGTCTGTAAGGAGGAAAAATGAAGTCAAGAGTAGAAATCAAAACCTATGCAAAAACATTGATCAGGCAGGACTACTGGACACAAGTGGGTGTTATCGTTGTTTTTGCCGCAATTATTGCCGGAGCCAGCGCTGTAACATTCGGCATCGGCTCGCTCATTCTTTCGGGGCCTTTGACGGTAGGGCTCTGCTGGTTCTTTTTGCTTATTTACCGCGGTGAAAAGCCGGATTTCGGCACCATGTTCAACAAAGGGTTTCATAATTTCGGACGCAATGTGGGCGGATATCTTTGGATGCAATTATTTATTTTGCTCTGGTCACTTCTCTTTGTGATTCCGGGTATTATTAAATCTTTCTCATATGCCCTGACCCCCTTTATTCTTGCCGACTGCCCCAATGTCAAAGCCCAGGACGCACTCAAACTTTCTATGCGCATGATGAATGGCCGCAAGATGGATCTTTTCATATTTTATCTGAGCTTTTTGGGCTGGATGATCCTCTCGAGCCTCACATTCGGATTGCTGATGATTTTTTATGTAGGTCCATATATGGGCTCTTCTTTCTCGGGCTTTTATGAAGAAGTCAAACGCGACTCGCTCGAAAAAGGTATCGTCACCGAAGCGGAGCTTTCTTAGTACACATAATATGAACATAATAAATAAAAAGCTTGGAAATCCAGGCTTTTTTATTTTAAAATAAATATATAAGCTATTCCTGATCATTCAACCTCATCCCCTCGCGCAAATCATAAGATGACTCCGCTCACAAACATCTCTTTTCAATCTCCCTTATATATTCTTATAATCATTAATCATTTTTTCAACAGTATCCAAATGCTTTACCTTGACACAAAAGCCTGTGCTGTACTAAACTTAAAAGAGAATACAACCGTTATATATTTTATATATGTAAATCAATACTTTTATTCAAAGCCATAATAAAAAACAACATTTGGCTGTAAACGGGATATTGATATCCGAAGTTTTTTAAACTTTACTGCCAACATCATTACTCAATCGTCACGTAGAAAAGGAGTGTTTATTATCAAAATCTTAGGAATCGTCGGCAGCAGGAGAAAAGACGGAAACACATCAGCTCTTGTCCAAAGAGCTGTTAAGGCAGCTGAAGAAGAGGGTGTGCAAGCCGAAATTATTTTTCTCGGTGATTATGTCATAAAAGATTGTACCGGCTGTGAGGGCTGCAAAGATACTTATAAATGTGTGATCAATGATGACATGCAGAAATTATATCCGCGTCTGCTTGAAGCCGATGCCATTATTTTAGGTTCTCCGACTTATTTTTATAATGTGTCCGCCGCCGTGAAGGCTTTTATCGACAGATGCTATTGCTTTGAGGTTTTCGCAAAAGACGACCGCAGTATCTGGATGGGCATTTACGAAGCGCTGGGAGGCAAATATGCAGTTGTCATGGCTGTATGCGAACAATCTTCCAAGGCTGATATGGGCAATACAATTGAGGCGATGACAAAGTCGTTGGAAGCATTGGGTTACAGGGTAATCGATACTCTTCAAGCATTGGGTTTGTTCAAAAAGCAAGATGTTTTAAACAACGAAAAGATATTAGACCAAGCAGCAAAAGCGGGGAAAAAGCTTGCAAAGACATTAAAGCTGAGAAAAGAAATAGAAGAGAAACTACATTCAATTGATTCTATCAAAAATAACGAAATTTAAATTTAATTCTAAATCCCAATAATAAAGGATTGATCAGTTTAAAGCCAAAAAATCAACAAAGACTTTATGTATTAAAAAGGCTTGTCTGTGAAATTTCAGGATTGCAAAAAAGCAAACCTGATGCAGTTGTTTTTATTCTGCCGTAAATTTCACTGCGCCTTTACCGCTTTTTTTCACCTCCATCATTGCCGTATCCGCTTTTTTGAGCAACTCGTCAATTTCCGTACCGTCCGCAGGGTACATCGCAACGCCGATGCTCAAGGTGATGTGATGCGTTATTTTATCAGTGCTGAAAGGCTTCACTAGGCTTTGATTCAATCGGCCAAGGGCTTTCTTCGCTTCATCCCGGTTTTTCGCATTGAGCAGTATCACAAATTCATCTCCGCCGAACCTTGCAGCCATATCACATTTACGAACAAACTTATCGAGCTTGTTTGCAACTGTAATCAACACTTTATCACCTATATCATGTCCATATTCATCGTTTACCGTTTTAAAACTGTCTATGTCCGCCATCACAATCGCCAGCTCTTCCCTAGTTCTCGCTACGCGAGCCACCTGTTTTTCAAAATAATCGTAAAAATGCATTCTGTTGGGCAATTGTGTGAGAGCATCGCGCATAGCCATATTTTGAAGCTGCTCTTTTAGTTTTTTGATTTCACCGATATCTTTTAAAGTGGAAATAATGATATCTTCTCCTCCCAAACGCATCAACGCAGCTGAAAAAAGCCCGTAAACAGACTCACCGTTTTTATTTTTAAACTCTATCTCCAGTCCGTTTACTTCTTTTCCCGCCTTCACATCTTCAATGATTTTTGCTCTCTGCGCCAAGTCCACCCAAAACTTGTCCTCAATCGCCGTTTTGCCGACCACTTCATCTTCCGTGTATTTCATCATATCCAGCATTTCATTGTTTACCTCAAGAATTGCCCCGTTATCCGCTTTCAAAAGAATAACACCGTAAGGTGCCTGATGAAAAATAGTATTAAATTTTCTTTCTTCTTTTTTTACATCTTCAAGCAATTTTTTGGGAATAAGCATCGCCAAATTTACGATCAGGTAGAGCAAAACAAGTATATTCAGCGTAAAAAATATGATTTCAAATATATTCTGACTGAAATAATCGAGTGTCTGCGAGGGATTGAAAATTTCCTTGGCAATACGTACAAAATTTAAAAAAATAAAAAGGATTGCATTCACTTTCAAAGACAGCACAATAGAGCGGAATTCACCGGAAGGTTTTTTGATAAGTATCCCTAGCGCTTGTGCGAAAAAAATAATATAGGCGGCGCTTATAACGATAATGCGTATGCTTACACTGGCTCTTACATAGGTGAAATATAAAAGCATCGACATGCTTACAATTACAAGTATACTGTTTACTTTATAATTTTGTTTGATTTTCAAAAACGAATTTAATCCGCTTAAAAAAAAGAGAATGCCGACCAGAAGCAGTGAATTTGCGATAATGATACTCAAAAAATCACAAATTATGCCGCGCAAAGCAATCAGCACAAACCCGGCCATCGTCATCGCAAGTCCGATGATCCACTGCCCGATTCCCATATAACGCATTCTATTATCAAGCCATATTTGTATCAGCATGATTAAGCCTACCAAAAACACAAGTAATTGTGCCGTGGCAATACTCCGTGTACCTACCATTTCGATTCCTATTTCATCTTTTTTCATATTATACTATGTTTTTTGATATTGAAAAGTATATAACCGTCTAAAATAATTGAAAATAATAAAACAAGCATAAATATGCTTGTTTTATTATCACTGTATCGTCTTAATCCCCGAAATATGCTTCATTCTCGCGAATATAAGCAACCACCATAGCGTCAAATTCTTTCTCGTGACATGTAAACTTACTGTCCAGCTCATGAAATAACTGTTTCGCAAATGATGCCGCAGCGCTATCATCCGCTCCGTCAACAAATCGCTGTAATTTTTCTTCATTATCATGATAAATTTCAATCGCTTTTTTTAAAAGCTCGCCAAGCTCTTCTTCACCAATCTCCAAAAAGCCTTTCTGCGCTATCTGTGCCAATTGCACCGTGGCATTGAAAAATAACTGGCTAAACCCGCCGCTGCATATCTCATCGGCGATGGCGCAGCATGCATACACATTCTGACAAGGCTTCGGCAGCGAAACGATCACTTCATATTCGTCACTGCAGTCTTCGCTGATCTGTCCGCTGATCCAGCTCATGACGACGAAGCGCAAATCATCATCGGCAATTGCCGCTATCTCCTCTTTTTTTAAATGTTCAAATTTTTTTGATGCCGTAATACAAGCTTTACTTAATTCTTTCATAACAACTACAACCCCATATTTTATATATTTTTCAATATAACATATATACTAAAAGAAAACAAGCAGGCTGCCCTGCTTGTTTTAGAGGTGAGGTTGTCTTCATGAAAATTTTTTGTCATTTATTCTATTTCTATCTTGTTTTTTCCTTCGGTTTTTTCCGCTTTCGGAACTGTGATACTCAGTGTGCCGTCGTTTAATTTTGCTTTGATATTTTCCCCGGCAGCGTCAGCTAAATAAATACTTCTTGCCATGGAAGAATATCTTCGCTCCTTATGGATGTAGTTTTTTGTGCTTTCGTCTTTGTTTTCTTCTCTGGCAATTGCAATCGTGAGTCTGCCGTCTGTCATATTGATATTGATTTCTTCTTTTTTCACTGCCGGCAGATCTGCCTCGACAACATAATCTTTTTCGTTTTCCACAACATCGATTTTGAAAGTATCCGCAGCAAAGCTTCTGCGCAGCGCGAACGGCTCGGCGAAAAAGTCGTCAAGCATGTTGTAGAAATCATCAAAACCCTTATTTACTACATTTGTTCCTTTTCTGTTAAATGGTACTAATCCAGCCATGATTAACAACTCCTTTATAATAATTTTTATTTTGTTAGCACTCTATCTTGTTGAGTGCTAATTTATATTTACCACTTTTTGTAAATGATGTCAATACCTTTTTTAAAAATTTTTTATGTTTTTTCATTATCAATTTATTCTTTTATTTCTAAATTGCTCCAAATGTTTCGTTAAAAAATATATACATTCCCAAAGCAAAATAAATCAAGGCAGAAAGAATTTTGAAAAATTTTGAAGACTTATTATCTACTGCACTGCCAACAATATAAGTACTCAGTACGCCTATCGCCGCATCTATTGTAAGGCCGATCAACAAAAAGCTAAAGCCTAACAGCAATAATTGACTGCCCACATGTCCAAGAGCCTTATTTGTAAACTGGGGTAAATAAGCAATATAAAAGAAAATAACTTTAGGATTCATTAGATTTGTAAACATTGCCTGACAAAAAGTCATCCGTGTTGATTGTTTTTGAGAGTCCGTTTTTACGTTCAGTTCCCTATCACGCAAAGTCTGTATAGAGTCCGTTTTTACGTTCAGTTCCCTATCACGCAAAGTCTGTATGCCGATTAAAACCAAATAGAGGCCGCCACAAACTTGCAATATATGAAAGGCCTGATTCGAAACACTGAAAAAAGCAGCCAGTCCACAGCTCACAACAATCGTGTAAAACAACATGCTCACTGATATTCCAAGCGCAGCGGTTATCCCTGCTTTTCGTCCAAGTCGAATACTTGTAGCTATAATATACAGCATATCAGCTCCCGGTATGACACAAATAATGAATGTCGACCCTAAAAAAATGATATATTTTGTTAAATCTATAGTGAACAAAAAAAACCTCCGAATAAAAAAGCAAGGATTTGTAACGTTTTTATTGACATAATATGGTTACATCATTATAATAAATGTAACACGTTGAAATGTAACTGTCAATATACATTATGGAGGTTACTTCATGGATTTGTTATGTCTTGAGTTTATCAACAGCAAATGGTACAAAACACATCAGCTGTTCGAAGATCCTTTATATAGCCAGGAATGGATGCATGATTTTTGTGAAAAATGGAAACTGAAAGAGACAGATGTAGAAAATATCGAAGATATGAAAGTACTAATCGACCTGAGAACTTTTTTAAACGAGGCAGCTTTTGAATTCTGCAAAACAAGAAAGTTATCCAAAAAAACTATTTTTCGGTTAAATAAGTATTTATCACCTGTTTCTTATCAGGTATTGGAATCTGTGAATGACACCTTGCAATTAAAGACAATTCCCAAAAAAGAAAATATGCAGTGGCTCTCATATCAAATAACGCTCTCTTTTGCCGAGCTTTTAACTCAATCAGATATTGAGCGCATAAAGCTTTGCCAAAATCCCGACTGCGGCTGGATTTATTATGATCTGAGCCGTGCAGGCACACGAAAATGGTGTGATAACACATGCGCATCTCTTATGAAAGTACGCAAATTCAGAGAAAGACAAAAGGAGAAAAACAATGAACATCACCTACAAAACAAATAAAGCCATCAATACGCAGCAATTGCAGGATCTTTTTCTATCCGTTGATTGGGCTTCCGGCAAATATCCCGATAAAATATCTGCGGCCATGCAAAATTCGGATACAGTCTACACAGCTTGGGACGGTGAAGCTCTCATAGGTCTTATCAATGTGTTAGACGACGGCATCATGACTGCATATATTCACTTTTTATTGATCAGGCCAAGCTATCAATCACATGGAGTCGGCAGAGAACTGCTTCGTTTAGTAAAAGAAAAGTATAAAGACTATTTAAGACTTGTGTTGATTTCATATGATCAAAAAGTCAATTTTTATAAAAACTGCGGCTTTGATATCGGAGAGCACGAAACACCTATGTTTTTAACATCGCTTGAAAATTGATATATAAATTCTGCCTTTCGATTATAACGGACGCTGCTCTCAGCGTCCCATCCCCTTTAACCCTGCTTTATTTTTGCATATTCTTTTTTTATTTTTTTCATATAAATCAATCACATACCGTCTTTTTATCGCGCATCAAAGTGCCCGATACCCTCACATGCATCTCAATGCTCTTCTGTCAAAAATGCATATGACCTTCATTACAAAATAACATTCGGGTCAACTGCTCAATTTATTGTATCGCACATCATCAACTGGAATAAATGACATGCGTATCATAGTCTTCTCGGACCCCTCTTATTAAATTTTCCGGACATCTCATGCTCATCACGCGACATAATCGGTGCATAAATTCAAATTTTTTTATAGCCTTCCCTCTTCTGCCTATGCTACAATAACATTATGAAATCTAATCGGGAGCACAGTCATGTCTGGTTTTTTTATTCTGAAACATTTTATCAATGACAACATCGAAATATTCCATTGCCCACTTGCGGGGAAAATAAAAGCGCTCTACTGCGATAACACGATCGCTTTGAATAAAAACCTTTCCACCACAGCCGAAGAAACATGTATTTTAGCCGAGGAGCTTGGCCATCACTACACATCCTGCGGAGATATCCTCGACCAAAGCAAGACTGAAAACATTAAAGCCGAAAAAAGAGCACGCCGTTGGGCGGCGGAAAAGCTAATCCGGCCGCATGATTTCATCGACGCGTTCAATGCAGGAGTCTCTAACCGCGCGGAGCTCGCAGAATTTTTAGACGTGACGGAAAAATTTATTGAAATGGCGCTGGAACATTTCATCAATATACATGGGCTTTTTCTTACTATAGATAATTACACGATTTGTTTTGATCCTTTGCTTGTTATAAAAAATTTTGATTGAAAAAGAAACAGGCCTAAAAGCCATAAATTATTTGACCTTTATGCCCGTTTCTCCCAACCACTGCTTAAGCAGCTTAGATTTTGACCCGTTTTTTTATAAATATGCTAAATAATGTTGGAAATATTTCCTATTATATCTTATGCTTATAGTATGAAAACTTGACGAAAATTTTTTAAAAATTTTATTTTCTTTTAATGAAAGGAGGATCCGGTCTATGAAATTCAATTGCCCGTTGATTGTTGTACGCGATCTGGCACGATCACGTAAATTTTATGAGGAAGTTTTAGGTCAGGAAGTTATTTTAGATTTCGGCGAGAACATCACGTTTAACGGAAATTTCTCTCTTCAAACTTTGGATAGCTGGCAAACCTTTATTTGCAAACCAGAAAGTGATATTGCCTTTGGTTCAAACAGCTTCGAATTATATTTCGAAGAGGACTGCTTTGATGAATTTTTAAGCAAACTTTCGGTCTATTCCATTGAGTATATACATTCTTTGGTTCAATATCCTTGGGGGCAGAGGGTGCTGCGTTTTTATGACCCGGATCGTCACATTATCGAAGTGGGAGAAAGCATGGCATGCGTTGTGCGCCGCTTTTATGATCAAGGGCTTTCAATCGATGACATATCCGCTCGCACACAGCATCCGGTTGAATTTGTGAAAAACTGCTTGTAAAAAGAAAATAGACCTAAAAGACTAAATCCTCAGACCTGCTTTTAAAAGTCTACTTCCTCCACTGCATTATTTGCAGTGACAGTCTTATTTTGCTCGAATCTTTTTCTTTTATTCGTGGAAAAATTTTGCATGAAATTGATTCATAAAAGAAAATAGACTCAAAAGCATAAACATAAGTCTATCCTATATAAGCCTATTTTCCCCACTGCACTCGCCGCAGTGATGAATATACTATTCCCTCGGGGCAAAAAAACATGCTTTAAAATAACTGGTATTTTCTACTAATTTATTTTAAAATTTAAACAAATTAAATGATAGGAGATTTGAAATGATGTTAGGGTATGATCAGTTTTTACTGAAGTTGAAATCAAAGCCTCAGACAGAAACACTGACGGAAGAATTTTTATCCTCTCCAGAAAATATTTCTTTGCTGATGGATTTTATCCATACACAGAAAGGTTCGACCAAATTTCTTTGCGAAAAAGTCGTTCGTCGCATAAGCGAAATAAATCCCTCGCTTCTCTATCCTTACTTCGATACGATCGTATCTTTCTTATCAAGCGAAAGCAACATCATCCGTTGGGGCGCATTCTTCACACTGGCAAATATGGCATCAGTTGATAATGAAAACAAATTTGAATCCATCTTTGAGCTTTACTTTTCTTTTCTCTCTTCACAGTCCATGATCACCGCCTCCAACGTCGTAAAAAGCGCACCGAAGATCATTGCCGCCAAGCCTGCCTTAGAAGAGACAATCACAAATAAACTTCTCTCGACACAAAACAACACCTATTATATGAAGGGCGAGCCTTCAGGCGAATGTAAAAACGTTCTTTATTCCCATCTGCTCGATTGTTTTGATAAATATTTTCTCTCTTCGCATATGAAAAGAGAAATATTGGATTTTGCGAAAAATCAATTAAATAACTCAAGAGCTTCCGTAGCAAAAAAAGCCGGTATTTTTGTAAAAAAATATGCTTGTTTTCAATAGAATCTGCTCCTTCTATATGATATAATTTTTCTCTATCAACAAAGAAGAGAAAGCTTTACATATATGAAAAAAACAAAAAAAAGAAGGCCTTATATGCTGAAAATATTATTATTTATTATTTTTCTGCTGCTTGTGGAACTGCTTTTGAGTAACACACTTTTAAGCATCGGCTCTCTTACAATCAAAAACGAAAAAATCCCTTCTGCTTTCAACGGATATAAAATCGTGCAGCTCTCAGACCTGCATGGCAGATCCTATGGCAAGGATAATGCCTGCCTGCTGAGAAAAGTCAAAGAGCAGCAGCCGGATATCATCGTCCTCACGGGCGATATGGTCAGCTCCACCCATACCGATTTTGATACTTTTTATTCGCTTGCGCGCAGTCTTGTAAAAATATGCCCGGTCTATTTCGTCATCGGTAATCACGAACAGATGCTTTTAGCCTCCCTGAGAGATGAACTGCTTGATACCATTCAATCCATCGGCATCATCGTGCTTGATAACGAAAAAATCTCTCTTGAAAAAGACGGAGAAGCTATCGACCTGTATGGGCTTTGGTTCAATCTGCGCTATTATCGCAATTTGAAAAACCTGCGCGAAGTCTACTCTTTTGAAGAGCAAAACATAAACCAGCTTCTAGGAGAGAAATCGGATGCTTTTACGATATTGCTCGCACATAATCCCGTCTATTTTGAAACCTACGCCGCATGGGGCGCCGACCTCACTTTAAGCGGTCACATGCACGGCGGCCTGATCCGCATTCCTTTCATAGGCGGTCTGCTTTCTCCGGAAGTGAAATTTTTTCCCACGTATGATGCGGGCCTGTACGCCATTGGCGGCAAAATGCTCTACGTCAACCGCGGGCTTGCAAGCGGGCTTTTCGGCATTCGTTTTCTTAATCATCCGGAAATTTCAGTCTTTACGCTTGCCAGCACACTTTAAAATAGCAAAAGGCTTAAAGAGGGGCACTTTAAGCCTTTAAAAAGAAAATAATAAAATAGAAAAAAATTTTTTTAAGATCCTTCTCATATACATTTTGGAGAGGTAGTCTTATTTTCTTCAAAATAAAATTCTCTATACCACTATTTAGTCAATCCCATATATCACCATCATAAAAAAGCAAAGAGCTTAAAGTAGAAAACTTTAAACCCTTGCTTTAGAATACTTTAAAGACAGAAAGGTAAATAGGTAAGCTTTAACATTTTAGTTCGTAAATAGTATATACGATGTAGAAATTTTTATACTTTAATAACGAAAAATTTTTACTTTTTTTATTTATAAAATGCTGCATAAATAAGAAAAACATATATTATCTTTTATATTTCATTTTGTCATTGACAAAAATACACAAAATAAAGTACTATAAGAATATAATTAAAATATTTAATATTTTTTTGTGAAATAATCGCTCTCAAATTTAATAAAATATACTGTCAAGTTAGTTGTTCCCTAAATAGAATACACAAAACTATGGAGATAGCACCGATGTTAAAACAAGCAAAAAAACTACTGTTATTTTTATTCCTGTCTGCTTTGCTTCTCAGCTTTACTTCTTGTAAAAATACAGTATCCGTCTACCGCAATTACGCAGGCGAGAATGATAACTATGAAGTCAGTGTCCGCGTGCAGCTCGAATACGACGGCAACCCCAAAGTGCCGAAAGGTCTGATGTATGATGATGAGAATTTAACGACTATGATGTATTATGATATCACGTATATCGGCACAAAAGATGTGGAAAATCTGCAAATTACCGGAGTAGAATGGGGGAATAAATACTATTTGCTCAGTCAAAACCAAATCGGCGGTTATATGAATTTATTTGATGAAGATAATAAATACAGCACAAAAGATTCAATGCAAACAATTGATATCACCGAGCATGCGTATTACGTGCAATTCACCTACGCCGACGGCACTACAGAGCGTATCAATACACAACTGACAAGTTCAAAAGGCGAGATTACAGACTTAGATTTAGTGTTTACAGAAAAAACTACTCAAAACTAAGGAGGCCGCATCTTATTGAAAAAAATAAAAATTTTTTTACTGTGTCTGTTCCTTTGCTTGTTACTTCTCAGCTTTACATCATGCGGGAAAACAGTATCCGTCTACCGCAATTATGCAGGTGAGAATGAAAACTATGAAGTCAATGTTCGTGTACAGCTTGAGTACGACGGCAGCCCCAAAGTGCCGAAAGGCATCACTTTCGGTGATGAAAAATTACAAATGGCAACGCGTTATGAGATTAAGTATATCGGAGAGAAAGATGTAGAAAATCTGCGGATCACACAAATCAATTGGGGTTCTAATTCATGTGAAGGCAGTCAAAATCAAAACACAGGCTATATGTCTTTATTCGATGAAAATAATAAATATATTATGAACGGTTCACCGCAGCAATATATTGATCTGATCGAACCTTATTATTTTATTCAGTTCACCTACGACGGCGGCGCTACAGAGCGTATCAATACACAACTGACAAGTTCAAAAGGCGAGATTATAGACTTGGAGCTGGTGTTTAAAAGAGACTAACTCTCACCTTTTCTATCCTGATGTTTATCAATGCTCATCCGGCAACTCTTTCGGTTCTTTTTAAAAGAGCATCTTGTTTTGTAATGATGAACATGTCATTTCAATTAAAATAATTTGTTTCTTAATCTGCAGCACGCACTGCCCGTACAAAATTATACACATTCAGCACATCTTTCTGCGGGGCCTTTTCATTGACTGCGGGATAATTATTTTCATTACCTGTCTTGGGGTCACTGCGCTGCGCGCCTGCACCATGCACATCCATAATGACACCGTTCATCTCTCCAAGTGCCTCACCAAATGCAACATACACCGCCGCTTGCCCCGGTATTTCTCCGTCAAGATGCGTTGTGCTTGTCCAATAAGATGCGTAATTTATATTTCCTGTTATATCGATTATCTGTGTCGCCTGAAATAAAGGATCGATCGCAGCGGAATTTGTCGTATCCGGACTCCTTGTGTAATCAACGATGCTTTGCAGTTGTTTCGCATCAGGCAAATACCAGTCATCATAGCCCGCATACTCCAACTCTTCTGCCCATTCAAGCGCCTGCTGCCAGTCTATCCCCTCGCTTTTTTCTTGCCCTGCATCAAAATACCCGCTGTCATACTTCATCCACATCAGCCCCGTCGATAAATCTGTTATGGTTCCGTCTCCGTTATCCACAAAGTTGTTTATTCCGTAACTGGTATTCCCACGCACATACATCACATAAAATTCTTTAGAGACGGGATAGCCTTTTATTCTGCCATCCGCAAAATTGACGCCAAACATAGTCGCATTTCCGTTCATTGTATCGCTTTCATAAATGGTGCTCGTGGCATATTGTGAATCTATAAATCTCTCACCCGTCTCGTCTCCATAGGAGAAAACAAAATAATCTGTGTCAATATAAGGTATGGCGCTTTCCTCATCTGTTCCGGTGGAACCGTTGAATTGTATCAAAGAATATAATTCTTTTATCGTTGGCAGCCTCCAGTCATCATACCCAGCCAGCCTAAATGTCTTAAGATTTTCCACTGCTTCTTGCCAGGTCATCTTTTCTCCCGGATCCTGCTGCCACATCAAACCAGTAATATGATCGGTGACAGTGCCGTCTCCGTTATTCGTATAATCGGGCATATTTTGTATGTGGTTTGCATCTTGCCCGAAAAAATCATCCCCGGCCTTTTGTTCCTCGGTCTTTCCGGTGCTGCTGTAAAATGCAGTCTGGGCAGTATCAACAAGTACATATCCGCCTTCAGATGCTCCATAGCCCACTGCATCCAAAAGTTTCTCTTCTATTTCATTCGCCTCGGTAACAGTGAGGCTTTCCGAATGTTCCCGCATATTATCTTCTGATGTATCATTATTATCCGTAGATGAACACCCAGAAAAAAGAACTATAAGAATTCCAAATATCCATACGATTTTGATCCTTTTTTTCTTCATACAGCCTCCTTCTTCACATACTGTCTTTTTAATTATACAACATACCCGGAACAACATAAATCATCAAATAATATGATTATAAAAGCCGACTCCATCGTCTCTTTCAAAACAAACGGGGCATTGCCGGCCTTGCGCTTTTCAGTCTTTTTTTATGAAACGTGAGCGGCAGTTGAAGAATTTGTGGGGATGGGGTCTTTATTTTAGTAAGATTCAAACTTTTTATCCAAGATTTTTCTTGCTATTTTTGCATAAAACCTGTTACCGTTTTCTTGCAAAAAATACCTTTGCATGCGTTTCTTATACCGCCCGTTTATGGTACAATATATATAAAGTTTGTGCCAAAAATTTATAGATGGAAAGGTCGTGTTATGGAAAATTTTATTCATTTATTAAAATATTTTTTTTATATCATGCTTGAGCTGACCGTGCTCATTTTGCTGCTCAACATACTTATCTCTTTTATCATGCTTTTTATTTCTCAGGAAAAACTCAAAGGATGGATGTCGGGAAAAGGCATTTTCGGAAACATAGCAGGCGCCCTGCTCGGTGCACTGACCCCTTTGTGGTCTTTTACAACAATCCCCCTCACACTTGCTTTCATAGAGGCGGGCATCCCTTTCGGCGCCGTTATGTCGTTTACGATAGCTTCCCCATTGCTCAACCCGATCATTATGGCAAAAATAACAACTCTATTAGGTGTTTCGCAAGCTCAGATTTATTTTGGAATTGTGCTGTGCTGCTCGGTTCTTTTTGGTGTTGTGTTGGATAAAAAAGGCGGCATGCAATATATCCGGCCTTTTTTTGACGATGAGCATATTCGGCAAAGAAAAAAATCTCCCGTCTCTCTGAAAGAAAAAATCAGCTATGCGTTTAACAGGGCATGGAAAGACTATAAGCATGTTTTTTTACATATGCTCTCGGGCGCCGCGATCGGCACTGCCATTTATGGATTGATACCGCCGGATTTTGTTGAAAATAATACATGGACCCGCACACCCTTTGCAGTTCCCGCTGCCGCCGCGGTCGGTATCCCTTATTTTATTCGTGCCGAAACAGCCATTCCGATTGCCTCCTCTTTAATCAAAAAAGGGTTGAGCTACGGAGCGGCGATCGCGCTCATTATCGGCGGAGCCGGTATCGATATTCCTTCCATAAGCATGCTCGCGAGTATCTTTAAAAGAAGACTCGTCGCCCTTTATATCATCGTGGTATTTGTCATTGCCGTATCGGTCGGCCTGATTTTTATGTATGCGCCCGTCTAAAACATTTTTAAGAAGTTTATATCGTAAAATACTTCCATAAAAAAAGTATTATAATTGCAAGGCCATATGATCGTGCGCTTCCGCAAATCCAAATTTTCTGTAAAGGCCTTTTCCGTCTGAGGATGCATGCAATCTCACAATGCCGACATTTGCCTGCCTTGCCTCGTTTAAAATATTGGCGAGTAATCTTGAAGCGATTCCCCGCCTTCTGTATTCTTTTGCGGTAAACATATTTGTCACATACGCCACCTCACCTGAAGGGTTTGTATAAGTAGGCGGCAGCCTGTAAAAGCAGAGCCCGCTTGTTGCAATCACCTTGCCTTTTTCGATCGCCAACCACGCAATGAAAGCATTATTTTCGATCCCCGCAAAAAAATACCCCGCCAGCGCATCATCTATATCATTCATTGGTTCGTTGCCTTCATCAATCAATTGTTGCTTGCGCAGCCTTACCAAAGTATTCACATCCTGCAGCGTCGCCCTGCGAAATTCCATAGAGTAATCCCTCCTCATCAAAGTAAATAAAGTATACCATAGAAGTTATGTCTCCGATATTTCCCCACGCAACATTTATTGCCTTATATATCCTTTTTATAGTAAACATTTAATCTTCCCATAACGTCTATCGCAGCGAGAATGCAGTGCTCCCTATTCCTTTTGCATCATTCTAAATATGTCTGCGAATCCGGCAGGGTGTATATTTTCATTGAATTTCTCTTATCATAGCACATTGTTATTGACAAAAAATTATATTTTAGAGTATATATGTAGTAGAATGTTTATTTTATATCTCCTAAAGGCGGTGAGAAACAAATGCTTTCAAGCAACAAATGCAAAATGTGCGGTGGCGACGTGGAGATCAATCAATTGCGCGCTATCGGCTGTTGCCAGTATTGCGGCACACAGCAGCCTCTCTCTAAAGATGATAAAGAAGCGCTGAAAAATGCCGTAAAAATAGATGTTATCCAAAAAAAAGCGGAAAAGAAAGCCAACCAAAAAAGACAAAACAAAAAATGGTTGCCTGTCCTGATCATTATTATAGCAGCAGGGCTGGCTCTTACCATCTTCAATAATACCGTAACCAGAATCTACGATGTGCAGATGACTTCCGCGCTCGATGAATACAACGATCCTGTTGACGAAGTCTTCCAATACAGCACAAATGCCGATGTATTGATGGTAACGGCACGCGTCACAAACGCCAAAAACAACACATCTGTAGACGCTGTTTGGAAATGTAACGGCGAAGTTATTTTTCAAAGCGATGAAGTCCGCCTGACTTCGGACGACAGGTATATCTATTTTTATATCCAGCGCGGTAAAGATAAATGGGCAGCCGGAAGCTACAGTGTTGAAATCTATCTGAACGATAACGAAAAACCCAGCAAAACCGTTTCTTTTACGGTGCTTGAATAATAATAACAAAAGAGTATCTTTAAGCTATTTTTTCAACTTCATTTGATAATATAAAAAGCAGCCTGCATATCACAGACTGCTTTTTTATTTATGAAATAGGAAAACGTAATCACATTTCAAGCAGCCGCTCATAGCACATATCTCGAAAAAGCTGCGTATAGTTTCTAAATCCTTCTTTTCCAAGTATATACGGATTCGGCATATGCGAAAGCCTGTTTCGCGCCATTTCCATTCGTTCAAACCCGTTGTCAATGATCGGATGATTACCGATAGCGACATCAACACCGAATTCATCCGTAAGTTTCAGGAATCGATCGAGTGACTGCATATAAATGGCTACCATTTTCACATCCGGCGGTGGATTGGTTCCTCCCCACATAGCCGCCCAATGCGTCTTGCCTAAATCTTTTACAGGGAAGATAAACGATAATCCGCCCGGTGTATGCCCCGGCGTAGAAACCGCATGGATGTTCATATCACCGAGTGTGAGAATATCGCCGTCGTCAATAAAGTTTTCAACAACAAAATCTGCCGGATACTGCTCGAGCGCGGGATGCTCAACCCAAAAATCATAGTCCACTTTAGACATGTAAGTTGCGGGATGAAAATTATCGATGATCAATCTCCCGCAGCCCGCGTGGTCCGGATGACCGTGCGTGATCAAAAACATCTTTATCTCGCGCGGATCCCAGCCCGCTTCTTTAATACTTGTGACGATATTGTTGTAGCACTCCACCCCTGGCATGATTGCGTCAATTAAAATGAGCCCTTCGCCGGTGTTTAGCACAACTGCGTTTGTGCCCGGAGAATTTACTAACAACACATCATCAAATATCAAAGCGCAGGGTTCCGCATCCGTGGAAACCACTTTTTTAAAATCATCAGCCGTAAGCTGCATTTTTTTCAATTCTCTCAAAATAGTATCCCTCCTTATTTATGTATTTTATCTGTGCTTATTTTATCATATCAATCCCGGCAGCACTGAAGAGAATGCGTTCAAAATCATGATAACGCCAAAGCAGATCAGGCATGCCGCGGCCGTCGGTATCGTGATGGCCACAATTGTTTGTTTGAAATCCATATCGTAAAATTTCCCAAACATCCAAAACGTAGGATCAAACGGTCCCAAAAATCCAAAGCTTGCGGCACATACTGCAAGACCGAAAAGCACAGGCGAAGCGCCGAGCGCAAGCACGGTCGGCCCAAGGATCGATGTTACGGTAATCGCCGCAACCACACCAAGGCCCATAACGATTCTCAAAATCAGGCACAGCACAAATCCAAGTACCACGATCGATAGATTCAATCCGCTGAGAGACTGCACAAGGAAATCTCCCATTCCGCTTGTAGCGATAACGGTTCCGAGCGCATTGCCTGCTCCAAGAAGCATAAACAACGAACCAACACCGGTGAGACATTTTTCAAAGACACTGTTGATAGCTTCGTCTTTGAAGTATTTTCTGAGTGCAATCATGGCTACCAGCGCACCGATGAATAAAGCGATATGATTGTTGCCGAGGAACGAAAGGATGGTCATAACTTTGCTGTCCGCAGGCAGGATCACGCCTGCAATGGTGTTTAAAAGAATCAGAAAAATAGGCAGCGCGATCAATCCAAGTGTCAATTTTGCGGAAGGCTTTGTAGGGTCCGCTGTTAAGTCAAATTCTTCCTCTTCCTGCACTTGCTCCGGCTCATGGGGGTTTTTGCCCTTTAAAGCCCATCTTTCGACCAGCTGGCTTCCGCCCCAGCCTACAAGCAGTGTTGCCGGTAGTGTGATGATAAGTCCGTATAATAAAAACCAGCCTAAATTTGCCTTCAGCATGCCGGCAATCGCAAGCGGTCCCGGTGTGGGCACAACGCATGTATGCGTTAAAATAAGTCCGATCAACAGCGCCGTTGCATAACTTGCCATGCTTCTTTTTGTTATTTTTGACATGGAGCGCACAAACGGCAGCAGCATCACAAGTGCTGATAATAAATGAATAGGCACAGCCAGGATGTATCCGGTGATATTAATCGCAAGATTATCTTTTTTCTTGCCGACAAACCGAAGCATGGCTTTGCCGAGTTCTTCCGCTCCGCCCGATTTGCTGAGCAGTTCCCCGAGCACCATCCCAAACCCGACCACAAGTCCCACACTTGTTAGTATCGAGCCGAATCCCGTTGTAAGTGTCGTGATAAGCGCGGGTAAATCCATACCAACGATGATGCCTGTTAAAATTGCGGTGCATAAGAGTGCGATGGTAGGATTAATCTTAAACTTGATGAGAATGATTAGTAAAAACGTCAAAGGTATTATAAAAGCAATAATCATTCTTATGTTTTCTGACATAGAAACCTCCTTAAAGTATATTTTAATCTTTGTAAAAACCCTTCCTTTTTATCAGGTTTTTGATTAGGTTAATTGTGAGTCTACCAATCCGCAAAAGCCAAGTCAACGAATGCTAAAAATAGCAAAGAATTAGTTTTTTCAAACAATAATTTTTGCGCAATGCGCAAAAATTGGATATTATAAACGTTTATATGTATAATAAAGATAATTCTTAAGACAAAGGATATAAAAATGGGAGAATACGAATACGGTATAGCCTCAGTAAAAAAAGTATTTGAGCTCATAGAATTGATGTCGAAAAAAAACGGCGAACTCAGCATCACGCAAATCGCCGCCCAAATGGATTCGTCCATTTCAAGCATCAACCGTTTTTTGATCACGCTTCAGGAAATCGGTTATGCCGGTAAACACGAACATAATAATAGATATTATTTAACAGACAAATTTTTCTTTATTTCAAATAGCATTCTGTCTCAAAACCAGCTTGTTGAAAAATATTTGCCTGTTGCCCATTATATATCCCAGAAATATAATGTCACCGTCAATATCAATACCATGTTTGACAACAAACCATTACTGCTCTATAAAACAACAAAATTTTACAGTAAAGACTTGGATTTTAATCTCGGGGATTCTATTCCGGCCTACTGTTCCAGTTCAGGCAAGATGATGCTTTCTTCCTATTCTCCAAGAGAGCTGGACGAATATTTCAAAAAGGTAGATATCATCAAATATCAAAGCAGTACCCTGTGCGATGAAGACTCGATCCGAAAGGAACTCAAAAAAATAACAGCAGCGGGCTTTGCCGTCCACAACGAGGAATACATCGCAGGCATTTTCTGCATCAGCTTCCCGCTCTATATCAATTCAAAATTAACGGGTGCGCTGACTCTTATTACCGAATTAAAAAACCGCAGCGCAATCTATAACATGAAGGTCATAGACGAGATCAAAAATAAATTAAACGCTGTAAAATAACTATTACCTTACTTCGTCTGCATCCATCAATAAACATATGAGAGCCTGCTTTGCAGACTTTGATTGTTATATCTTTTCATTTATGTAACTTTAATCCATACACAATCCTCGCATCTGCCATCTACCCAACCATAGGGGATAATTGTGGTCCCCCGTCCCAATAGAGCCTTTCATGCAAAATCTTTGTCCCTATAGGCAGACCTCACCGTGATAATAGGAAAACGTCATTCAAAATAAGCATCCAGACAGCCTTACTGCGAGCTTGCCTGCAAATCCGCGTCGGTGTCATTCTGAGCGCAGTCGAAGAATCTGGCAGGTATGGCTTTTCTGCAAAATAAACAGATCAGCTCCCGCCCACCCGTATGGGAGAACATTGCTCGCCTGCTGAGATGAATATTCATTAAAATGCATCCCCCCCAACATCCGCCTGCCCCGCATCTTTTAACCGGCTCAACATACACGGCCTGCCTTCTTTATACGAATAATCATAAAGAACCGGTTTTTTTATCCTTTCCATTCCATAATGTCATTGACAAACAGGCTTTATTTCAGTTAAATTTAATATGGATAATAATATGAACGTATATAAAGGAGACCACAATGCCGGCAAAAGTCAAACACAATAAAAAAAGAACTGTCTTTCTCATAATAGCTGCGGTTACTCTTGCTTTGATCATCTGGTTCGCAGTCACCAAACTCACCGCAACCTATATCAACTATGCGCAGCTCACTTCCGGATTCAACAGCGATGATACACCGATCGATATCGTTGCGATTTATCCTTCCGATGCCGAGAGCTTTATAGCGCTGGCCTACCTGAAAAATATGAAAGAAGATACACAAATCACTTTCCGTTGGTTTTATGAAACTTCTCCGATCACTTCTTCTAACACAGAGAATACAAGCTATGAAAATGATATCGCCTGCGGCACGCTTACACGCACAAATGAAGCTTGGCAGATTGGAAATTACTCGGTCGAAATATATATAGACGGTGAAGAAAAGCCATCCGTAACGCTCACTTTCAGCGTAGAAAATTACTGAAGATGTAGCAAAGCAAGCTACTCGCTGTGAAACTCGCCCTTAATATCGGGGTTTTTGAGTGCCAAAAGAAAAATCCAGCTGAATTACGGAACAGAATAATGAAAGGAACAAAAAAGTTATAAAGAAACAACGGGACACAGCTTATAGATATATCTGAACTAAACCCATTCCAAACATGATGTGGCGTTTTTTTATTGACTATTCATATTATAAAAAGTATAATTAAGTATACTTTTTATACTTATTATACTTAATACTATGGAGGTTGATAATGAAAAACTCGAAAGGCAAATACGCTTGGACTGCGAAAGTCGGAGAGAAAGGACAAATCGTTATACCTAAAGAGGCACGAGAAGTCTTTGATATCAATCCCGGGGATACGCTGCTCCTTCTGGGCGATGAGTCCCAGGGCATTGCGATCGTTAAAAACGATATGTTTCTTCACTTCGCCGAGGCGGTCATAAAGGCGAAAAATCAGGAGGAAGGGGACAAATGAAAAAAGAATTATCCGGATCGTACGGCATTAAGCCGAAAAAGAAAAAAAGAAAAAAAGCCTTGAAAATCATACTGATAGCGGTTGCAATCCTGATATGTGTGGTCATCGCGCTCGCTTCCGTGTATAACAACTTGACAATCATATTGACAGCGGTCGTAATCCTGATGTGTATGGTCATCGCGTTCGCTTCCGTATATGTGTATAACAATCTGAATTATGATAAGGCTCCATTCCGGCAGACGATGGAAGCGGGTTATGAGGAAAAGCAGGTATCTTTAAACGATGGGACGGTTTTGAATTATGTAGAAGGCCCCGATAACGGTCCTTCCCTCCTGCTGATCCACGGACAAGTAGCGGCGTGGGGAATGTATACGAAGGTACTCCCGGAATTGTCGAAATATTATCACGTGTATGCGGTGGATTGCCACGGGCATGGGAAATCCAGCAAAGACCCGGAGAAATATAGCGGCCAGGCAATGGGCGAGGATTTTGCCTGGTTTATTGAAAATGTGATTGGTGAACCGGCAGTGGTCTCGGGTCATTCATCCGGGGGGCTGCTGACGACATGGCTTGCCGCCAATTCTTCCGAGAATGTATTGGGTATTGTCCTGGAGGATCCGCCTCTTTTCTCAACGGAGGCCTCCCGGTGCGATAAAACATTTGCGCAGGTGGACACATTTCAGGCATGTCATTCATTCCTGAACCAGAATGAGGAGGATGACTTTGCTCTGTATTACCTCGAAAACTGCTATTGGATCAATTATTTTGGAAATGCGAAAAAAAGAATCATTCGATATGCCGTCTCCTACAGGGAGAAACATCCCGAAGAGAGATTAAAAATATTTTTCTTCCCACCTTCCATTACCGGGACATTTTATTTCATGGATGACTACGATCCCAGATTTGGCGATGCATTCTATGATTGCTCATGGCTGAAAGGCTTTGATCACGCCGAGGCCCTGTCGAAGATCAAATGCCCATCCGTCCTGATCCATACAAATTGGAAGTATGATGAGAACGGTATTCTTATGGGGGCTATGAGCGGTGAGGATGCCGAGCGGGCGCATTTGCTGATAGAAAATAACGTGCTCATAGAGGTTGACTCCGGTCACAGTTTCAGTTGGGAAAAACCAAATGATTTTATTGAGATCATGATCGATTTTCTCAATGAGATTCAATAAATAACAAAATACAAAGGGGCTGGCACGCTAAGAAAAGTAGACCCGCCCCTTAAATAACGCACAGAGGTTCGGGTAGATACATAGAAAACAAAGATTTTGGGTTAAAGCGCAAACCCAGCTTGATTTGGCTTACTGCTTGGACGCAGACCATATGAACCAGCGTACAAGTTAAGCGCTATCAAGCGTATAACCAAGTATTATCAATATCATATAACTATCGTGGTATTTCGTATTCATTCCAAATATCCGATTATGAATAAAAAATATTGATATATTTTAAATTTCAGGACGAATTGAAAAATCTGATAAAAATTTGCAGAATTCAATCCAATGGTAACATAAAAGCAAATAGACAAGTCCCTGTCTTTGTTTTCTCGAAAAACAGCAGAGGTCAGTTCTATTCAATAATGTAATGGAGGAATATGGATTTGAACGAAGAAAGATGCAATCAATGCGGCGGCAGCCTGATCCTTGATGAAGAAAAAGGTGTATATATATGCGAATACTGCGGCACGGAATTTCCGTTGCCGGTTGAAGCATTCAAACGCATTGAATTGAAACGTAAAGAAAAGTTAAAAGCCGAGGCAAAAGAGAAACATAAAGAACGAAATAAAAAAAGAAGAAAAAAAGCGTTAGTGTTTATAATCGTCTTTTTTATTATTTCATGTGCAGCATTAATCATTTACGGAAATTCTTTCAGAATAACAGATGCGCATATGACAATTGATACAGGTTCAGATAATTATTCCAATACAATTCATACATACACACCAAATCTTGATGAATTCAGAGTAGCCTTTACTGTCCATAACGCACCGGAAAATACATTTATTTCATTTGTTTGGAAAAATAAAAGCGACATTCTTCAAAAAAGTATTAAATATGATATCAGTAACAAAAAAAATGATATCTTAACCGCTTATTTATTAAATGATCAACAAGTATGGGAAGTAGGAAGTTATTCTGTAGAAATATATATAAATGATAATATAGAGCCGATTGAAATTCTCAATTTTACTGTAAGAAAAAACATTTCAGACATAATTTTAACAGATTTCCAAATGACAACCTCTGTTGACGATGAGCTGCATCCCATAGATACAGTAACCGAATATCCTACAGATGCGCAAAGGTTTATGCTTTTCGGCAAGCTTTTTAATGCTTCATTTAACACAACGATAAAATATGTATGGAAATACAACGGAGATAGCTTTAAAACTGATTTCGACAGTGCATGGGAATATCCAAATATGCGTTTTTATCGGAGTGCAGTAAAAGAATCTCATTTGAGGTGTGTAGCATATGAACATTGGTTGCCCGGTTCTTATTCAGTGGAATTATATGTCAATGATGAAACAACCCCGTCTGAAATTGTAAATTTTAAGGTGGTAAAATGATGCGTGATGATATAGCAGCTTATTTAATTATAAAATATTCAATCCTATAATAAAAACAAAAAAGAGACCAAAGTCTCTCTTTAATTGCTCTCATATAAACTAATCTTTACCTCTTCATTAATAATTTCTGCATGATTATATCGGTAAAGATATTATATTTTTTATTTAATTCATAATGATATTGATAAAAATATACGACAAAATTATATATTTAGTATATACTAATACATTTTAAGGCGGTAATAAATTATGCAAGAGAACAGATGTAAAAATTGCGGCGGTTATATGGAAAAAGACAATACATTAAATATGTACATATGCGAGTACTGCGGAACGAAACAAGCAATACAAATTGAAGAAAAAAATAACTACACTGATCCATCTCCCTTATCTACAGGAAATTCAAAAATAGAAAGAATTATAGAAATAAGTTTATTTGTTTTATTTAAAATTTTATTTCCAATAATGGTCTTATATGCACTTATCTTATGTTTTACATTATAAAAATCAAGCCTTACAGAATTAATAATTATAAGAAAGAGAATAAATGAAAGAAAAAGAGAGGGTTTCCTCTCTTTTTCATCTATATTCATCAGCCCGCATTTTCAAATTGGCTCTGATACAGGTTCGCGTAGAATCCGCCTTTTGCAAGCAGCTCATTATGTGTGCCCTGTTCCACGATGTCGCCTTCATTGATGACCAATATCAAATCCGCATCTCGAATCGTGGAAAGCCTGTGCGCGATCACAAAGCTTGTGCGGCCCCTCATCAAATTATCCATGGCCTTTTGAATGAGCACTTCCGTACGCGTATCGACACTGCTGGTCGCTTCATCCAAAATCAATATTTTCGGATCCGCCAGTATTGCCCTGGCAATAGTGAGAAGCTGTTTTTGCCCCTGCGAAATATTGTTCGCTTCCTCATTGAGCACCATGTTGTAGCCTTCGGGAAGCGTGCGGACAAAGTGGTCTACCTGTGCCGCTTTTGCCGCTCTATGCACTTCTTCGTCAGTAGCGGTCAGTTTGCCATAGCGGATATTATCGGCGATCGTGCCGTTGTAGAGCCATGTATCCTGAAGCACCATGCCAAAAAGGCTTCGTAGCTCGTCGCGTTTAAAATCGCGGATATCTTTGCCGCCGATTTTGATAGCACCGCTCGTGACATCATAAAAACGCATCAGTAGTTTTACAAGTGTTGTCTTGCCGGCTCCCGTAGGCCCCACAATGGCGATTTTCTGCCCCAGTTTTACGTCGGAGCTGAAATCATGAATGACGATATTTTCGGGATCATATCCAAACGACACATGTTCAAAGCTGACATGATCATCCACGGAAAGCTCAAACCCGTCCGCGATTCGCACGGTTGCGTCATCATCATTCATCTCTTCTTCTTCATCCAAAAACTCAAACACACGCTCCGAAGCCGCTGCCGTTTGCTGCAATATATTTGAAATATTCGCGATCTGTGAGATCGGCTGCGTAAAGGAGCGCACATATTGTATAAATGCCTGAATGCCCCCAACCGTCATGCTGCCGCCTGCCGTGAAATAACCGCCGAGTATACAAATCGCCACATAAGCCAGATTTCCGATAAACATCGTAATCGGCATGATCATCCCGGATAAAAAATTGGATTTCCACGCTGATTTATAAAGCGAATCATTGTGTTTGTCAAACGTTTGAATCGAATCTTCTTCGCCGCTGAATGCTTTCACGACAACATGGCTGCCAAACATTTCTTCCACATGTCCGTTCACGATGCCGAGATATTTCTGCTGGTTTTTAAAATGCTTTTGTGATCTCTTTATAATCATCATCACCGACACAGCCGATATAGGCAAAATAAACATCGTCACGATTGTGAGCTGCCAGCTGATCGTGAGCATCATGATCGTAATGCCCAGCAGCATCGTGACCGAAGTAATAATCTGAGATAAGCTTTGATTGAGCGTCTGGCTGATCGTGTCAACATCATTCGTGATCCTGCTGAGCACTTCGCCCTGCGTTGTTTTATCGTAATATTTAAACGGCAGCCTGTTCATCTTCTCGCTGATGTCGTTACGCATTTTGTAAGTCACTTTCGCGGTAACGGACGCCATAATAAAGCCTTGCAGATATTGCAGCGCTGCGCCGATGACATACAGGCCAACGAGCCACAGCAGTATCGTGCCGATTTTTGCAAAGTCAACGCCGCCGGTTCCTGCGATTTTGCTCATGATGCCGTTGAAAAGTTCATCCGTTGCTCTGCCGAGAATCTTTGGTCCCACGATCGTAAACACGGTCGATGCCACCGCAAGTATGATCACGGTCAAAATCGTCCATTTGTGCCTTCCGAGGTAAGCAATCAGCTTTTTCATGGATTTTTTAAAGTCTTTGGGTTTCTCCACGAGCATCGCGCCGTGTCTGCCGCTGCCCGGACCCATCGGAGGTCTTTTTGCTTCTTTGTTGTTTTGTTCACTCATGCCAATTCCTCCCCTGATAATTGAGATGAGGCAATCTCCAAGTATTCGGGACAGCTCTTTAAGAGTTCCTTATGTGTCCCTTTGCCTACGATTTTGCCTTTGTCGAGCACAATGATTTGCTGCGCGTGCATGATCGTGCTCACTCTTTGCCCGACAACGATGACGGTGCTGTCTCCCGTGTGCTCACGCAGCGCTTTGCGCAGTGCCACATCCGTCTTGTAATCGAGTGCCGAAAAACTGTCGTCAAAAATAAAGATTTCAGGATCTCTCACAAGTGCGCGCGCAATGGAAAGCCGCTGTTTCTGACCGCCAGAAACATTGCCGCCGCCTTGTGCGATCGCAGAGTCGAACCCGTCTTCTTTTTCTTCGATAAAGTCGATTGCCTGCGCCACTTTCGCGGCCGTTTCTATTTCCTCGTCACCGGCGTCCTTTTTGCCGTATCGCAGGTTGGACGCGATCGTTCCCGATATCAGCACGCCTTTTTGAGGCACATACCCGATTTTTTCCCGCAGCTTTTTCAGTGTCACATCGCGCACATCGGCACCATCCACCACAACGCTGCCTTCCGTGGCGTCATAAAAACGCAGCAGTAAGTTTGCGATCGTGGATTTGCCTGAACCTGTTGAGCCTATGATCGCCGTTGTCTGCCCCGGATATGCCGTAAAATTGATATCGCTCAGGGCATATTCTGTAGCCCCTTCATATTTAAAGTACACATCCTTAAATTCCACAAGCCCTTTTTTATTTCTATCAAAGTCTTTCGGTGTTTTCGGATCAAGGATTTTATTTTTCACTTCAAGCACTTCGGCGATTCTGTTTGCCGACACAGCCGCACGGGGTACAAAGATAAACATCATCGATATCATCATAAACGACATAATGATCTGCATCGCATACTGCATAAAGGCCATCATGTCCCCGATTTGCAGCCCTGAGTTTGCGATCTGGTTCGCCCCGACCCAAACGATAATGAGCGTGATACCGTTCATGACAAGCATGATGCCCGACATCATAAAGGCCATCACACGCGTCACAAACAAATTGGTTCGCGTGAGCTCGCCGTTTGCCGCTTCAAAACGTTTCTTTTCATGCTTTTGTGTGGCAAATGCGCGGATAACCATCATTCCGCTCAAGTTTTCCCTTGCAACAAGGTTGAGCTTGTCGACAAGTGTCTGCATGATCTTGAATTTCGGCATCGCAATCGCCACGAGCACTAAAATCAGACCCGTAATGGCAATACATGCCACCGCGATGATCCAGCTCATGGAAGGCGATTTTCCGACTGCCATGATGATGCCGCCCACGGCCATGATCGGCGCATAACAAATCATACGGATACCGATCATAAGAAGCAGTTGAATTTGCGTGATGTCGTTCGTACATCTTGTGATCAGGGATGCCGTTGAAAATTTATTGAATTCGGCGCTTGAAAAGCTCTCGATTTTTTCAAATACGCTTTTGCGCAAATTTCTCGCAACACCCGCCGCGATACGTGAGGAAATAAGGCTCACAAGCACCGTTGCGATGCCGCCGAGCAGTGCCACGATGAGCATGACGCCGCCCACTCTGATGATATAGGCTTTCTGAATATCCTGCATATCCACGCCGAGTTCTTCGTAAAACACTTTTGCAAGCATGAGCCCCATTTGATTTTGTATGCTCTCATACTGCGTAGCCGCTTCCTCATGCGCTTCATCGATCACCGATTGCGGCAGCTGCGCGATCATCGGCAGTGCGCTGTATAATTGGTCCAAGTCGATATCGCTTGAGTCGATGGACGTGCTTATCTGCATATTTGCCTGCCCCGATTGCTCTGCCATATCTTTCATCACCACCATAAAGGTAGCGGTCGCGGCGCCGAAAGCGTCGTCGAGCTGCCCACTTGCCGACTCGTCCGCATCCGTTTTTATATAAAACCGGTTTTCCGCGTCGGGGTAAATATCGGCATATTCCTGCCCGTCTTCGTTTTCGTCCGTTTTATCTGCAAGCGTGTAGGAATCCTCTACAAGCTGCTTTTCATCTTCCGTCATAAAAGAAGTCATCAATGTCATGCCGTTTACGCTGATTGCATCCGGCGCGGCGTGCTCGATCCCGTTTTGCTGAATGCCCACATTTACAATGTCCGACATAAAGTTCGGTAGATACAAGTTGCTCATTGCCTGCCCGTACAAGAGCACAAAAGAAAGCACGACGCCGAGTATAAACGGCTTTAAATATTTTGCAAGTTTTATCAAGTCTACTTCTCCTTCCTGCTGCTTTGTTCATATTCTTTCTTTATTTCATCGTTGACATCGATCAGCCGGTTAAAAAGACTGATCAGTTGTTTTAAATTTTCCTCGCCGTAGCGTTCGATTGTCTCATCGAGCATGCGGTCGGTATAGCTTTTTGTTTTATACAATATTTCTTTTCCCGGCTCTGTGAGCGTTACGGTTATTTTTCTCCGGTCGTCTTTATCCATTTCACGTCTCACATACCCTTTTTTTTCCAGCCCGTTGAGCATCTGCGAAATAGCCGGTTTTGTGATATGGTGCATTTTTTGCAGATCCGAGACAAAGATCTTTCTATGCACGTCAAACTGGCAATTCTCATTATGCTCATGATGCATTCTCTTTGGAAAGTGCCCCGCGATTCCGTTCATGACCATGAGTTCCCCCATGCGTATATCAAGATCAGGCGGAAACGGCATTCCTATTTTGCGAAAACGCATCATAGTTCGTATAAGCTGTTCTTTTAGTGTACTATCCATTTAGTTGCCTCCTTAATAGTTTAAAAGCTAAATAATTAAGCACTTAACTATTATAATGCTTCTTTTTCTTTTTGCAATAGTTTTTTATAATTTTTTTTATGCAAATCTTTACAGGTTTTTTGAGAAATAAAAAAAGCCCTTCCATACAGTATGTATCATAGAAGGGCTTGAAAATGCCTGATCACATAATTGGTTTTTGATAAGAAAGCCTGTCAGTCGGGTATATATTCTGCTACATCGGTCAAGGTGCAGCCGAGGATTTTACAAAGCGTATTGAGTGTATTGGTAGAGACCGACTCATTATTTTGCAACCTCAAAATCGTTGAGCCGCTGATGTTTTCATCTTTGCCTTTATTGCGCAGCGTGTAGGTCGTCGCGCCTTTCTGTCTCATCGTTTTCCATAGCGGAGCATATGAAATCAATTTAATTCACCCCTTTACTTTTCTTCATTATGCCCTATAATGGACATATAGCGTTATGCTCAATATTGGTCATAAAGAAAAGGAGAACAAAAAAAATGGAATATAAAAAGGCTTACAATATCTTATTCAACGCAATCACAGACGCGCTCACAGAGCTTGGCAAGGCAGATGATAAATCCATAGAAATGATAAGAGCGGAAAGGATTCTAAAAAATATTCAGCAGCAAACGGAGGCTATGTATATCGAGGCAAAGTCAGGGCGAAGACGTGACCCCTAAAGAATAGATATGCAGCAAAAGCCGGCATTGCTTTTAAGCAATGCCGGCTTTTATATTAATTTATAGTTATATACTGCGTTTACATATAGATAATGTCGACAAATTTTGATAAAATATAATAAAAATTATTATATTTATTTATATTATACATTTCAAAAAATAATATTCGTATTTTAATATAGGAGTGACATAAACAGTGATTACAGGCGAATTAAAAAGCAAAATAGATAAAATTTGGGAAATGCTTTGGGCAGGAGGCATTACCAACCCTTTAGACGTTATCGAGCAGGTCACGTATCTTATTTTTATCCGTGACCTTGATGATATGGATAATATAAAAATAAAAGAAAGCGTTATGCTCGGCATCAACTATGAAAGCATTTTTTCTGACGAGGAAAAGCAACAATATAAATGGTCAACATTTCGGGATATGGCTTCAATAAAAATGTATGAAATTGTGCAAGGTAAGGTTTTTCCTTTTATCAAGACCCTGCACGGCAACAAAGAAAGCACCTATGCAAAATACATGGAAGATGCAATTTTTAAAATCCCCACGCCTCAGCTTCTTGAAAAGGTAGTCACCGCGTTGGATGATATCGACTGGAAAAATAAAGACATCAGGGGAGATTTATATGAGTATATGCTTTCCAAAATTTCAACATCCGGCACCAATGGGCAATTTCGTACTCCTCGCCATATTATTCGCATGATGGTGGAGCTTCTTTCCCCCACGCCAAACGACACCATCTGTGACCCTGCTTGTGGCACAAGTGGATTTCTGGTATCGGCAGGTATCTATTTAAAACATAATTATTTCAATGAAATATTTTACAATAATGAAAATAAAGAACATTATAACAATGATATGTTTCACGGCTACGATATGGATCGCACCATGCTCCGCATTGGCGCCATGAATATGATGACCCACGGAATAGATAACCCCAATATCAAATATCGCGACAGCCTTTCCGACCAAAACCCGGATGAAAACAAATTTTCAATCATTCTTGCCAATCCCCCGTTTAAAGGCAGCCTTGATTATGATATTGTTGCGCCAGACCTTTTAAAGGTTGCCAAAACCAAAAAAACGGAATTGCTTTTTGTCACGCTCTTTTTGCGTATGCTTAAGGTGGGTGGCAGGTGTGCCTGCATTGTGCCTGACGGAGTGCTGTTTGGCTCGTCAAACGCTCATAAGGCGATAAGACAAGAAATAATAGAGCGCAACAGGCTGGAAGCCATTATTTCTATGCCGTCGGGAGTGTTTAAGCCCTACGCAGGAGTCTCGACTGCCGTTATGATATTTACCAAAACGGGGCATGGAGGCACGGACAAGGTGTGGTTTTACGACATGCAGGCGGACGGCTATACGCTTGACGATAAGCGCACGCAAACAGATAATAGCAACGATATACCCGATATTATAAAGCGATTTCATAACTTAAAAGACGAGGAAACCAGGGAGAGAACTGAGAAAAGTTTCTTTGTACCGAAGGATGAAATAGCGGCAAACGGATACGATTTATCTATAAACAAGTATAAAAAAACAATATATAAAGCGGAGCAGTACCCGCCTGTTAATGAGATACTGAAAGATATTTACGGGCTTGAGGAGCAGATTATGCAGGGGCTTAAAGAGTTGGAGGGGATGGTGTGAGAGTAAGATTAGGGGATGTTTGCGACATTTTAAATGGGTTTGCATTTAAAAGTGAAAACTATGTAGACTCAGGTATTCGAGTTGTTAGGATAACTAATGTTCAAAAAGGATTTTTTGAAGATAGCTCACCTCAATTTTACTCATTAAAAAAAGAAAATGAAATCATAAACTTCATTTTACATGAAGATGATTTGCTAATTTCACTTACAGGAAATGTTGGAAGGGTCGCATTACTAGAAAAACAGTTTTTACCTGCTGCCTTAAACCAACGAGTTGCGTGTTTAAGAATTAAAGATGAAATTAAAATATATAAAAAATATTTATTTAATTATTTGAATTGTGATACTTTCGAAAATGAATGTATCTATAATTCTAATGGTATTGCCCAAAAAAATTTAAGTACCGAATGGTTAAAAAAATACGAATTAATTTTACCACCGATTGAAAAGCAAAAGAAAATCGCTGCTGCGCTTGATAAGGCAAGCGAACTGATTGCGTTGCGTAAGACGCAAATAGAAAAAATGGACTTGCTTATAAAGGCAAAGTTTATTGAGATGTTTGGGGACCCTGTTACTAATCAGATGGGGTGGGAGAAAAGAACATTGAATGAAGTAACTACTAAGATTGGCTCTGGAGCTACACCGCGTGGAGGCAAGGAAAGTTATAAAGTTTCGGGCATTAGTCTGATTCGAAGTATGAATGTACATAATGGTATATTTAAATATAAAGATTTAGCATATATAGAGGAAAATCAAGCTAGACAGTTAAATAATGTCATTGTTAAAACAAATGACGTATTAATAAATATTACCGGTGCATCAGTTGCAAGATCATGTATCGTACCCACTGATATATTACCTGCTAGAGTAAATCAACATGTATCTATTATAAGATGCTTCGAAATGCAATTAAACCCAATTTATTTAAATAACATTCTTACTAATGAAAATTATCAAGTATTGCTATTATCTATTGGCGGAGCAGGCGGAGCAACAAGAGAAGCTATAACAAAGGAGGAATTAGAGCAGTTAATATTGCCTATACCTCCTATTGAAATACAAAGTCAATTTGCTGATTATGTAGAGCAAGCAGCAAAACAAAAAGAACTTATGAAACAGAGTTTAGAAAAGCTGGAAATGAATTATAAAGCGTTAATGCAAGATTATTTTAATTAAGGATAAAAATATGATAATCGGTGAATTAGAGTATAAAGAAAAACAATATAACTTCACAATAGAAGAGGATATTTTAAAACTCATCCTAAAAGAAAATAAAATAAATAATATATTTGGTTTTTTTGAGAATTTTGGCAAGATAGAAGAACTAGAAACTGATTATCTTATAGGACAATGTCAGCCAGATAATCATGAAATTATTATATTTGTTGATCCATTTACAAGTAAAAATAGCACAAAACTGCTTAAGGTTAATTATATATTTGAGTTTAAAAACAATATAACAATATTTGATCATATGATTTTTTATGTTGAAGAAATAAACTATATTTATAACGTACAAAAAGCCATTGAATACAAAATTAATGATGATGGGACAAGATCTATTTTACTGAAATCTAATAATGAAACATCTTCAGAATGGCAAACGTTTATATTTGAAGGAAAGTCAATATTATTTAAATTCGGTATTGGTCAAACCACAAATTTAGGTAACAGTAATATACCAATTACTTTACAATCCGCAATGGTTTTTAAATTTGAAGAAACAGATAATTACGAGTTTTTAATTCAATTATATCACTTAGCAAAGAATTTGATTATGTTATTATGTAATAGAAACAATTTTATTATAAATAATGTAAAATTATTAAATTTAAAAAAACAATTAAATGATGTATGCAATTTTACAAGTTTAGAAGATAAAAACATTTTGAAAGATAATAAAAGAGTATTAGAAAAAAACTTTTTATCGTATGATTTAATTAAAAATAATATAAATAAGATATTTCAAGATTTAGCTGATAAAAAAATATACCTTGATCATATTCCAATAAGTAGAAAAAATGGACTTATAATAACAAATGCACGTTTTTTATTAATAACAGCTGCCTTTGAATGGGAATTTGAACGAAAATATCCTGAGGGAATTAAGCATAAAAATAAAACAATAGAAGCCAGAGAATTAGTAAAAGAACATTTAAACAATCAAATTAACAAAAACACAGGCAAAGCGAAAGAAATTTTTAAGTATTTACTAGATGATGTAGATAATGATACATTATCTTCTAAATTTAATCATGCATATGGACATATGGAAGATATTTTGAAAAACTATACAAAAAATCTTTATGAAGAAAATAAAGAAAAATTTGATTGTATAAAATGCGGTGAAAGAATTGCAAAGCAAAGAAATAATTTTGCACATGGCAATATAGAGCAAGAATTTATTGGAACTTCAATTCTAGATATTAATTTATTAGAAAAAATGGTATATCTCCTTCAGTTTTCACACTATGATATTGATATGAATGATATAAAAAAAGAATTCGGTAATTTATTTGGCGTAACATTTGAAAGATGAGGTTATTATGACCAACTTTGATTTTCTTAAAACTGAATCCCAATTTGCCCCCTTCGCCGACAGCGCCATTGCCGCCGAACGTATCTTTACTATGGATATCGCATTATCGGCTGTGGGCTGCCGCAGGGCAATGGAATTTGGTGTCAAATGGATGTATTCCGTTGACGGCGATTTAGTGATGCCGTATTCTGATAAATTGGTCACCCTCATGAACACGGATGAATTTAAGGATATCATTGGTGCAGACCTCTATAAACGAATGGAATTCATAAGACTGGTCGGCAACAATGCAAACCATAACCCCAAAAATATCACAAAAGATCAAGCGGAGCTTGCTCTCGAAAACCTGCATGCATTCATGGACTTTATCTCCTATTGCTATGGTAAAGACTACGAAGCAACCAAGTTCGACAAAGCGCTTCTGCAAATAGAGCAACGAAATAAAATCCCGCTAGTCTCAAAAGAGCCGGACTGGGACGCATTGAAAAAAGAAAATACCGCTCTATTGGCTCAAACAGCAACCTTGCGCAAAGAAAAAGAAATCGGCTATGTTGTAACCCCCATAAATTTCACAGAATCACAGACCCGTAAAGCTTATATAGATGTCATGCTCACAAGCGTAGGCTGGGAGAGGGGCAAAAACTGGATTGATGAATATAAAATTGACAGTATGCCTAATAAAGCGGGCGAGGGATATGCAGATTATGTGCTGTTCGGTGACGACGGCAAACCTCTTGCAGTTATCGAAGCTAAAAAAACCAGTATCGACGTGGCGAAAGGCAGGCAACAAGCAAAGCTTTACGCCGATGATCTGCAAGCACGTTACGGCAAACGCCCCATAATCTTTCTTTCAAATGGCTATGATAACCGTATTTTAATTGATCAAAAAAATGGCTACCCCGAACGTCAGGTATCGGGCATCTATTCCAAACGCGATCTCGAAAAAGAATTCAATAAAATGGCCATGCGCACGAATTTAAATAATGTCGCCATCAGTGATACGATATCAAACCGCTACTATCAAAAAGAAGCCATCAAAGCAGTGTGTGAAACCTTCGATGTTCGCAATCGCAGAAAAGCTTTGCTGGTCATGGCAACGGGCAGCGGCAAAACAAGAACAATTATTTCCTTAATTGATGTCTTAATAAGGCATGGCTGGGTAAAAAACTTTTTATTTTTGGCGGATAGAAACAGTCTGGTAATACAAGCTAAAAGAGCCTTTCATAACTTAATGCCCGATTTATCTATTACAAATTTAGTGGAAGAAAAAGATGACTTCAATGCCCGTGGTATATTTTCCACCTATCAAACCATGATGAATCAAATTGATATCAGCAAGGATGAGGATGGCGGTAAATTATATACTCCCGGGCATTTTGACTTACTGATTGTGGACGAGGCGCATAGAAGCATTTACAATAAATATAAAGACATTTTTACATATTTTGATGCCATGCTCGTAGGCCTTACCGCTACCCCAAAAGACGACATTGATAAAAACACCTATGAAATTTTTGAAATGGAATCAGGCGTGCCCACCTATGGCTATGAACTAAAACAAGCCGTCGCAGATGGATATCTTGTAGATTTTCGTACCATTGAAACAACACTGAAATTTATGCATAGCGGAATAGTCTACGATCAACTCTCAGAAGAAGAAAAAGCCGAATATGAGGAAAAGTTTGCCAACGAAGATGGAGACATTCCAGAATCAATCGGCGGCACCGCACTTAATGAGTGGGTATTTAATAAAGATACTATAAATCAAGCTTTAAATATTCTTATCACCAAAGGCTTAAGAGTAGAATACGGAAGCAAAATTGGCAAAACAATTATCTTTGCCAAAAATCATCTGCATGCGGAAAAAATACTGCAAATCTTTAATCGCGAGTATCCACACTATCCTCCCCACTATTGCAGAGTCATAGACAATTACACAAATTATGCCCAAAGCTTGATTGACGAATTTTCCACCCCTTCAAAAATGCCTCAAATCGCAGTATCCGTTGATATGCTGGATACAGGCATTGACGTTCCCGAACTCCTTAACTTAGTATTTTTTAAGAAAGTCATGAGCAAAGCAAAGTTTTGGCAAATGATGGGGCGCGGCACCAGACTATGCGAGAACTTAATCGACGGTGCCAACAAACATGAATTTTACATCTTTGATTTTTGCTCTAATTTTGAATTCTTTAGAATCAATAACGGCAAAGGAAAAGATATACCACCTGTTTTAAGCTTGCAGGAACAACTCTTCAATTTAAAAACACAAATAATTTATAAAATGCAAGAATTAAAATACCAAACCGAAGATTTAATAGTCTTTCGAACCCGCTTGATAAAAGAATTAATAGATCAAGTGTGTGAGTTAAACAGAGATAATTTTGCAGTGCGTCAGCATTTAAAATATGTAGATTTATTCGCAAGCAAATCGACATATGAATCCTTAACGTATGAGCATACACTTCAAATAAAAGAGCATGTCGCGCCGCTTATCCAGCCCGAAAAAGACGAATACACGGCATTGCGTTTTGATGCTTTAATATATGGCATTGAACTTGCATGCATCATCGGCAAAAGTTATAGAAAAGCAAGAAAAGACTTATCGCGAAAAGTGCAGGCCTTAACCTATTACGGTACAATTCCTTCTGTATCAGCTCAAAAAGAATTTATTGAAACCTTGTTACATACAGAGTATATAGAAAAAGCAGGTATCAGTGAATTTGAAAGCATACGGGTTAAGTTGCGCGATTTAATGAAATATATTGAAAACGAACCCCTTGCAAGATACGATACAAACTTTACAGATACCATTGAAGAAATCAAAGAAAATCCCTCTGATTTATATAGCGATGACTTAAAAAACTATAAAGATAAAGTTAACTATTATATAAGGCAACATATGAATAATTCAGCAATTGCAAAATTGAAAACAAATATCCCTCTTACGCAGGCAGATATAAATGAACTTGAAAAAATATTGTGGAGTGAAGTTGGTACAAAACAGGATTATGAAAAAGAATATGGCAGCATGCCGCTTGGCGAATTGGTACGCTCTATTGTTGGCTTGGATGTGCAAGCAGCAAACAAGGCATTCTCCGTATATTTAAATAATGCTAATCTTGACAGTAAACAGATTTATTTCGTAAAACAAATTATAAATTATATTGTTCATAATGGCATTATGAAAGATTTGAGTATTTTACAACATAGCCCATTCAATGATAGAGGCAGTGTTGTTGATATTTTTACAGACCTTGCTCTTTGGAACAATATTCGCCATACCATAGAAACAATTAACTCGAATGCATTAACAGCTTAATTTTAAATCGCAAAAAAAACAGCGCCTTATCGGAGCTGTTTTTTTTTACCCAAAAGATTATTCTTTTATCTTTAATCCCTGCCCGCCTTGATTGCCTCACTCATGGAAATTCTGTTCAGCTTTCTTTTACTGAGCGCCTTGGATAATTCATACGTGAGATACACGATAGCGAAGCCCGCAATCACATAAACGTAGTTGATCACGATCGGAAAAGCAATGTCAATGCTTTGAGTCATGCTCTTAAACGCCGCGTCCATGAGATTGAGTACCAGAGGAATGCCCAAAACATACCCGAGCACGACCACGACCCAGGAGCTGTTGAGTATGAGGGAATTGACTTCTCTTTTTCGGTAACCAAACACTTTCATGAGCGATATCGTCGATCTGTTTTCCTCGATGATGAGCGAGGTCACCACATGGATCACCACAAGCCCGATGATGAACGCAAGCAAACCGATGATGCCCAGTGCGCTTTGCAGCGGCTGCATGGATGCTTCAAAATTCGCGATCGTGTCTTCTACCGAGCTTACGGCATATAAATACTTTTCATCTATGTCAAGCTTCTGCGCGCTCCACAGCCCGATATGGCTGCCGGCGGGGTAGCCTATAAGACTGTTGAATTCTTCGATCGGCATAAAGATCGTCTCGCCGATATACGCGTCCGCGATCTTATCCACCGTGAGTGTGTAGGTTTTGGACGTTATTTTATCAATGAGCTCTATGCTGTCCCCTTCCTTAATCTCAAGCTTTTCGGCAAGCGGCTGCGTGATAATGACCTTGTTTGTATCAAGCGCATCACCCGATTTATCTTTGAATGCCAGCATTTTTGTATCAGGCTCAATGCCGCTGACCGTAAAGGGGATATCGCTGTGACCGGGCGTGTAGAATTCGCCTGCGCTGAAAATTTCCGCTCCTGCCGGCGGCTCTTCAAGATGGACCGTGTTATAAATGTATTCGTATTTAAAAAGCATGGTGCCCGTGATGTTTTCTCCCATGAGGTAATCCATGGAGCTTTTCGCCGTAAAGCCGAGCAGCAGCAGCATCGTTGCAAGTATGATGCCAAACAGAAGAAATATAAGCCTTGAGGGACTGCGAAACTGTTCACGCAGCTTGAACTTTGTCTTGAATTTGAATTTATCCAGCTTTGCTTTTCGCTCGATAAAATTGACCTTGCCCGTCTTTCTGTCTCCGCGTATGAGCGAAACGGGTGAATAGCGCAGCTCTCTGATCAAAATAAACAGTCCACTCAGCCCCAGCAGCACGAACGGAAGTGCCAGACTGACGAAAATATACACAGGCACAATGACTGATTTGCTGATCGGAATATTGAAATACGAGAGCATAAACGTCGTCATGGGTTTTAATGTCAGCAGCCCGAGGATCGTGCCGATGATGCCGCCGAGCAAAGCAATGACAAGCGGATAACGCATATAGTGGTTGATGATCTCCCTCTTGCGGTATCCCTGCGCATAGAGCGTGCCGATAATGGCGCTGTCCTGCTTGATCATGCGCAGGATCACGATCCCGCTCAGCACACAAGTAAGCAGCAGTATGGTAATAGGCAGCACGGTGCTCACCTGTCCGACGCCTTCCATTTTTGCTTCCACGATCGTCACACGGTTATTGTTGGCCGTATCCGTCCACTGCGTGACCATATTGCCCTGTTCTGCGATCGCATCTCGAAAAGCCGCCGCTTGAACTTGCAGACTCTCTTCGCCCGAATTGAACTTAACCGAATAAGATGTTTTGGCGCTGCTTTCATAGATATTAAAATCACTTGCGCCAAGCATGGCAATGCCAAATGAATTCGCGTCACTGAGCAAGTCCGACTGCGACTTGATCAAGTAAATGTAATTGGGCAGCGAAAAGAAGCCCGAAATCTCGTATACTTTATCTTTTATCCGCAAATTGTCGCCGATCTCATAACCGTTTGCCTTTGCAAATGCGGGGTCTACGAGAACCTGCCCCGCACGCGGCATGCTCCCCTCCGTGATTGCGGGAAGATTTATCTTCTCATTACTGCGAAAGACTCTCAACGTCTTGCTGTCCGTTATGTCATAATCAAAGGACGCACCCTGCTCAAGGAGTATGTTGTAGTCTTCCTCAAGCTGTGCGGTGTTTGCAAGAGGCGCGGCTGTAACAAAGCTTGCGTCTTCCTGTATATAATCCGTCTCAAAAGCATTCACCGATTCCTGCATGCTCACAGCGAGCATATTGAGCATGATATAGAGCATGCAGCTGATCATAATGAGCACGAGTGAGCCGATATAAGGCGATTTATTCTCCAAGATCTCCCTTTTTATTTTTTTATGAAGTATCATTACCATTCAATCCTTTCCGCAGGTAATATTTCCTCATTGATTTTTTGTGAAGCAATGCATCCTTGACGCAGTCTGTAGACCCTGTTTGCCATGGCGCTGATGGCTGTGTTATGCGTAATGATGAGTATGGTTGTGTCATAGACCTTGTTGATTTGCTGAATCAATTTTAAAATCTCTTTGGATGTGGTGTAATCGAGCGCGCCCGTCACCTCATCGCACAAAAGCAGTTTCGGGTTTTTCACGATCGCGCGTGCGATACTCACGCGCTGCTGTTCTCCTCCGCTGAGCTCTCTGGGAAAACGGTGCTTTTTATCCGCGATCCCCACCGCGCGGAGTACCTCGTCCGTGCCGAGGGGCTCCCTGCTGATGTTAGAGACAACCTCGATGTTTTCGCCGACCGTGAGATTGGGCACAAGATTATAAAATTGAAAGATAAATCCGAGCTCTTCCCGCCTGTAATCGGTGAGCTTCGCGTCGCCGAGGCGCGTAATATTGACACCGTCCACGATCACACTGCCCTCATCCGCGCGGTCGATGCCTCCGATAATGTTCATCAGCGTGGATTTGCCCGATCCCGAAGGCCCCAAAATCACACCGATCTCGCTCTTATCCAGGCTCATATCAAGTCCTTTGAGCACCTTTGTTTCGACTGACCCGTTAAAATAACTTTTCTGTAGGTTTTCGATTTCAATAAACATTTTTTTCCCCCATTCCGTTCTTTAATAGTTCTAACATTGCTTTGATATCTTTTTGGTACGATTCATAGCCACTGATAATGTCTTTTTCTTCACTGCGCGCTTTGTTTAAAATGTACTCTTTTATTTTCATTGAAGCGCCCGTCATAAACATGGCCAAAATGTTATCGTCCATATCTGCTCTGATGCTTCCGTTTGCTTTTCCATCACCTATCATCTTCAAAATATAATCATCACCCGATTGCAGCATCACATCAAGCGACTGGTCTTTAACCGTGCTGTATTTACCTAAAAGCACATCCTGAATAAAAAGTGCCAGCTCTCGCTCTTCTTCGATTTGTTTTAATATTTGCGTTGAACTTTCATATAAATAATCAAAAAGATCCGCATCTCCCGGCTTGATGAACGTGCTGTATTTCGTGACAAAAAATTTTATTGTCCATTGCACGGAGTATAAAAACAACTCTTTTTTATTTTCAAAATATTGGTACATGCTGCCTTTTGCAATGCCGGCATTTCTTGCTATTATGGCAATGTTTGCTTTTTCGTATCCGTTTTTTGCGAATTGACCGATCGCACTGCGCACCACTTTTTCTTGTTTTTCCTCATTTAAATTAAAAAATGTATCTTTCGGCAAATTATCTCCCTCTTTTATTCTATTTCTTTGATACATCAAATATGACTTGTTAGTCATATGACTCCAAGGTCATTATATGATCCAAAAGTCATTCTGTCAACTTCTTTTATATTTTAAATAAAAAGAGCCCCCAGGCTCTATAGTTCTTACCTATTTTGTTCATCCTCCGTCAATTTGCGTTTTATAAGCTTATTTTCATACATATGCTCATCCGCTTCTTGCATCAATGCTTCCAGGCCGTATTCTTGTTGTTGCTCATTTGCAATGGCGTATCCTGCGGAAATGCTGAGTTTTAAATGCTCGTTTGTTTGTTTTTTATTCTGTTTTTCAAATGCTTGCCGCAGTCTTTCCAAAAACATATTCGCCGTCTGCTCACCGCATTTCGGGATCAGCACCATAAATTCATCACCGCCGATCCTTGCAACACTGTCGCTTTCCCTGAAATTATTCTTTAACACATGAGCCACGTTTTTGATGATCTCATCCCCCTGCAAATGTCCGTAATGATCATTCACATATTTAAGATGGTCTATATCGAAAATAAACACAGCCGTATCTTGTTCTACTTTATTTTTTTTCAAAACTTCATTGATATATGTACGATTGTAAAGATCCGTCATACTGTCATGATAACTTAGATATAATAATTTCTTTTCAGATTTTATGATATATTCATACTGTTCAATATAGTATAATATCAGTCCGCACACTTTAGAGATTTGCAGCGCTAAATTCAAATTTTGCTCCATATAAGCCGAGTCAATAAAATTTCCTGTCTCGATAATACCGAAAATTCTGTCTTTATTGGTTATTTTCACTAAAAATCTGTCTTTGTTTTCCGCTGATATAGAGTTTTCTTTGGCATCTAAAAATAATTTTTTCACTTCTTCCGAAACGCCGTCATTTTCAGTCTCAAAATCATAATATTTGAAAGTACGAGCCCCCAAAATATTTTTAAAGATTTTTTTGATTTCGCCGATTGCGATCCGCCTACTGGTATAGGAAGCCATGATGATGATCTTATCGATTATAGCCGAATACTGCTCGCCTTGATCTTGCGCGTACAGTTTTAATTCATCCAGTTCTTTATTCTTATTCTCAAGTCTCCATGCATATACGTTGCATTTTACAACATACTCAATAAAACTCGTATCAAATGTAAGAAACAGACATGGAAGTTGTAAAAAATCTGCAGACTTTTTGCATTGCTGTCTGATATCCTCACTGATTTCGTCGTAAAAAATAACGATTTCCTTATATTTTTGATTATTTATTTTCGCGTTTTGGCCAAATAAATCATCTTTCTTAACAGTCCCTGTCTTCATCAGCCATGTCGGGGGAATGATATAAGTGCCTTTCAGCGCCAAATAGCGAAGATATTCCTCATCGGCGAAATATTTATGGCAATATTTTGTTGCGATGATGTCATACGGCACGTTTTTAGATAATCCCAGCACACATTCTTGCCCGCACATTACAAAGCCGTCCGAATTTTTCTTAAATTCTTGCTGAAGCATTTTTTGAGTTTTTGCAAGTTCAAGTTTATCTTCACATATACACGGAAAAGTCCGCAGCAGCACATCATCAAAATTCTCTTTGATGACCTTGCCTGCCTGTCTCGCAAAATTTTCGCATACAAACACATTTAAAAATTTCATTTTGTTCCCCCGCTCTGAAGTAATTTACACACAGCCACCACACCCGGATTTATTTTGATTTTTACTTCAAACTTGCTTTATTCGCCGCTTCAGCTCCTTTTGTATTTATTTAATTTATATATCTCATCCGCCTTATTAAGAAGTGGTATATATATAACAATAAACGAAATCGATGCTTTTGTAAACGTTTTTATTTAAAAATATCCTATCTATCGCTTAGATGATCCCTTTTGTTCTTTGTTTATTGAAAGATTGACAGTATCATTTTGAGCGCAGTCTAAGAACCTGTAGGTAAGGATTCTGTCTTTAAATAATCAGGCTCTCTCCGGTAACACATGCAGCCGTAAGCGGTACACATCGTTCGTATAATGATCAGGTCTTCGTCCAACCAAACACCTTTCCCTTCGCATCCTCGTCTTGTCTATATTTACTCACACACAGACCAAAACAAGCAGACTTGCTCCAATTCTCACCTGCACACCAAAATCGATCTCAATAATATAATAAATAGAGGTGATTTCATGAACTCAAGCGAATTGACCTTGCTTATCGCCGTCGTTGCAATTACCGTCGCGGATGTTATAAAAGATAATGATGAACTGGCTATTTTGGCTTCGGCCTTTACACAGCTTGGGTATACACTGGATACGATCGCGGAGCAGCGTATTTTGGAAGGCAATACTCAGGAATTACTCGAAATACTTAAAAACAAAAAATGGAAAACCAGGCACTTGGCCTAATGGAAAAATATGAAATTATAAATTCTTTTTGTTAGAGATTTTGAATGTAGACAGTGAACTTGCAGCGGATGATGTGTGCGCCATGTAGCATTAGCGCGCCCGGCGTTTTTAGTGGATTTATCATAAATAATATGCTAAAATTTACAAGATATAATCATATTTTGAGAGGGGGTAGTCTATATTAAATTTAACGAATTGTTAAATAGGCTTACGGGAATTAGTTGCCCGGTTTTTGATATCTCTTGGAATCCAGTTGATACAGATAGGAGCATTGCTCGCCGCATAATAGTTTCTCTCAAACCCCGCCGCGTTTTGTATTCTGCATATCAATCCGAATCTGTTTGTCCTTGCATTACATTAGTAACAGAAATAAAGCACTATCTTACATCGAAACTTCAAGTCATTGACGACGAAGCAAAACTTAACGCTTATGTCCGTTCCATGCGTAATGCCTGCAATAAGTTTTTGAGTAAATGCCCGGACACAAAAGAGTTTCGTTGCTATGCTTGCTAAAGCGGAAATATGGACAACTGGATTTTCACATCTGCTATTGGAGAGCTGCGCGGGGTGTTCGGGGTTATGATTGGACAGATTGCAAAAGCGTATGGCCTTGATGTTGAAGATGAATTAGCTCAAATCATCCCAGAATAATTACCGCAAAAAGGGGAAGGTCACTTGGAGACGGGCAGCTTCTAGATGGTTGAGGACGGTGTATCTATGTCGTTTATTACAGCGATATGCTATGGTTATAGAAATTAGTTATATTGGGGGCTGAGTAAATGCCTAACGTGGAAGAATACTTAAAAAGTCTGGAGTTATCAAATATATTAAGGGAACCTATTATAAAAACTATAGTACGTTCGCTGCCACTTCTTCCTGAGAGCGAGGGGTTGGACGCAGGCTGCGGGACTGGTTTCTATACTTTGATGCTGGCAGAAGAGGCAGGGATTCGCGGTCATGTTACCGGGCTTGATATTGAAGAAAATTTCTTAGAAAAAGGACGTTCCTTGGCATTAAAGTCAGATATGTCTGAACTAGTTTCTTTTATAAGGGGTAATATTAGTAAACTTCCATTTGAGGATAACATATTTGACTGGGCTTTTAGCATGGATCTTGTTGGCAATCTAAAAATAGATCCTGTAATCCTGTTAAAAGAGATCGCCAGGACTGTCAAGCCTGGTGGCATGATATATATCCTTAATTGGTCTTCACAAATGCTGCTTCCCGGATACCCGGTTCTGGAGGCCCGGTTGAATGCGACTTCTTCTGGAATTGCTCCCTTCGAGCCGAAAATGAGACCAAAATTACATAAAATGTGTGCGCTGGAATGGTTGAAACAAGCAGGCTTGGGGGAAACAAGGGCGCGGACTTTTGTCCGCGATATTAACACGCCATTAAGTCGGGAAATGCAAAAAGCTTTAGTGGATCTTTTTGAAATGCGTTGGGGCCAGGATAATCAGGAATTGCTCGAAGAAGATAGAGTTGAATATCAGCGTCTGTGCAAGGCTGACTCGCCGGACTTTATTCTGAACAAGCCCTGGTACTATGGTTTTTTTACATATTCGTTGTTTTGCGGTCGAGTGCTATAAATAAAAAGTTTATTCTGGCAGGTTGAGGAAAAGAAAAGATGACCGTTGCCTTACGCTTGCAATTTTATAAATTGAAGAAATACTCAGATGAAGGTGAAAGGAATACGGGCTTATGTCGATCGAAATTTATTACTTCAGCGGAACAGGCAACTCCCTATTTATTGCAAAGGAACTGAAAAAGCGGGAGTGGTAAAAATGGCCGCACAAATAAAAACAGCCGGGTTTACTAAAAAGGGTAACCTCGGCTGAAAAAGCTGAATATTCAAGCAGGATTCCATCTGGAGGGCTGTCATCGCTTGTACTGGAATCCTTCTGTTTTCTATAACGGTGATATGGCCCTGTTGTGGATATGTTTGCGCAGGTGAAAGTCTGCCTGATATTGTATGATGGCTTGTGCATACAATACCATCTCCAAACTATGCGGCACCGCTCGTTTGGTTATCTGTCAATATATTTGATGGGCGCTGTCATGCCGAATTTGTGTATGACGCTCTCAAGGCTGAGAGCGTCAGGCTGTATTTCATCAGCAGACATCACCATTGCAATCACTTCCTTTCTTGGTTACTTTTGTTCGGGTATTTTTAGATCATAAATTAAAAAAGGAAATTAGGCTACAATATTTCGCTACTTCTCGTCAGCTTCGAGCGATATCGGGCAATAATCTTCACCTTCAATCTTCGCTTTGCCGTAACCGGAAGACCGGCAAATCGCACATAGCGTATCCACGCTTACAACATGTTCCATCGCACAAGCATCATGTTCCGCCATCTGCTTATCTACGCCTATACTTACAAGATAATTTCGAATCATCTCAAACCTCCCCAATATCCGAACCGCCTCACGCTTACCATCTTCTGTTAGATAAATATGATGTCCGGCATCTTTACAAACTAACCCCTGTTTTGTTAGCTTTTTTATTGCGAGGCTGACGCTAGCCTTAGACACGCGAAGCTTCTCCGCAATGTCACATACGCGAGCACCATCGCAGGTTTGGGAAAGCGCGTATACCGCTTTTATATAATGCTCTTGCGAAGGGGTTAATTTATCCATAAAACACCTCCCTTAAAAGGTACAACACAAATAGACTGTAATTGCCGCCTTAAGTCCTAAAACGTATGACTTTCCTTCTGAGCAGCAGAATTTTATATCAATTCTTCAATTGGATAACATCACCTTGTCTTAGCTTTGAAAATTCTCTTTTCACCAGTAAGCTAACAATAATGATAATAATCAAGTCAATGAAAAATGCGCCTTTATATACCCATCCAACCCCGAAGTATTTCGGGAGTATAAGCATCGCTGGTACATATAATATGAGTTGTCTTGCTATCCCTATAATACCCGCAGGCTTTGAGTTGTTTATTGCAGGCCACATAGTCATGGCCATAAACATAATGGGAAGGACAGGCAGCAATCCTACGAATATCCTGAAATTCATAAAATCGCTGCTTAAAAATTCTTTTGCGGGAAGCATAATGCTTAAAACCATATCAGGGGCCAGCATCATGATTAGCCAAAAGGGAAAGATTATAATGAATGCAGCTGCCGCAAACACTTTGAAGCTGCTGATAGCTCTATCATATTGCTTCGCTCCAAAGTTGATCCCCATTGCCGGCTGCAAGGCTCTCATCAGACCAAAAATCGGCGTTAGGAGGAAGATGAAAATTCTATAAACGACTCCATAAAAAGCAACATCCGAGGCTGTTCCATAGCTGTTGAGCGCATACATAACAATCATACCTTGAACAACAGACATAGTTGTCATGATAAGGGAAGGAAAACCCAGGGAGAGAATTTGCTTTGTAATATTTTTGTCTCGTGATATTTTGAGTTCATTGGTTTCAAAGGTTGCCTTTTTCTTTCTGCAATAAACAAAAAATGCTATTGTATAGACCAGCATGCCGAGATTCGTTCCCCATGCCGCTCCCTCCACGCCGAATTGAAAAACCACAATCAGCAAATAGTTTGCTATTATATTTACTACAAGACCGGTGCCCATCATAAAAGCTGCCGATTTCATTTTACCCTCAGCTCTTACAACCATGTTGTAGCCGAGACCTGCAATCCAAAACACGGAACCATATAGAGTAACTCTAAAATAATTTGCTCCGAATATCAGTTCCTCTCCGCTTGCGCCCATGAGCCTTAAAAGCGGATTCATAAGGAGCAGTCCTATTACTGTCGTAAGGATTCCGGATATAATGAGTAAATAATTTGTGTTGGCGATGAGCTTTTTTTGAGTGGCAATATCATTGGAGCCTATAACTATACTCAACAGCGAGCCTGCACCCACACCTATCATGCTTCCTATCCCCACGGAAAACTGTGCCAGAGGATATGCGATTGAAACCCCGGCCAGCGCGGTTTCGCCAATAAATCTGCCTACGAAAATTGCGTCAAATACTGTATTTAGGCCATGAAGCACCATGGCTATGACGGCAGGCCATGATAAAGTCCACATGACCTTCCATAAATTATCTTTAAGTATCATTTCTTTTTGTAAATTTCTATCCATGAGTTAATCCTCCCGCAGATCCTTCCCGATTCAAGGGACTTGAGTTATCGTTTTTTATCGCTTATTACTGCCAGCTGTACTCGATTAGAGTAATGTTATGTTCTTTGATGGGGTAAGGTTTATCATTTTGAACCTGACTAAATTAAATTGCCGATACTGAGCATCTTTTTCCTGCCAGCAAGCAGTTGATCGCTGTTCCAAAAGTATCCTTATGTAAAAGAAAATCTTTTGTTAGGGTACCGTCTTTCAAATTAGAGCCAAATGGTAACTATCATTATCATAGACAGCCTGTTGATCCTAGCCCATTTGAATTATTGCATCACAGCAGAGGTTTACAAGCTCATAATCATGGGTGATGATAAGAATCAGCTTAGCTTGGTTTTTTAGTTTTTCCACCATCTTGGCAAATGCTTCCATGTGGATATAATCAAGCCCACTTGTCGGCTCATCAAATATAACATAGTCCTTGCCGGATGCCATGCTTGCTCCGATGACTAGCCGTTGTTTTTGGCCCCCGGACAGGGACATGGGGTGCCTGTCCTTATAGCTAATAAGTTCAAGCTCAGACAGGATTTCTTCAATTTCTTTTCTTGAGGTATCATGTTTTGCGGCAAGGCGCATTTCGTCCATAAGAGATTCGGTAAAAAGCTGGTGATTTACATCTTGCATGACTAAATCAAAGGACTTTAACCGTTTCTTTTCCGAATACCCTTTTCCTTCTAAGAAAATTCCCTTGCACTTATTTAACCCGCAAAGGCAGTGGGACAGGGTGCTTTTTCCGCTACCGTTTTTGCCAAGAATAGCAACCGCGTTGCCCTTGTTAAGTTTAATATGTTCAAGATTTAAAACAGGCTCATTATCATAGCTAAAAACAAGGTCTTTAATTACAAGGTCCCCGGTTTCCGCAGTTGAGGCAATGACGCTGGTCTTATCCAAAGTGGTAGATACTTTTTCTGCACGCCCGTTAATTACCGGTTGATGAATTGCACGAAGTCCCATAGCTTTTCGCGATTCTTTGCTCAGGCTTTTAAATTCCCCTGTGCTAAACTCTGCTTTCATTTTACCCTCATCGATATAGACAATCCTGTCGGCTATATCCATAAGGTAAAAAAGCCGATGCTCCGCTACCAAAACGGTTTTCCCTTCATTTTTTAATGCAGTAAATATTCTTTTGAGTTCATCGATTGCAAACTGATCGAGATTGGCGCTGGGCTCATCAAAAATGAAAATTTTTGGCTGTCCCGCATACACGCTGGCACAGGCGATTTTTTGCTTTTCCCCTCCGGATAAACGAAAGATATTCCTGTCCAGAATATCTTCCATATGGAAGAGAGCCGCCGTATGCTCTAGCCTGTTGACTAACTCATCTGCGGGCACACCCTTATTGGTGGCTGAAAAAATAATTTCGTCGGTTGTATTCAAATGGAAGAATTGCGACTTTGGATTTTGAAATACACTACCTACGCTTAAAGCCATCTCTTGAACGCTTGTCTTAAGCACATCTTTACCGTCCACCTCGATACTGCCGGAGATTTTTCCCTTTGTATGATGGGGAATAATGCCGCTGATCATATTCAGGAGGGTGGATTTACCGCAGCCCGACTTTCCGGTCAACAACACAAAATCTCCCTTGTTAATATTTAAATCTATGTTTTTAAGCTCTCCGCCTAACGTGCTGTTTTCATAAGAAAAAGAAATGTCTTTAAACTTAATCATACTATGCCTCCGCTCATTTTCAGGTAAAAGAAAAAAACTATCATCGCAAAGAAAACTGCGAGGACGACAGCATCCTGCCATGTCATATGAACGGTGCTGAGATAGCTTCGTTTTTGCGTGCCCCCAAGCCCCCTTGTCAAAGAGGCGTTTGTCAATTCTGTTCCAATATTCAATAAAGTGAAAAGCATGGGAACATAGATGAATTCCGCCGTCTTCAAGGGCTGGCTCACAACGTTTTTAAAGTCGATGCCAATCCCTCGCAGCTTCATTGCGTTTGAAATCATTTTCCGTTCCTCATGGATTGTGGGAAAAAAGCGGAACATAACTAAGAATGGTATGATAACGCCATCGGGCATGCGGAGTTGATCGAGCATATAGGACACTTCGCTGATTGTCGTCGTTCGGGCAACCAACAGGCCGTAGGCAATTAAAGGCAAAAACATTTTTAATGAAACCAGAAGCGTCGATGTAAGATCAATTATAATATCTGGAATGTATTCCGAAAATACGCCGATGGATGTTATTACCGCATATAAAACAATATACTTAAAAACCACTTTATACTCCCTTGAAAGTATAAGCAAGATAAGTGCAAATACAACAAAGGGAAGGATAATGTTCTTATCTGTTATGCCAAAAATAGGAACGTTTAATAGGAGTAGCATAATAAGCTTGGTCCCTGGGTGAAGCTGAAGTTTTTGTTTTTTTTGCACCAGTATTGTCCTATACAATTCCCGATTTTTTAAAATGCCTTTTTAGGAGCTTCTTACCTATATAGGCCCCGATAATTGCCCCGGCTATTGTTGCCGCGATTAAAGCAAAAAGCATAGGCGTTGTGGTGAGTTCCGACAGTCGCTGAGCATGAGCCTCACCATAAACCTTTGCCGATTCAAGCATCGTATCCCTAAGAAGCCAGAATGCGCCATAAACACCAAAGGGCATGAAGCTGAAGAATATAAAGCTGACCATATTCAAAGTAAATGATTTATACTTTCCTTTTGAAGCTATCAGCTCCGCAAGTATAGCCATCGAATAGCCTGTTACAAACATCGTCCACACACCGACCTGGGCACCCAACAATGTCGTAAAAATCACACCGAGTATCAGGACAGAAAACCTTTTACCTACTTTACTTAAATAAAGCATATAAACCGTTCCCAGAACCACCGCTCCGATTGCTCCGCTAAATAAATAAACGACGGGGACTAATCCGCTAACCATTATTACGGCCAAAAATACAACGATGTATATTGCCGAGAATATCCCCATGGCGATTAAGTCTTTTACCTCTAATTTTTTGTTCATTTTGCAACTCTCTTTCATCTTTCTATTTTCCATGTTCTGCTCTTTTCCCGCTTTTCCCATAGCGTTTTATAGAGCCCTTCTTTTTTTACCAATTCTTGATGTTTTCCTCTATCGGTAATTCGCCCATCCTCAATTATAAGGATCGTGTCCGCATTTTTAATTGTGGACAGCTTGTGGGCAATAACAATGATGGTTTTTTGCGAAATAAGCTCACTGATCGCCTCCTGAATAAGATTTTCATTATCGGGATCGACGCTTGCAGTTGCCTCATCCAACAGTATAATCGGCGAATCCTTTAAAATAGCCCTTGCAATGGAGATACGCTGTTTCTCTCCTCCGGAAAGTGAAGCGCCGCCTTCGCCGATCACGGTATCAAAGCCCGCCTCGTACTCCATAATAAAATCATAGCATCGGGCCTTTTTTGCCGCTTCGATCACGGCTTCCTTCGTGGCATTTTTGTTTCCGAAAGCGATATTATTGTAGATACTGTCGTTGAACAGATATACGTTTTGGAACACCATGCTGATGTTTTCCATCAGGCATGCAAACGATATGTCTTTTATATTCTCCCCGCCGATAAGTATTTCGCCCTTATTCACATCCCAAAAACGAGCAATCAGATTGGTGATGGTTGTTTTCCCGCATCCGCTTTTTCCTACTAAGGCCGTTAGGCTTTGTTCATTAGCGGTAAAGCTCGTATCATGAAGGATTTCTTTTTCGTCATAAGAAAAGGATACGTTTCTAAATTCAATATCAAAGCGGTCTAACTTGGAAACTGTTCCTTCATCACTAATGCTTTTAGTATTCATAGACTTTTCGTAGCGGTTTAGCGCCGCTTCCATCAGTCGGATATCTGCGGTAACGGACGATAAAGAGTTGATTGGTTTGAAAATTTCAAAGGCCATAATCGCAAACAATAGCAGATAGGCTACATAAGCTATATCTGCAGATGCCGCGTCTGCGGACAAACACAAAATCACTCCGATTGCAATTCCGGTTATGATCTCTATAAACATAAGCGGACCAGTAAATTTGCTGCTATAGACGGTTTGTGCTTTTTTGAATTCTTCAAACTGTTTGATTATTTTTTGATGTCGGCCCCCAGTTAAATTAAACGCCTTGATTACCTCCATACCTTTGACATATTCGACAACACCACTAATAACATTTTTTTGCGTTTCCTGGGATTCCTCAGAGCAAGTTCTCGCTATTTTCTGAAGATTTTTAAATAAAAACGCGCAGGGGATATACGCAATAGCGGTCACTACCGCAACCGGCGCACTGATGAAAAATAGTATAATCAAAACGACCCCCGAGGCGAAAAGCGTTGATACAAGATCGCCCAGCTTAACAGCGCCGAATTCTTCGATGAATTTTATGTCCGAAGTCACAACCGCTGTCAAATCACCGATGTTACCGTCCGTAAAATAACCCATTTCAAACTGTTTAATCCTATTTCCCAGCTTGATCCGTTCATCACCGAACACTTCATAGCCGGATACAGATAAATTCTTTCTTCCCCAATAGTTGAATATGTAACCTAGGATTAAATCACCGGCCAAAGCCGCCGAAAGAACAAATATGTCATTTAAAGTTAAACTCGCATTAATAATTTTGATAAGCGCAAATAAGATGAGCATGAATGGTATTTTGGTGCTTATTGCCTCCAATACGCTGGCAATCATTCCGACTATAATTTTTTTCTTTCTTGCTCCGGATAGCTGAATAATTCTTTGTAATATATTAAGCATTTCAAACCCCCAGTTCCCAATTGTAGGATTTTTCGTTGGCTTCCCACAGATGCTCATAGAGAGCCGAGCGTTTCATTAAATTCTCATGTGTGCCCATATCAATGATTTTACCTTTGTCAATTACAAGAATGTCATCCGCATTCACGATGCTCCTTAACCGATGTGCAATCACAATTACGGTTTTCTCCTTCATCAGCCTATTAATGGCGTCTTGAATTAAATCTTCGTTTTCGGCATCGGAGTAAGCGGTGGCTTCGTCTAGCACAATAATTGGCGCGTCTTTCAGCATTGCTCTTGCAATGGCAATTCGTTGCCGCTCTCCGCCGGATAACTTCCCGCCGCTACTGCCAACCACCGTATGATATCCGTTTTCCAGATTAATGATAAAATCATGGGCAGATGCGATTTTTGCAGCCTTGATAATCTCCTCGTCCGTGGCATTTTGCTTGCCTTTTCGTATGTTTTCCATAATGGTATCATCGAAAAGGAAATTATCCTGAGATACAAAGCTGATCATTTGCGTCAATGCTTCCTGGCTATAGTCCGATATGCTTTCTCTCCCAATAATTATCTTCCCGCTACCGATATCATAGTAATGAACCAGCAGCTTTACCAGCGTGCTTTTCCCGCCGCCCGATGGGCCAACGATAGCGGTCATTGTCTTCTCTTTTATCCTAAAGGACACATCGTTAATGACGTTTTTCTCTTCATAGGCAAAGGAGACCTTTTCAAATTCGATATCGTAGCTTTTGGGCTGCTCTGTTATGCTTCCGGTTTTCAGCTCCTCTTGGAAAAATACAGCTTCCAGCTCATTCATAGCGTAACTTAACTGGGGGAAATGTGGGATAAACAATAATGCCTTGTTAAAAGGAAGGCCGATGCCGATTGTGATCATAAGCGTAAAAAACAGTGTTTCAAGCGGGAGCGTTCCGTTGAAATACATCAGTAAGCCTATAGGCAGAGATAGTATGACCGTACAAGGCAAGACAATGGTCACGATTGCCATCTCTTTGCACGAAGAGAGAGTCCAATCTACGGAATACTTTACATAGTTTTTTACGCTGTTTTCGTATTTTTCAAAAGAAGAATCCGTTTGTCCGAATATTTTAATAACCTCCATACCGGAAATATATTCAACAATCGTGTTGTTCAGCCCGTTTTGAGCTGAAAAATAAACCGGCATTTTTTTAAGGCCTATTCTCATCATCAGCATCATTGGAACAATTCCAAAGGGGATGGATGCCAAAGATAGTAAGCCCATCCTCCAGTCCGCGATAAAAACAATCACTAGAACAAAAATCGGGACAACAACATTGGGAATCATCTCAGGAATAATGTGAGCTAGGGTTATTTCCATGCTCTCAATATCTTCAACAATCTTCTTTTTATAATATCCCGTCCCCTTGTTTTGGATTATACCAAGCGGAAGCTTGGCCAATTTCTCCGAAAAGGTTTTTCGCATATCACAAAGCGTGTTGTAGGCCGCTTTATGGGACAGGGTGAGACCGATTTTATGAGTCACTGCCTTGATGATTAGAAAAGCGATAACACCCGCTGAGGCTATCAGTATATATCCGGATGATACGGTACTTGTATTGATGAATCTCTGAATCAGGCTGTTTGTGATAAAATACGGGATAATCCCCGAGATAACACTGACAAAAACAAAAAACAGCGCCAGATAAATGGTTTTCTTATTTTCTTTCGTATACTTTAATATTTTTCCCATCGCTTCCTCCAAGAATAAACTGCGCATAGTTAGTTTTGTCTAACTATGCGCAGTTTATCAATTTCTTGAAAAAAAGTATACGCCTATGCAGTCAATTAAATGTACTCTTCAGACAATGTTGCCATTCAGCTCCGGAGACATGAGGGAATGATTCCGTATTTTTTCTTATAGGCCTGAGTGAATTTGCTGGCCGATGAAAAGCCTGTTTTCAATGCAATCTCTGATATTTTTGTTTCAGCTTCTTCAGTTACCATCACGTTTGCTGCTTCAAGGCGCCTAGATAGATGATATTGATAAATAGTATTTCCGTAAAGTTCTTTAAAGATTTCCTTCGCATAGGTTTGACTCAAGCCAAATTTTTTTGCCAGTTCTGAAATCGTGAAATACCGGTCTAAATTTATATCTAGGAAATACTTCATTTCGATTACCTGTGAAATGATGCGTTCATCATATTTCTTTTTTGAATCAGAAAGATGGTTTATGTAATTGTTTGTTGCATAATGCAAAAGCTCCAGAGCCTTAGTTCTAATTAAAAACCGATTATCTTCGCGTACAACATGCCATAGATCTGAGAGTGCTTTTTCAACCTGCGCATCCCTTCTATAGACCAGTATTTGACGAATCCTTTCATCGTTAATGTATTCTTTCAAGGCATCACTATCAAAGTGGTTTTCCGATAAAGCATGAACCAATTCGTCATAATAAAAATAGAGCCCAAAGGAAAGGACTCTCTCTCCAAAATGTTTCCCTTCAATAATTCTATCTTGCTTATCTCCAGAGAAATTAACCATATCTCCCTTGTTGATTACAATGGCTTTTTGATTATTAATATTAATATAAAATTTCCCTTCAATTAACTTGTAAAAAATTCCGCCCCGGTTACAAAAGGCTTGAGATGATCCCATTTTATTTTTAATTGTACTATCGCTTAAAATAACGTACAGGCCGTTAAGAATCTTATACAGCACTATTTTACCATCACCGAACTCGGGCTTAATTTTATACTCCACCCTTCCGTTTTCCTCAACATCAAATTTAGACAGGGTAGAAAAAAAGAATTCGTTGTTTAGCTTATCCATCAATTCCTCCAAGGCATCCAAGCGTGCCGCAATATTGTATATAAGCTCTTGATTAAAGCTATAATCTAATGATGGTCTAGCTTAATTTGCATAAGATTTTAGCCTTATTGTATCGAAACTCATAATCTTGATATTAAAGTTAGACAAAACTAACTGCAATATCAAGATTTTAATACCTGCCTGCCGATTTGTCAACATCGAACATCGATTGATTGCGGCAGAGAAGATGACGGCCTTTTTAAACCGCTCCAGCCAAGACTTTCCTGTTGAATGCTGAAAAGGAGTTTATACAGTCCTACATTTCATGCGAGCCTTATCTTATTTTTCTCGGGCATAGAACTCGTTCATGATGTTGCGGAACGGGGTAAAATCATCGTCGCCCTTGGCGCTGTCCACACCGTCATTAATGCTGCAAACGACTAACGGTTTTAGAAAGCTTTTTTTGTATAAGATTTTAAGCGTATTTGGTTGTATAATAAGTTGTAAATACCATTTGAAAGATACTAAAGGTGAAAGAAATGGCAAGTAAAACAGAAAAACTGGCAAAAATTGTTCGAATCCTCACGACTGTGCCGATCATGGCTTTTATGTTCCTGACCATACTATATAAAATGCGTCCCGAACTGTTCGGTTCCGCTGCGCACTATATCCTGCTGCTTCTTTTTCTCTTTTTGTTTCCCGTTCTGGGATACGCACTGCAGCCTCTGTTTCCCCATTTTAAAAACAAAGGACGAGAAGGCCAGCGCAATTTGGTCATTCTTATGAGTTTTATCGGGTTTTTTCTCGGCTTTATCGTCGCGCTCTTCACAGGCGCGCCGAGCGCGGTTTTTTTGATTTATCTCGGATATTTCATCTCCAGTATCGGCATTATCATCTTTAACAAGCTGCTCCATATCCGCGCGAGCGGCCATGCCTGCGGCGTAGCAGGTCCGCTGTCGCTTCTCGTATACTTTATTTCTTTTAAAGGGCTGCTTATTTCTCTTATTTTAGTGCCTGTTTACTGGGCATCCCTGAAATTAAAAAGGCATACCTTGGCGCAGCTTGTCTGGGGCACGCTCATTTCCGTATGTGCATTCTTTGTCGCGCTTTTCATTACAAGTATAGCGCTGCCTGCGGGAAGCAAGATTTAATGCTCTTTACGACATAAAAAAAGGCGTACGAATACGCCTTCATAGAAGCCTATGATATTTCAGATTCTCTGCTCTTATGAATCAAAGCAAACGCAGCCAGCAAGCTCGCCCCTTCCGTGATCGGCATCGTCCACCAAATCGTATCTGCACCCATCGCTGCCGGCAACAAAATAACCAGTACGGAACAAAGTAGCAATCCCCGCAATACCGAAATGGCGAGCGATTTTTTAGACTCCATCAACGATTGAAAATAATAGCTTGCAACGATGTTGATGCCCATAAGCAAAAACGCCCATGCATATTTTCGCATGATCGCGGGCCCGATCAGCAAAATCTCACTCGTGGTATCCATATATAATTTTAATATAATCTGGGGAAAAGCAAAAATCAAAGAGAAAAACACAATCCCCATCAAGGCTGCTGTGCGCATCGAATACCAAAGCACACTATCGATACGCCCGTAATGCCCGGCTCCCAGATTGGCGGAGATGATCGGCTGTATTGCCTGGCCGACGCTGTAAAACAAGGCCTGCACGAGAATGGCAATGTTGATGATGACACCGAACACGGCAAGCTCACCGGCACCAAAGTAACGCATGATCTGATTGTTGAAAAGCAGCACGATCGCGCCAAACGATATTTCCACAATAAAAGGTGAAATTCCCATCGATAGGATCTGTTTTAATTTCTGACAAAAATGTATGGGTTTTATGATGCGCAGGCTGCATTTTTTACTGAGAAAATGGCTGCACATGATCAGCACAGCTAAAATTTGCCCTGTCAGTGTCGCAACGGCCGCACCTTCAATACCCATATCCCATACAAAGACAAAGAAGATATCCCCAAATATATTGAGTACTCCGCCGCAGATCATGGCAAGCGTCGCAAGATACGGCGCTTCGTCGTTGCGTATAAAAGCGCTCAGGATGGTTCCCATCAAAAAGAAAGGGATCGCCGCCGTCAGCCACTTTGTATAACGCAGCACGTAAGGGGCGATCGTCTCATCTGCACCGCACAGATAAGAAATATGCTCTTTATAAAAAACGAAGATCACGGTAATGATCACCGACATTATCAAGCCGAAAAAAATTGAGACGGTAAAAAATTCATTTGCCTGCCGCTCATTTCCCTGCCCGCGCAGCTTGCTCATTAAAATAGAGCCGCCTATGCCGAGCAAAATCCCCACACCCATGAACACGTTCCACATAGGCGAGATCACCGAAAGCGCGGCAGCGCCGAGCGGCCCTTCATACTGCCCTGTTGCCACCATGTCCACAGTGACGTAAATCGAAGCAATGAGCGCGCTTCCAAACGATGCAAACAAATATTTTAAATAGATTTTTCTGATATTTTTAGTCAATATTTCCATTTTGTTTCCTTTTGCAAAACCAAAACAAAAAATACCGGCAAGAACTTCCAAGTGCACTTGGCATCTTGTCGGCATAGCAATGACGACATTCCCCTTTCGGGGACTCCTTACAGGAACATCTTTCCTACAAGTCTGCGCTTATTATAACACAGTGCATTCAGTTATACAATATATTCTTCATATAGTTCACTCATTTAACTGATACGATAACATATCCTTTAATCTAATGACCCGTTCTTTTTTTACGGCATTCTTTTAAATTTTCTTTGTTTGCAAAGCATTCGCGCACGGGATATTTCGGGTATATATTTTTTAAAAACAAAAAGAGACTTTGCGTCTCTTTATCATAAGATGATTTTAGAATTCTACCGCTCGCTGCTTTTTTTTATCGACCGAATAATAAAAAGTATCACGACCGCCAACAACGCGATTCTCAATATCAAATAAAATGTAATCGAATGATTGAATTCCATTGCAAATACCTCTCTGAAAGCCGGGAATATCCTTAGTATTGGGTATCTCGTCTTTTTTTATTCATATGTACAAAACAACGCTATATGGTCATATGCCTATAATTGTTTTGCGTTTCACTGGAATTTCCCAGGAAATAGCAATTTATAATTCTTTTCGACAAAAAAAGAGAGAACTCTTCCCTCTTTCTGCTCGATTTATTTTTCGATAATTTATGATTTTTCTTTCGTGTGCTCATCTTTTTCAAACAAGACATCTTTGATTTTCTCTGCCTTCACTTTCGCGTCATCAATCATATCTTCAGCTTTTTCTTTCAGTTCCTGCCCTTTTATTTTGGCTTCGCTGAGCGCGTCTTCGGTCTTATCGGCAAAATCTTCGGCTTTTTCTTTCGCCTCATGAGCAAATATCTCAGCCTTTTGCTTTGCATCTTCATACACATCTTCGGCTTTTTCTTTCAAATCATCAAACTTTTCTTTTGCTTCCTGTGCTTTCTCTTCCGCCTTTTCTTTTGTGCCATGCATGAAATCATATGCTTTGTTTTTAAAGTTTCTGCCTTGGATCTTGGCTTCTTTTGCGGCCTCCTGCGCCGTCTCTGCGGCTTCATGTGCCGCTTCCTTCACATCATCCGCGAAATCCTGCGCTCTTTCTTTCCACACGTGGCTTTTTACTTTTGCGTCTTCAAAGATGTCGTCGGCATTTTCTTTTATATCCTCCATGCGTTCTTTGGCTTGTTGTGCCGCTTCATCAGCCTTTTCTTTTATATGTTCTATTTTTTCCTTTGCGTCGTTGAGTGTATCATCGAATTTATCTTTGAATTCGTCCATCATGGCCCTCCATAAAATTCATTTATATGGTTTTTTCACTTTCCGCTGTTTTTATTATAGATTTTTTAAGATAAAATTATTCTATGCCAATGAGCACGTCGTCTCCCTGCCGCAGCACTTCGTAGCTTTTTAAATCATGCACTTTTACTTTGACTTTAAAAAGCTTGCCTCTCTCGACCACTTTGCCGGTTTTTACGTCAAATACCGATCCGTGCCTCGGGCAGATGATGTTTCCGTCTTCGAGCCTGCCTTCCTCGAGCGCGCCGCCCATATGCGGGCAGACGCTGTCCACAGCGTAATGCAAGCCGTCGATATTTACAAGCAATATGCTTTTCCCTTCAATGATTACTTTCATTTTTTCGCCGTTGCCAAGCTCTTCGGCGCCGGTCGCTTTTACATATCTCATTTCACACCTCCTGCATGCTGCCCGGTTCAAATGAATATTATTTTCTTTATTGTCATTATAGCACAGGATAAATAAATTAAAGAGAGATAATTCCTTATCTCTCTTATAAAAATCCGGTTTTTCATACCCGTCAGTTTTATATATAAGCTTTTTCGCAGCATAAAATAATACTTTTAATTTGATGCGCAGCGTCTGTATTCAAATTTCGTTCTTTCCTGTATCATATCAGTATCTTTTATTCATTTTACTTCATTGCTTCGCACTTTCTTTTAAAACAACTTCATCAAGTAAGAATCTGGGTTTTTTACCGATCGGCGGTTTTTTGTGCAGAGGTTTATTATAAATAGCCCGCAATAGTTTTTCATATTCTTTTTCATATGTATCGGCAGATGATAAATCTATATATATGATTGACTCAATATAGGCAGGGCAACACGGTCTTTTATTTTCATCAAATTCAAAAATCACGGGAATAAACTTATCCGTAGATTGATCCTGATATAATTGCGGCGATATTATTAAAGTTTCTTCACCAACCCCGCCGATACGATGATCAGCTTTGTCTTTATATTTTCTGTCACAAATGATTAAGATTTTATCAATATCTCTGTCCACTACCGCTTTTTCCATAAATCTGTATTTATTTTGCCCCGGTGTTAAGTACCATTTATCAAATAAAACATTCACTTGATGACCCATGAGCCTTATAGCCAGTTCTTCAACTTTTTTTTCAAATTCTTTACCGGACCATGAATATGAAATAAATACTTTTGGAATTTTTTCCATTATTTTTCACCTCCTTTGTATTTAATCATAAAAAGAGGAATACCTGCAAGCGAGCAAACATTGAAAAAGTAATTTTCCGGCGTGTATCTTGCTGTAAGAACAAACACTTAAGATTCTCTGATTACAAATCATCATTTTTGTATCATTGTCATAACTGTTTTTAATCATAATTATGCTCCTTTCCATATACTATAGTAATAGGACGACAATAAAAAAGCCCGCCTTTGTCATACTGTTTACATACAAAATATATATAAATCATCTTTTTTGGCGGAATACATCTTTTTTTGAGCGAATATGATCTTTGTGCCGGCATATATTTCAATATGTAAAACAGGTCTGATATGGCTTCATCCGTCGTAACCTATTTAAAAATGGTGACTGTGCCGAAGTCACTATTTTTAATTGAGTACATACTTGCTTTGATTGCAAGCAGCCGTGAATGATACTTTACATTTTTGCATGATTTCTTCTTTCGACATTTCCTGTATCAAATGATAAGGCATAAGGAGCTCTCCCGCAAAACAATCCGCTTGCCATTCCGGATCTTCATAGGGCTTGATACTGCATTTTTTCAAATTGCGCCGAAATCCGAATCCCATCACACTCATGAGAACATAGTGCCCGATTTCATGGGCGATGGAATAACGATCCCGCCCATTTCCCGCATATGCGCCGTCGTACACACTTTCTTTTATTCTCATATAATGATTCATAACATCCGTATCTCCCTGCACAGATTCCGGAAATTCTCCGTCGGGAACAATTTCAAACATGAATTCTTCTTCCCCGAAAATATCCGGCATAATTTCAAGAACTTCAATGACCGGAAAAAAAATTTCGTTTTCCAATCCCAAGATCTGCCTGAGAACCAATGTTATTTTGCGAATCTTCTCACGAGACAGAGGTGTCGCAATGTAATCATTCAATCTTAACGTTTCTCCTTATTTAATAGTTGTAAGATGCTGTCCACAGTTTGTCCATCCATGCTTTCGAATCTGCGAGAAAAAACCAATGCGAGATCTCTTTTTTTCGGTGTAACATCTTGCAGCATTATTTTTACACTTTTTTTATCCTTTTCGACTGCTTCTTTTAATTGCTGCACCGTTTTTTCATCCAGTGAATAATGCGTTTGCAGATCTGAAATCATTGTAGCGGGAACCGAACGTTTTCCAACTTCTATAGCAGATAAATATGAAGACGATTTTCCCAAATTAACTGCCATATCTTTAAGTACTTCATCATGATCAATTCTTATTTTTCTAAGAATTTTACCAAATTCCGTTATCTTCACATTATTTCCTCCCTTCCGGTAAACTCATGCTACCATATATTGGATAATTTGTCAATCATATATATGTAATATTTCCACAAATTTTGTGTATTTTTTATACAAATATTTTTATGGACTCCGTTAAAAAAAGAGAGAACGGCTTCTCTCTTTCAATATGCTTATTATACTGTGTAGATTTTATTCCTCGTCCGCATCCGTGTGGATCACCAGCACCGGGCAGGGCGCCTCGGCGATTACTTTCTGCGCGACCGAGCCCAAAAAGAATCGTTTGATCTGTGAGAAGCCTCTGTTGCCCATCACGATCAAATCAACTTCGTCGTTTTCGGCCACTGTCAGGATGCTTTCATAAGGTATGCCGGGAAAGACTTGTTTTTCCGCTTTCAGCCCGCCGATATCGAGCGTGTCCATGAGCCCGTCCAGCAGCTTGACGCCTTGTTCTCTCAATACTTCCATCAGCTGCCTGCTGTAGGTGTTAATATATCCCTGCGACATGACGATATTATCCAAGCTGTAATCAAAATCGTCATTGATGACCGTGAGAAACTTGATTGACGCGTTTTCTCTTTTCACTATTTCAACGGCTTTCGTGGCCGCGTTCACAGATGCCTTCGAGCCGTCGATCGGTACTAATATTTTCATAAACACATCCTCCTTAAAATCATATCTTTTTTAGTCAAATAACTGTTTTTTTAATCGTCTGCTTCCGTGTGGACAACTAAAACGGGACACGGTGCCTCAGAGATCACTCTTTGCACAACAGATCCTATAAAGAATCGTTTGATTTTGGAAAAGCCTCTGTTACCCATCACGATTAAATCGAAGTTTTCGTCTTTCGCTATTTCGCTAATGCTCATATAGGGCACGCCGAAGACGACCGCTTTTTCTGTGATAATACCGCTCAAATCAAGCTGAGCCATGAGCGAATCAAGCAGTTTATTGCCCTGCAGCAAAATCGTCTCATTGTTGTATTCATTGAGATATCCCCTCGTTATGGCCACATCTCCCGAGCTGTTTGCGAAATCTTCATGAACCACCGTGAGAAACTTGATCGACGCGGTGTCTTTCCTCGCTGTTTCCACAGCTTTTTTCGCGGCGTTTAAGGATGCTTTGGATCCATCGATCGGAACTAATATTTTCATAGCAACTCCTCCGTAAAATTATTTTAAAATAAAAAATAATTTATTTCCATTATTATACAATACCTTACAATCCTCGTCAAACACAGGCTTATATCAGCCAATAAAAAAAGAGAGATAAAAGCTTATCTCGCTTTGATCAAATATGCTTACTGAAATTTTTTATTTCTTTAGGCTATGTCACAACAAATAGTTGATAAATAAGGTTTTTTGTAGGAGAGCATTAAACTCTCCTATAAACTGGAATTTTGAAGTCTGAACTTTCCCCAAAAAAGCAGAGCAGTTTTATATTTTCTTCCGTGTCAAGATTATTCCAACGATTGTCCCTATAAGGATAATCGGCGCTAACCTGACAAACAGCCATTCAAATACGTGAAAAGCTACTCCGACAACAGCGGCTTCAGGGTCACTATAATTCCAACCTAAGTAAGGGCTATTTAATACTATTAAGACCGCAGAAATTGCTACTATGACCGCACACAATGAGATAAGTAGCCAATGAAACTTTTTTCGTCTCGTGGTCTTCCTTTGTGCGAGCTGTAAGTTTATAATCTCCAGTTTTTCGGAAATCGCTTTTAAGTCATCCACCTTCGACTCAATAACAGTTTCTCCAAGCAAAGTGCTTACGGGTGTTTCAAGCACCTCTGATATGGATATTAACATATCAGAATCAGGGACCGACAATCCTTGCTCCCATTTAGAGATTGTTTGTCGCACCACATTCAGCTTGATAGCAAGTTCTTCTTGCGAAAGTCCTTTTGATTTTCTGATTGCTTTAATGTTTTCGTTTAACATTAGGGATAACCTTCTTTCTTTCAGTCGTTATCACTATTGTATGAGGAACTGTCCGCTGCTACAAGCAACGCATATTAACATTCAAGTTTTATAGTCGTGGTATGCTGTTGGGTATGTTGATGGCAGGCATATCCCATCAGCACTTTTTCCTACTGCTAAAAAGCTATGATGATCCCGCCCTTATCAGCATAGAGTGTGTTGAGCGCTCCCATCGAAAACACGTAGACTTTTTTAGCATGCAGTTTCTCTTCGATTTTTCTTTTCAAAATCAATGCTTGTTTTTCATTATCCGAGTGTGAAATCGCTATAATATGCTCACCAAAATTCCGGCGCATTTCACTCATTAATTTTATCATTTTTTTAAAAGCTTTTTCTGAGCCTCTGGCCGTGGAAAAAACTTCAATATAACCGTTACGGGCGCCCATGATCGGCACCACATGCAATCTCTTCGCCAAAAACGCTTTAATATTGCTCAGCCTTCCTGCCTTTCGCAAATTGTCCAGGCTCACCGATATGAACATAGTTTTCATATCCGCGATAAATTTTTCCACCTCACTTCGTATTTCTTCAAAGCTTCGGCCTTTTTCACGCAGTTCCCTGATTTTTAAATAAATCAGAGTCAGCCCCGGTGATGCGCTTAACGAATCAAAGATATGGATCTTTTTTTTGCCGGGGTGGTCTTCTTCATAAAGCTGTTTTGCGAGCATGGCCGCATTATAAGAACCGCTCAGTTTTGAGGTAATGGTAATGCCGAATATATCTCCGGGAGCTTCAAAAGCTTCGTAAAATGAATGCGGGGAGCCGCAAGCCGTCTTGAAACGCTCGGCTCTTTTCATTGCTTTCATAAACACATTCATATTGATATCCTCGGTATCTACCCATTCTTTTCCGTCAAGCTCGATATGGAAAGGTATTGTTTCTACATTTTCCTGCTCTTTCATTTCTTTGGTCCTGTCCAGGCTGCTGTCTGCTATGATACGTATCATTTGTATACCTTCTATTCTCAATCTTTTTTTATTTGTATGAACTGTGTAAAATCAATATTCATTGTTTCTTAATTTTAGAATATTTATGTATTATAGCACAAGCAGGTGTATTCTTATAGGAATATATCTTTCAATACATACTAAAAGAGAGAGAATGCCTTCTCTCTCTTTAATCAAATATGCTTACTGAAATCTGTTATACGAATTCTTGTATTTTTCATCGATCAATCTTAGCGTTTCACCAAATCTTTGGAAATGCACGACTTCTCTTTCCCGGAGAAATCGCAGCGAGTCTTTCAAAAGAGGATCATCTGTCATTTGGATCAAATTTTCATACGTTGTTTTCGCTCGTTGCTCTGCGGCCATATCCGCATACAAATCCACGACCGGGTTTCCTGTTGCCACAGTTTCTTTGCCGACGTTAAACGGCACGCCCCCCGCGTTGAGATATGCGGGATTACATCTGTGTTCAACATATCTTCCGTCGAACCCTGCTCTGATCATTTCGTCTTTTGTTGCTCCGCAGATGAGCATATCGTAAAGGGTTGCCACCATTTCCATGTGGGCGAGCTCTTCTGTCCCTATATCCGTTAAAATCGCTTTGCCTTCGTCATAAGGCATGGAGTAACGTTGATTGAGATACTGCATCGATGCGCCGCTCTCTCCGTTTGACCCGCCGTATTGCGTCAAGATGTTTTTCGCCATGCGCAGGTCTTTACCGCTCACTTTCATCGGATATTGCAATTTTTTCTGATATATCCACATACTAACAATCGCCTCCCATCATATCGCATCTTTCCCACGGCCATTTGCCGTCGATCCAAGTCCATCGGTCTTCCGGGCTCATGCCGTAAATCGTAAGAGGTTCATTAAACATCTCTTCATATTGCACGATGAGTTCGCAAAGCATTTCCGCATAAAAATTATGCTTATTGATCATTGCCGTATCATTCCAGTGTGTGTCGAGATACAGCGCTATATCGAGCACCATGATCTGGCACGCGCTTATTCTGCGCAGCATTTCCTCTTTTTCCGTATACATCGGCTGCCGCGGCTGCAACGGCATCTGAGGTTGCGGCATTTTAGGCTGTGTCGGCTGAGGCTGAAACGGCCAGCTGTTTTTTTCTACGTTTGTAGCGGACATAATACCGTGCTCCCTCCTACATTGCCGGAATAGCTTGAATACAGCGCAACAAACGCCGTTCCCTTCATTAATGCTTCATCCTCCGGATATAATGTTGTATCTATCTGATAAGGCACATAGGCATTCGCATACTGAGGATTCACAGGCATAAACGGCACCAACGGAACGAATTGGTTTGTATTATTCATCTATTGTTTCCCCCCTAAATTTCTTATGCCTCTATCAGAATTTTCTGCAGGCATAAGCAGGTTTCAACATATAATATGCGAATGCTGTCAGAAATGTACTTAAAACAGGGAATTTAAAACAAATTAATTTTATTTTATCTAAGAAGGTTTATCCGTATCAAAGGAGTAAGAAAAAATATGAAAAACCGCTGTTTACTTTATATGCGGCTTTAAATGAATTGTGAGGAATTCTCGGAGATTTAAAGCAAAAAACAGTATTTATCATATGCCCGAAAATCTTTTTTGTGTTGATCGAGCGGCGCAAAACGGGAAAAAAATAAAAAAAATCATCACAGATTGCGGCGGTAGATCGGATGCACGGGCACATATTTTTCGGCGAGCGCGGGCACAGAGCATTTTTTCTTATGCTTTAAGAACCATGCGCACTTTTCGGCAATGCATTCCACGTGGTTGTCTTTGGAACTGAGTAGAGGGCAGATCATAACAGGCTCCTTTTGTTTTTACTTATTATATGGCTTTTAATAAATTCTTCGTACCAGCTATCACAATTGCAACGAATGCAAATGATGCTTGTCATTTTTTAATGTTTCTCATCATTTAAGAAATAACTTTTACATTCATAGACATATGCCAAATTAAATTTTGTCCTTATTATGTAAAACAATCCATTTCAGTAAATCTGGTTTGTCATTATTTGCTGGTGTTTCAAACCACTGAGAACACAAAAAATATTCCGTACCGTTAATCCATAATGACTTTGCATAATATCTTACTTTCTCAAATGGTTCAGATGCTTTTACGAGCAATGGATAATTCAAATGAAAAGTAACTTTTGAATAGGTATCAGTCTGCATCTTTTCTATTTCGCCATCAGAGGCGCGCCCATCTTCAAGTAAATTTCGCAAAACGGTGTTGGCGATTTTACCAACTTTCATTTCTTTCAATCCACTATCACCTATTCCCTGTATCGCTTCTGACAATATGGCCTCATTACTTTTATTTCGAACATCTTTTGTATGAAGGGATGGTTTGTTTTTTGTTTTGGAAACATATGCATCTGCCGCAAACATTCTATACATTTGGTAACTTCTGAGAAATAATTCAGAGGTATCAGATATTCCTTGGCTTGCCACCAGGATTGGCAAAAGAATTTTTTCCTCAAAATCACTGTTTGCTATTATTCGCACATGAAACTTCAAGCCGGAATTACGTAGAACTTGATTGCTTAATTCAATAAGAGGCAGCATATCATTTAGTACAGCATCATGTATTTTGGGTGATGCAAAGATAATTTCTCCCTCTGTGAAATTCAAATACCCATATAGGCACATAGCTGTACGCAGGCATTTTTTTACTACTCGCGAAACCGTTTCTTCTCTGGAACCGTAATTCAGACCTGCCTCGTGGAAAGCCACATCTATCGCATAAATACAAGAGTTTTCATCCGTCAAAGAAATTCCAAGCACATCTGTTTCCGCCTGTCCGAGAAATTGCTCCAAAGAGATGCTTTTATATATGGAAAAATGAAGTTGTTCTTGAAATACTTTATCACTATCTTGAAGAAATACATTTATTTGATCGCGGTTTTTTAATTCCCACTGCGAAGATATTTTCCAATTCGTCTGTACAATCTGACATTCCTTTACATGACGAAGCCAAGAATAAAGCAATGATTCTCCCATTTCAATCTTCATTTTTATCTCCTCTCATGACTTACAACATAATTTCTTTGAACCCGGCACTCATGGGAAAATTGAATAGTACCTCTGTATATTTAATATTTAATATTTAATCATAATCATGTTAAATAGTATTATAACACAAATTATTACAAATAATGATAATCAATACAAACGTTTACTTTAATAATACAAAAAAGCACCATAAATGGCGCTTTCTATAATTTTGTTATCTTATTTTTTATTTTTTCTCTTACTGATAACATATTCTTTAAAGTTTTTTATTTCTTCCAGCTCTTCTTCTGTAAACTCTCGTTTATCATGATTATTTAGTATAGTTTCGTCACGGCCGAGTAGATAATCTATTGAACAATCAAATATTTCGGCTAACTTAATTAACGTCTTACTGTCTGGCTCACGAATACCTTTTTCCCAGTTGCTGATCGTATTTTGCGCCACTTTCAACAAATCGGCTAATTCTCTTTGAGTTATTTGTTTTTCTTCTCTTAACTCACGTATGCGTATCATAAAACGAAAATCTCCTTTTGCTGAATATATCACACAAAGGGATTAACATCAAAATATTTTTATTATATATCTCAATATGGGATTGAAAAGAGTATTTCTGTGTGATATTATCTCATTATGAGATATTTTAATTGAAAGGAATTTCAATCCCATGTCTACATTAAAAGACCTTTTTTACGGAGATATCATCCCGAGTGAACACATTATCCCCTCTCATGCCGAGTATCAGGCAAACAATAAAAAAATCCTCGATGAGATGAACCGCTGGCAGCATAGTCTCAGCAAAGAAGAATTCAAAAAGCTGGAAAGCCTGTATGATTTATGGAGCGCTTCCTCCGCCATGGTCGAAGAGCGCTCTTTTATGTATGGCTTTCGGCTGGGCTGCCTGCTGATCATTGAAGCATTATGCGGCACTGACACATAAAAAAGCGCCCCCCTGCTTTGACTGCGCATTGCTTTTGTTTCTTTTTCCTGCCGGAGCCGTTTCTTAAATTTTTTGTTGTGTTGAAATATGCCGCGCCATTTACTTTCTTATAGATTACAATAGAAAATTGACATCATTGTCTTTATGTGATATTTCCCTCTGCGGATACGTAGCAAAAATATTCAGGAAAGGAAATGAAAGCAATGTCAATACTAAAAGAACTCTTTTACGGAAATATTCACCCCGGTGAACATATCTTGCCCACTGATTCAAATTATCAAACAACAGCGAAAAAAATCTTGGATGAAATGGCCTACTGGGAGAAAAAGCTGAACAAAGAAGACTTGGATAAACTGGAGGATTTATATGCCCTGTGCAGCAATGCCTCCGCCATGACCGAAGAACAGTCTTTCATATACGGCTTTCGGCTGGGAGTGCTGCTTATGATCGAAGTATTCCATAATAAATGAACCGGCTGTTTTAGTTCTTTAAAGGCCAAAAAAAGCAGGGCTCCCCTGCTTTTTGAGATGAAGTGCTCTCCTATTCTTCTATGATGGCATACGCGCGCGTTGGCGAGCCGCTCAGTCCTTTTAATTTCAAAGGCACCGCGGAGAGGATGCATGTCATATGTTCCAGCAGCTCTTCCGGGAAATTGAGTTCTTCGAGCGCCCATATTTCATTGGAAAGCAATACTTCGTGTGCCGGCACGCCTGTGCCTTCATACCATCCCCCCACGCTGAACCCGTCGATGCCGACTCCTTTTACCTTTTTTTCCACAAACCACTCGGCGAGCTCCCTCGACACATAGGGCCAGTCTTTGTAATACTCCGGTGAAAAGCTTCTTTTTTTATCCCACCCCGTGTGAAGCAGCACAATGCTGTCCTCACCGATCAAGTCCTCATATGCCGAAAGATGCTCCACCGCAATGCCTTCTTTTGCATTGATGATTCCTTCCAGCTCCACGATCACCGCCTCTCCCACAAACTTGTCCAACGTTATCTCGTCTATCGTTTTGCCTCCGATACAGAAATGGTAAGGCGCGTCCAGATGTGTGCCGGTGTGAACATTTATATTCAGCCGCTCGGCTGTGAACCCGTCGTTTCCGCACACTGCCTCGTTCGTGACCTGCGGATACGCGAAAGTGGGCCATGCGGGACAATTATGATAAGTTGGCTGGGACATATCATAGATTTTATAATTTTTCATTCTTTTGACTCCTTTCAAACTATGGTTGTACAACTTTGTCCTACTAAACTATATGTCCCGTTTTTTATACTTATTACAAAAGAATGCTCTTTGCCCGTTTGCCAACTGATTTCGGGCGGTAAAAAAGCGCCTTGCTGCGGCGCTTATATGCTTTTTTTATTTTTTATAAATATATTCACTGCGCGCAAAAAGCAAAGCGTGAGAACTTTGCTTTTTGCATGAGATTTTTTACTTCCATTGCGTCAATTTTTGTGCGTTTACGCTTCTTTTTTACTGTCCTTTTTAAAAAGCTGACTCACTCCTTCCGTCAATATATAGTGCGCTTCTTTGTAGTCGTCTACATTATATAATAACCGCCGTCAAAAATCAAGTAAATATCACAATTATTGATATAAAAAAATCCGGCTGTTTTTCATTCGCCTGCCTCAATAAAAAAAGCACCGCTCAAAGGTGCTTTGATAATTTTTTTATATCTTGTGATACATCCATTTACCGCTCCGAAACCGCAGCGAAGTCAGCACAAGCCGCATCGTTTGGTCGATCGACACAGCCAGCCACACGCCGAAAATACCCAGGTTGAAAACATGGCAGAGTATCCAGCCCGAAAGCGGACGGATGATCGTCACCGTCACAAACGACACATACGCCACATACACCACATCCCCCGCGCCGCGCAGGCTGCCCGCGAAAATGACCTGCGATATCTGCATAAACGTGATATACGACATAAACAGCATCGTCGTTGTGGCAAACATCAGTATATCGGCTTCCGACGAATAGAGCTTAAAGAGCTGCCTGCCGAATATGATAAACACAACCGACAGCACGCTGGAGAAAAACACCCCGAGCCGCTGACAGAGCCTGCCGTATATCTGGGCCAGATCCTGCCTTTCCTGCCCCAGGCTTCGCCCGACCAGCGCCACGGCCGCCACCGAGAGCCCGTCGCCAAACGCGAAGGAGAGTATCAAAAACTGCATGCCGATCTGGTATGTCGCAAACGTGATCGTGCCGAGCTTCGCGACCAAAATAGCATATGTTAAAAATCCTATCCTCAGCAGTATCTGTTCCACAAGGGTCGGAGCCGCGATTTTCGTGATCGTTCGCACGGTCTGCTTCTCTAACTTGAAATATTTAAAGCCCTGAAAACACACAAATTGGTCTTTGTGCGCTACGGAGTATATGCTCATAATGCATCCCACACCCGTGCCGATCACGGTCGAGATCGCCGCGCCTCTCACGCCGAGCGCGGGCGCCCCAAACCGCCCGCTGATGATAAAAAAGTTACAGATCACCGTAACGATATTGGCGATCATGTTCGTGCGCATCGATATTTTCGTATTCCCCGCTCCGCGCTGCGCCGCGTTGTTGACCATGGTGATCGTCGTAAAAATGATACCGCCCATCACGATCTTGAAAAAGATCACGCTGTCATCGTGCGTGTCGCTCTCCGAGCCCGCAAACCGCATGATCGGGTCCGCAAACCGCACGCATACTATAGAGATGACCGCGGTCAGCACGATCGTGATCACCATCGCCTGCACGAGCACCCTGTTGGCGCCTTCTCTGTCTTCCTGGCCTTTCTTGCGCGCCACAATGGCCGATACGGCGATATTGAGCGAGAATATAAAGCTGATGGCCAGCAGCCTCGGCTGGCTCACGAGCCCCACCGCCGCGACGGCGCTTGCGCCGATGCCGGACACCATCATCATATTGATCATAATAACGGAACTTATCAGAAAAGATTCAAGTATAGACGGCCACGCCATTCGGATCGTAGCTTTCAGCATATCGGAGCCGGGCGGAATAGAGCCCATCGGCTTCATTGTCCCCAAAATTTTTGCGGTATTAATCAATTGCATACTTCACCTAAAACAAAAACTGTCATTTTAATAAAAACACTTCATTTTCTTATATGCGTCAGCATGAATTATGTACCAATACAAAAAACAGACTGCATGCCTGTTTTGCTATAAAGTCATTCAGTTAACACATATGAATAAAAACGATTCTACGTAATGCAGTGTATTTCATTGCTCGCAGTTTAGAGAGTATTGTATACCTCATTTTTCTTTTTTGCAATAATAGATAAATATTCGTCACAAAGCTTTAAGCGCTTTCTTGAGCGCATGACTCAAAAAGCGGATAAAATAAGGTCTGTTTTCTTTTTTTTCATCTGTATCTTATCAATATTTTGCCTCAAATATGATTTATAAACTAAAATAAAACAGCAAAACATAAAAATCCCTCCTGCACCGCGCAAAAGGGATTGAACATATTACGCAAATAAAAATTCTGCACACCCGCCTACAGCATCAGCGCGCTCGAAAGTCTTTCCGACTGACTTTGCAGTATCGTGGACAAATGCTCCTTCTTTAGCAAAATCTGTAAGTCAAAACCAACTTAATTATATTTATTACGAAATAGCCTGTCATCACTTAAATTATTTTTATTATATATAATATATTTCTAAAAAATGATACAATAATGTTAATTTTTAGTAAATATCTATACTACGCATCCCGAACAATCCAAACCGTGGTTTTCACATATAAATTATATAAAATATCACGCCAAAGGAGAAATGTCATGTCTTTATATGATCAAATTGTTTCACATAAAGAAAAAATATCCGTTCTCGGTCTTGGCTATGTCGGGCTTCCGATCGCTGTTGCTTTTTCAAAAAAAGCAAGCGTAATAGGCTTTGATCTGAATAAGGAAAAAATAAATTTGTATAAAGCGGGCATTGATCCCACAGGGGAAGTTGGAAATGAAGCAATACAAAAATCAAATATCGAATACACTTATGATGAGAAAAAACTACGCGATGCCAAATTCCATATCATCTGTGTGCCCACCCCTGTTCATCCCGATAACACTCCGGATTTATCTTTGATCGAAAATGCGAGTAAAATAGTCGGCAACCATTTAACAAAAGGCTCTGTCGTCGTCTACGAAAGCACAGTCTACCCTGGAGTTACCGAAGATATTTGTACTCCTATTTTAGAAGAATCTGGTTTAAAATGCGGTATTGATTTTAAAGTGGGTTATTCTCCCGAACGCATCAATCCCGGTGATAAGCTTCACCGGCTGGAAAATATAGTTAAAGTCGTCTCGGGTATGGATGATGAGTCCTTGGAGCTTATTGCAAAAATTTATGAATTAGTAATAAAAGCGGGTATCTATAAAGCAGAATCCATCAAAATTGCAGAAGCGGCAAAAGTAATTGAAAACAGTCAAAGAGATATCAATATAGCCTTTATGAACGAACTTTCCATTATATTTAATAAAATGGGCATCAACACAAAATCAGTATTAGACACGGCAGAAACAAAATGGAATTTTTTAAATTTCACGCCCGGTCTTGTAGGCGGTCATTGTATCGGTGTGGATCCTTATTATCTGACCTATAAAGCCGAGCAGCTTGGTTATCACAGTCAAATCATCCTTGCGGGACGCAAAATTAATGACGCCATGGGCAAATATGTAGCTGAAAATCTTGTCAAAAAAATAATTTCGGCAGGTATATCAGTCAAAAATGCCAATGTTGCAATCTTGGGTGTAACCTTCAAAGAAAATTGCCCCGATATTCGAAACACGAAAATAATGGATATTATAAAAGAACTACATGAGTATGGCATCCGCCCTGTCATCAGTGATCCGCTGGCAAACGATAAGGATGCAAGTGATGAATATAAAATAAATCTTACCGATATCAAAGAAATCGAAAATATGGATGCCGTTATTCTTGCAGTTGCACACAATGAATATAAATCCTTATCCATTGAATCATTAAATAATTTATATAAAAAAGATATTCAGAAAAAAATTCTGCTCGATTTAAAAAACCTTATAGATCATCAACAAGCAAAGCAAGCCGGCTATCTTTACTGGAGTCTATAAATGAACTATTCATCTTTAAAATTCAATCAAGATGCCGTATTTCTTGTTACAGGCGGCGCCGGATTTATTGGCTCAAATCTTTGCGAAGCCTTGTTAAATATGGGCTATCGGGTAAATTGTCTTGATGATTTATCAACAGGCAAAAAAGCTTATGTGGATTTATTTATCAATCATCCTAATTATACTTTTATAAAAGGGGATATCCGAGATTACGGCACATGTTATAAAGCAACAAAAAAGATCGATTATGTGCTCCATCAGGCCGCATGGGGCAGTGTCCCGAGAAGCATTGAGATGCCGCTTATATACGAGGAAATCAATATCCGCGGAACTTTGAATATGTTGCAAGCTTCATGTGAAAATAAAGTTAAGAAATTCATTTATGCGTCAAGTTCTTCCGTTTACGGAGAGGAGCCTTCTCTTCCAAAAACAGAAGGAAAAGAAGGTAAGTTGTTATCTCCCTACGCCCTTACTAAACGCACTTGTGAAGAATACGCCAAATTATATACCGATCTATATGGTCTTGATACATACGGATTGCGTTATTTCAATGTATTCGGCAAACGCCAGGATCCTAAAGGAGCTTATGCTGCAGTAATACCTAAGTTTATAAAGCAATTGCTCAATAACGAGCAACCGGTTATTTATGGAGATGGCACACAATCACGCGACTTTACTTATATTGAAAATGTCGTTGAAGCCAACTTAAAAGCTTGTCTTGCTCCTCACGATGCCGCAGGACAATCTTATAATATTGCTTACGGGGAATGCATAAACTTACTTGATGTTTATAAAATTTTAATATCCATCCTCGGCAAAGAAATAAATCCCATCTTTGCTTCGTGTAGAAAAGGTGATATCAAACACAGCAGTGCAGACATCACAAAAGCAAAAATAATACTTGGCTATACGCCGGAATATAGCTTTAATGAAGGCATCAAGCTTACCATTCATTGGTATAAAGAAAATTTATTAGATTCTGTTTAGTATTTCTCTCACAACGCTATTATCAAGTAAAAAATCCCTCCTGCACCGCACAAAAGGGATTTAACATATTACGCAAATAAAAATTCTGCACACCCGCCTACAGCATCAGCGCGCTCGAAAGTCTTTCCGACTGACTTTGCAGTATCGTGGACAAATGCTCCTTTTCCTCTTTGAGCGCCGCGATAAACGCTTCTTCTTTAGCAAAATCATCGTGCACCGCCATAATTTGCCCTAAAAACAAAATCGTGTCACGTTCAAGTTTTTCCGCGATTTTCAGCACTTGTGAAGAGTCCCACACTTCCGTATCGCCTACTTCATCTTCAAGCTTGTCAAGAGGCGAAGGGGCGCTTAGCATTAAATTAAGAAATTTCGCTTCCTCTTGGTCGACTTCATAGACTTTGCCTTCATACTTTTTCATCTGTTTCAAATAGAACGCTTCATGTTTTCTTTCGTCATTTGCAAATTTTTGAAAAGCTTTTTGTGTCCTGGTGCCTTCCGCGGCTTTCGCAACTTTTTCGTAGAAATTATATCCGTCAGCTTCCATTTTTGCCAGATCTGCCATTACTTTAGCAACATCAAATGCTACTTGTGCCATACTAAAACCTCCTTATAATTTTTTTAAAAAACTTTGATTACATTATATCATAATTGTAAACGGATACAAAAAAGAAATTTAATTTTATTTTTATTTTAAAAACACCCCTGTAAAATTTTACTAATTCAAATTACTTCATCCAATCGGCATAATATTGTCAATTTTATGAAATAATACTAATACCAATTTAAAGAAATCATTTGAAAGGAACTATTTGTATGAAAGCTACCGGCATTGTAAGAAGAATAGATGATTTAGGACGGGTAGTCATACCCAAGGAACTACGACGAACCATGCGAATCCGCGAAGGTGAACCGCTTGAAATATACACGGACGCCAACGGAGAATTGATCCTTCGCAAATATTCTCCCGTAGGCGAAATCAGTCAATCCAGCATGGAATGCGCAGAGGCCATCAACCAAATCACAAAGCATACCTGCCTCATCACCGACAAAGACAGAGTCGTTGCCTGCAGCGGCACGAATAAAAAAGAATATATCGATCAGCCTGTCAGTAAAGAAATTGAAAATATGCTCTCAAGCCGAAAAAGCCGTATGCTTAACCATGACGATGTAAAAATTCCTCTCACTTCAAGTGATGCAAAAGAGCATTTCAGTCAGGCGTTCGCTCCCATACTGGTCTATGGGGATGCGATGGGTATGGTCATTATCACAAATGATGACAATAATGAAGATATGAGTCAGTCCGATATGAGCCTTGCCATGATGGCAGCGTTGTTTTTCGGCAAACAAATGGAATAATTCTTCCATTGAATAAAAGTCAATTCAAAAGGCACAGTTTGTGCCTTTTTGCTATTTAATATCTGTTTTGTTTTCTACAAATTCGATATCCGTTATATTTTTATTATATTGTTTTAAATCATTTTTAATTTTTGTTTTCGCTTCATCAGTCATGTTGTTAAAATCAGCTATCCACACCTGGAGTTTGTCGCCCACGGTCGAGTATTTATACTCGGTGATTTTATTCGTTTTGAAATAATTTTCCATATCCGTATTGATGCTCTTGTTTGTAGTGTCGTTATCGGTGATCACTTTTGTCGGATAATCAGCGTTATAAAGACTGTTATCATAACTTGAATTGTTGTCATCATAGATGCTCTTCGTGCTGCTTGTACAACCGCTGACCACAAACAACAGCAGTATCAATACGATACCAATGAATAATTTTCTCATACTATCCCTCCTTCAAACATTATTGTTTGTTAAAGGAGCGAAAGCTATTCCTTACAGCTTTTTACTTTTTTTTGTTCATCGGTACAACGATTTTCCCGCTGCTTACTTCCAAATAGATGACCCAGTAGCCAATTTCGGCATCTTTTGTAACGTTGTGCCAATACACATATCCCGTAAGTCCGCGCATCGGCTGATGATTCTGCATATATTTACCAAGCACGCCAAGCACAATATAGTCGATATTTTCATTGTTTTGATCTTTTGAATAATATCCCACAATCCTTGAGGGATATCCTTCCTGTGCAAAAGATCCGGTATTAAAGTATAATGTTTGGTAATCAATCATGCGTCCGTTTAAATCCACCAAAAATTTTTTGCTGTTATCCACACTCACAAACCACTCATGATTTTTAATTTTGGGCTCAAACGGCGATATCGGCCTGAAATGTTCGTTTAAAATTTGTTTTGTCATTTTATGCCCGACAGGCTCGCTTTGTTTTTTTGCGGACTGAATATATTTTTTGTTTAATTGCTGCACTGTTTCGTTTTGCTCTTCGATTTTTTCCACATTCGATTTGTTTTCGCTTTGAATAAACGGCTGATAGCGTTTTGTCTTTTCATTGTCTGTATGCGGCTCATCTGTTTTTTTATCTTTATAAAATATAGTATTCTCTTTTTCTTCACTTACATTTTCATTTACATTTTTTGACAATTTTTCTTCGATTTCATTAGAAATTTTTGACCATTCGGGCATTAAAGCCTGAAACTGTCCGTTATTTGTATCTTCCTTCTTCTCTTTCACTGTTTTTTGTGATTGAATATGTACATCATCATCCGGTTTTTCTTCTGCTGCTTTACTTTCTTTTGCGCACTCTGCATTATTTTCCTTGACCGCTTGAGCCGTGTTTTCGGCGATTTTTACTGTTTCCGTATTTTTTTCCTTTTTATAAAAACCAAGAAACTCTACGTTATATAAGAACAATATATCATCATATTTTTCGATATTATAAATAATCAAATAATTATATTCCCTCAGTTTTGATACTTCAAAGCTGAGTTTGAATTTATTGCTTTTCATATTGTTGATTATAAAAAGATTTTTTTTCTCATTTTCGTTATACAGCCCGATGCCATATTCGGCTTTTGGCATATTCATAAAAAATAAATGCAAATCAATCTGCTTTGTTTCTTTGTTATAATTGATATTGATGCCGCACTGAAAATGATTTTTTCCTTTGAGAAAGTCATATTTCACGCTTCTCTCCTCCTTTGGCTCTTACCTCACATATAAATGTTTATTCCTCTTGTTAATAACTTATTCACTGTCCTAAAGTAAATATGCATAATTGTCCTTTTTTATGATAAAAAAACAACCCGCATTGCAGGTTGTTGAGATATTTTTTTCACTTTTGCTTGCTGCTATGGCAAAAATTTTATTCTTTACTTGTTTCAGCTTTGTTTTAAAACATTTTTCGCCCAGTTTGATACTTCGATCTTGACTGTATCAAAGTTTTTCTGCACATTCATACAAGGACACGCGGAAATAAACTCATTGCTTTTCTCAATGCTTTCTCTCGCTTTGGATACGGCATGTTTGTCTCCGCCTTCATGACAATAAAAATAGGCGATTTTTTTATTTTTCAACATGTCTGTCTCTAGCATTGTGTAAACGGGCGGCGCAAAAGTGCCTGCCCAGATCGGCGAGCCGAGAAATACCGTATCATACTGATCAAGATTGATTTGCAGCGCATTAATCTTCGGCTTCCTTTTCATCACCACCTGACCGCCGCCCCATACAAACTTGCCGAATCCCTTCGTCTTCATTTCTCTTACAGGCGTTATTCTTTCGATATCCAGAGTCAGGCTGTCCGCCAAATACTCGGCGATTCTTTTTGTGCTTCCTTCATAAGAATAATAAAGTATCACTGCTTTCGACACTTTTCACCTCTCCTTTTATTATACTCATAATTTATGTATTTTATATACCTGTCCCAATTTGTGTTGTTTATTCACCTGATGGCAGAGCCGCTTTTCCTCTATTTTATAACCATTTCATTCTTATCTTTATCTACAAAGCCCGTCAGCACTTCACAATTAAAATAATTTTTTAAAAGCGCTGCAAGCTCACTTGCCGCTTCGTCCACCTTGTCTTTGTTGACGTTATGAAAGCCGTCGATCGGGAAAAAGACCGTCTCGCTTTCGGGATTGATCTTGCCGATGTCGCTTTGCCTGTAGATCCATTTTCTTGTGCGGATACGCACATCATCGGCATAGACCAACTCACCTGCGTCTACTGTCTCCTCTTCGGTCTGGCCCAACGGCAAAAACAAATCACCTTGCTTTGAATATCTCACTTGGATATCACCGCTCAGCGCGTCGATATCGTGCGAACCCATCGGCAGTTTATATTTTACGGAGATGTAATTGTTCAAATCCACGATTGCGTTCAAACTGGGCAAGCCGCCGCCTTTTTGCACACGCTTAAGCATCGCCTCGATGGAGCACGGAAATCTGTTTGGGTTTATGCCCACAGTCTGCATCGCCTCTCTGTAGACGGCTATGGCCTCATTCTCTTTTAAATTCACGTCTTCAAGCTTATTTTGAGCTTCCTGCACTTGCTTTTTTAGCATTTGTGCAATATCTTTGTTTTCTTTCGTGTTGTCGACACCATTTGCCACAACAACACCTGCACAGTAATTTTCTAATTTTTCAAATACTTTTTTATCAATAATAAATTTCATTTCTTATCCTTTTCAAAATCTATCTTAAATGCATCAAATGCGCTGATTGATATCTCTATCTCCCGGGTCATCTGCGCTACGCCGCCTTCTTTGTCCGATTCCATATTGATCACGATCTGCGGATCATGAAGAGAAAGACGCATAAGGATCCATCCGTCTCCGTTTTGTTTATCTGTCAGCACACGCACCCCTTCATAAGAAGGCACTTCTATTTTCCATCCTTCTTTGTTTTTTGCAAAGGTCTTGAATGCGTCTAAAATAGCCTGTCCATATTCTTTGAAGTTTTCTTTTAAAATTTTTCCTCTTACTTCAACCGATTCCACAGGCTCACGGAGTGTGCTGATCGCATCCGAGAGTATTTTGCCTTCTTTAGTCATTTGCGCGAACAAAATCAAAATTTTGACCGCCATATACGCGCCGTCGTCCAAAAAGAAATTTTCCTTAAGTGCACAATGTCCGCTTGTCTCAATGGCAATGGGCGTATAGACTTCTTTGTCGTTTAAACGGATGGCTTCGTCAATCACATTTTTATATCCCCTTTTATATCTGTGATGGATGCCGCCTATACTTGCGATAAATTCGCTCAATGCCGCCGATGTCACGGAGTCTGTCACTATCACGCTTTTTTCCCTCTCTCCTACAACGATCACCGACATCAAGGCCACAAGCGCATTTTTGGCAATGATTCTGCCCGATTTATCCACAAAAGCCGCTCTGTCTACATCCGTGTCAAAAATAATCCCCAAATCCGCATCGGCCTTGAGCACTTTTTTCGAAAACTCCTCCATAACGGCCTTATTTTCAGGATTTGGTATATGATTTGGAAACATTCCGTCAGGCTCAAGATAAAGGCTTCCTGCAGTATCGGCTCCAAGCCGGGTGAGTATGTTGATAAAAAAACCGCCTGCACCGTTACCAGCATCAACGATAATATGTCTGCCTTCAAAAGGTCTTTGCTGCTTTGTTCTTTTTCTGATAATATCGGTCAAATAATCGCTGTATATCTTCGTCAACTCAAGCGGCACAATGCTGCCGCGTTTTTGTGCGGGAACATTGTTTTCCGCATTCATAAGCACCTCTTTTAAAAGATCTTTATTGATGCCGCCTTCTTTAAAAAAGAATTTCATCCCGTTTCTGTTGTAGGGCAGATGGCTCGCAGTGATCATAATACCGCAATCGGCAGCAATCTCTTCATAAATGGTCGACATAAACACAGCTGGTGTTGAGGTCAAATCCGCATCGTAGGCTGTAAAAGCCTCATCTGCGAAGCCGTCAAGTACGGCTTGCTTTAAAACAGGGCCGCTGAGTCGGCTGTCCATGCCCACTGTTGCCGAAAAAGTTTTTCCTTCCTCTTTGATATATTTTGCTTTTACAAGTCTTGCAAATGAGCGCGTGATGTTATAAGCAATCTGCTCATTTATTGTTATTTCTTCTATTTGTGTTTGAAGTGCTACCCCCCTTACATCTGAACCGTTTTGCAGTTTCAGTAATTCTGACATTCCTACCTCCTGATGTGTGCAAGTCTACTTTTTTTACATATCCTCAATAATGAATCAGGCTTTTTCCCATGCAGCCTTTGCTTTGTTTTTTTATAAAAAAATTATCAAAAACTTTACAAATAATTATACCTTTTTATATATAAAATATCTACCTTCTCTGTCTATAAATCAATATTTTTATGTTTTCTTTAATATTGTTAAATACTGCTTTTTTTATAAATACAAAAACTTAAAATAAATTGAAAATGTTATTACATCATATACCCATTACCAAAATTTATAAAAAAATTTATTGTTTATCAATAATTTTTTATTGACATTCATCATATAATAAGTATACTACTATAAAAGAGGTGATGTGAAATGAGATACACGGGTAAAAATTCCCTGTCTACATTTATCAAAATATTAATACTTCTATCCGGTCTTTTTGGCATTGTTATTATGCTATCTCTGCCCTGGAGTCTTCCTTGGCTTATGAAGTTGTTTTATGAAAACAGCACAGGCGGTCTATATACATTTTTTATGATTATTTTATATATACTTGGGCTTTCCACACTTGTGATTCTAAACGAACTGCGCATTATTTTTCTTTCCCTTGAAAAATCAGACCCGTTTGTGCATAGAAATGTTGTGGCACTCAAACGCATATCGGCATTATGTGCTGTCAACTGCCTCGTATTTTTAGTTAAAATTTTTGTGGCCAATTCACTGATGACAGTGATTGCATTGTTTGTTTTCTTTATCGCCATGCTTTTCAGCCTTATCTTAGGCGAGGTTTTTAAAAGAGCTGTCGAATATAAAGAAGACAACGATTTAACCATTTAGGAGGCGGCTATGGCAATTATATTGAATTTAGATGTCATGATGGCCAGAAGAAAGATCTCACTTGGCGAGCTCAGCGAACGCATCGGCATCACCAATGCCAACCTGTCGATCTTAAAAAACAATAAAGCAAAGGCCATCCGTTTTTCAACACTTGAAGCACTTTGCAGAGAGCTTCAGTGCCAACCTGGCGATATTTTAGAATACTCTCATGAAGGTGAGGTGTAAATCATGAGCTATTTTATAGAAAAAGACAATAAAAATCATATACTTTTAATTATTTTGTCGGTCATTACCGGAGTGGTGTACACTGTATTGTTTCATAAAACGCTCTATCCGACACTCAATTACACGCTTTTTATGCTGCTTATGTTCTCTTTCACGTATGTGATGCTGGCTCGAAATGAAAACTTTAATAAAAAAACGTATTTGTTATTTACGGGTATAAATTTTTTATATGCCTTAAGTTACACGCTTTTCATGAATACGATGCTGCGGCCGATAACGTTTCTCGCGGTGCCGCTGCTCTATATCACAACCGTGTTGACCAGCACGAAAACCAACCCCGCTTTTGCAACCTATGTAAAATATCTGATTTTTCCTTTCGCATATATATTCAGATTTTTTTCAAACCTTATTCAAACAATTTTTTCAATAAAAAAATCTGATGGTAAAAATCGAAATATCTTTTACGGCATCTTATTTAGCATCCTGCTGCTTATCATTATTTTGCCTCTGATGTTTTCTTCCGATATGCTGCTCAACACTTATTTTCATCGATGGTTTGAAAATTTTGATATACATCTCGGAGATATCATTTACTATGTATTTTTCTTTTCTCTTACATCGGCTTACGCGTATGGCTTTATCCGCTTTGCGATAGAAAAGCGTTTGACTTTTAAAGAAACCGAGGAATTCTTACAAGAAACCTCTTCCGCAGAAGAAAAAATGGCAGGTAAAAATTTTAAAACACAGATCTATATTGTCTTAAGTGTTGCAACAGCTGTCTATGCACTCTTCTGCATCTTTCAGTTTGTTACTTTGATTATAGGCTACAGAGCAGGCCTTCCACTCAATTTTGATTATGCACAATATGCAAGAAGCGGTTTCTTTCAGCTTGTCGCTCTCACGATTATCAACCTTGCAGTAATACTTATCATCTTCAAACTGCTTACTCCCATGCAGCACGGCAAAGCAATCCAGATATTGCTGAGTATCTTTACCGCTCTTACGCTTCTGCTTGCAGTCTCATCTTTTTATCGAATGCATTTGTACGAAGCGGAATACGGATACACCATGCTTCGGTTATTTGTATATTTACTGCTGATCTTTGAGTTTGCCGTACTTGCCTTTATCTTTATTAAAATCTACAAGCCTGCGCTTGATTTCATCAAGATCTTATTTATCATTGCGCTGTTTTATTATCTGGCTGTCTTATGCGTGAACACGGAAGCATACGTTGCAAAGAAAAATATCGACAGATACTTCTCCACCGGCAAAATCGACGTGTCTTATCTATACAACCTGAGCACAGACGCAGCCGATCAGTTCAAACGTCTGGAAAATGTAGATGATAACGAAATACAGCTTTTTCTGACAAGCCAAAAGCAATATCTTCAAAATGTTGAGCAAATCGATTTCCGCAGATACAATTATTCGATCGCCCATGCAAAAAAAGTATTTGAAGATTTAGATATTGCAGATATGGTTCATATCCAAATCATCAATGAAAGTTCTGTCATATTAAATGAGATCGTCTTTAATAGTGACAATGAAACACAAGTCATGGATGGAGAGCTTGCTCCCTATGAAAGCTGTGATTTCTACCTCACAGATACAAGCAGTTCTTCGTATTCCGTTACTTTTACAGATGAGGCTTCTCATACACAAACGCTGGATATCTCCTTAGATTTCAACGCCGGCGCTTCGCCCACGCTCTTTCTTTATAAGACAAAGGATGACTGGTCGATTCAAACATCCAATTAGCCTTGTTTATAGCCAACATCACCGGGCGGGTCCGATTTTTACCCGCCCTTATTCATTAGAAAAAAAGAAAGGCTACTTTATGAGTAAAGAAACAAAACTTTTCTTTATTATATTTCTAAACGCAGTCGAGGAATCGGGTCGAGTCGGCATCTTAGGCAAATAAATCAAGACACTCTCCTCTTTTCAACTACCCCAATCATTGTAAATAATTTCTTTGCATTTGGCCCGTGACTAATAACTTAGCTTCATTTTGCTTTTTCATAAGATGATTTTATGTTTTTAGCATTTGCCCGATTTCAAATATAATCCCATCTATCTCTCATATCATGCGGTTTTTATTTGCTTCATATCTCTTTAGCAACGACTGTCATATATATCTTGCCGGTATGCTTCACTATATTTAAAGCTAACATACTAAAAAACGTTTATGAATTGTGCTTTCTCACTTTGCCTCTATTTTATTTGTATTATTGCCATTACTTCTGACGACTTTTTATTTTTCCGCTTTAATGATATAATATTATGTTGAAAATATTGCAGGAGCAAAATTATGTTTTTAATCGCAGGACTCGGTAATCCCGGCAGAAAATATGCGCTTACACGCCATAATATCGGTTTCGAAGTCATTGATTACATGGCTGATAAATACCGCCTCGCCAACAAAAAGATGAAATTCAAAGGTGAGTATTACACACATATGATCAATGCACAAAAGATTATTTTCCTCAAACCGCATACCTACATGAATTTAAGCGGCGAATGTGTAAGGGCTTATGTTGACTATTTCGACATCCCTCTGCAAAATATTATGATAATATATGATGACACCTCGTTTGAGCCGGGCTTTTTGCGCGTGCGCAAAACGGGCAGCGCCGGCGGTCATAACGGCATGGACGATATTTTGCGCCTCCTTGGCACCAATGATATCGCGCGTATTCGCATAGGCATCGGCAATCCATGTTTTGAAATAAAAGATTATGTGCTCTCACGTTTCACCGCCGAAGAAATACCTATTATGCAGAAGGCCGTGATCAGTGCCGCAGACGCTGTAAAACTTTTTATTGAAAGTGATATCGATCAGGCAATGAATATCATCAATCGCAAAAATAAAAAGCAAGAAAACACCGCAGAGAACAATGATGAATAAAAATTTTATTACGCTCTTACAACAAGATGCTTCTTTAAATAAAATATTAAATCAAATCAGGCAAAAACGCTCGGTAAATATCAGCGGAATGGAAGACGATTTTAAGAGCGTTTTTTTATCTTTTTTAAAAAGCGAGCTCACAGAAAGCATTATTTATATCGCGCCGACAGATTTTCTGGCAAAGAAATTTATTGCTTTGCTTCCTGCTGCGCAAAATGCGATGCTTTACCCATCTTTAGGACTTTATACAAGTATCAGTACCGCACATGATAAAGCAATCGATTATCAGCGCATTAATACGCTGTGCGCTCTCGGTAACAGCAAACGCATTCTCATCGTCACAAGCGCCGAAGCGCTTTCAAATCCCATTCATTCCGATCTGTATCAATTTATCTTAACCCTAAAAGTATCAGAGACTCTTGATATTGCAAGCCTTGTCAAGAAGCTCGTCGGTTTGGGATACGAACGCAGCGAACTCACCGAATCCCCGGGGCAATTTTCTGTACGGGGAAGCATTGTCGATATTTTTGCAATCAATCATGATAATCCCGTCAGAATAGATTTTTTTGACGATGAAATAGAAAGTATAAAAACTTTTGATGCCGCCACACAGTCGTCTCATGCTTCTATAAAAGTTTTTAGCATATACCCATCACGTGAAAATCTTTTCTCGGAAGACGAAGAATCTCATCGTATGAAAAAAGCGGGTGCAGAAATACAAAAACGTATTTCTGCACTTGAAAAAATGTCGAATAAAGACGAAAACACGCAGGAAATCATAGATAACTTAAATCGGCTTAAAGATGAACTATCCACGCGCTTGATATACACTTCATCTGCAAAGGAAGAAAAAACAAATTTATTGTCTTATACCCAAAATTTTGTTCTTGTTTTAGATTCATTCAACGAAATTGAGCAAAGTTATCTCGATCATTTAAAAACCTATATGCTTCTATATACCGAATTACTGGAAAAAGGCAAAGCCTTTTCAGACGAGATCTCGGCGCTGATGTCTTTTGAAGAGCTTTTAGAAACTTTTCGCGGCAATCAAACAGTAGCGCTTGGAAACCTTGCTACATCGTCTGTTTTCACGCATGCCGCTCCAATTGATCTGCATGTGAGAGGTCTTGCCGGGGACCTTAAAAACTTCAACGGTCTTAAAGAAGCCTTTCTTTCTTATGCAAAGCAGCAATACACCTTCATTGTCTGCTTTTCAACAAACGCTGAAAAAACAGCCGTAACAGAGTTGTTTTCGCTTATTGAAAGCTTGCCTGCCGCCTGTGTTCAGTTCATAAAAACCCCGTTGATGAATAGTTTTGATCTGTACGAATCAAAACTTCTTTTTATTGCTGCTTCCACCCTGCTGAAATCGCACAAAAAAGTCGTAAAAGAGCGGCGCTCCGCTTCGCAGGCAAGTTTCTTTTCCGATTTTGTAGCGGGAGATTACGTCGTTCACGACATTTTTGGCATTGGCCGCTATAAAGGCAACGAGCAAATTTTAACGGATGGCGTGCGTAAGGACTTTGCCGTCATCGAATACGCGCAGTCCTCTGTAATATATGTTCCGCTGGACCAAATGTACAAAGTACAGCAATACATAGGAAGCAGTGATACGCCTCCGCGCCTGAGCCGGCTCGGCAGCTCCGACTGGAAAGAAAGCAAAGCAAAAACCAAGCGCGCGGTTCAGGAAATGGCTAAGGAGCTTTTAGAACTTTATTCCAAGCGTGAACAAACCCAAGGCTTCGCCTTTAGTCAAGACAGCATCTGGCAGGCGGAGTTCGAAGCAGCTTTTACGTATGAAGAAACGAATGAACAGCTCAAATGTATCGATGAGATCAAAAAAGACATGCAGTCGGCAAGGCCCATGGACCGTCTTCTTTGCGGAGATGTAGGCTACGGCAAAACCGAAGTGGCACAACGCGCCGCATTCAAAGCCGTCGATAATTCCAAGCAAGTCGCTGTTTTAGTCCCTACCACCGTGCTAGCGCTTCAGCATTATAAAAACTTTTGTGAGCGATTTGCAGCTTTTCCCATCACGATCGAAATGATGAGCCGCTTTAAAACAAAAGCCCAGCAAAAAGAAATCATGCAGCGCTTAAAAGCAGGCAAGATCGATATCCTCATAGGCACACATCGAATTTTATCGGATGACGTCACCTTTCATGATCTGGGGTTGCTCATCGTTGATGAAGAACAGCGGTTTGGTGTTGCACACAAAGAGAAAATAAAGCAATACAAAGCAAACGTTGATGTGCTCACCCTAACGGCAACACCCATTCCCCGAACTCTGCATATGTCTATGATCGGCATCCGGGATATCAGCATTTTAAACGAACCGCCTCAAAACCGCTTTCCCGTGCTCACTTTCGTTATGGAGTACGACGATTTGGTCGTAAAAAATGCCATTCATAAAGAATTGGCCCAAAGCGGACAGGTTTACTATATTTACAATAAAGTAAAAGGCATAGAATACAAAGCGCAAATGCTTCAGAACTTGATTCCGGAGGCAAAAATAGCATATGCCCACGGTCAAATGGCCGAATCTCGTCTGGAAAGATTGATGGCAGAGTTTATAGAAGGCAAATATGACATCTTTTTAAGCACAACAATTGTTGAAAACGGCCTGGATATACCCTCTGCAAACACGATGATCATCGAAGACGCACACAAAATGGGGCTTGCTCAGCTCTACCAGCTCAAAGGGCGTGTCGGCAGAAGCGACAGGCAGGCTTATGCTTATATAACATATCCCCAAAATAAAATTTTACCCGTCGATGCACAAAAACGTTTAAAAGCCATCCGTGATTATACCTCATTTGGGAGCGGTCATAAAATTGCGCTGCGGGATCTGCAGATTCGCGGCGCGGGCAATATCCTCGGCCTCAGCCAAAGCGGTCATTTCGGAGATGTCGGCTATGAGATGTACTCGAGGATATTAAAAGAAGTGCTCAACGAAGCCAAAGGCATCACACAGCAGGAACCTTTATATGCGGAAATTGATTTACATGTCAATGCGTATGTGCCGGAACACTACATCGCCTCATCGGCACAAAGGATGGAACTCTACAGAGATATCGCTCTGCTTGAAACGCCACAGCAAATATCTTCTCTGCGCGAAAATATCGCCGACAGATACGGAAAACTGCCGTATGCTACCGAAAATTTGCTGCAAATAGGATATTTGCGTAATCTGGCACAAACTTTGGGAATAGAAAAAATAAAACAGGAAAAGAATATGATTAAAATGATACCTTCCGCTGTGTTTGACACAAGTATTTTGCAGGAACTGTATAAAACATGCAGTTTTAAAGTTATCACGACAAAAAAACAAGTCAATGAGCTCCATTTTAACAACACATCATATCTCTCTTCGATAGAATACGTAAAAAAGATTTTAGATACAATATCTTCATTGAAAATTCACAATTAAAGATTATAATAAAACTATTAAGCTATTGAAAGGAAAAGAACATATGAAAAAATTTTTGACGTTGCTTGTAGCTCTCTTGCTGCTTCTAAGCTTTACTTCGTGTGCACAAGTCAACGAAGAAAAAGACGCCTCCCGTGTTGTCGCGGTCGTAAATGATACCGACATTTTAAAATCAACATTCAATAATTATTTAAAATATTATGAAATTATCTACAGCATAAACAGTGCTTCCATGCCGACCGATGACGAGCTGGTCGAACTCAAGCAGACAATGCTTACCGAGCTTGCCGAGCTCAATGCGGAATATCTTGATGCCGTAGACCGCGGATATACAGTCGATGAGTCTGTTTGGCAAGAAAATGTAGATTACACGATGAGCTATATTGCCGATGCAGCAAGCACAGACGATATGGCTTCTTTCTACAGTCAATTTGACATAACAGAGGCGGATTTCCAAGCCTTTTTAGAAGATTTTTATATGAAATACTCATATGTATCCGCTTTGGAAGATGATTTTTATTCCATTATCTCCGAAGACGAAGATATGCAAAATTATCAGGTCGCCAAAGTAAACGGCGATCCTCTGATCATGAACAAGTTCCTTTATTATTTAATGAACCAGGCCATCGATACCTATATGTCCGGCTCCGACAGTCCCGAGACGGATGACGAGCTCCAAACCTACTACACCAATATCATTGAAAATTATGCGCAAGTTGAAGTCTACTATAACGAAGCTGTCGACGAAGGTATAGAAATCACGGATGACGAAATCACCTCAAAGCTGGAAGAAGTCAATGCATACTTGGATTTATTTGCCGCGGATGAAGACAGCAAAAAAGAATTTCTCGAAGAACAATTTATATCTTATGAAAACTGGCAGACCTATTCAACGGAATATGCCAAAATGCTCGTAGCCCAAGATAAAATCACGGCGGCATTCGAAGAAGAAATAGAAGATTACACGCCAACCGATAAAGAAATACAATCCTATTACGATGAAAACTATGGCACGAAGGAAGGCGAAACCATGTATGCAAAGCATATCCTGTTTTCCGAAGATAACTTGGAAGAAGCACAGGAATGCGCAGACAGAGCGCAGGCCGGAGAAGATTTTGATACATTGATGGAAGAATACCAGGATAAAGACTATGTACTTGAAGCCTCCGATCTGGGACGATTTGATACCGACACAATGGTCGATGAATTCACGGAAGGTGCCTTCGCGCTTTCGGTAGGCGAAGTCAGCGATCCTGTTAAGTCGGAATATGGATATCATGTCATCTATGCATATGCAGCTCCGACACTAGAAGATAAAACAGAAGAAATCACCGTAACGCTCGTTTCCAATTATAAAGAGTCCGAGCTCTCGGATAAAGAAGCAAAACTGTTTAAAAAAGTAAAAGTAAAGCTTCCGAAAGAAATCAAAAATGTTCATGATGTTTATATAGATAGTCTATATGATAAATACGATATCAAGCTCTACCCAAGACGTGTAAAAAATTAATAAAAAGACTTATCTTGAAACCGATACTTTTGTATCGGTTTTTTTATTGCAAACCCTGTTTCATAAAGCATATTTTATATGAGCTGCCTTACTATGCAAAATACTGACTTCTGTTGCTCTTTTTTGTCTTAGCAGTTAGATGTATTATAAGTGAGACAAATCACTCAGAGCGTACATAAAAATTCGGCAGGGCAAATACCATATGTTTACTTTCTATCATGCTAATAACGTATCCTGCGTTCATTCTGTTTACAGCTTTCTTTGAAAAACTCCTTTTGTGACGGAGTTGCTTTGCCGTTCTGTAATCCTGCCATAATGAATATCTTATAAAAATGATTCAAACTTTCGCAGGCACCTCTTCAATGTAAAAGCGAACTGTGTTTCCACGTTCTCACAACAAACCCTCTTATCCGCAGATGTATCATATGGGGAAAGTGTCATTCTGAGCATGTCGAAGAATCTGATTAGGCAGGCGTTGCCTTTATATACACGAAGCAAATCAATGCCCGCTTTTATAAATAACTTTCTCCGTCTTTTTGATTTTTCTCAAGATGGCTATTTTATAAACTATTTTTCTCTTCATCATATTCCTTTAAACAAAATAAAACGTTCATTATTAATATGTATTATAGCATAATTCAATATATTTATTGATATAAATAAAAAAGCAGGTCTCCCCGCTTTCTTTATTAGATAATAACCCTCTATTTTTTTACCACCTTAATGGTACAGTCCCGTCCGTTCAAATTCACCGCTTCATATGTCTCCTCTGTAAAGAGGATATAATCTGCCAGTGTTTCCTTTTTAATAAAGGCGTCAAACGCCTGTGCCGCGTCTTTGATTTCCTGCGGACATTTGATCAATATATCGATCCTGTCCATTACCTCAAAACCGCTGTTTTTTCGCATCTGCTGTACTTTGGAGATCAGTTCCCTTGCTAATCCTTCCCGCAAAAGCTCCTGCGTTAAGTGCGTATCAAGTATTATGAAAAGATTATTTTCCGTTTGTACGTTAAATCCTTCTTTTGCGGAAATTCGTATATCCAGTAAATCTTTGTCGATTTTAATTATTTCCTGGGAAATGTTCATTTCAATGTTTCCATTTTCTTCCAGGTGTTTTAACAGATTATTTGCATCCACATTCTGTAAAGCTTGTGCCAGCAGTTTTACTTTGCCTCCCAAAACCGGTCCTGCCGTTTTATAGTTCGGCTTTAAGCTGAAGTTCATAAATTCCGAAAGATCTTTTTCAAAGCGCACCTGCTGCACATTGAGCTCTTCTTTCATTAATGGGATTAAGTCCGAAATCAGTTCTTCGTATTTGCCGTCGATATGGATCGCGCTGAGCGGCTGACGCACTTTTATTTGCGCATCTTCCCTTGCGCTTCTTCCGATACTTACGAGTTCTCGTACCAAATCCATTTTTTCTTCAACGGCTTCATTGATCAGGCTCTCATCGCAAATTGGGTAATCGCCCAAATGCACACTTGTCTCTCCTGTCAGATTTCTATAGATTTCATCCGGCAGGTACGGAGCAAACGGTGCCGCCAGCAGACATATGCCTCGAAGCACTTCATAGGTTGTGTTAAACACGGCTTTCTTATCATCCGTAAGCTGGCTTCCCCAAAATCTTCTTCTGTTTCGCCTGATATACCAGTTCGATAAATCTTCATTCACAAACTGCTGTATTCTCCGCACGGTTCTCGTCATATCATAATCATCCATAGCCTCTGTGGCGTCTTTGACGAGTTTGTTGTATTTGGATAAGATCCATCTGTCTATTTCATCTCGATCTTTCGGTTCGATATAAAATTCTCTCGGATCCACATGATCCGTATTGGCATACAGCGCAAAGAAGTTATACACGTTTCGCAGCGTGTCGAAGAATTTGCTTTTCACTTCTTTTAATCCTTCAACATCAAACTTTGTCGGCGTCCACACAGGCGACACATGCAGCATATACCATCTGAGCGCATCCGCTCCAAATTGGTCGAATAAAGCAAACGGATCAACGGTATTGCCGCGGCTTTTGCTCATCTTTCTTCCCTCAGCATCGAGGATGAGGTCATTGACCAAAACATTTTTGTAACATGATTCTTTATTCAAAAAAACGGAAATTGCAATCAGCGAGTAAAACCATCCTCGTGTCTGATCGATTCCTTCACAGATAAAATCCGCGGGATATTGGTCTTTATAAATTTCTTCATTTTCAAATGGATAGTGATATTGTGCGTACGGCATGCTTCCGCTGTCGAACCAGCAGTCAATAACATCTTTGACACGGTTCATCACTCCGCCGCATTTTTCACACTTGAGATGCACATCATCCACATAAGGACGGTGCAGCTCGATGTTGATATCTATATCTTCGATCGCGCGTTCTTTCAGCTCCGCTCTCGAACCCACCGAAGCGGTGTTGCCGCAAGTGCATTTCCAGATATTGAGCGGCGTTCCCCAGTATCGGTTTCTGCTGATCGCCCAGTCTTTTACATTTTCCAGCCAGTTTCCGAAACGTTTTTCACCGACAAATTCCGGATGCCAGTTTACTTCGTTATTGCTTTTTACCAAAATATCTTTCAAAGCCGACATTTTAATATACCAGCTTGATTTCGCATAATATAAAAGAGGCGTTTTACATCTCCAGCAATGCGGATAGTTGTGCGTAAATCGCTGTTTCTTAAACAGTTTGCCTTCGGCCTTCAGCCATGCGAGTATTTCTTTATCGGCATCAATAACAAACTTGCCTTTCCACGGCGTTGTCGTAAACACACCGGTCTCATCCACAGGCTGCAATACGGGAAGGCCATATTCCATACCTGTCTGATAGTCTTCTTCCCCGAATGCAGGTGCACAATGCACAATGCCTGTGCCGTCATCTGTTGTTACATACTCGGCGCATGTCACAAAAAATGCTTTTGCACCTTGAGGCACTTGCACAAACGGCATTAACTGTTCATATTCTATATATTCTAAATCTTTGCCTTTCATTTCTTCTAAAATTTCATACTCTTTGTCAAAAAGAGCTGAAACCAAATTCTTGGCGCAATAAAAAATATTGTCTTTGCTTTTCACTCTCACATAGAGTTCATCGGGATGCACGGTCAGCGCTACATTGGATATCAGCGTCCAGGGTGTTGTTGTCCAGGCTAAGAAATACTCATCTTCCCTGTCTTTTCGTTTCATGGGCACAATCGCGGTTTCATTTTGTATCTCCGCATATCCCAGTGACAGTTCATGCGAGGCAAGCCCTGTCCCGCAGCGGCTGCAATACGGCATGACTTTATGCCCCTCATACATGTAGCCTTCGTTGTAAAACTTGTTTAGACTCCACCACACGCTTTCTATATAATCATTGTTCAGCGTGATATAAGGATTGTCCATATCAATGAAATGCCCCATGCGTGTCGTCATTTCTCTCCAGCGTGATTCGTATGCAAACACGGATTCCTTGCACTTTTCATTGAATTTTGCAATCCCGTAGGCTTCTATTTCTGTTTTGTTTTTCAAATTCAGCTGTTTCTCAACTTCTATTTCCACAGGCAGTCCGTGCGTATCCCATCCGGCTTTTCTGACAACTCTCTGCCCCTTCATTACATGATACTTGCAAATACCGTCTTTGATGCTTCTGGCCAGCACATGATGAATGCCCGGGTTTCCGTTCGCCGTCGGCGGACCTTCATAGAATACATAATTTTGCTTACCTGCCCTGTTTTCTATGCTCTTATTTAAAATGTCGATTTCTTTCCAGTAATCAATTAAATTCTGTTCGCTTTCTTTGATGTTGGAATTTAGTGTTTTAAAAACCATCTTTCTCTCCTGTTCTGCTGCTTATTTTTATAATAAACAAAAAAATCATCCCACATCAATGGGACGATTCATAACCGCGGTGCCACCCAATTTGGCAAAGCACATACTAGCTTTGCCCTCTTAAGCTCAATTAACGCTTTTAGGCGAAATGCCCTAAACTTTCAGGCATTTGACTCCGAAGTGATACAGTTAAGGTGATCATTTGTGGTTCTCAGCTCTCCCACTTCTCTGTAACGCGCACGCTTAACACGGCTTCATCATCATCTGTATAAAAATATAAGCACTATTATCATCTATTATTGCATTTCTGTCAAGTATCTATATAAAAAACATATGTTTTTAATTCTTTTTCGGGATCACGATCGTAATGGTGATGTTTTCTCCGTCTTCTTGTTCGGCATACAGTGCACGAAGCCCCGTTTTTTTGATATCATTAAATGCTTTTTTGATTGTGTTGACGTAGATTCTTTTATCGATGATATTTGTTACTCTTCTCTTTTTTGGGTTTATACCATCTTTTTGATTCATGTCATCGATCATCTCTTCTGTCTGGCGCACATTGAGCCCGCGCTTGATGATCTTCTTTGTCGCCGCAAGTCGTTCACTTGTGGGCAGTTTTAAAAGCGCTCTGGCATGCCTTTCCGTAAGGCCGTTTTCATTGAGCAAGTTTAAAACATCTTCACTTAAGTTTAATATTCTCAATTTATTGGCAATTGTAGATTGTTTTTTTCCTATGATATTGGAGAGTTTTTCCTGTGTTAAGTTATAGGAAGACAACAGTGTTTTGTACCCCATTGCTTCTTCAATAAAATTTAAATCTTCTCTTTGCACATTTTCGATCATGCTTATAAAAGCCGCATCTTCTTCGCTTGCTTCTACAATAATGCAGGGCACTCTTGTAAGCCCCACCATATGCGATGCCCGCAGTCTGCGTTCCCCTGCTATGAGTTCGTATCTGCCGTTCGGCATTGTTTTCACGGTCAGAGGCTGGATAATACCCACTTTTGCAATGGAATCTGCCAGTTCGTTTAAGCTTTCCTCATCAAAGTGCTTTCGAGGCTGATTTTTATTCGGCACGATCCAGTCAATGGGTATCATTTCCGATTTGTTTTTTATTTTCATACTTTCTCCTCTCCCTGTTTTGTTTTTTGTTTCTGTCTTTCCATATAAATCATCAGTACCGAAATATCGGAGGGTGACACGCCAAGTATTCTTGATGCCTGCCCCAATGACTTCGGTTTGATTTTATTTAGTTTTTCTCTGGCTTCGAGCCTTAAGTTTTCAACATTTCTATAATCGATATTTTCATCGATTAACTTTTCTTCCATTCTTAAGAATCTCTCCACTTGCTGCCCCTGTTTTTTGATATATCCTTCATATTTTATTTGAATTTCCACTTGTTCTTTTACGCGCCTGTCGAGCAGTCTGGCTTCTTCATCGAAAAGCTCAACAAAATTATAATCGATCTCGGGGCGTTTTAACAATTCGTAAATCGTCATTCCCTCTGTGATGGTAGAAGAGCCCATGCTTTCTAAAAGCGCGTTTGTCTTCTCATCGGCTTTTATTTTCATGGTTTTCAATCTTTGAAGCTGCGCCTCGATCGTTCTTTTCTTCTGCAAAAACTTCTCGTATCTTTCTTTAGAGATAAGTCCCTGCCTGTAGCCTATCTCCGTCAGCCGCATATCCGCATTGTCTTGGCGAAGCAGAAGTCTGTATTCCACGCGCGAAGTCATCATGCGATAAGGCTCACTCGTTCCCTTTGTTGTGATATCGTCGATCAAAACACCGATATATCCGTCGCTTCTTTTTAAAATCACGGGTTCTTTTCCGTCGATATAATTTACGGCATTGATGCCGGCAATAATGCCCTGCCCCGCTGCTTCTTCATAACCCGATGTGCCGTTGATCTGTCCTGCCATAAAAAGACCGTTGACGGCTTTTGCCTCCAGAGACGTTTTCAGCTGTACGGGATCAATGGCATCATATTCTATGGCATAAGCACTGCGCATGATCTCAGCATGCTCAAGGCCGCTGATCGTGTGCATCAACTTTTCCTGCACATCTTCAGGCAACGAGGATGAAAGCCCCTGCACATAGAGTTCATTCGTATCCAGCCCTTCGGGCTCAATAAAAAGCTGATGCTTGTCCTTGTCGCAAAACCGCACTACTTTATCTTCTATGCTCGGGCAGTATCTGGGCCCCGTGCCTTCGATTTTTCCGCCGTATAAGGGCGAACGATGCAGATTTTGTCTGATGATTTCATGTGTTTCTTCGTTCGTATAAGTCAAATAACACGGATACTGGGGCGCAGAGTCAAACGTGTTCTCAAAAGAAAACGGCTCGATATATTCGTCCCCGTCCTGACGGGTCATTTTTGAAAAATCCACACTTCTCTTGTTGATTCGTGCCGGTGTTCCGGTCTTTAGCCTGATAAGCCTGATTCCAAGCTGTAACAAACTATCCGAAAGCCCCACTGCCGCGCGAATGCCGTTTGGTCCGCCCTGGTAGGAATAATCCCCGATAATGATTTTTCCGTTTAAATAAGTGCCCGATGCAATCACAACGGCTTTTGCTTCATAAGAAAGTCCAGATTGCGTGGTAATACCTTTGATAGTGCCGTTTTCAACATTCAGGCTCGCCACTTCCTGCTGCACCAAATCCAAATTCTCCTGCATTTCTAGGACTTGTTTCATGGCAACCTGATATCTTTTTTTATCAGCCTGCGCACGCAACGAGCGCACAGCATGTCCTTTTTTCGTGTTGAGCATTCTGTTTTGAATAAACGTCTTGTCGATGTTTTTGCCCATTTCTCCGCCGAGCGCGTCCACTTCCCGCACCAAATGCCCCTTGCCTGTGCCGCCGATCGACGGATTACAAGGCATCATCGCCACTGCGTCCAAATTAATGGTGAGCAGCAACGTTTTTTTATTTTTTCTCGCGCTGGCCAAAGCCGCCTCGCAACCCGCATGGCCTGCGCCAACTACAATTACATCATAATTTCCTGCTGTATATGTCATTTTATGAATACCTTCTTATTTTCCCAAACAAAAATTAGCAAAGATTCTGTCGATAATATCTTCTCCAATTGTCTGTCCTGTTATTTCCGCCAAATTTTCAAGGCAATCTTTAATGTCAATCTCCACCATGTCGATTTCCAATCCTAAATCCAAATTTTCTATGGCGCTGTCCAGACTGTCCAGTGCGCTCTTCAGCAGATTTTCCTGCCGAACATTTGCGGCGATGGCTTCACTTAGCACATCATCCGCTTTTACGCCTGCAAATTCTTCTATTTTTTTCTCTATTTCATCCAACCCCTCTTTTTTCAAGGCGGATATAGCTATGATCTGTTTGTCATCCAGTCGCTTTTTGATGCTCTCATCTTCCTGCAAGTCACTTTTATTAGCGACATAAATAGTATCTTTATTTTTCAAAAGTGAAAATATCTGTTCATCTTCGCTTTCCCATTTTCTGCTGCTGTCTATAACAAAAATCACAACCTGCGCTTCATTGATTGCCTGAATACTGCGCTGTATGCCGATTTGTTCTACCTTATTTTCGGATTTTCTTATCCCCGCCGTATCGATAATCTTTACGGGAATACCGCCGATATTGATAAATTCACTGACTATATCCCGCGTTGTACCGGGTATTTCGGTCACGATGGAGCGGTCCTGGTTGGTAAGCGCATTCAAAAGCATAGATTTACCCGCATTTGGTTTTCCCACAATGGCGACTTTAAGGCCCTCGTTTAGTATTTGCCCTCTTCTGGAACTCAGATACAGCTTTGTGAGCTTTCCTTTCGCTTCGGAAAGCATGAGGCGAATGTGTTTTTCATCGTTGTCCTGTTCATCATATTCCGGATACTCGATTCCAACGCCGATATAGGAAAGAATATCGAGCAGGATGTCTTTCATATGGTTGATTTCCTGCGACAAATGCCCAGTAAGTCTGTCTTGTGCCGCATTCAGCGCAGTTTTCGATTTTGCATTGATGATATCCATCACAGCTTCTGCCTGCACAAGATCGATTCTCCCGTTTAAAAAAGCTCTTTTTGTAAATTCTCCGGGCTCTGCCAGCCTTGCCCCCGCTCGAATCACTTCTGCAAGCACTCTGCCGGCCACAGTCAACCCGCCGTGGCAATTGATTTCCACGATGTCTTCCGCCGTGTAAGTAGCGGGTGCTTCCATCTTGCTGATCAGCACTTCATCGATAATATTTCCCGATGCATTTTCCTTTATATGTCCGTAATGAATTGTCCTGTTTTTTAATTCAAAAAACCTTTTTTGCTTGCCCTTATATAATTTCTCAGCTATTTCAAATGCGTTTTGCCCGCTTATACGAATAATAGAAATGCCGCTGTTTCCCAAAGCAGTCGAAATAGCCGCGATCGTATCTGTACTTGTTTTCATTAATATAAATTTTCCTCAGTGATTTAAAGATATGAATTATTTGAATTATTTTAAACTAATTATTTCCCAATGTCAACAGCAATACCCCACGCATATTTTACCATAAAATAAAAAATCCCTTTCAGACAAATACTGAAAGGGATTTTTTTATTTCAAAATATTTTTTATTTATAATTAACGATCAATGCATCCACGGCTTTAACACCTTTTTCATATACAAAGACAGGATTTAAATCGAGTTCTTTTAAATTGTCTTTATTGGCTACCGCATAATCACCCACTTTTACAATCAAATCCGCAAGCGCGTCGATATCTAAGGCGCCGCTGCCGCGATAACCGCAAAGAAGCTTGTATGCTTTTAATTTTTTGAGCATGGTATGCGCTTCATTCTTATTGATCGGCGCCGGATAAAGCACGACATCTTTAAATATTTCCACAAAAACTCCGCCAAGCCCGACCAAGATAATTGGTCCGAATAATGCATCGTTGTTGATACCGATAATAATTTCCGTACCGCTCGGCACCATTTCCTGCACTAAGATGCCGTCTATTTTCGCATTGGGATCATAAGCTTTGCAGCTTGCGAGGATCTCATCATAAGCTTTGAGCGCATCGTTTGCAGTATTGATGTTCAATTTTACGCCACCCGCTTCCGTTTTATGGAGTATCTCCGCAGAGTTCACTTTAAGTACAACGGGATATGTAAAATCTTTTTTTAACACATCGGCAAGTTCCTGCGGAGAAGTAACCATTGCCTGTGCCGGAATACTGACACCGTATTTTTTGATTTCTTCTTTACTGTCAAATTCACTTAGCGCTATCGTCTGGCCTGCATGCTCTCTTTTTTTCGGATAAGCAAGATCCAGTGTCGATTTCTTATAATCAAATTCGGCAAATTTATTTAATAATGCGATTTGTTTGTATCCTTTTTCTCCGCCTGTCAGCATAAAGATGCCGTGATCTTCGAGTTTATGTACCTGCTGCGGATTTCTGCCGCTTTCAAACGACGAAAGCACAATGAGCGGTTTTTTGAGTTCTCCGTCTTTCGCAGCCGCGCATACAGCTTCTATCTGCACATCGGTTACATCAGAACTATGCTCTTCGATATTAATACCCGTCGTCACAATACCGATATCTTCACTGTCCAGCATAGCTTTGTAAATACGTTTATTGGCTTCAATGTTATACATGATACCCGTTGTGGCATCAAGCGGATTATTTGGCGTAGCGAAATGAGGCAGCAGTTCCAAAAGCACTGCTTTGATATTTTCGTCAAATTCCGGATGCACAAGACCGTATTTTTCCGACAAATCCGCACACACCGCCGTCTCTCCGCCCGATAGGTTTAGGCTCGCCAGTGTGGGTTTGTGAGGCAGTCTTCCGTCTAATATCGTGAACATCCTTGTCATAGCGATCAAATCCACAAAGTCATCGACCACAACAACGCCGAATTTCTCAAACACAGCGTCATAGACTTGACCGCTGCCTGATAAATTACCCGTATGCGATGCCGTAGCAGCCGCGCCTTTCTTGCTTCTGCCGCTTTTGAGAATGATCACGGGTTTACGCATTTCTGCCGCCTTTTTCAGTGCAGATATAAACACTTCCGGCTTTTTGACTCCTTCCAAATAAAGGGCTATCACGCGCACATCTTCATCCTGTGCATAAAAGTTGAGCACATCTTCTATCGTGACGACATTGCCGTTTCCGGTCGATGCCATATATGTCATGCCAAAACCGGCTTCCGAGAGATATTTGATGATAAATCCGCTTTGGCCAACCACGCCAACGCCTTTTTTATCATTGAATTCAAAATATGACTCAACGCCCCAATAGATTTTATTGTCCACATTATTGATAAGACCCAGGCAATTTGGCCCGATCAGTGCCATATCATATTTTTGTGCGATTTTCACTAATTCTTTTTCGAGCTCTTTTCCTTCTTCTCCCCGCTCTTCCGAAAAACCGCTTGCAAATACAATGGCCCCTTTAATGCCAAGCTTTCCCGCTTCCTCAAGCAGGCCGTTGATCGTTGTGCTCGGTGTGCAAAGCACGACGCAGTCCACCACTTCCGGCAGCGCACCGAGAGAAGGATAACAGCGCTTGCCCATCAGTTCCTCTCTTTTGGGGTGCACAAAATAAAGTTTGTCGGTATCACTTCCTTTTAGCGAATACATAGCAACAAAATTCCCAAAACTTCCGGCTCGATCGCTCACACCCACAATTGCCGTACTTTTTGGTTTAAAAACTTTTTTTAAATCCATAATGATTTCCTCCACATCTTATTTTAAGCAAATACTCAAAATGTCGGGAAAATGTTTATTCTTTTATTATATAGTATTCTAAATGCTAATTGAAATGATTGTGATAAAAAAAACGGTATTTAAATCTTAATAAACATTCTCAAATCATATTCGGTGATTACCCAAAAGCTTCTTTTTCTTGTCAATAAGTATATTGAGTATACTTATTTGAACGATTTTCAGATATAAAATTAATAAAATAATAAATTCTTAAACTTTTTTAAAGTTACTGTATGTTAAACGCTCTCATAACTTGCATAAACATCTCTTGTATGCTATATTTGCATGCATATGCAAGTTTTATACTTCGTTTTTATGGGAGAATACTACAAATGAAAAATATAACACTCGGAAAATTGGCCGCTATCATCACGCAAAACGGCCACTGCTACTACGATCGCGCACTTTGTCCATACGGCATTGGCTGGGGGCAACAATTCCTTTTGCTTTGTATTCATAATAACCAGGGTATCAGCATCCTAAAACTTGCAAAAAAAGGTATTTTAGATCAAAGTACCACAACGAGGGCCCTGCAAAAACTTCACCGTCGGGGATATATCGATATCGAAGTAAGCTCTTCAGACCGCAGAATGCGCAATGTCTACACTACACAAAAGGCTTTGCCTGTCATAGAGGAGACACTTTTGCTCCAGAAACAATGGAACGAAATCTTAGTGGACGGTATGTCTGAAAATGAAATAAACGATGCTCATCGGCTGCTGGGCATTATGGCAAAAAATGCCTACATGCACATGCACGTCCAAGACGATGAACCTTGGGAGAGAGACTCAACAAAGGAGAATATAAATGACAAACAATAAAAATACTCTGCCGCCTGACAAATCCGCAGAAAACAAAGGAAACCCTTTAGGATATATGCCCGTAGGAAAACTGCTGCTTAGCTTTTCCATCCCTTCTATTGTCCAAATGCTCATCAATTCGATTTACAATATCGTCGATCAAATTTTTATCGGTCAGGGCGTGGGCTATCTTGGAAATGCCGCCACAACAGTCGCTTTTCCGATCATGACAATTATTTTAGCTTTTGCAAGCATGATCGGCATCGGCGCATCGGCCTATGCTTCCATCAAACTCGGTCAGAAAAAAGATGACGAAGCAGAAAAAACACTGACAAATCAATATATTTTAGCCGTTCTAATCGGCTTTATTATCATGATTTTAGGTCATATTTTTTTAAAACCAATGTTAACGCTTTTTGGCGCAACGCCTTCTATAATGCCTTATGCGCTTGATTATGCCTCTATTATCCTGCTTGGTGCTCCTTTCGGTGTTTTGGGTATTACGCTGTCCAATCTGGCAAGAGCAGACGGATCTCCACGTATGTCTATGTACAGTGTGCTCATCGGTGCCGTGCTGAATTGCATTTTGGATCCGATTTATATTTTTGTGCTTGGATGGGGAGTAAAAGGTGCCGCTATTGCTACGATCACATCTCAGTTTATTACTTTTTTCATCCTCACAATCTATTTTTTAAAACACGCAAAACATATGCGGCTCAGAAAAAAATATCTAAAGCCAAACTTTCGCCTATGGCGCACCACCATGGCCCTTGGCCTGTCGTCAGCCATTACACATGGCTCAGCCACTTTGACGCAAACAGTCATGAATAATTCACTGGTCTATTACGGCAATTTAGACCCGCAGGTAGGAAGCGATATAGCTCTTTCCGCAATGGGTATTGTCATGAAAATCGTGATGATTCTCGTTGCGATCGGCGTCGGTGTCGGACTTGGCAGTCAACCTATCATCGGCTTCAACTTTGGCGCAAAACAACCACACCGATTAAAAAGATGTTATTATCTCGCCGTCAGCGCGGCAAGCTGTGTCATTATCATCGGGTGGCTGGTATGCCAGATCTTCCCCGTGCAAATTTTAAGCCTTTTCGGTACACAAAGTGAAAACTTTACCTACTTCGCTGTTCGATGCATTCGCATTTTCACCTTTGCTGTCTTTTTATCAGGCTTTCAAATTATATCGACAAGTTTCTTCCAAGCAACCGGCCAGCCGCTTAAAGCCTCCATTCTTTCCGCACTGCGCCAATTGATTTTGCTTGTACCGCTTATTTTAATACTGCCGCTCTTCTTCGGTCTTAACGGTATCCTCTATGCGGGACCGGTTGCCGACAGCGTTTCCGCATTGATCGTATTTATTTTCATACATGCGGAAATGAAAAAGATAAATTGCTGGATAGAGCAGGAAAATAATTCTTCACATACACAAATACAAAATACCGATCCTATAAAAACGATCGATTAGTTCGTCAAAATAAAAAAAGACTGTAACAACAGTCTTTTTTTATTTGCTATTTCAATTCAATAATAACTCTTCTATAGGGTTCTTCTCCCTGGCTTTTTGTCTGCACTTTTTTATTATTCTGCAAAGAAGCATGAATGATTCTTCTCTCATAGGGATTCATCGGCTCCAGTTCCACTTTTCTTCCGCTTCTAATAACACGGCCGGCCATTTTATCCGCAAATTCTTTTAACGCTTTTTCTCGTTTTTCTCTGTAACCTTCCGTATTCAAAATGATTTTTACATATTCATCACTGTTTTTATTGACTGCCAGGCTTACCAAATACTGAATGGCATCCAGCGTGATACCGCGTCTGCCGATCAACAAGCGCATATCCTGTCCATTCATTTCAATATTTAAAATGCCGTCTTCTCTTTTTTCTGAGATTACTTCGGCGGGCACATTCATTGCCGCCGTCAATTCCTTTAAGAAATCACAGGCAATGTCTTGCGGTGTTTTTTCAAGCAAAGTCACTTCCACTTTTGCCTGTTTGCCGATTTTGCCTATCAATCCCGATGAAGGTATCTCAAGTATTTTTGTATCCACCTGATCAATTGTGGCATTCAATTCCTTAAGCGCGCTTTCAATTGCCTCTTCAACGGTTCGGGCTTTTATGATAACAGATCTTTGCATCTCCTACACATCCTTTTTAGGTTTCTCTCTAAACATAATATATTGCTGTAACATCGACAGTGCTGTCTGTATGAACCAGTATATTGCAAGTCCTGCCGGGAATGTAAATGAGAAATACCCAATCATGACATACATCGCATAATTCATAAATTTCATTTGGTTTCTTTGCTGTTGTGACTGTGTTTGGGCCATCATTCTCGTCATAAATATTTGTGATACAATCGATAATATCGGAAATATGTACCACCCGTTGTTTGTGCCATTCTTCACGGCTTCAATAATTTGCGGGAACTGTGTAAAAATATTCAGCTTCGTTCCGTCTGCTAAAAAATTCATTCCATCCGGTGAACCTAAATTTTGTATCCATAAAAAACTCATATTAACGGCATCCATGCCGTTTATAAACACCCATGTGTCCGGCTGTCGCAGTACCATAAACAATGCCGCAATAATCGGAAATTGAAGCAAAATAGGCAGGCATCCGCTGAGTGGATTATAATTATATTTTTGATATAGTTTTTGTGTTTCTATATTTAATTTTTCTTTGTTATCCGCATATTTTTTCTGAATCTTTTCAAGCTCAGGCTGAATATCCTTCATAATTTTCATAGATTTATTTTGCCTTATCGTAAGAGGGAGCAATATCACTTTTGCTAAAATAGAAAAAATAACAATTGCCAGTCCATAACTGCCGAGCAGGCTATAAATCGCGTATAAAGCTTTCCCAAATATTTGGTATAAAATTGACATAAATCCTCCGAATTTTATCTATTAAGGCACAGGATCGTATCCGCCTTTAAAAAATGGATTGCATTTTAGTATTCTTTTTACCGATAGATACAAACCCTTTATAAACCCATATTTTTCAAATGCCTCAATACTGTAAGATGAACAAGTCGGATAAAATCTGCATCTGGGCGGCAGTCCCGGTGAAATATATTTTTGATATCCTTTAATCATTTTAATACATATATATTTCATAATCTATCATTCTTTTCATAAAGTTCAAATTTTCTCAGCAGTTTTAATACCGATTTTTCCAAATCGGCAAACGTTACCTGGTGAATTGCTGCTCTGGCTATAATCACAATATCGTATCCGTTTTTGATATTATTTTCATTGATTCTATAAATTTCTTTTATTCTGCGTCTGGCCTTGTTGCGCATCACGCTGTTACCGACTTTTTTACTCGCCACAATACCCAGCCTTTTGACAGCCAAATCATTTTTCATACAAAGCATTACCACGCTTCTGCCCGCATAAGAAGGCGCATGATTATAAATTTTTTTAAAACCGCTTTTTTTAAGCATATGAGTATTTTTCATTATTATGCTTACATATCAACAAGACCGCCTTTTTAAGCGGTCTATGCAGATAATTTTTTTCTCTGTTTATCTCTTCTTCTGCTTAAAATATTTCTCCCGCTTTTCGAAGCCATTCTAATTCGAAAGCCGTGTTTTTTCTTTCTTTTCCTTGTATTGGGCTGAAATGTCATTTTCATCTGTATTTCCCTCCTCCATCCAAACAGCTTTGCTTTTTTATACTCAATTCATATATTATATTATTAGCGCAAAGATGTGTCAAGATTATATAGTACGAAAAAAAACTTGTCAATAACTATTGTTAAAAACATATTTTTCCATATTTAAAAAACTTAATTTTTTCTTAATACCCTCTGTAAAATTTAAAAAACTTTTTATTTAAAATTTCGGTGAATAATTTTTATTTTTTATGTTGATAACTTATGATTTCTTTGCTATTATTTACCATAGTGATGATTTATAAACAGATAATTTATCCACTTTTCCACAATATGTGGATAAGTTGTTGATAATTCTTGGTAACGTATGGTCTATTTATTAACATTCAATGATTTTAGCTTTTATTTATTTGATTTTTTGATTGTGAACATTGTGAATAATTAAAGTGAGTACTTTTATTTACTTTAATATCTATCACCCTGCTCACGGAATGTTTTTCATTGGTATCCACATGAAATTAAGATCGTTTTACACATGTGTATATCTTATTATTAACTTATTAACACAAGGAGCATACATCGATGGAAAAAAAAGACGCATTATCAATATGGGAAAAAGTGTTACATAATTTGAAAGGTGAACTCAGGCCCAATATATTCGATTCATTTATAAAACCTCTCGTTCCTCTGTCATTGGATAAAAATACTTTAATTCTTCAGGTAGACGAAGATTTTAAGAAAAATATATTAGAGGCCAGATACATAGTACTCATTTCAAATACATTAAAATATACAACAGATGGAGAATATTATAAAGTGGAATTCATTCTGGAATCCGATGCGTCTTTATATATCAACTCACCTGTCAGCCAGGTAGATAATCCGTCTTACACACCCAATCTTATAGACCGCTATACATTTGATACTTTTGTTGTAGGCAGCAGCAATCATTTTGCTTATGCCGCATCTCTTGCGGTATCTGAAACACCCGCAAAAAAATACAACCCTCTCTTTATTTATGGAGGTGTGGGACTTGGAAAAACACATCTTATGCATGCAATAGGAAATTATATTCATAAAAGAAAACCTAAGATGAAAATCCTGTATATTTCCTCCGAACAATTTATGAATGAGTTTATTTACGCGCTTCAAAAAAAGACAAACATTTCTTTTAGAAATAAATACAGAACCGTAGATGTGCTCCTTATTGACGATATCCAGTTTATCGGGGGCGGAGAAAGCACACAAGAGGAATTTTTCCACACTTTTTGTGCTCTTCAGGCCGACAACAAACAAATCGTCATTTCGAGTGATAAACCGCCCAAAGAAATACCCAGACTTGAGGAAAGACTTCGTTCACGATTTGAGCAAGGGTTGATATGTGATATTCAGGCTCCGGATTTTGAAACGCGTGTTGCGATCCTGCGAAGAAAATCTGAAAGAGAAGATATACAAATCGATAAAGAAGTCATCGATTTTATAGCTTCCAATATCCAGTCAAACATTCGTGAACTTGAAGGAGTGCTTCTTAAAGTAAAAGCCATAAGCGAGCTCACACAGCAGGCTATTACGCTGGATCTGGTTAAAAATGAAATTAAAGACATCACTTCTATGAACAACAAAAAAATCACTGTAGACAGCATAAAAACCGTTGTAAGCAGCTATTTTAATGTAAGCGTAGAGGATTTATCTTCAAAGCAACGAACAAAACTGGTTGCCTATCCAAGGCAGGTTGCGATGTATCTTACACGCATTTTGACTGATCATTCCACAAAACAAATCGGTGCGGAATTTGGAAACAGAGATCACACAACTGTACTTTATGCATGTGAAAAAATAAAAGATGATGCCGCAAAAAATCATATTTTAAATAATGATATTGAAAAAATAATCAAAGAGATAAGAAATTTTCAACATTAAAAAGATGTCCATTTCTTATAAACAATTTGTTCACTTTAATTTAAACTTGAATAAAGGTATTTTTTAAGTTAAAATTTTACTTATCAACAATACTAACAGCTCTACTACTACTACTAACAATATTTTATAAATATTTATAAAAAAAGGTGATACGTATGAAATTTATTACAAACAGAACAGACCTTCTCATAGCACTTAGTTATGTATCTAAAGCAGTACTCAGCAAAAGTACAAATCCTATATTGGAAGGAATTTATTTTTGTATTGAAGATAATTATCTTACGCTTTATGCCACAGATTTGGAAATGAGTGTATATACAAAAATTGCGGTAACAGACAGTGAAAACGGAAGTGTTGTCATACCAAGCAGGATACTCACAGAAATCATACGTAAATTACCGGCAGAGCAAATAATGATTCATTCCGAAGATGAAAATAAAATAAAAATTCTTTCGGGTGAATCACAAATTACGATTTTAACATATAGCGCCGAAAATTATCCTTCACTTACGGCTGCCGTATCCAACGGTTATATTACTATAGAAAATGAAAAATTGAAAAGATGTATAAAAGAAACCATCTTTGCAGCAGCAAGTGAAGAGCAAATGCCTGTTCTTACAGGTCTTCTGATGGAAATAACGCATGATAGTTTTCAGCTGACGGCACTGGATGGATACAGAATGGCGATTCGAAAAGAAGACATCAATTCAGATACAAAAATATCTTGTATTATTCCGGCTAGAGTTTTAAACGAAATGTATAAAATTCTAAATATTGAAAATGTAAAGGAAGTTTATATAAAATACCATGAAAACAAAGTGCATTTTAAAATAAACAACACGATTTTAATATCCAATTTAATAGACGGTAATTTTATAAAATATAAAGATATTATTCCGCAAAACAGTAATCTGGTAGCAAAAGTCAATGCAACAGATTTATTATATGCGTGCGAGAGAGCAAGCCTGGTTGCACGCGAGGGTAAAAACAATCTGATTAAATTTCATATTCAGCAAGGTAAATTCAATATCCTTTCAAGAAGCGATATAGGGAGTGCGGATGAAGTCATAGAAAGTGAAATCGATGGAGAGGATATAAAGATTTCATTTAATTCCAAATATTTTATTGATGTACTCAAAAACATTTCCGAAGAAAACATCGTTATGTATTTTATTGATAATTTAAGTCCGTGTGTTCTTAAAGCAATCGATAATGACAAAATGCTCCATGTTATTCTTCCTGTTCGTTACAAAGACTAAAAAAGTATACATAAAATATAAAAAAAACAGTACTGTCAAAATTTGATAAGTACTGTTTTTTGTGTTATAATAATACTGTTATGGAGATTTTTATTTTACTGCGAATTGCTATGTGAAATATATGGAGAAGTAATGTATATAAATAATATTTTCATTAAAAATTTCAGGAATCTGGATAACGTTCAAATTTATTTTAATGAAAATTATACAATTCTTTTTGGGAAAAATGCGCAGGGAAAAACCAATATCATTGAGAGTGTTTATTATTTATTGAATGCAAAGTCCCACCGGGAGCCTTCTTTTATTCATTTAATCAATTATGAAAAAGAATTCAGTATATTGAAAGGGACGATTATAAAAGAGTCTCTGACAAACAAAATAGAAATCAAACTTGATAAAAATAATAAAAAAAGTATTCATTTTGACGGAAATGCCATCACTGCATCTGAGCTTTATGATGAATATTTCGCTGTTATTTTCTCTCCGGATGATTTACGGCTCATAAAAGACGGCCCTGACAGGAGAAGAAGATATATCGATTCAACTATGTCTAAAATTGACAAAAATTATAAAAAAGCTTTGAGCGAATACGACAGGATCCTTCGCCACAGAAATATGATTTTAAGAAAGTATAAAACAGCTGAAAATGATGTCATTGATGTCTTTGACCAGCAGCTTTGTACGATCGGATCATATATCATTAAGAAGAGATTAAAACATTTGAGCGACATCGAAAAAATTGCGCAAAAAATGCACTATGACATTTCCGATGGAAATGAAAAGCTCACAATCAACTATCAAAGCAGCGTTATTTCGTCGCTTGATCAAACAGAAAATATAAATTTCATTTATGAAAATAAATTAAAAGAAACTTTTGCTCAGGATATCAAAAAATCGACAACGTCAACGGGTCCGCATACGGATGATATCTGTCTTTTTTTAAACGGAAAATATGCAAAAAAATTTGCGTCTCAGGGGCAGCAAAAAACCGCAGCAATTGCTTTAAAATTGAGTGAAATAGAAATTTATAAAAATTATTCAAATCAATATCCTGTTGTGCTGCTGGATGATGTTTTCGGTGAGCTTGACAAAAAAAGGCAGCAAAGTTTGCTTGATAGATTAAATGGAATGCAAGTTATCATCACATCAACAAATGATAATATAAAAAATTTTTTAAATAAAAAGTCCTATTCATTATTTGAAATTATCAACGGTAAAGTTTTTGCCATCCAAGAGTAAACAGAAGGAGAAAAATATATGCCACATAAAAACAACACAGAATATGGTGCAGAGCAAATACAAATATTAGAAGGTCTTGAAGCTGTTCGAAAAAGGCCGGGAATGTATATAGGTAGTACCGGGAAAGACGGACTGCATCATTTGGTCTATGAAGTAGTCGACAACAGTGTTGATGAATTCGTAGCCGGTTTCGGCAGAAATATTTATGTAAGTATCCTTGAAGATAATGTCATCCGCGTAACGGATGAAGGAAGAGGTATCCCCACTGATATTCATCCGAAAACCAAAAAAAGCGGTGTGGAAGTGGCCCTTACAATGCTGCATGCGGGGGGGAAATTTAATAACCAAACCTATAAAGTCTCGGGCGGTTTGCATGGAGTGGGAGTGTCGGTCGTCAATGCACTCAGTGAATGGCTTGTTGTGCAGGTGGCACAAAAATCAACGGTTCACCAGCAAAGATATGAACGCGGAAAACCTGCCGGTGAGCTTGAAATGGTGGGAAAAACAAATAAAACAGGCACGACTATTACATTCAAGCCCGACTATAAAATATTCAGCGAACTTATTTTTAAATATGAAACACTAGAGAGACGACTTCGTGAACTCGCATTTTTAAATAAAGGACTTTGTATTTTTCTTAAAGATGAAATCACAGGAAAAGAAAATAAATTTCATTTCGAAGGCGGGCTCAAATCATTTATAGAGTATATCAACAAGAATAAAGAGCCGATTCATGCGGATATCATTTATTTTGACAAAAAAATCGATGATTTTACCATTGAGCTTGCCATGCAGTATACCAATAACTATACGCTTGATAACGATATTTACACGTATGCCAATAATATCAAAACAACAGAAGGCGGCATGCATTTAAATGGATTTAAAACGGCTTTAACCCGTACGATAAATTCTTACGCAAGGAAGTATAAATATCTCAAAGATAACGAAAATAACTTGTCTGGAGAGGATATCAGGGAAGGGCTTACGGCTGTGCTCAGCATCAAAATGCCAAACCCGGAATTTGAAGGGCAGACAAAAACAAAACTGGGCTCTCCCGCTGCCAGAGGAATTTGTGATACAACAGTGGGTGAATTTGTCGGAGCTTACTTAGAAGAGCATCCGGCAACCGCGAAAATCATTTTAGACAAAGCGATCATGTCTTCCCGGGCAAGAGAAGCGGCACGCAAAGCAAAAGAAACCGTGCGAAGAAAAAATGCGCTCGAAAGCACTACGCTTCCGGGAAAACTTGCGGACTGCAGAGAGAGAAACCCTGAACTCAGCGAACTTTACATCGTGGAAGGAGATAGTGCGGGCGGCAGCGCCAAACAGGGAAGGGATTCAAAAATCCAAGCTATCCTTCCGCTGCGAGGAAAGATATTAAATGTTGAAAAATCCCGTCTTGACAAAATTATCAGTACAGAGCAAATCGTCTCATTGGTTACGGCAATCGGCACAGGGATTCATGAAGAATTTGATATCGATAAAGCCAGATATCATAAAATCATCATCATGACGGATGCCGATGTAGACGGAGCGCATATCCGCACGCTTCTGCTCACATTTTTTTATCGTTATACAAGGCAAATCATAGACAACGGCTACTTATATATAGCACAGCCTCCGCTTTATAAAATCCAAAAAGGAAAACAAATCGATTACGCATACACGGATAAACAAATGGAAAGCAAACTGGCGGAAATCGGTAAAACAGGAATCAATCTTCAAAGATATAAAGGTCTCGGGGAAATGAATCCGGAGCAGCTTTGGGAGACGACGATGAACCCTGTAAACCGCACACTGCTGCGCGTGAGCATTGAAGATGCCATGCAGGCAGATGAAATCTTCAGCATTTTAATGGGGGATAAAGTCCAGCCAAGAAAAGAATTTATAGAAGTAAACGCAAAAGAAGTGAAAAATCTTGATATTTAAGATTTTGTGGGAGTAATATATGACAGACAAATTGTATGATAATATCCAAGAAGTCAATATTGTTGACGAAATGAAAACCAGCTATATCGATTATGCCATGAGTGTTATTGTCGGCAGGGCGCTTCCCGATGTGAGAGACGGATTAAAACCTGTTCACAGAAGAATACTTTATTCCATGGATGAGATAGGCATGACGCCCGATAAGGCCTATAAAAAGAGCGCAAGGCTCGTCGGGGATGTTTTGGGTAAATACCATCCGCACGGAGACAGTGCGGTTTATGACGCAATGGTGCGTATGGCACAGGATTTTTCAATTCGCTATACATTGGTAGACGGACACGGAAACTTTGGATCTATTGACGGAGACAGCGCAGCGGCAATGCGTTACACAGAAGCGCGTATGACGCGGCTCGCCTCTGAAATGATGAAAGACATTGATAAAAATACGGTCGATTTTGTTCCGAATTTTGATGAATCACTTCAGGAACCTTCCGTGCTTCCTTCAAAATTTCCGAATTTGCTCGTCAACGGATCTTCGGGTATCGCCGTAGGGATGGCGACCAACATACCGCCTCATAATCTCACCGAAGTCATTGACGGCATTTGCTGCCTCATAGATAATCCGGATGCGGAAATCGAAGATTTGATGAAGTATATCAAAGGACCCGATTTTCCTACAGGCGGTACTATTTTGGGTAAAAGCGGTATTTACAATGCCTATAAAACAGGCAGGGGGCATATCAAAATCAGGGCTAAGACAACGATTGACGATGATATCGGAAGAGGTAAATCGCGTATTGTCATCACTGAGATCCCGTATCAGGTAAACAAAGCGAAGCTTGTAGAAAAAATAGCCGAACTTGTCAAAGATAAAAAAATAGAGGGTATCTCGGATATTCGGGATGAATCCAATAGAGAAGGTATGCATATTGCCATTGATTTAAAAAAAGATGTCAGCCCTCAAATCGTTTTAAATTTGTTATATAAAAATACGCAAATGCAGGAAACTTTCGGTGTGATCATGCTTGCGCTTGTGGATAATGAACCGAAAGTGCTGAATTTAAAAGAAGTGATGCATTATTACATTGAGCATCAGAAAGAAATCATTATTCGCAGAACAAAATATGATCTCGAAAAAGCGGAAGAGAGAGCCCATATTTTGGAAGGGCTGCGTATCGCCCTTGAAAATATTGACGAAGTGGTAGAAATCATTAAAACGTCAAAAGACGGTGCACAAGCAAAAATACGCTTAATGGAGCGTTTCCTGCTCAGCGACAAACAAGCCCAGGCAATCCTCGATATGAGATTGCAACGGCTCACCGCACTTGAAACGGAAAAAATTGAAAATGAATATCAGCAGCTCTTAAAACTTATTGATGATCTTACGATGCTGCTTGGAAGCGAACGATTGATTTTAAATGTTATCAAAGACGAGCTTTGTGCAATCAAAAATAAATTCGGTGATGCACGCAGGACCGATTTTGAAAATGACTACGAAGAATTTTCAATGGATGATTTCATAGAAAAGGAAGATATCGTCATCACGCTCACACATGTTGGATATATCAAGCGCATCAGTGCCGACACATATAGCGCGCAAAAGCGCGGGGGCAAAGGCATCACGGCGCTGAGCACACGCGAGAACGATTTTATTCAAAATCTCTTTATAACAACAACCAAGCACTTTTTGCTCTTTTTTACAAACAAAGGCAGAGTGTATCGCTTAAAAGCCTACGAAATTCCGGAAGCATCCAGAACGGCGCGCGGAATGGCGATCGTTAATTTGCTGCAAATGCAGCCGGGTGAAAAAATAACGGAAGTATTCCCGGTGGAAAATTTTGTAGACGGCTGGTATCTGCTTATGGGAACCGCAAAAGGCTTGATTAAAAAGACATCCCTGCAAGAATACGACACTTCTCGTAAAACGGGTATCATAGGTATTAACTTGGATGACGAGGATGAGCTGATCAGTGTGAAAATGACAAACGGAAGCAACGAAATCGTGCTTGGCACGAAAAACGGATATGCCATCCGTTTTGAAGAAAAAGAAGTGCGCCCCATCGGAAGAAGCGCCAAAGGCGTACGCGGCATTAATTTAAGAGACGAGGATTGCGTAATCGGTATGGATATTGCCGATGATAATAAATATGTACTGTGTGTCAGTGAAAACGGATACGGCAAACTCACGGCAATCAAACATTACCGCACACAAAGCAGGGCGGGCAAAGGTATGCTCACATACAATATCACAAAGAAAACGGGAGAGCTTGTTGGGTTTAACGTCATCAGCAAAGAAGAAGACTTAATGATGATCAATAATCAAGGCATTGCCATTCGCTTGGAGGCAAAACAAATAAGCTCCATGGGTCGGGCGGCACAAGGTGTGCGGCTGCAAAAATTAAAAGAGGATGAAAAAGTAATCACGATCGCAAAGATGGTTGCAGCGGAAGACGAAACAGAAGAATAAAAACAAATGAGATAAAGTTTAAAAAGCCGGATGTTTGCCGGCTTTTTTATTTTGCTTGTCATAATCAAGCCTTTTTAAAACTATATTTTATTATAGTATGAATATTTTTGTATTCTTATGAAATATAAATAGGTATGAACTATTCTAAGGGGGCATATGCAATGGACAATAATTTATTCGATAACACCGTTCGGTTTGATATTAAAACAAGCAGTATCAATTTGAAAGCGACTTGTTATGAGAGTGTGAAGCTGCCCGACTATAAAAGCAACGTATATAAAATGCTTTCATCCTCTCAAAATGCGGATATAACGGAAATAAAAGTAAAAGACGGCACAATGACGATAGACGGAGCTGTCAACATAACCGCACACTATGAGACGGAAGAGGGAGAGTATGAAAACATACATATTCCGGCTACCTTTAATGTGAATACGGATTTTGATTATCCCGAAGGTATCTGCAATCATATGTATTATGTTTTAGTTGAAAATGTAGATTTAAAGATGCTTAAAAACAGAAAAATCGAAGCGGAGTGTATTTTAAATATTTTGGGCATGAGTGTCATAACCGTAGAAAGTGCTACGCTAAATGCCGTAACTTCATCGGAGAATATGATGTACAAATACGAAGATATCGAGCATATGTCGGCAAGAACACAAATCGAGGAGAAAACAATCAGAGAAAGTATCTTCATTAACATGGATGCCGAAATCGAAATTGTTTCTGTAAACTGTATGCTCAGCGATATTTCTCACAGCTTGAGCAATGTTGGAATCTTATACAATGCAACACTCAAAGGAAATGTGCTTTGCTACATAGAATCCGAACAGCTGTATAAACCATTTGATTTTGAACTTCCTTTCAATTGCTTTATCGAACGCAGTAGCCTGTCGACCATTGATTATTATCAGATCTATGCGTCCATTATCTCTAAAACTGCCGAGGTGGATCAAAGCAGTCAAGACAGCTATATCAATGTAGAAATCAATATTAAAACAGTAGCTTTAATGTATCAGAATTCCAAAACCAGAGTGCTCGCAGACGCTTATGTAAAAAATTCTCCGTCCACTGTAGAATTTGAAAAGTTAAACACCTTTTTAGTTAAAAACAAGCATGTAAAATCAATTCCTTTAACAAAAGAGACACTTCTCCAAAATGCCACAAAAGCACTTTTGTATCATGATGTTTCTCTTACGGCAGAGCCGTATCTGTCTGACGGGCAAATGAAATACAGCGGGTGTGCAACGATAACGGCTATCTTCTCATCTTATTCACAGGAAGAAAAATATTTCGTAAGCAAAGAAAAACTCGAGTTTGATGTCAATTTGGATATCGACTGTCCGTCGTTTTATGTGTATCCTCAGATCACAAAGGCGGATATAAGATGCTCTTCTTCGAGTATCAGCACAGAATTAAATATCGAAGTGGCTGTATTTGAGTTCGAAGAAAAGATGACGAACATTGTAAAAAACATCGCGCTTGATGCGCAGGCGGCGGCACTTGGAGATAATTATGTCATGACTGTGCACTATGTGCAGCCACAGGAGGCATTGTGGGATATTGCCAAAAAGTATCTGAGCTCACCCGAACAGATTCTTGCGGATAATAATATCGAAAATGAAGAAGAGCTAAAAACCTATACACCATTGATTATTACGTAATAAAAATTCTGTTTACCGTTTAAATAGATAGAGACAAAGTCCCGGACTTAAAAACCGGGACTTATTTATCTTTTATCTATTATTTTCTATTATTTTTCTGTTTTTTAATGAAATCTTTTGCCTTTTTCATGCCGCCTACACTACCAAACATTGCGTTGAGTTTTTCGATTTCGATCTGTTTGGAAGAAAGGCCGTCATATTTAGCTTCTTGTTTGAGCTTCATATAATTCTCAAATCGGCGCTTATCGAGCGTGCCTGCTTGCAACGCTTCTTGTACTGCACAACCTGGCTCGCCGGTGTGTGTGCAGTTGCTAAAACGGCATTGCGCCGCAAGGGTGTGGATATCGGCAAAAGAAGACGATAGATCAGCCGATTCTATGCCAAGCTGCCGCATACCGGGGGTATCGATGACAACGCCGCCCTTCGGTAAGAGAAGAAGCTGCCTGTGTGTTGTGGTATGCCTGCCTTTATCATCCTGTCTCACTGCCGATGTGGTCAGCAAGTCTTCTCCGATGATTCTATTGATAAGTGTGGATTTACCAACACCGGAGGAACCGATAAAAGACGCTGTGATGCCGGTTTTAAGATATGAAAGCAATTGGTCGCAGGAAGCCTGATTGCAGCTGGATGTTGCAATGATTTCGGTTCCGGGAGCAATGGCTGAGATCTCTGCGAAAACAGCACTTAGATCCCTGCATAAATCTGATTTTGTGAGTACGACCACCGGTATGGCTCCGCTGCTCCACGCCGCCGAAAGATAGCGTTCCAGGCGGCTTAAATTATAGTCGCAATTAAGAGACATGCAAATAAAGGCAATATCGATGTTGGCAGCGATGATTTGTGTTTCATTTTTGATGCCGACAGCCGTGCGTTCAAAAACGCTTTTACGCCTCAGCACATGATGAATGACGGCATTGCCGGAATCGTTACTCGTGCGGTCCGCCATCACGAAATCACCCACTGCAGGGTAAGCTGATAAATGCGCACATTCGTGCCGAAATTTACCCGAAACCTCTGCAAATAGTTCTCCTTGCTCAGTGGCAATCTTATATAAATCTTTATATTGCGAAACCACTCTTGCCAAATATAAATCGGCATAAAGAGTTGCTTCGGCAAAAAAGCGCTCACTTGCACCGTGTTTTATTAAATTGTTCACAATAATTTACCTCCGTTACAGCTTTGCATGTGGGAGGTTATGCATTTGATATTATTTTACGCAAACCCTCCCTTCACATACAATATCCGACAGACTTAATTTATTTGTCATAAGGCATCTCCTTTTTTAAATTTAATTTATTTTACCATAAGAAAGCATAAATACAATTTTTTCAATAAACAAAATCCCAGAATATGGTTAGCCGTTTATGCAAATGTGTTTAATTACATAAATATTTTATTAAACAAATGCTTTTATAAAAGTTTTTATGCACTTAATTTTTAAAGTGTGTTTTTTTGCAATACAGTCTGTCAGTATTCATTTTTTAACATTTGTTCAAAATTAAAAATTACTTGAAAGTAATGGCATTGAGGTTTATAATGGACAGGCAAAGGAGGGACTTTCATGCCGAGACCAAAAAAAAACAAACGTATTTGTAAAGTGCCGAATTTTAAATATTTCATTTGTGGCAGCGGGCAAGGGGCAACGATCAATATGACTTGTGAAGAATATGAATGCATTCGACTCATTGATTTTGACGGACTAGACCAGACAGAATGTGCTGTGATTATGGGGGTCGGCAGATCCACGATACAGCGTTTATATGAAAGTGCGCGTAAGATAGTGGCTGAAGCTTTAGTAGAGGGCAAAAGGATAAAAATTGAAGGCGGCGAATATGAAGTTTGCCCTTATTCAAAAGATACGTATTGGGCATGTAATAAAATTTGTATGAAGGAGAAAGATAATTCTTAAATAGCGGTCGTCATTGTGAAAAGATATTTATTTACATAGCTTAAAATTTAATCGATGCCAGATAGGAATTTATTCACATATTGTATTTAGAATATGTGATTTTTTATTTTTCTCTTTTAAAAAATATGTTTGATGTTGCCAGTGAACAAGAAAGCAAATCATACATATACTGTAACAGAAACAAAAGAGGAGAAAATAAAATGACTGAATGTAAAACTTGTAAGGAAGTAAATCAAATACAGGCCATCAGAAAAAGTGACGGACAGACTATTTTTTTAATTAATGTACCCGAGAAACCTCACTGTTCCTGTAAGGCGGCAGATATAAAAAAAGTTTAGCGAGAATAAGGAAAACCGGATACATACAAAACATATTGGTCCGGTTTTTATTTTTTGATGCAGCCTTTTTGGAAATATGTAAAAAAGAGTCAACAACACTGTAAACAATACATATATTGTAACATAACATAAAAAGGGGAAGAGATAATGGCAGAATGCAAAGGTTGTTACAACAGTGAAAATATTCAAAAGTATGAAGTCGACGGTAACGTTATCTTTTTGATAAACGCACCGTCAAAACCATGCCGCGCAGATAAGGCAGTAGGGTTTGACTTTTCATTGATAGATTTGGATTTTTTAAACAATAACCAAATAAATATTATTTTATAAAAAATAATAATTACCTATAAAAAATCCAAAATACATCTGTATATCCATGTATTTTGGATTTGCTTTTGATATTAGTCAGCGTATAAAATTTGTGCGCATCCGGGGTTCTTTTTCGGGAATATCCACATTGCCGCTATGAATAGATTTTAAAAGCCATGCCAAATTTTGTGCGGCTGTTTTTATGATCTGTACGCCTTCTTCGTCTTTATAGATTTCTTCCGGAGACTGACCGTGTACGATATTCCAATAGTGTGAAGAGGCTACAGCCATTTTTGAATAATGCAGATAATGATTCATGCTGTCTAAAGCTGCGCTGCCGCCGCTGCGGCGAAGGCACACAAGGGCAGATCCGGCTTTATTAGCCATAATCTCACTGCCGGCCGAATAAAAAAACCTGTCTAAAAAACATTTCATATTTCCCGCAATCCCTGAAAAATGCACAGGTGAAGCTATGATGAGCCCGTTGGCATTTCTGGCGAGTGCGGCCGCTTCATTGACGACATCGTCGTAGACACATTTTTTTGTCTCCATGCAGCTTCTGCAGCCGATACATCCTCTGATAGGGTTCGTACCGATATGCAAAATATCGACATCGATATTTTCTCTAATCAATTCTTCTTTCATGACAGACAGTGCGGTATGGGTACATCCAAATGCATGAGGGCTTCCGTTGATAGCAAGAACTTTCATGATTAAACCTCCTTGGAAAATTATTACTCCAGCTTTCAATATATCAAACTCACCAAATAATTACAATTCCTTCAGCATAAATATATTTTACGGAGGTGGGTTATGAATAAAGTGTTTATTTTTTTTATTATATCGGGTATTGTCTTTTCTCTTGTCAACGGCACGTATCCGCAGGTCTTAAGCGGCATTGCTGAGAGCTGTATGCAGACGGCAGAGCTGTTGATCACCTTTGGGGCGGTTTGGGCTTTTTGGCTGGGTATTATGAAAATAGCCGAAAAGACGGGAATTATAAGTAAAATAGCAAGTGCTCTTATGCCGGTCATTAAGATATTATTTCCGACGGTAAAAAAAAATTTAAAAGCGATGCAATATATTTTGCTTAATATTTCCGCAAACCTGTTTGGACTCGGCAATGCCGCGGCACCGTTCGGTATAGCGGCAATGAAAGAAATGCATGCAATGCAAACCGGTCCTCAAGACGAGAAAGTGCTGGATGATATGATCATGTTTGTCGTACTTAACACCACGTCACTTCAGCTTATTCCGCTCAGTGTGATCTCGCTGCGTGCCGTGTATGGTTCGGCAGCTCCGGCAGAGATCATTGTGCCGACACTATTAGCTACATCCATCACAACGCTCAGCGGTATCGTGTTTGTGAAGATTGTGCAGTTTTGGAGAAGGCTTAAATGTCAGAAATAATTATTCTTTTGTTTGTACTGGCTGTCGTTTTATATGGTATAAAATGCAGGGTTCCTGTCTATGATACGTTTATCGAAGGAGCTAAAAGTTCTCTTGGCACAATTGCGACGGTGTTTCCTTATATTCTGGCAGTACTCTGCGCAATCGGTATTTTTAAAAACAGCGGTATGATGGATTGTTTTGTCAAGCTATTACAGCCGCTCTTGGATGCGGTAGATTTTCCTTCTGAAGTGCTTCCGCTGTCTTTGATTAAAATCATTTCGGGTTCGGGTGCAAATGCGGCGCTTGCGGATACGCTTTTAAATTATCATCCCGACTCATTTATAGGAAGACTGGCTAGCGTGATTGCCGGAAGCAATGAAACCACGATCTATATCATTGCCTTATATTTTGGATGTGTGAATATTAAAAAAACAAAGTATGCTTTGCCTGTGGCTCTCAGCTGCGATATATTGGGCATTTTTGCCGCCTTTTTTATTTGCAGCTTTATCTTTAAGTGATTTGGATTATTACATAATGTATGGTAAGATAAAACAAAAGAAAAGCAGGAAAGAGGCAAAAATGAATCTTACGCAAAAGAGAATAAAACGCGTGCACTTTATTGACGAGCTTCGAGGCGCGTTGATCATCTATATCGTTTGGTACCATCTCATGTACGATTTGACGGTGCTTTATGGCCTGCAAATCGAGTGGGTCGCATCTGCCTGGATGGAATACATCAGGCTGACGGCGGTTAGTTTATTCGTAATCATATCTGGTATCTCGTGTCATTATTCACGCAGCAATGTACGCAGAGGCATAAAGACGATTCTTTGGGGAATGGTCATTACACTATGTACCGTTTTAGTCACGCCTGATCAAGTGATATGGTTCGGCATTTTGCACTTTATGGGCACCGCCATGCTGATATGCGGATTATTACACAATAAAATAAATAAGATCCCCATGAGAATAGGAATCTTCATCAGCGTATTGCTTTTTATTCTGACATATAACATTTATGACGGTTATATAGGCATTGTCGGAATTGGGACAATAAAGGTACATTCCATGTTTTATAATAAACCGTATTTGTTCCCGCTGGGATTTAGCAGCATAGGTGTTGAATCGGCAGATTATTATCCGATTTTTCCGTGGATGTTTTTATTTCTTGCGGGAAACTTTTTCGGACGTGTCATAAAAGAAAATCATGCACCCTCCTTTTTTTATAATGCACATAACAGAGTACTCTCAAAAATCGGCCGGCACACACTGGGTATATACATTGTGCATCAGCCGATTATATTGGCACTGTTATATATCATTTTCATGTATTTTTAAATTTCCCGTCATTACCCTTAATAAAATCTTAAGAATACTTTAACCAATTAACATTTCCAAACATTTCCTAAATAAATATATTCATTTCCTAATATTTCCTAAAAACGCTTTAAAGTAAATCAATGTTAGCTGTTTTCGCCTGGCTCAATTGTTCCGAAAAGTACGGCTTTGGCTGTTTCATAGTCTTTTTCGGCTACATAAATATCAGAATCGAAGTAAGAGCTTCCCATAAGAATTCGTATAAAGCTTCCGCTCAGCTCATCTCTGATAAAAATGGGGATATCGTAGGAAGATAAAAGAGATTGAATGATATCCAATTGTACCTGATCATTTACTGTTGTAATATACTTTGCACCCTGAATTTTTATGTCCTTTTTTTGTCTCATAATTTACCTCGTTTGTTAATCATTTTGATTTTGTTTCTGATCATTTTACGTGAGTTGATTGTATTTTTCAATGGGGTTTATTGTACACGCGGTTTGCATCTTGTTCAAGATAAATCAGGAAGTGATATTGCACAAGATGCTATGAATTTATTTTTTTACATGTACTTTTTTAATCTCGTGAAGTTTTTGCTGATTTAATCGTTTTTTAGTCTGTCATATAATGTTTTTCTGTCAAGAGTTGTATTACCGCAAACTTTTTTGATGGCCTGCGTTTTTTTCATGCCCTGCTTTATATACACGTTCACAAGATTCACCGCGTTTTCTAAATCCATTTCTGTTTGTGTGTCTGCGCATTTATGATATGCTTCAATAATGAGGACATATTCGCCCTTTGGTTCCTTCGTCTCATATATTTCGAGCAATGTTTGTGCCATGCCCCGTAGCACTTCCTCATGAAGTTTTGTAAGCTCTCTGACAAAGGTGATCAATCTATTTGGCATCAACGTCTTTAATACCAGCAAGGTATCTTTAATTCGATGAGGAGATTCATAAAAGATATTCGTATGATGTGAATATATCAGCGACGAGAAGAGTTCTTCTTTTTCTTTTTTCTTTTTTGGCACAAATCCGTGAAAGGTAAAAGAAGATGATGTGTTTCCGCTGATAGCAAGAGCAGATATGAACGCATTTGCGCCAGGCACGATACTGACAGAGATGTTTTCTTTAATACACGCTTTTACAATATCTTCTCCCGGATCGCAAATCCCCGGTGTGCCGGCATCTGAAATCAGCGCTATGTTGTTGCCGTTTTGCAGCAGTTTCAATAAAAAGTCACGTTTCTGAGATTCGTTAAACTTGTGCAGACTGATCATCTTTGTATGAATATCGTATGCTTTTAAAAGCTTGCCGCTATGGCGTGTATCTTCTGCGGCAATTATATCCGCGTTTTTTAATGCCTCAATCGCACGGATAGAGATGTCTTTTAAATTGCCGATAGGAGTTGCCACCAGCAACAACAATCCTCTTTTTTCCATATCTATTTTCCTCTGCTGCGTTCAAATTTTTATTGTCGAAAAAGTAAATATTTCCTGAGAAATAATCATAAAATGTTATTTTTGTTATTAAAAAAGAGTATTGCATTTTTTATTATGAAATACTCTTTATATGCTAAATTATATGATCGGATCCAAGATAATCGTGTTGTTTCGCTCGGCGCCCACGGAAACGATTGAAATTTGAACGCCCGTTTGTTTTTCTAAAAATTTTACATATTCCTGAGCGTTTTTAGGGAGATATTCAAAGCTATCAGCTTTTGATATATCCTCATCCCATCCGTCGAGCTGTACGTAGCAGGCTTTACATTTTGCAAGTGTGGCAAGAGATGCAGGGTAATAGTCGATTCTTTGTCCGTCAAGTTCATAATGTGTGCATACTTTAAGTTCCTTGATGCCGGTTAAGGTATCCAGCTTTGTCAGTGCTATATGTGTAAGACCGTTTATTCTCGCAGAATATTTCACAACTGCCGCGTCAAACCAGCCGCATCGTCTGGGTCGGCCTGTTACGGTTCCGAATTCATGGCCCTGTTCTCTGAGATATTGCCCGATATCATCATTTAATTCGGTTGGGAAAGGGCCTTCCCCGACACGTGTGGTATAGGCTTTCACGATCCCTAAAATATAATCTATAGATCTCGGGGAAATGCCGACGCCGATGGCTACGCCTCCGGCTGTGGGATGTGAAGATGTAACAAACGGGTACGTACCAAAGTCTAGATCAAGCATTGCACCTTGCGCACCTTCAAGTACGATATTTTTTTCTTGCTTGATTAATTTATCTATTTCAACAGAAACATCGCACACATAGGGTTTTATTTCAGCGGCATATTTAAGCATGGTATTATAAATCTCATTTGCATCAAGTGATGGCATGTCATATATTTTTGTAAGCAGTAAATTGATATAGTCCACATTCATGTCTATCTTTGCTTTTAAAAGATCTGTTTCAAACAAGTCGCAGACTCTGATGCCAAAGCGATTGGTTTTATCGGCATAAGCGGGACCGATCCCTTTTTTTGTGGTTCCTATCTTATTTTTGTCCAGCCGCTTTTCATTTAATTCATCGAGCAGCCTATGGTATGGAGCTATGATATGTGCTCTGTCGCTGATATGAAGACAAGACATATCAAGACCGCTGTTTTGAAGTGCTGAAATTTCTTCTATAAGTGCCACGGGGTCTAAAACCATACCGTTGCCTATATAGGAAGGGGTAGAACAAATAATTCCCGAAGGAATCATACGAAATTTATATACATCTTCGCCGACGATAACGGTATGTCCCGCGTTGTTTCCGCCTTGATATCGCACGACAGCGTCTGCTTTTTCACTGTAAAAATCTGTAATTTTTCCTTTACCCTCATCGCCCCATTGTGTTCCGACGATTACTAAAGTGCTCAAAAGTTTCACCCTCTTTAAAAAATAAAAAATAAAAAATACACTTCATTATATCATCATAAGAAGCATATTACAAGAAAAACAGTATAGCGTGAGTATATTTATAAAAATTATCGGTTTATTTATTCATCATCAAAATCATAATTTAATGCGTTTTTAAAGGTCGTCGTTTCTTCTTGGAATACAAGATCGATATCGCCTGTAGGGCCGTTTCTGTGCTTGGCAATACTAAGGGTTACCTTGTCGCTTTTTGCGTTGTCTACTTCCGTTTTATACAGGAAAAGTACAATATCCGCATCCTGCTCGATTGCGCCCGATTCCCGCAAATCGGAAATAAGAGGGCGGTTGTCGGTGCGTTTTTCTGGAGAACGGTTAAGTTGTGAAAGCGTAATGACAGGGCAGGAAAGTTCTTTGGCCAATAATTTCAAATCTCTGGATATTTGAGATATTTCCTGTTGACGGTTTTCGATTCTGCCTACACTTCGAATGAGCTGAAGATAATCAATCATTATTAAGTCAAGGTCTTCCTGGGCTTTGAGCCTTCTGCATTTGGAACGGATTTCATTGACGGTGATGCCGGGTGTGTCATCTATAAAAAGCTTGGCGGAAAGGATTTCTTCCCATACTTTGTATATCTTAGGCCAATCTTTGATATTGCCTGTGCGTAAATCCATACTGCTGATATTTGCCTCGGATGCAATAATACGCATCGTCAATTGTTCAAGCGGCATTTCCAGGCTGAATACAGCCACTTTTTTATGTTCACGAATCGCCGCATGCTGACATATATTGATGCCAAGGGAAGTTTTCCCCATACCGGGTCGTCCGGCAAGGATGATCAGGTCAGAGTCCTGCAGGCCTGAAGTTTTTTTATCCAAATCAAAAAAGCCTGTTGCAATGCCGGTAATGCTGGCATTGTTGGCGGTTGCTTCCTGCAGTTTTAAAAGCGTGGTTTTAAGCGCCTCGTCAAACGGCACAAAGAATTTTCGGTCTTTTGTAACGACGATATCTAAAATATCTTTTTCAGTTGAGAGAATTAAATCTTTGGCTTCCGCTTTATTTGTATAGCTGTCATCAATGACTTTTGAAAGGCGGGAGATTAATTGTCGGTGCATAGATTTATCTTTGACAATCATGCAGTACTGTTCCATATTTTCAGCGGAAGAGAGTATATCCACCAAGCTTGTCAAAAATTCGATACCACCCAGCGCGCTGAGCATTTCCTGATTTCGAAGCCTGTCGGATAAAGTGATAATATCTATGGGCATATCTTTGGAATACAAATAAAGCATTGCATTATAGATAATGCGATACTGGTCATTATAAAAGTCGTCCGGGCCGAGGATGGCTGCAGCGGTTGTGATTGTGTGGTTGTCAAATAAAATACAGGCTAAAACGCTTTGTTCGGCTTCGAGATTATAGGGAAGCACTCTGTTTGGTTTTGTAGACATCTTTTCTCCTGTCTAAAGAGCTGAGATTATAATTTTTACTGTGGCTATCAGCTCAGGATGAAGTTTGATACGCACTTCTTTTTCGCCTTGTTCTTTAATATTTTCACTGAGTTCAATTTTTCGTTTATCTATTTCAGTATTGCATATACGACTGATTTCTTCGGCGATTTCTTTAGAAGTAACGCTGCCAAATAATCTCTTGCCGCTGCCTGCTTTTACCTTTAGTTCAAAAGACTGATTGTTGATTTTATTATATATTTCAATGGCAGCTTGTTTTTCTTGCTGTTTCTGCTCTTCTTTTTGTTTTAGCTGTTCGGCAAGTATGTTCATATTTTCTTCATTGGCTTTTACTGCAAGTTTTTTTGGGAAGAGATAATTGGTCGCATAGCCATCTTTCGCATTGACGATATCTCCTTGCTTGCCGAGCCCTTTCACGTTTTGAAGTAAAATAACTTTCATTGCAATTCACCTCTTTTATATTTGGAAAAAATATTATACAATAAAAGTAAAGAAAATAAAAGCCTGTCATAGAAGAAATAATTATAATAAAAAAGCCAAAGCAACTTCAAAAGAAGAAAACGGAGCAAAATGATTAGCCATAAAGGTACGCAGAAACTTTGTACAAAAAGGGTTTTTCTAAGAAAATTTGAATCAAACGACGCAGAACATATTTTTTATAACTGGGCCGGTGATGAAAATGTCACAAAATATCTGATATGGGATACTCATCCAGACGTGGCACACACCAGGATCATTTTAGAACAGTGGCTTGGCGAGTACGGCAAACAATCCTATTATAATTGGGCAATCGTTTTGAAAACTATAAGGCAACCGATCGGCTCGATCGGTGTCGTGTCGCAGGAAGATAGCCTTTTGACATGCGAAATAGGATACTGCATCGGAAGAAAGTATTGGAATTGCGGTATTATGACAGAAGTGCTTGGAAGCATACTCGAGTATTTGCTTTATGAGGTAGGCTATAGCCGTATCGAGGCTTTGCATGATATTTTAAACGGCGCATCCGGAAAAGTGATGAAAAAATGCAATATGACTTTTGAAGGCAATAAAAGGAACGGCATTTACAGAAAAGACGGTTCACGTGCCGATCTGGCAATGTATGCCATTATCAAAGATGCAAAATAAAAAAGCTGTATCATGAGATACAGCTTTATGCTTTTTATTTATCAGTCGTTTGTAAATGGAAGCAATGCAATATTTCTTGCGATTTTGATAGCCGACGTAAGCTGTCTTTGATGTTTTGCACATGTGCCTTTTACTCTGCGGGGAAGAATTTTTCCTCTTTCAGAAATATATCTTTTCAGTACATCGGTTTGTTTGTAGTCTATGTGTTCGATTTTGCCTTCGCAAAATTCGCATACTTTTTTCTTTCTTTTATATGGCGGTCTTGCCATGATAGACATCTCCTCTCTAAAGTGTTTTTCTAGAACGGTAAATCATCGTCATCGATGGGATTAAATCCGTCAACGGGGATACCGTATGAATTATCTTGCTTTTCATATAATGTATTACTTTCGTCATCCCTGCTGTTATCATATGGACGGGCACTTTTTTTCTCAAGGAAAGCGATCTCGTCGGCGAGAACATCAGTTGTATAACGTCGTACACCGTCTTTGCCGTCAAATGAACTTGTTTGAATTCTGCCCGTTACAGCAATGAGACTGCCTTTATGAAGACTGTTTGAACAAAGTTCCGCAAGCTTGCGCCACGCAACAATATTAATGAAATCTGCATCATAATTACCGTCTTTGTTTTTAAAATTTCTGTTGACAGCTAAAGTAAAACTTGCAACAGGTGTATTTGCATTGGTGTAACGCACTTCAGGGTCTCTTGTTAATCTTCCGATTAAGATAACTTTATTTAACATGGTCGTATCCTGCACTTTCCTTAACTTACTTTTTCAACAATAATGTGCCTGATAACATCTTCGGTTATTCCATATACACGTGTCAGCTCTTGTAGAATTTCTGCATTTGCCGAAAAAGTGATAAATACATAATAACCTTCTTTATACTTTTTAGCTATTTCATAAGCTAAACGTTTTTTGCCCCATTCGTTGACTTCTTCAATTGCTCCGCCGCCCTGTGTTATGATTTCAGAGATTCTTGCGATATACTCTTTAATTCTGGCTTCTTCAGAGTTTGGGGTCATGATAAAGATTGTTTCATAAGCTTTCATCAGCTCACCTCCTTATGGACTAATGGCCCTGCATCAGCTTGCAGAGCAAGGATTCGAACATATATTATATCAAATTATTTATAAAACGCAATAAAATATTTTAATTTAATGAAATTAAATGATCTGTTTTTTATAATTTGCTGATACTTATAAATGAAAGAGCAATATTCAACAGCGCAAAAAGGATAAAAAACAGACTTGAGAAAGCAATCTTGTAAGTGGATTTCAACGTACGGTTCTTTTGAATATATTGTTTGATTTTTTGTAGATTCAAAGCTGTAAAAATGATTGCAAGGAGCAAGCATATAGCAAAAAGAGCGAGCAGAGCCCAGGTAATTATAGGGCTATCAAGTCTGCCGAGAAGTTCGCCAAATAACATATTATTGATAATATGCAAAGCAATTGAGTAGACGATAGAGTATTCAAGGGCTATATAACCAAGGAGTAATCCCGTCAGTGCAGCCAAAACCCCTTGATAAAAGTTGGCATGCAGCAAGCCGAAAAGAATACTGGAAAAAATGATTGCAAACATTTTCCCATAAGGTTCCAATTGACGAAGTACGATGCCTCTGAATATAAATTCCTCAACGATCGGGCCGACGACGGCTACATATAAAAACATGGATACCGAAGTATTTGCCGTGGTGATTTCTTCAAGATTGCCGATAATGCTGTAGCCGGCGGCATTGAGCAAGTTTTCTATGAGATTAATAAAAAACTGATAAACAAACTGCAACGCCAAAAAACAAGCGATAAATAAAAGCAATCTGGACACAGACATTTTGGTTTTTATTGTTATGATTTTGTGCTTGAATGAAGTTGTTTTGTAATAATGAAAGATATAAATCATTCCAATACCGACACCGAGAAGATAAACCCAGCCGTTTGTGGCAAGCAGTAAAAGTTCATTGGTAAGAGAAGTAAAAGAATATGCGTAAATATAATATAGTACAGCTATAATTGCGCTAAGAACAAGTGCGAGTTCATAAAATATTACTAAACGTGATAATTTATTTATTATTTTTATTAAATGTTTTTTTTGTTCTTTAACAGGTATATTTTCATTCATATATTGCTTTCTGCATGTTTTGATATTTATAAATCCTTCTTGTTCTGGCTGTTTGATTTTACGAGTTGCTTTACTTTTTTTCTGAACTCAAGTCTGGGTAGCATAATGATACGGCCGCATTGCAGACATTTTATCTTCATGTCAACACCTGTGCGGATGATTTCCCATTGATCGCAGCCGCAAGGATGTTTTTTCTTGGTTTGTACCACATCACCGACATTAAAATTTGCGGGCAGCATAGCTTTCCTCCTTAAAACAACCAGTTGCTGATGTCAAAATACTTACATAAGACGGAATTGCTCAACAAGTCTACGATCGTGGGATTGTTTGTAAAGATTGTCAGGGAAGACACAACACTCACAAGCAGTATGCACAGCAAGCCGCCTTTGATAATTCCTATAATGCTGCCTCCAAGCTTATTTACAAAGCTCAAAACCGGAAGTTTGGAAATTTTGTTCAAAAGCACACCCACTATTTTTATTATGATAATTGTTACAATAAATAATGCAACAAATGCCAAGATATTTAAAACAATGACTGTGATCTGAGAAGAAATTGTGCTGACAGTGTCATTGACAATCGTCTGTGAATGGAATAGTTTTGTTAGGATCCACTGCAGAGAACTGCTCGTATCGGAAGCCGTCAGCGATACCTGACCATTCGGGAAAGAAGCCATTAATTTATCGTAAATAAAAGAATTGATTCTAGCATCTATATTTGTAGCTGAAGCAATATAGTCTGCAAGCCGCAAATAAAAGAGCTTTGCCGCTATAAATCCGACAATAATGCTGGTTAAGGAGATAATGCTTTTAACCAGGCCTCGGCGAAAGCCGATAATTCCAAAAATCGCCAGAATAATTACAATACCTATATCAATGCTATTGAATATCATAAAGTATTCCTTTCTATCATCTATTATTGATGATCTTCTTCTTTTTCGTTGGATTGTTCTTCTTCGTTCACTGATGACGGAGAATTTTCTTCTTTTGTTAAAGAGCTATAACCGGTTTGGAGATTGTCAAAATTTATTTGATTCAAAATAGTGTCATAATCTGCCTCAAGGTCTGAAGAACCAATTTGTTTTGATTTATTTGGAGCTTGTGCGCCATCTTCTTCGGCGTCTATATCTTCAATTTCGTCAAAGGGTTTTTGGAATTCAATTTCCATAATCGCATCAACTTCGGCATCATCGGCAACAGCAATCGCCGCTTCGTCTAAAGCCTGCATATCCTGGGATGCCGCATCTTGGAATACAGGGATATCTTGTTCGTTTTTCTTTTTATTTTTTGCATGCAATAAAATTTGCGGAATACATGCTCCCGCAATTGAAGCGATAAATAAAACGCCAATATATACATATGCAAAAATATAAAATTCTACGTCAAAGAAATTAATCAAAAAGACGGCAGGCTTTATCCAAAACAGCAGCGGGGCACCAATGTTGTAAAATAATGTCCAATTGTATGTTTGATTGGAATAGTTCATATTTAACAGCCCTGTGTATGCAAGCATAAAGATAATAACGGGCAGAAAGCCGAGCAGAACGAGTTTTACGCCTTTAGAAAATGTAAAGTCCGCAGTCTTTTTAGAATAAAAGAATCCAATGCCAAACCAAACAATAACAGACAATGCAAAAAATATACTGTTTGCAATCTGGCTGTCGTTGTTGATTTTATAAAGCAGAACGCATATTATGTAATATATAATGTTTGCTGCAAGTGCGCAGGCAAATACAGATGGATTTTTCTTTTTTGTCATGTTGATATACCTCACGTTTCTTCGTCCAATATATGTGATAGTTCTTCTATAATCCTATCTCTGTCATTTTTATCGTAATATTCAATAATAATCTTGCCTTTGCCATTAAATTCATTGATTAAAACTTTGCTGCCGAGAATTTCCGTTAGCTCGGTTTCGAGCTGCATGAGGTTAACATCTTTAAACTGCGGCTTGGCGGGCTTTGGTTTGATGATATTTTTAACGAGTTTTTCTGTTTCTCTTACCGATAGATTATTTTTAATAATTGCGCTTAACGCATGTTCGCGCATTTTGCCTTCCGGAAGCGATAGCAGTGCACGCGCATGTCCGGAAGATATTTTATCTTCTATTAAAGCATCTTGTTCTTCTTTTGTTAATGAAAGAAGTCTCAAGGTATTCGAAACAGCTGCCCGGCTGATGCCAAGCATCGCCGCAAGCGCGTCATGTGTTAACGAAAACTCTTCTATTAATGTTTGATAAGTAATTGCTTTTTCTATATCATGCAGATCTTGTCTCTGCAAGTTTTCGACAAGGGAAATGGCAAGTATTTCCTGTTCGTTATAATTCTTGATCAATACGGGAATAGTCTCAAGGCCTGCTCTTTTAGCTGCGCGCCATCTGCGTTCACCTGCCACGATTTTATATTTTCCATCTTCGACAGGAACAACAATAAGAGGCTGTAAAACGCCATGTGTTTTAATCGATTCGCTCAGCTCGCTGATTTTTTCATCGTTGAAATATTTTCTGGGTTGCGCCGTATTCGCGCAAAGCTTATTAATTGCTATTTCTGTGGGCTGGCCTTGCTCGTTTGCGGGCGACGTTTCATTAGAGTAAATGGGTATTAGGGCGTCTAATCCTTTTCCTAAAGCAACAGAGTTCTTTTTCATTGGTTTTTCCCTTTCTCTATTAATTCAGAAGCCAGAAGAGTGTACGCCTTTGCGCCGGTCGACGATTCGTCATAATAAATGACCGGCTTACCGAAACTGGGGGATTCCGCAATTTTAACATTTCTGGGGATAATAGTGTTGAACACTTTTTCTCTGAAATATCTTTTTACCTCAGCGGCCACCTGCACCGATAAATTTGTACGGCCGTCATACATAGTGAGCACAATACCGACGATATCAAGTGTTGGATTAAGCCCTCTTTTTACAAGATTAATCGTATTGATTAAATTGCTGACGCCCTCAAGCGCATAATATTCACATTGAATCGGCACTATAATGCCGTCGGATGCCGCCAGCGCGTTAATTGAAATCAATCCGAGAGAAGGAGGACAATCGATTAAAACGTAATCGAATTTATCCAGGATATTCGACAAAGCTTGTTTGAGTATCAATTCTCGTTTCGGCACACTGACAAGCTCCACCTCGCAGCCTGCAAGCGTTGAATTTGCGGGGATCAGCATCAAGTTAGAATACCGTGAAGGCATGATCGCCTTTTGGATATCCATATTTCCGCAAATTACATCATAAAGGGTTTTACCGCCTTTTTCGACTTTCATATTTAAACCGCTTGTTAGGTTGCCTTGTGAATCGGCGTCTACCACCAATACACGAAGACCTAATCTTGCCAGAGCGGCACCTAAATTTGTCGTTGTCGCTGTTTTCCCAACGCCGCCTTTTTGATTAAAAACGCAATAAACCTTTGCCATATTTTCCTCCCCGAGCAGGTTTTTCGGCTTTTATTTTAACACCGAAATGGCGAAAAATAAATACTTTGTTTTTCATGTTTCACGTGAAACAACATAAAATCATAGTAAATACGCAATAAAAAAGAGTTTTTTAGTTCGAAAAAATTTTTTAAATATAATTAAAAGTATTGAGTTGTTTCACGTGAAACATGAAATGATGATTTACAAGTAGAAAAAATCATGCTTTAATAATTTTTAAAAGGAAAAATGTTTATGAAAACAATAAATATAATATGCGTAGGCAATTTAAGAGAGCGCTACTGGAGAGAAGCCGGTGCGGAATACGGCAAAAGAATTCAAAGATACTGCGATTTGAATATTACAGAAATCAAAGAATCCGACACAGCGCGCGAAAGCGGACTTATTTTAAAGAAACTGGATATAAAGTCATATGTTGTTTTATGTGATCTATATGGCAAAAAATACAGCAGCACAGCTTTTGCCGGTTTTTTGAATGAAAAATTAGAATCAAATGATTCTTTGACATTTATAATAGGCGGCTCAGATGGTGTGGCTGAAGAAGTACAAAAGCAAGCGGATTTGCTTTTGTCATTTTCGGATATGACTTTTCCGCATCAAATGTTTCGAGTTTTTTTATTGGAGCAGATTTATCGCGGATTTAAAATTCTCAGAAATGAAAAATATCATAAATAGAAAAATATGGTAAGAATAATTTTGATTATTTTTTTAATAATAGTAGCGAGGTGAAGAATAATGGCAAAAAATAATCAAAATCAAAATAGAATGAGCAATAAAAAGAATATGGAAAGCGTAAAAAACACAAAAAACACGCAAAATAATTCTCAAAGCAGCTCACAAAATAATTCCCAAAGTAATTCTAAGAAATACAGCAATATGGAAAACTGCGATTCGTAACCTTAAAAATTCTACAGACATGAAAAGTCTTGCCATACCGGCAAGACTTACATATAATAGCAGCAAAAATACATATCGGAGAGACCATGCAATCCATACAAACTTACAATAAGAAAATATTTTATTCTCTTATGCTTTCGCTTGCAATACCCATTGCGCTACAGCATTTGATTGCAATTTCATTAAACACAATCGATACTATCATGATTGGCTCGCTCGGGGAAGAAGCCATTGCTGCAGTAGGTATTTGCAACAGGATTTATTTTTTCTTCACTCTAGTGACATTTGGTATATACAGCGGCATGAGTATCTTTACCGCGCAGTATTGGGGAAGCAACGATACTGTGAATGTGAAGAAAATGCTTGGAATGCAGTGGTTTTTAGGGGTGTGTGTAGCAGTTTTTTTTATTTTGGTTATAAGTTTATATCCAAATGTAATCATATCATGGTTCATAAAAGATAATAATGTAATACAGCTCGGGCAAAGCTATTTGCGTATTGCCGTATTCAGTTATTTCTTTATGGCTTCTTCTTTCTCTATTTCCTTTACGTTAAGATCACTAGGTATCGTGTGCATTCCGCTGGCAATCAATATATTATCTGTTTTGTTAAACACAATTTTAAATTGGATCTTCATTTTTGGACATCTGGGATCTGACGCAATGGGGGTGCGCGGTGCGGCTTTCGCCACACTTTTTGCAAGAATAGCGGAGTTTTTGTTTTATGGCTGGTATTTATTTGCTTACAAAAAAAATCCGCTGCAATTGAAATTGTCCGATCTTTTTTTATGGAATTATTCAATGCTGAAAGAAAAATTTAAAATTGCCTTGCCTGTACTTGTCAATGAAATAATTTGGTCGCTTGGGATGACAGTGACTTATATTGCTTATGGACGTCTCGGCGCAAATGCCGTTGCGGCAGTGCAAATCGCATATAGCATCAACGGTATTTTTGAAGCGTTGTTTTTTGGGATAGGAAATGCATGCGCTATTATGCTCGGAAACGAAATCGGAAAAGAACGCTATGAACTTACGGAAAAATATTCAAAAAAATTTATTTTTATCATTATCATAATGGGGTTTGTTCTTGGAACTATTTTGATTCTGACAAGAAAACCGATCATCAGTTTGTTTGATCTGCACGTTCAAACAAGGATGATGTTGACAAATATTCTTCTTATTATGGCTTGTGCGATGCCGCTTTCGATGTGCGACTATTTATTTGTTGTGGGAATCCTCAGAAGCGGTGGAGACACAAAATTCTGTATGATTCTTGAAATATTCTCTATTTGGGCATACGTTGTCCCGGTTTCTTTTGCTGCCGCGTTATGGCTCAAATTACCAGTCTATTGGATCATCGCCCTCATTAATATTGAACATATACTAAAATTGTTTTTGCTTGTGCCAAGATATCGCTCCAAAAAGTGGATCAGGAATTTAGTCAAACAGTAGATAGGGCGAATTATATATTGGGTATTTGCCAATTAATAGGCTTTCTTTCATTTGCGAGCAAAAACGCATTTGTTTTTGAAAAAGGTTTGCTGCCAAAGAAACCGCGGTTGGCAGAAAGAGGGCTTGGATGCGGAGATTTTATAATCAGATGTGCGGGGTTTGTAATAAAAGGTGATTTGGATTGTGCGTAAGCACCCCATAAGATAAATACGACCGGATGATCGGATTGATTGAGCAAAGCAATAATGTTATCTGTAAACTGCTCCCAGCCTTTTCCTCTGTGGGAAGTGGCCGCATGCGCCCGTACCGTCAAAACAGCGTTCAGCATGAGCACGCCTTGTTTTGCCCAGGGAACCAAATAACCGTTGTTTGGAATATAGCAGCCGATATCATCTTGCAATTCCTTATAAATATTTTTTAGGGAAGGGGGATGTCGGTGCCGGGCTTTACAGAAAAACACAATCCGTGGGCCTGACCCGGTTCGTGATAGGGATCCTGCCCGATAATCACCGCTTTTGTATCTGCGAAAGAAGTGTAGTGCAGTGAATTAAAAATATCATACATATCGGGATATATGCATTGTGTTTTATATTCGGCAACTAAAAATTTTCTTAAGCTGATATAATAATCCTTATTAAATTCATCTTTAAGATAATTTTGCCAATCATTTTTGAATTGTACAGACATGATAGTCCTCGCGAAAAATATATTTAATTATACAATAGCATATAAAATCTGTAATGGAAACACATTTTATGATATTATTAGACAAAGGAGAAAGATTGTTATGATAAAGTTAGGTGCACATATATCCATATCCGAGGGTTTTTATAAAGCCGCAAAAGTATCCCGCGAAATGGGAGCAAACACATTTCAGTTTTTCACAAGGAATCCACGGGGCGGTGCCGCAAAAGAAATAGACGAGAAAGATATGTCGACGGCCAAGGCTCTATTAGAAGAAAATAACTTTGCAACTTTGGTAGCACATGCGCCATATACGCTTAATCTATGCTCTGTCGAGGCAAGAGTGCGGGAATTTGCAAATATGATTTTTAAGGCTGATATGCAAAGGCTCAAAAAAATGCCTCCGAGTTACTATGTGTTTCATCCAGGCAGCAAAAAAGAGCTTTCATTGTCGGAAGCAGAAGAGCTCATAGCAAATACCATTAACGAAGCCATCGATGAGGGTGTTGAAAATATCATTTTACTTGAGGGTATGTCTGGCAAGGGCAGTGAAGTAGGCTCAACGTTTGAAGAATTAAAAGAAGTTATTGATAAAATACATCATAAGGAGTATATTGGTGTTTGTGTCGACACATGCCATATGTATAGCGCAGGATACGATATAGTAAATGATCTTGAAGGCGTTTTTGAGAAATTTGATAAAATAATCGGTATTGATTACCTTAAAGCCGCACATATCAATGATAGCATGAATCCATTCAATTCTAAAAAAGACAGGCATGCAAAATTAGGAGAGGGTACGATAGGCATAGATAATATCGTAAAATTTATTAATTATAAACCTATTCGGCATCTGCCGATGATTTTGGAAACACCAAATGATATCAGTGGTTACACACAGGAAATTAAGCTTCTTAAAAGTCGTTATAAAGATGAGCTTTAAAGATAAGGAGATAAAACAAAAATGAATATTTTAGCATTAAACGGCAGTCACAGAAAAAAGGGATGTACAAAACGCGCGATTGATATATTTTTAGAAGGCTTTGAACAAGATGTGGCGGTTGATAGAATAGATTTAATCGATTTGGATATAGGCTATTGCAGAGGCTGTTGGTTTTGCCGTCAAACGGAAGGATCGTGTATGATCAAAGATGATATGCAAATACTGGTTGAGGCATACATAAAAGCAGATATCATTGTACTCGGCGCGCCTGTTTATTATAATTGTGTTTCCTCGGTATTGAAAACAGTTATCGATCGCTCTGTCGCACTTCATTTCAGCAATAGGATCAAGCAAAGAAACGGCGTTCGTAAAAAAATGGTGATTTTATCCCCGGGCGCCGGAGAGTATAAAAACCAATATGATGCATTTTTGAATGTACTGGAGTTTTACATACAAGACTTGAATGCAGACCTGGTAAGTTTTGTACAAATGCCAAAATTAGGATTGAGCATTGATGCAGATATTGAAAAGTATAGAAAAGATATTATGCATGCGGTAAGAAAATGCTTAAGATAAAAAACTAAATCAGAAAAATCGACATATTTCCCGGGCAATTTGTAGCATTGCGTTTTTTGATCATGCTGCTGGTTGTCCGATTATTGTGATAAGAATAAAGAAAGCATACGGTATTGGGTATAATCCTTTCTTTAATGAAGGAAGATAAAATAAAAGTAAATTAAAAAATAGAGGTTACTTTGTGGCAAGACAAAAGAAAAAAAAGAAAAAGTCTTTTTTGAAATTTTTATTAAAGATGATCATAATGATTATAATCTTGGCAGGATTACTGGCGGCCGCCTTTATTTATTTTGATCCGCTGGGACTCAAAGATATTACGCAGGAGACTTTTAGCACAAGCAACGAGAATTTAAGCGTTTCAAACGAAGTCAGTTTTAGCGAAGATGTCATCAATATTGCGCTTATCGGCGTAGATAAAAGGCCGGATGAACCTGTATCGCGTTCGGATACCATTGTAATTTTATCTTATGATATGCAAACGGGCAGGACAATGCTGACATCGATTATGCGTGATCTTCTGGTCTATATCCCCGAAAGAAACACATATGATAAAATCAATGCTTCTTATGCATACGGCGGAGAAGAGCTGCTATTAAAAACGTTAAATACAAATTTTGATTTAAATATCAAGTATTATGTTACTGTTGATTTCAGTACGATGGAGCAGTTGGTGGATGCCATCGGCGGCATTACGGTCGAGGTAAAAGATATCGAAGTGCCCTATATTAATAAAGTTATAAAAGAACAATACAAACTGCTCGGCGGGGAATTAAATTATTTGAAAAAAGGGGGAGAGCAGCTCCTCGATGGCAGGCAGGCGCTTGCATACAGCAGAATCAGAAAAGTGGGAAATTCAGATTGGGAGAGGACGTCAAGACAGCGGATCGTGCTCGGGAAAATTATTGATAAAATTAAAAATAATCTGAATATTAAAATGCTCCTCACTCTTACAAAACAAGTAGCTCCGCTCACAAAAACAAACATCGATACGAATTTGATGTTTAAAATGGGATGGTCTTATCTGCGGCATAAAGATACATTTGTTTTAGAAGATTTCAGAGTTCCGTTTGATAATTACGGAATAGACAGATATTACAATGGAGTTTATTATCTGAAACCAAATACACTAAAAGATAATATCATCATGCTCCATGAATTGATTTACAGCGTTGATTCGTACGATCCGAGCGAGAGAGCGGTAGAAATCAGTAATATGATTCAATATAATCATTAAAAAATAAAGCATAAAAAGACAATTCATAGAAATTGTCTTTTTTTATTTGCCATTATTGATATAAAGATTAGCAGCATCATACATAAATTATTCAATGTCTATAATAATTTTCTGTAATAGATTCCCCTTGTGTATGCCTGGTCTGATGGCAGGTTTTGTTTGTATTTGGTCAGGATTTCGAAGCACATCTCTTCGTTTTCAGTTGTAAAAAGCAGTTCCATATACTTTATTGTGTTGAAATCATGCAATTTATCTGCCAGATAGATTGGAATACAATTCAATATTTCAGAAGTGCCATGACTGCACATCACAGTGAATTTTTTTCCTTTTCGGTCGGTGATTATTGACGGATAAGCCTTTTTACATGAAGCACATCCTATTTCATACTTTATGGGGCAGACACGCGTGATCATTAATGGGAAATGACCGTATATAATTGCGGCAGTATCAACAGGGGCCTTTAACTCGTTTATTTGCCTTATCGTTAGTTCTGCAGAAAGCGTAATATAGATCGGTTTAAACCGCGAGAGCATTTGCGCAGAAAGGCTGTTTGCAATATTAAGTCCAAAACCGCCCATAACATCATAGCCGAGTTCCTTTGCCAGTCGAAGCCGCCCAACGGAATGAGCCTTTGCATAATGAATACCGTATTGTTTTAATTTCTGTAGTTGATCTTTGAGAAGCTGTTCATCTTCAAAATAGACCCTTGGCAATTCTGCAACAAATTTTTCATGATACTTGGCAAGCAAGTATTTATCGAGCTTGCATAGAGCAAATAAATCAATCGACGCGTAATCCAAATACGCTAAAACTCTTTCGCTTATTTGCGATATCTCTTTAAAAGAAGCAATAAATGTCTGTCTTAGAGAGGTGGCTTCCGTTGTGCAAGCTCTGAATTTATTGGGCATATGATAAATATATGGTTTACGATATTGCCGTTTCTCGATAAGTCCATTCACTGCTGTTCTTCTGAGCTTGTTTAAAGCAGAGAGCGGAAGATGGCAGCTGTCTTGCAGATAACCGTCAATATTTCTAAGAAAAAATGGAGTATCCTTTAGCTTGGACAAGCTTTTAACAATATCTTCGGGACTTAAGAATTTTGTGATAGAAGGCTCAGCAGGCGGCGCTTTAGATATAAATATATGACCAAAATCGTCTTTTATTTCAAGTGTTGCTTTTTTTTCTGATATATGATAAATCATTTGTATTTCAATCTTACGCAAAGAAGATAAATCATCTGTATTGTTGATTGAAACCTGTTTGCTTTTTAAAATATCCTGTTGATCCCGTATGCCAAACATATCTTTATCAATTTGTGAAAGAAAATAACCTTGCGTAAAACCGCTTCGAGAAAAGCTGTCCTTTAAAATTTGCATATCATATCTTTCATGATGAAAGGCTTTTTTAAATTGCATCACAGTTGTGCGTACATATTCTGCGCTTTTCATGCGCCCTTCAATTTTTATACTGTGCACACCGAGGTTTTTCAATTCATCGACATACTCTATAAGTGACAAATCTTTTAAAGATAAGTTATGACGATTTGCATCCTTTACGCCAAAAGGCAGCCGGCACACTTGCGCGCAGAGGCCGCGGTTTCCGCTGCGCTCCCCAAGAAATGCGCTGAAATAGCATTGGCCGGAGACGCTGTAGCATAAAGCCCCGTGCACAAAAATTTCTGTCTCGACTTTTGAATGATTGATGATGTTGATAATTTCTTGCTTGCTCAGCTCACGTGCAAGCACTACTCTTGATATGGCCATTTCATGGAGCGCATTCGCATCGGCAAGATTATGGACGCTCATTTGAGTGGATGCATGAATGGCAATTTCGGGGCATATTTGCCTGATTAGGCTGACGACACCCAAATCCTGCACAATAATCGCATCAAATCCTGCTTTACAGGCATGGATGATTTCATCGATCACCATTTGAATTTCTCTATCAAACATCAGCGTATTTAATGTAAGGTAAGCCTTCACATCATAGAAATGGCAAAAATCGACGGCTTGCCTGATTTCTTCATCCGTAAAATTAGCGGCATTGCGTCTTGCGTTTAATGCTTTTGCGCCAAAATATACCGCGTCCGCACCGGAAAGCACGGCGGCTTTAAGTGCATTAAAACTACCTGCAGGGGCCAGAATTTCTAAAACTTTATCATTATAAGCCAATCGTTTACTCCTTTGGGGATGCAAATGGATAATATCAACATATGCTTAAAATATGGTTTTACTAAAAATTGCATCTGAAACTTTAAATATTATACGATATATTTATTTATTTTGTAAAAAATATTCATATGAAGAAGAAATTAACGATTGGAATTTTTATCATTTTCATACTGGCTTTTGCAGGATGTATGCAGCCAAACAAAACATCAGTCAATGATGAGGAAATCAAAAAAGCCTGGACTGTGCTTGTGTACATGAACGGCTCAAATCTAGAGATGACGTCTGCGGCTGCGACAAATGATCTGCGGGAAATGCTCTATGGCGGAAGTGCTGATAATGTCAATGTCGTTGTGGAGACAGGCGGGAGCAAGTATTGGCATAATTATTATGTGGATGAAGATAAAAGCCAGCGATGGTATGTCAAAAAGTTTGGTATGGATGAAGTATACAGTCAGGATTTGCAAAATATGGCCAGAGCGGATACGCTGTCTGAATTTTTAATCTGGGGCATTGAAAATTATCCGGCTGAAAAATACGCCGTTATTTTATGGAATCACGGAGGCGGGGCAATTGCAGGATTCGGACTTGATGAAAACACTCCGGGAGACACTCTGATTTTAAAAGAATTAAAAGATGCTTTTGAGATGACAGCAAATCAAACAAATCAAACAATTGATCTTGTGGCATTCGACGCATGCCTAATGTCGAATATAGAAACAGCCTATATTCTTTCACCTTATTGCAAGTATATGGCGGCAAGCGAAGGATTGCTCTCCGAAATGGGGTATGCCTATGATGTATTCATAAAAAATATGAAGCAAAATCCCAATAAAGACGGTGACTATTTCGGAAAAATACTCATTGATTCATATATTAGTCAGGCCAATAAAGCAAATGCGGTCGAGAGCGCTCTCTGCGTGCTTGACTTATCATATGTGACAGATGTCGTTAATGAATTCGACAAATCAATCGGCTCGGTAGATGTAAGTACCCATTTTGATGATTTTATCAATGCGGCCTATGAAAGCGGCGCGGCAGGCAGACTGGTGAGTTCGGCCGAACAAGCGAATATGGTAGATATCAAAGAATTCATAAAGAATACAACCAATTCTGATTTAAGTGCTCAATTAAACAAGCTTATAGTCTATAAAGCAGAGACCGCAAATAATAAAGAAGAACTTAGTGGTGTCTCCTTATATTTTCCGTACAGTAATATCCAAAACGCTGCGTTGGAATTCAAAATCTATGATTTAATAGGATTTTCAGAGGAGTATTCAAAATTATTAAAAGAGTATATCGATCTGCTCTATAAAAATGTTTCTGTAACTTCGCGGGATACAGAAATAAACAAAAGCAATATAACAAACATAAAATCATTACTTGCCGGCAGCTGCCTGATAGGCAGTGAAATAGGCGGACAGATGTGTATTCACTATGTTTGCGAAAATGCGGCATATGACCAAAATACAGCAGAAAACAATATGCAGATGTATTTAGTCGATTCGGTGCCTATTACCGTCTATAAAAAAACGGACAGTGATGCCCTGCTGTATACAACGGCTATTATTGACGGGCAATACTGCGAGCTAACGCTTGAGAAAAGCAATGGCATTCTTAAAATAAAAGAAGCCATTGCGATCGAAAAAAATAAAAATAAATCAATTGTGCCGCTTAAGACGTTTACACCCGAAAACAATGACAGCATCCGTTTTGTGACACTCGTTTACGAAAACGGCAAAATCGTCGAAAAAGAATCCGATGAGATAAAGGATAAAGCAGATATAAAAATTACAAAAAAGCAGATCGGTCAAAATGAAATAAAAATCTTCTTAAAAGGCCTGGAGCTAAAATAACCCTGAAGTGGTATGTGAAATATTTGTGAAAATTTACAAGAAAAAGATGTTTTGTGTTATTATCATTTATATGAATTTATTAGCAAATAAATGAGGCTGTTATGTTGAATTTAATTACGGGCAGGCAGGGAACGGGTAAAAGCAGATACATATACGAGCAAATAGCCAATGACATCAAAGAAAAGAAAACAGTCTATTTGCTCATTCCCGAGCAATATAGTTTTCAAGCGGAAAAAGAAATTATCGATATTTTGGACACACCGGGTATGATGGGTGTTCACGTGCTCAGTTTTTCACGCCTTGCACACCAGCTGCTCAGTAAAGCGTCCAAAATGCAAAAACAACCTCTGAGCAAAAAAGCGGCTTTAATTGTCTTAAAGAAAATATTAATTGACGTATCACCAAAGCTTACGATCTATTCAAAAAGCTGGATGCATGACGGACTCGGAGACATGATGCTGGGATGTATCAGTGAACTTAAGAAAAATCAAATAAAGCCAAGTCAGCTGACGTCTCTTGGCGAAGGTGAATTACTGAATAAAAAAATACGGGAAATTGAATGTATTTACGATGCATACGAAAACTACATCAATACCGGGTTTTACGATGCAGAAGATTTGATACAGCAGGCGAGCAGGGAAATCATCAAGGAAAACACTTTTAAAGATGTGCATGTCTATATCGACGGTTTCTACACGCTCGATAAACAGCGGCTTGCAATGCTGAAGCATATTCTTTCTCAGGCAGCAAGCGCGACGGTAGCGATTCGATACGAAGAAGAAGAGGATAGAGATGTTTTCTCAATTACAGAAAAATTCAAAAAAGATATTATCCGAATCGCCGAGGATGATCTCATTAAAATAAACAGCATGCATTTTCATGAAAAAAAGAATACCTCAAAGACTGTTTTACATATAGAAGAGAATATTTTTAAATATCATTTCAAAAAATTCACTTCCCATAACGACGAAGAGCTCCCGCAAGTTTATTTATTCAACGACATGCAGCAGGAAGCAGCTTACACGGCACAGAAAATATTATCTCTTATGCAAACGAAGAATCTGCGTTATAAGGACATAGCAGTCTTTACAAATGATTTGGAAGGCTACATACCCCATGTGCAAAAGGCATTTGATGAGGTAAAGATACCTTATTTTATAGATGACCGGCATGATATTAAGCATAATTGCTTAGTGAGAATGATTCTTTCGCTGCTGAGCATGTTGCAGCATGGAAGTTTTTATTACAGAGATGTGTTTGAATTTTTAAAGACAGGGTTCAGCGCACTCAGTAATGACGAAATCAATCTTTTTGAAAACTATGTCTTAAAATACGGTATCAAGAGAGAGCAGTATTTTAAAGAATTTCAAAAAGCGGATGCAAAAGATAAAAATAAACTTAAAGAAATCAATAATATACGCGAAAAATTTGCCGGACAGATAAAAGATTGGCATGAGAAAAGCAAATCTTTAAAAACATATGACCAAATAGCTGAATTCGTTCATTCTATCATTGACAGTGATTCTATTATAAGCCGGCTCAATGACAACATCACATTCTGTGAAGAAAATGAGTTGTTTGTGGAAAGCTCCATCGAGCAGCAAATTATTCGTATCATAAACGAAAGCGTCGAATTTATTGATTATTTTCTAAAGGACCAGCCCGCAACCCTTGAAGAGTTTTACCAGGTTTTCAGGCAATCGATCAGCAGTGAAAATGCAGGGGTGTTGCCTATTGCATCCGACTGCATTATGGTCGGAGACTTTGCAAGAAGCAGAATATCCAGTATAAAAGTTGCCATAATTATCGGTGCAACTGAAGGGAATATGCCCAAAAAGATAACAGGAGAGGGAATTTTTACCCAAAAAGAAAAACAAATCCTCACGGAGAAAGGACTGAGCATTGCGGGAGAGTTGAAAAGCCACATCGCGAAAGAAAGGTTCTATATCTATAGCATCCTTTCAAAACCAAAAGAAAGTTTAATTCTCACGGCGCCGCTTTCAGACGAAAATGCGCAGGCGCTTGAGCTTTGCGCCGTTGCGCAGCAAATTTGTGCGATGTTCGGCGTTGCCCCGCTGCCTATTGGCGAAGAAGTTTTTTTTGTTACGACGCTCGAAGGCACTTATCAAAGCTTAATGACACGGTTAAGGCAAAGTATTCAAAACAAAAAAGCGCCTGATCAAGAAGTAATAGGCTTATTTCATTGGTACAGCAAAAACGCACAATACGAAAAAAGAATTGACCTCGTAAAAAAAGCGTTGCAGTTTGATAATGCTACGGAGCAGCTTTCGAAAACAGATATCAGAGGCATAAAATCAAATCCTTTTATTATCAGCGCAAGCAATATGAGCACATATGCCCACTGTCCGTTTAAATATTTTATGCAATATACACTAAAGCCCCAAAAGCGCGAATTGTGGGAAATCAACGCACTCGATATAGGCAATCTCATGCATATCACCGGAGAAGAATTCACAGAGCATGTTCTGCAAAGTCACATTGACTTAAAAAGTATCACCAGTGAAGAAATAGAAGAAATCATAGAAGAAATCATAGAAAAAAATGAGCAGGAATTTAGAAGCGGCGTGTTTGAATCGGATAAATTAAACAATGCATTGTTCGCAAAAGCAAAACATGTCGCAAAGAAAACAATCAGTAAAATGGTGGAGCATATCAATGCATCCGAGTTCGCCATAGCAGGCAGCGAGATCGAGTTTGGAGAAGGAAAAAGCTATCCGGCAATTCCTGTAGCAAACATAGACGGTATCGATGTAAATGTTGAAGGCAAAATCGACCGTGTAGATACATTTGAGCAAAACGGCATCACTTATTTCAGAATTTTTGATTATAAAACAGGCAGCATCAATCTTGACTATACAAAAATTTATCACGGCCTTGAGCTGCAACTGAATTTGTATATGCTCTCATGTCTGGGCAGCCTGCAAGAAAGCAGGCCCGCCGGTATGTTTTATTATAAGTTTGCAAGTCCGATCGTTAAATATAACGACGAAGTGGGCAGCGGTGAGGCATTAGCCGACAAAATCAACGAAGAAATGCGATATTTCGGAATTGCGGTCAATGATGATGATATTATTATGGCAATCGACCAAAACGCAAAAGATGATAAAGCCAAAGCATGCAGCACTATTTCTTATAGAGCCGACAACCGGCTGAAAGAGAGTGCCCATGTCTTTTCGCCGCACGAGATGCAATTACTCTTAAAACACAGCGCTGTGCTCGTAGAAAAATTTGCCAAAGAAATCTTATCGGGCAAAGTTGCGCCCAATCCGTATAAAAGTTCATGTACCTATTGTCCCTATAAAAAGGTATGTAATTTTGATAATTGTTTTGAAAAGAACTATTATAAAAAAATGGACAAGGTAAACAAAAAAACGATCATAGAAAAAATAAAAGGTTGCAGCGATGAATAAAAAAAATGACATCCAAACTATGTCGTCTCTTATAGAGGAAGTCTTGATTAAAAATCAAGAACATATGACCGCCGAGCAAAGAGAAGCGGTTTATGCGGGCGAAGAAAAAAATAAGAATATTTTAGTATCGGCAGCGGCAGGCAGCGGCAAAACTTATGTTCTGGTACAACGCATCATTAAACTCATTGCAAAAGACAACAAAGATATCCGTAAAATGCTTCTGGCAACTTTTACCAATGCGGCGGCATCACAAATGAATAAAAAAATATATGATGCGCTCTCTAAACTTATTTATGAAGACGGTATCGACAGCCGGCATTTAAGAGAACAAACAGCCTATTTAAGCGGTGCGGATATCGGCACACTTCATTCGCTTTGTATCAAAATTATCAGAAATTATTTTTATGCGGTCAATGTGCCCTGTGATTTTTCTGTTATCGAAGGTGCGGATGAAGTTTTATTGCGTGCGGAAGCATTACAAGAAATTTTGGAGCAATTTTATGAAAAAGCGCAGAGTGATTTTTTGCAGCTCAGTGATATTTATACCACCTCATCGGGCATAGAAAGCTTAAAAGAGATCATTCTGCAGGCGTATGCCTATGCACAGAGCAGACCGGAAGGACTCCGCTGGTTCGAAAGCGAGGCCGAGTATTACAACATCTGCGATGATCTAAATAAGAGTAAGTGGGCAGATGTTTTAAAAAACACATATGCAGAGCAGTTGTTGCAGGCAAAGAGGATGCAGCATCAAGCTGTGGAGCTGGCAGAAGCGCATATTGATGAAAAGAGTGCCGCGATTCTTGCAGGAGAAGAGCAGCAGATCAATCGTCTTCTTTCAAGCCTGCATGAAGGATTCGGCGCATTCGCCGCCGCGTCAAAAACTTATTCAACAGGCAGACTGGTTATTCCCAAATGCTATAACGGGGAAATCAAAGATAAAATCAAAGAAGCCAGAGATGCGGCAAAAGAACTGGTCAAGAACACGCGTGCGGCAATCGGTGGCTTCAACTTAGAAAAAGCCACAAAAGAGAACCAGAAAATATATACTATTTTAAAGGCGCTCTATACTATAGTGCAGGCGTTTGACCGATTGTATACCGAAAAGAAATATAAAAGAAAAGTCATTACTTTCAATGATTGTGAGCACTTATGCTTGAAAATCTTACAATCAGAAGATATTTCCCAAGAAATAAAAAACAATTATGATTATGTTTTTATCGACGAATATCAGGATATCAGTATATTGCAGGAAGAACTACTCAAAAAAATCTGCAAAGATGATAATTTGTTTATGGTTGGTGATGTCAAGCAAAGCATTTATCGTTTTCGTTTGGCTGAAGCAGATATTTTTAACACAAAATACGAAGAATACCGCAAAGAAAACAATGAAAATGAATTGATTATTTTAAATAAAAATTTTAGAAGCAGTCAAAATGTAATCAACTGCGTCAATGCCATTTTCAGCGAAATCATGAGTAAAGATTCCGCGCATATCGATTATGATGCCGATGCGAAACTTGTCTTTGCAAGAGATGATAGCGCGGCTGGAGAAAAGACCGAAATCTATTTATTTACGAAGGATGCTGCAAATCAAGAAGCTGACGATCAAATCGAAAAAAACAATCACATTTTCGATGATGAGATAGATGAATACGAATCTGCGGAGCTGGAAGCGCACAGCACGGCAGAGGTCATATCCCGGCTCTTGGATACGCAAATCTACGATAAAAAGCTTGGTACAAACAGAGACATCACCTATGGGGATATCGTCATTTTACTCGCCAGCCCAAATGTCGATGCACCTTGTTATTTAGATATCTTTGCGCAAAACAATATCCCGGCTTTTTATGATACGGGCAAAGATTATTTTGATAATATGGAAGTGAATCTCATGATGAGTTTTCTCTCTGTTATCGATAATGATGATTTAGATATTGAGCTCATTGCTCTGATGAGAGCGCCTTTTTTTGATTTTAAACTCAGTGAAATGATTCAAATCAGAAAAGAACACCAAAAAGGCTTTTTTTATGAAGCGGTAAAAGCCTATATGTCTGCCTGCGATAATGTTCTCAGCCAAAAACTTGTGCATTTTTATGAAAGCATTAAAACTTACAGAGAAAAGAGCAAATATCTGAGTATTTATGATCTGCTTTATTTGATCTATCAACAAACAGGGTATTACGAATATGCGTCTCTACTGGAATACGGAAACTACAGGAGAGATAATCTGACCTTGCTTTTGAGCCTTGCAAAAAAATATGAAAAGAGCGGCGGGGCAGGGTTGTTCGGGTTTATTCGCCTTATAGAAAAAACAAAACAAGCACAGGCAGACCAGTTTGCGGGGACATCAGTAAAACAAAGCGGCAACGCGGTTAAAATTATGAGTATACATAAAAGCAAGGGGTTGGAGTTCCCGATCGTTATATTAGGCAGAACATCAAAGCGATTCAATACCGATGATCTCAAAAAGGAAATGATATACCATAAAACTTTAGGCGTCGGTGCCACCTACTACGATATGAATCTTGGCTATAAGTGTGACAGCTTTGCAAAAACAGCCATCAAAGCCGTCGTTTATGATGAAATGATGGCTGAGCAGATGCGGCTTTTATATGTGGCTCTCACGCGGGCAGAAGAACGACTCATTATTACTTCGCTCATCGATGAAGACAAACTGGAAAGCAGAAAGAAGCAGTGGAGCAGAGAGGTCAGCAGTTTCGAGACAAAAAAATTAAATTCATTTATTAATTTCATAATGTATGCTATTATGCATAAAGATTGTGCTTATAATAAAGACATATTTAATCTTACTGTGCAGGCGAGTGTGGTAAGCGGCATCAAAACAAAAAAGAGCCTTACAAAAAAACAAATTTTAAAATTGCTTGAAAATAAGGACGCAAAAGAGCTTGACAAAAAGATAGAGGAAAAATTAAATTGGCGCTATAAATATGAGCAAAGTTTAATGATTCCTCAAAAAACAACGGTAACCCAGCTCAAGCAAGAGGCGTATTCTTCTAAAAAGAAGACGGTATCTTTTGAAAATATCGATGAAAACAACATATCACCGTTGCGCAGAGGAATCATCGTGCATTATATCTTGCAGTCGGTGTCTTTGGATGCATTGAAAAATGCATCGTGCGGCGAGGTATATTTAACAAATTATGTGCAACAGCTCATACAGGATGGTATCATCAGTGCGAAAGAGCAAGAAAGTATTGACATATCTATGCTGGCAAAATTTTTTGCATCCGATATAGGAAGAAAATTGCTTACTGCAAAAGATGTGCAAAGAGAAGTTGAGTTTTATTACACCCTCAAAGCAAACGAAATTGACGAAAATGTACAAAGCGACGAAAAATTATATATACAGGGAGTCATCGACTGCATCTTCAGCGATGAAGAGAACACGTATATACTGGATTATAAAACGGATAGCTATTACAATGATGAAAGTAAAAAAGAAAAAATAAAAACATATACCCTTCAGCTGCAGATGTATAAAAAAGCATATGAAGAAATTATGCAGGTAAAACAGCTAAAAAGCGTAATTTGCTTTATAAATATGGGAGAAAATATTATAATCGACACGGAAGTAAAAATGAATGAATGAAATAAAATTAAAATCATATGCTAAAATTAACCTATGCTTAAATGTGATCCGCAGATTGCCGAATGATTATCATCAAATATCATCTCTCATGCAGAGAGTACGGCTTTATGACGAAGTGCATGTGAAAAACAATCAAGAAACAGTGACTGTTCACACAAATCTTGATGAATTAAATAATGAACTCGATACGAATACGGCGCTGCTTGCGGCAAAATATTATTTTGACTATACGAGTGTCAGTGGCGGAGCCGATATACTGATTATAAAACATATTCCCCATATGGCAGGCTTAGGCGGAAGCAGCAGCAATGCGGCTACCGTAATCAATGCGTTGGACAAGCTTTATAACACGAACCTGACATACGAAGAAAAAGTAAAAATAGGTATTCAAGTAGGCTGTGATGTTCCGTTCTTCTTTGGAAGCGCGACATCGCTAATTGCCGGAATCGGGGAACATATCACACAAAAAAAGGGACTCAGTGATTATTATGTGATCATTATAAAGCCCTCGTTTGGGATTCCTACAAAAGAAGCCTATGAAGCGCTAGATCCAAAACAACTTTATGTGCATTGCGATGCGGATCAGTTGTATGAAGCATATGTTCGAAAGAATTACGGCATCATAAGAGAGCATACCCATAACACATTTGAAAAATTTATCGGGCAGAAAGAAGATATTTGCACTATAAAAAATGAACTTTTAAAACATGAAGCCATTGCTGCGTTAATGAGCGGAAGCGGCTCCAGCGTGTTTGGTATTTTTGCCGATGCAGAAAAATGCAGTATAGCTTATAACAATTTGAAAAGAAAATATGATAAAATATATCAAACCATGTTTGGATGAAACTCTTATTTTAATAAGTCTTTTTCAAAAATAAGAACACTTAGAATTAACAAAATGGTACCTATCGTAATAAAAATATCTGCGACATTAAAAATAGCGAAACCAATAAGCCGAAAATCAAACATGTCAACCACATAACCAGAACGGATTCTATTGATTAAATTGCCGATGCCGCCACCGATAATAAAGGTAATCGCCAAGTTGCTCAATAAAAATTTTTTATTTTTGATGATGCTATAAACCAAGTAGCATAGCAGCAACAGTAAAAAAACAGCGGTGAGGATAATTAAAAAATTTTGTCTGTCTCTAAATATTGAAAAAGCCGCACCGGTATTTTCAGTATAAGTGAGATGAAATATATTATTTATGAGAGGATAAGTTGAGACGGGAGCTAAAAATTTTACAGCTAAATATTTAGTAGCCCAATCCAGCAGTAATATCGCTATAAAAATAAAAAAATACAGCATATTGACCTCAAAGATACATGATTTTTTTATTATATCACAGTTTAAGAATTTATGATTATTTTTAATAAAGAAAGAAAAACGGAATGAAGAAAATCAAAATTAACAAGAAGTATTTCAGTATCAGCATGTATGCCGCATTTGCGCTATGTGTTGTTGTGCTGTTTTTGCTTTTAATCTACAACATATCCGATGTGGGCAATGCTGTAAAAAATGTTTTTCATTTTATTTATTCTCTTTTGCGACCTGTTATATGGGGATTTGTACTCGCTTATATATTAAATAAACCCACTATTTTTTTTAATAAAAATTTGCTTAAAATAAAAAAATTCTATATTCCCATGCGGGCGCGTAAAGTAATCTCGGTTATCATCTCGCTTCTTTTGTTTTTAACGATTGTTTTTTTGATTATTTATTTTGCGATACCAGGTGTTGTGGACAGTATCAGTCAGATCATTGTCAACATCCCTCAGTATATTGAAAAAGCGAATACGCTTGCAAATAAATTTTTGGTAGATGAACATTTTATAAACGTTCTGGCATTTTTCGATGTGGATATCACAGATTCACAAAGTATTAATAATCTCATTACAACTTGGTGGACAGATTTGCAGGGTGTATTAGAAAAAATAGCGAATTATTTTGTAAATTTTGTTATTACGACCGGTACTGCGCTTACGAATATGTTTTTGGCGATCTTTTTTGCTATTTATATGCTCGTTGATAAAGAACGTTTGATTAGTCAGATAACAAGGTTGACAAAAAAAGTCTCGGCGAAATTTTTCTACAGAACAAAATATGTTTTGATGCTGCTCGATGAAATGTTTTATACATTTTTGACCGGCAAAGCGCTCTGTTCACTGATTATTATCATTTTGGTATTAATACCTTGCTTGATACTTCGGATTAATTATGCGAGCCTGATTGCCATTATTGTCGGTGTCACGAATATGATCCCTATTTTTGGTCCGCTTATAGGTTCGATTCCCGCAATACTTCTTGCGATGCTGACTGCGCCGATAAACGGACTCTGGGTACTGATCATCATTATTGTGGCACAGCAGATTGAATCAAATATACTGGAACCCAAAATTTTGGGAGACTCTATCGGTATCAATGCTTTTTGGGTGATTTTTTCCATTGTTATATTCGGTAAGTTCTGGGGTGTAACGGGAATGTTGCTGGCAGTACCGATTTTCGGAGTTTTGCGAATTTTATTCAAAGATTTGCTGCGCCGTCCGGTAACAGAGACAAAAAAAGAAGAATTAATTTTTGAAAAAGAGCTCTTAGACATAAAAATTGCAAGATTCTACAGAGAAAAAGAGTATTCTAAAAGAAGTAAAAAAGAATTTAAGCTTTTGCAAAAGAGCTTACGCAAAAAAAGAGAAAAAAATTTAGACTAAGGAGCAAAATGACTGGATGAACGACTTTGAAGAAATAAAAAAGATTTTTTCAACAAAAATCAAGGAATTATATCAGCCGCAGTGGGGACTCTGTCTAAGTGGCGGGGGCATGCGCGGCATGGCGCATATCGGTGTTATCAAAGCGCTTGAAGAAAATAATTTATATCCTGATTTAATTGCGGGTACATCTGCGGGCAGCATGATCGGTGCGGCGTATGCACTTGGTATGAAGGCAGAGGAAATAAAAGATTTTTTTCTGGGACTTAAATTTAAAGATATGATTAAAAAACAAAAAAAAGATATCAGAAAAACAAATATAGTAGAAATCTTCGAACACATCGGAGAAGTTCGAAAGAATTTATCAATCTCTTTTGACGGCGGCATTCTGGAACGCGTTGCAGCCGAGCTGCTGGAAGATAAATCGTTTGAGGATACTCTGATTCCATTTTATGCCGTTGCAACAGATCTCACTAATGTTAAAGAAGTCATCTTTGAGAGCGGAAAACTGACCACAGCGTGCAGGGCAAGTGCTTCTATCCCGGGGGTCTTTACACCTTATATAAAGGATGATATAATTTTAGTAGACGGATTTGTATTAAATAACCTGCCTGCAGATGTTCTCCGAGCAAAAGGAGCGAAAATCGTTTTGAGTATAAATCTAAAAGCATTCGGCAGTCATGGGGCGAAAAGTGCGAAATTCTCGGATGTTGTCAGCTCAACAATAGATATTATGTCTAATGCGTCTGCCATAAAAGGTATAGAAGACTCCGATTTGGTCATTGAGCCCGACTTAAGTGAATACAGTACATATACCATGGGTGAAGACAACATGAAAAAAATGTATGAAATCGGCTATGAGGCGGCTTTAAAAAGGATGAGCGATATTGCAGCATTGTTTATGCAATAAATCAAATTAAAAAAAAGAATAAACTACCCCAAAAAATTACAAAATATTATCGTATTTATATAATAAAAGTAAATATATATAAAAAAAAGATTCAAATTCACAAAAAAAACATAAAAAAAACATAAAAACTACATACTATATTGAATAAAATAACTTATAATAATAGCTTAAATGTCAAAACTATATATGCATAAATAAATTAAGAGGTGTTATCTTTGTTTAGGTTAAAAGAATTAAGAGAAGAAATGGGCTTAAGCCAGAAATCGTTAGCGGAAAAATTAGATATGTCGCAATCGGCAATCAGTTTCTATGAAACAGGTGCCAGAATGCCGGAAATCGTTGCTTGCAACAAGTTTGCTAATTTTTTTGATGTATCTTTGGATTATTTCACAAAGAGAAGTGATGTAAGAAAGTATGTCGACAGTTCGAAATTAACCGCTCAAGAGATCCAGTTGATCAGCAGCTTTAAAAAACTGAACAACGCAAAAAAATCAAAGGTATTTGCTTACATGGAAGGACTGCTGGAATAACTCAAAAAAAAGAGCACATGTGCACTATTATCTAGTATAATATGTACATGTGTTTTTTTTTGAAAAAAGCTGGTATAAATAATGAATGTAATAAGTGTAGAACAAAGTAATCAAATCGATAAGCTCACGGTGCAAAATGAAGCCGTAAATCTCAGAGAACTCATCTACAGGGCGGCTGGCGCTGTCTATGAAGTGCTTCGAAGTGAATATATGCCGCTGTATACAAAAAAAATATGTATTGTCTGCGGTAAAGGACATAATGGTTCCGATGGTTTGGCGTTGGCGCTCATTTTAAAAAAGTCAAATATCTCGGCAACTGTTTTAATGATCTCAAAAAAAGAAGAATTATGCAGTGAATCAATCTATTATTATGATATGCTAAAGCACTTGAAAGCCGATATGGTGTTTATAGAAAATAGTAATCTTGACACCATCTCCAAATATATGATGCAATGCGATGTGCTCATTGATGCGCTGCTCGGTACAGGGGTCAATAAAGAGATAACAGGTCTCTATGCAGCAGTCATCAAATTGATAAACATGCTTAAAAAAAATGTCATCTCTATTGATATTCCATCGGGGATCAATGGCAATACGGGTCTTAAAATGAAAGAAGCCGTAAAAGCGGATATTGTGGTGGTCATGCAGTATTTAAAATACGGAGATATTTTAAATGATGCGGATGATTATGCAAAAAAGAAAATCATCAAAGACATAGGGCTGATAGATGCTGAGCAATGTAGAGTCTCGACGCTGGAATGTGAAGATGTGCGAAAAAGAGTAAAGCAATTGCCCGCCAATATTCATAAATATCAAAAAGGCAGTCTTTTAATTGTTGGCGGAAGCCACGGCATGGAAGGCTCCGTCGTGCTCAGCGCACAAGCAGCCTATAGAAACGGAGCAGGACTAGTAAGTATTGCAGCGATGAAAGACGCATATGACAGAGCCTGCGTACTGGCCCCTTGTGAGGTAATGGTATACGAGCTGTCAAACAAAAGCCAAATGCCTTCGTTGCTGCACAAAAAAACAGCTGTCGCGGCTGGGATGGGAATGGCGGATGATTCTCATGGACATGAATGCCTTTATTATTTGCTTCAAGGCGAACTGCCGCTTGTCTTAGATGCAGGAGCATTGACTATATTGGCAGCAGATAAAAATATCATGAAGAATAAAAAAGCAAAGACGATTTTAACACCGCATACAGGAGAGCTTGCTATGCTTTTAGGATGCGACCCGAAAGAGATCGCGGCTGCGCCAATTGATATGGCAAAGAAAGCGGCAGCAGAATTCGACAGTATTATTGTTTTAAAAATGAATAAAACCATCATTGTAAATCAGGCTGAAGATGTAAAGATTTCAATAAAAGCAAATGCGGGCATGGCCACCGCAGGCAGCGGCGATGTGTTGACAGGCATTATCGCTTCCGGCATCAATGATACAGATAATTTGTATGATGCCGCATGCACAGGTGTTTATATTCATGCATTGGCCGGTAGCTATGCAATGCATGCCTTGGGACAAAGGTATATAAATGCCACGGATATTATTTTAAATCTGGCATATGCTCATAAAGAAATTTTTAAAAGCGAAGCCTAAAGGAGATGGAGAAATGAACGGATTTTATCGACCCACAGTAGCAAAAATTTATTTGGATAATCTTATTTACAATTATCGGCAGTTTAAAACTCTGTTAGGCGAAACGGTTGATTTAGTGCCTGTTATTAAAGCGGATGCATATGGACATGGAGCGGTGCAATGTGCGCATGCACTTGAAAAAGAAGGGGTCAATACTTTTTGTGTCGCTTTTATCGATGAAGCGATCGAGCTTCGAGAGGCCGGTATAAAAAGTAAAATACTACTGCTCGGATACACAAAAAAGGAATGGGCGCAGCAGATCATTGAATATGATTTGATCCCTGCGGTTTTTGAATATGATGTTGCAGAAACCTTGTCAAAGGCAGCGAAAGAAAATAATAAAATTTGTAATATACATGTCAAAATAGATACGGGCATGGGGAGAATAGGGTTCAGTTACAAAGAAGCCTGTACTCATATTAAAAAAATAGCAGAATTAGATAACATTTTTATCGAAGGCATTTTTACACATTACGCCTCAGCGGACGAAAAAGATAAAACTTATACTTCTCTTCAAAAAGAGCGGTTTTTAGAAGTAATTTTGGCGTGCGAGACGAATAATGTCCATATACCCATAAGGCATTCTGCAAACAGTGCAGGTTGCATAGATGTAGATCAAAGTGATATGAGTATGGCAAGGTTAGGCATTTCTTTGTACGGACTTTACCCGTCAGGCGAAGTTCAGCTCGATAAAGTCACCTTAAAGCCTGTCATGCAGCTGCAAACAGAAGTAGCTTATATTAAAACAGTGCGTAAAGGAGACAGCATCAGTTACAACAGGCGGTTCACTGCGCCGGAGGATATGGTAATCGGCACACTGCCAATAGGCTATGCCGATGGATATCGCAGAGAATTTACGAATAAAGCATATGTCGAAATCAATTCGCAAAGAGCGCGTGTGCTGGGAGCGGTCTGTATGGACCAAATAATGGTGGATTTGTCACATATTCCGAATGTGCAAAAAGGCAACAGCGCTATTTTGTTCGGACCTGACAGCGTCAGCGTTGATGAACTTGCAGACGTAGCCGGTACCATCAGCTATGAAATAATATGCGGAATCAGCAAAAGAGTGCCCAGGATTTATTGTTAGAGTGAAAATATAAAAACAAATGTATAAATTTATTTGTCAAGGGAAAAATGAGAGCAGAAGGAACATATACAGCTTATTTTTATAAAATATAATAGACAATTAAATTTATACGGGAGGAGACCGTTGACATTTGTGCTTTGCTTTGAAATACATTAATGTACATGATCTATCAATAAATGAACTTTTAAGCCTTTTTGTCAATACCTATCATAATTGAATAAATTATCATAGGGCTGAAAAAAGAAGCATGAATATAAAACGCGGAGATGTATTTTATGCTGACTTAAGCCCGGTTGTAGGATCGGAACAAGGAGGGATCAGGCCGGTACTGGTAATTCAAAATGACATGGGCAATAAGTATAGTCCCACGGTCATCATATCAGCAATTACATCGCAATTAAACAAGGCAAAACTGCCTACACATATTGAAATTGAAGCTAAAGAATTTGGTTTGGCTAAAGATTCTGTCATTTTACTTGAACAAGTCAGAACAATCGATAAAAAAAGATTAAAAGAAAAAATCGGACATTTAGACGAAACAATGATGACGCAGGTCAACGAAGGAATACAGATCAGTTTTGGAATTGATATTTAAAAAAGATTAAAAGCTTTGCATAGTTTTTTCATTTTAACAATTGCAAAGCTTTGCATTTTTTGTTTTCATGAAAAACTCGTATGAAAACCGTTGAATAATTAAGCACTGTATTATAAAATAAAGCGAGAATATTAAGCTAAACAAAGCAAGGATGAATATGAAAAGGCCACATAAGTGCAAGCAGCTTAATATGATTATCCAATATTGTACGATATTGCTCGGAGCTTTTATAATGGCTTTCGGATACGCGTTTTTCTGTGTTCCGGCAAAAATTGCTCCCGGCGGTATCAGTGGAATATCTACAGTGTTATATTATTTTACCGGTATACCCGTAGGGATTATGACACTGGGTCTGTCTGTTCCGGTTTTTTTATTTTCAATAAAAATATTAGGCATTAAATTTGGGATGAAAACGGTATTCGCGACTGTTTCTTTTTCTTTTTTTATTGACTTAATAGCAAAATTGTTTCATGTATTTACAGGGGATATTTTTATAGCCAGCATATTCGGCGGTGTTATGATTGGTATTGGTTTGGGCATTATTTTTAAAACAGGGGCATCTACGGGCGGTACGGACTTAATTGCGGCAATGGTCAAAAAATATGTATCTTGGATCAGTCTGGGGGTTTGGCTGCTGCTCATTGACAGCATTGTGGTATTGATAGCAGGCCTTACATTTAATAGTTTGAATATTATGCTCTACTCTATACTTACTATATATATAACAAATAAAATGATTGATTTTATTTTGGAAGGCATGGATCATACAAAAGTAATTTATATTATAAGTAAAAAAAGTGATGAAATCGCGCAAAATATATTAGATACGCTAAACAGAGGGGTTACGAGCATTTACTGTAAAGGAATGTATTCTAAAAAAGATATGAATATGCTTATGTGCATTGTTTCAAAAACACAAATCAGCAATGTGAAAACGCTGGTAAGCGCTTTTGATAAAGATGCATTCGTTTTATGTGTCGGCGCTCTGGAAGTGATCGGCGAAGGATTTAAAAAAATTGATGTATAAAGATTGATGATATTATATTGCACTAATAAAAGGAGAAGTATATGACCAGCCTTCAAGAAACTGCACTTACTATTCGAAAAGACATTATCAAAATGATTTCAAAAGCTCAGAGCGGGCATCCGGGAGGATCCTTATCTTCCGTGGAAATACTTACGCTGCTGTATTTTGAAACAATGAATCTTGACGTAAATGATTTTGACAATAAAACAAGGGATAAATTCGTATTATCCAAAGGACATGCCGCACCGTTGTTATATTCTGTTTTGGCGAGAAAAGGATTTTTCGATCCTTCAGAACTCACCACGCTTCGGGCGCTGTCGAGCCGTCTTCAAGGTCATCCGGATATGCATTTACTGCCGGGTATTGAAATAAGCACAGGCTCGCTCGGACATGGCATTTCGGCCGCTGTGGGTATTGCGCTCGCACAAAAAATAGACGCTGTCAATGCTTATACCTATACACTGACCGGAGACGGTGAGCTTGATGAAGGCATCGTATGGGAAGCAGCTATGGCTGCGGCGCATTATAACTTGAAGAATTTAATCGTCTTTGTAGATTATAACGGCCTGCAAATAGACGGCAATACCTGTGATGTTATGAATTTGGGAGATATTTATAAAAAGTTTGATGCTTTTGGATTTAATACCATTTATGTAGATGACGGACATGACTTTGATAAATTAAGAAAAGCAGTCGGCCGGGCAAAGACGAGTGAATTCACACCTTCGGCAATTATCTGTAAAACAATCAAGGGAAAAGGAATTTCTTTTATGGAAAACAATGCATCTTGGCATGGGAAAGCGCCAAACGAAGAGCAGACAAAACAGGCCTTGGCAGAATTGGAGGCAATGTAGTATGGGAGAAATGAGAAAAGCATACGGACAAGCTTTGGTTGAAATCGGCAACGAAAATGAAAATCTTATTGTGTTGGATGCAGATCTTTCGGCTTCGACAAAAACCTCCATGTTTAAAGAGGCATATCCGATGCGGCATTTTAATGCGGGAATTGCCGAGCAAAATATGATGGGAATGGCTGCAGGGCTTGCAGTAAGCGGAAAAATTGTGTTTGCAAGCACCTTTGCGGTATTCGGAACGGCCAGGCCTTACGAAATCATCAGAAATCTTATTTGTCATAATAATTTAAATGTAAAAATTGTATGTACGCATGCAGGCGTAACCGTGGGCGAAGACGGCGCTACGCATCAGTCTGTTGAAGATATTGCCATTATGCGGGCACTGCCGAATATGAAAGTTCTTGTAGCCGCCGACGCTTCCCAGGCGTATGCAATGATTAAAGAGGAAGCGAAAAAACCGGGACCTGCATATATAAGGCTGACACGCTCAAAGAGCGCGGATGTTTATACGGAAGAGTATTCTCATCAACCGGGATATGCCGAGGTATTACAGGAAGGAAAAGATATCAGCATTTTTGCCTGCGGGCTTATGGTTGATAAAGCACTTAAAGCGGCAGAAAGCTTAAAGAGCGAGAATATTGAAACAGAAGTTATCAATATCTCTCAAATTAAGCCGATGGATAGCAAAACGATTCTGCAATCAGCAAGGAAAACGAATCTTGCGATTTGTGTGGAAGAGCATTCCGTCTATGGCGGTCTTGGCAGTGCGGTTGCGGAAGTTCTTTCAAAACAGCATCCTGTAAAAATGGATTTTATCGGTATAAATGATACATTCGGAACATCAGGCAAAGCGGATGAATTACTTAGTTTTTATAATCTAACTGCAGAAAATATTATAAAGAAAGTAAAAGAATTGTTAAAATAAAAATGAAAAATAAAACAAAATGGATCATAAACATTTCTGCGCTGATTATTTTACTAGCGATCTGTTTTGTTATGTACAAATTCTTCAAAATGGGCTTGTTTACCTCGAAGGAAGCGCTCAAAGAATACATTAAAAGTTTTGGTGTGCTGGCACCGGTGGTCTTTGTATTTATTCAAATGCTGCAAATCATTATTGCACCGATTCCGGGTAATATCACGGGAATGGTCGGTGGAGCGATATTTGGTGTTTACAAAGGGTTTGCACTAAGCGCTCTGGGGCTTTTTATAGGATCGATATTTGCATATTATTTGGCAAAAATTTATGGCAGGAAGTTAATCTATAAGCTGGTTAATAATCAAGAATTGGAAAAATATGAAAATATGTTAAATGGCGATAAAGGCATTATGATCATTTTCGGTTTTTTTATTCTTCCGTTTTTTCCGGATGATATCCTTTGCTTTTTAGCCGGTCTCGCAGGTGTTGATATTACAAAATTTATCGTTATGGTACTTTTTGGAAGAATACCCGGAATGTATATTGCGTCCGTTGTAGGCAACGCGGCAGCTTTTGGTGTGCATCTTAAAGAAATCATTATATGCGGCATATACGTTATAGCCATAATAATTGCTTATAAATTTAGAAAACAACTGATAAGTTGGTTGCATAACATTGGGAAAAAATATAAAATATAAGATATAGTATAAGACAGTATAGGAGTAAAAGATGAAGACAAAATTTATATTTGTAACAGGTGGTGTGGTTTCGTCGCTCGGGAAAGGAATCACTGCAGCTTCACTGGGCAGACTGCTGAAAAATATGGACATCAGTGTATTTACACAAAAATTTGATCCTTACATAAATTTTGACCCGGGAACAATGAGCCCGTATCAGCATGGAGAGGTTTTTGTAACAGACGACGGCACTGAAACTGATTTGGATTTGGGCCATTATGAAAGGTTCATAGACGTAAACCTTTCTGAAAGCAGCAATGTTACCACGGGGAAAATATATTGGTCGGTTATCAGCAAAGAGCGCAGAGGAGATTATCTTGGCGCTACTGTTCAGGTGATTCCGCATATCACCAATGAAATAAAGTCATGGATAACGAAAGCGGCGTATAATTCTAATGCGCAAGTGATTATCACAGAAATCGGAGGCACTGTAGGTGACATCGAAAGCCGTCCCTTTATTGAAGCCATCAGACAGGTAAAAAGTGATTATGGCGCGGAAAATGTGATGTACATACATGTCACCCTTCTTCCGTATTTAAACAGTGCGGGTGAATTAAAGACAAAACCGACACAATACAGCGTAAAAGAGTTGCTTGGTATGGGGATTCAGCCCGATATTATTGTGCTTCGAAGCGAAAAGCCGATCAGTGACGGCATCAAAGAAAAAATAAGCTTGTTCTGCAATGTAGAAAAAAGAGCAGTTATTTCGAATATAGACACTCCTAACTTATACGAAGTGCCGCTCTTGCTTGAAAAAGAGGGTATTGATAAACTGGTTTGCGAGCGAGTAGGGCTACCATATAAAAAATCAGATATGGAAAGCTGGAAACAAATGGTTGAAAAAATGAATTCGCTCAAAGAATACGTCACAGTAGGGTTGGTCGGTAAATATGTCGAACTCAAAGACGCGTATTTATCTTTGTCGGAAGCGCTGCGACACGGCGGGCTTGAAAACAACGTAAAAGTAGATATTAAATGGTTTCATTCTGTGGATCTTAATGATGAAAATGCAGCCAAAACATTTACCGGTGTAGATGCCATCATCATTCCGGGCGGATTCGGAGACAGAGGAATAGAAGGTAAAATCTCGGCTGCACGATATGCGAGAGAGCATAACGTGCCTTATTTGGGCATATGTCTGGGTATGCAAATTGCCGTCATTGAATTTGCGCGGAACGTATTGGGATACAAGCAAGCAAATTCTACAGAGTTTGATGAAAACACGGCATATCCCGTCATTGATGTTATGCCGGAACAAAAGGAAATCGATAAAAAAGGCGGTACGATGAGGCTGGGAGAGTATCCGTGTAATCTCTTGAAAGGTACAAAGGCCTATAAAGCCTATGAAGCAGATACGATTTACGAACGTCATAGACATCGTTACGAATTTAATAACAACTACCGCAATGCCTATGAAGAGAACGGGATGATTATTTCAGGGATAGCACCAAACAGAATTTTAGTTGAAATGATTGAAATCAAAAATCATTTATGGTTTGTGGGAACACAAGCACATCCGGAATTTAAATCCAGGCCGAACAGAGCGCATCCGTTATTCCGTGAATTTATAAAATCTGCAAAAATATATAAGGATACGAAAAAATAATGAAAAAATCTGCAAGATTTATTTTTCGGCTTTAAAATATTTTTTTTCTACAAATTATAACATTAAAAAATTATATAATAGGAATCACTGTTTTTATGACAAAACAGTATTTCATTGTACGTAATATAAAATATTTATAAAAATTAAAATAAATTGTTGACTTATTGCTTTAATAATGTTATCATAGTACACTGCATTAGTTAGGCGTTTTTTTCGTTTGCCTAAATTGTACGTGCAAAAGTTAACAATTTTCAGGAGGTGCACTATAAGTAGATTTTGATAGAAGTCATAAATTTATAGTGCTATTTATTATTAAAAGGAGTGACTAATTTTGGTGCATTCTGTAAAAACAGGCGATGTTGAAAGAATGAGTTTTTCTAAAATCAAAGAGATTTTAGAAATGCCGAATCTTATTGAGATTCAAAAAAAATCTTATGAGTGGTTTTTGGAAAAAGGTTTAAGAGAAGTTTTGGACGATGTATCGCCAATTGTAGACTATTCCGGAGAGTTGATTTTAGAATTTTTGGATTACAGTCTTTATGGGGAACCTAAATATGATGTAGAGGAATGCAAAGAAAGAGATGCAAACTATTCCCGTTCTCTGCGTGTAAAGGTTCGCCTCACTTTCAAAGAAACAAATGTAAAAATTGAACAAGATGTATATTTGGGTGATTTTCCGATTATGACGGAAAAAGGAACCTTTATAATTAACGGTGCCGAGAGGGTTATAGTAAGCCAGCTTGTGCGTTCTCCGGGCGCGTATTTCTTCTATGAATTGGACAAGTCGGGCAAAGAATTATATTCTTCGCAGATTATTCCGAGCAGAGGGGCATGGTTAGAGTTTGAAACAGATTCTAACGACGTTATGTATGTAAGGGTAGACAGGACAAGAAAGCTCCCTGTTACGATTTTGATGAGAATGTTCGGGCTCAGCACAAATGCCGAAATTCTCGAATTCTTTAATGAAGATAAAAAAATACTTGCAACGCTTGAAAAAGACAGCACCACAAATACGGAAGAAGGGCTGCTGGAAATCTATAAAAGACTCAGACCGGGTGAGCCCCCGACTGTGGATAATGCAAAATCACTCACAGATTCCATGTTTTTTGACAACAGAAGATATGATCTGGCAGTGGTCGGCAGATATAAATTAAATAAAAAGTTGGCTTTGGCTTCGCGTATCGCGTCTTGTGTTGCGGCGGCAAATATCATCTGCCCGAAAACGGGAGAGTTGTTCGCATCTAAAGGCGAAGTTATCAGCATGCGTGTTGCCAAGAAGATTCAAAACAGCGGAATCAACCGTGTTGAAGTAATTGTATCAAAAGATAAAGAAGAAAAGAAATTTATCGTTATCGGCAATCATACGGTAGATATCACCTCACAAGAACTCCCGTTTGATACCGCGGATTTGGATATAGAAAAAATGGTTCGCTATGATGTACTCAGCGAAATTTTATCTTCTGATAAAACACAGGAAGAAATGAAACAGGAAATGAGAGACCGAATGCGTCAACTTGTTCCCAAGCATATCACCATAGAAGATATTTTTTGTGTTATAAATTATAATTTGGGACTCGAATACGGTATCGGTAATACGGATGATATCGATCATCTCGGAAACAGAAGGCTGCGATCTGTGGGAGAGCTGCTGCAAAATCAATTCCGTATTGGTCTGACCCGTATGGAAAAAAATGTTAAAGAGAGAATGATGACACCGGAGAAAGAAACACTCACGCCGCAGGATCTGGTCAATATAAGGCCGGTGCACGCCGCGATTAAGGAATTCTTCGGCAGTTCACAGCTTTCACAGTTTATGGATCAAACCAATCCGCTTGCAGAGCTCACAAACAGAAGGAGGCTTTCGGCGCTCGGTCCGGGTGGACTGAGCAGAGATCGGGCAGGGTTTGAAGTGCGTGACGTACATTATTCCCATTATGGCAGAATGTGTCCGATAGAAACACCTGAAGGACCAAATATCGGGCTCATCAATTCACTGTGTACTTATGCGAGAGTAAACGAATATGGATTTATTGAAACACCTTACAGAAGAGTAGTCGATGGAAGGGTAACGGAATTCAACGATTATCTTACTGCTGATGAAGAAGGTTTTTACACAATAGCTCAAGCCAATGAGCCGCTTGATGAAGAAGGAAACTTCATCAACAGCAAAGTCACAGGCAGAACAGGAAAAGAAAGAGAATTTATCATGGTTGAACCAAAGCGGGTCGACTACATGGATATTTCCCCAAAACAAATTGTATCCGTTGCAACAGCTTTGATTCCGTTTTTGGAAAATGACGATGCAAATCGTGCGCTCATGGGCTCCAATATGCAGCGTCAGGCTGTACCGCTTTTGAGCCCGCAAGCTCCGATCATTGGTACGGGGATGGAATATATCAGCGCGAAAGATTCCGGTGTTTGCGTGGTTGCGCAGGAAGACGGAATCGTTGAAAAAGTGGCATCAAATGAAATTATCATATCTAAGCGAAAATATCCGCTGCTTAAATTCAAGCGCACAAATCAAGGCACATGCTGCGATCAGCGCCCCATTGTCAACAGAGGTGATATGATCAAAAAAGGTGATATCATAGCCGATGGACCGTCTACCGATAACGGCGAGCTTGCTCTTGGCAGAAATATATTAGTAGGGTTCATGACCTGGGAAGGCTACAACTTTGAAGATGCTATTTTGATCAGTGAAAAGCTGGTAAAAGAAGGAGCCTTTACTTCGATTCATATTGAAGAATACGAATGCGAAGCAAGAGAAACAAAACTCGGACCCGAGGAAATCACGCGTGATATTCCAAATGTTGGGGAAGATGTGCTCAAAAACTTAAACGAAAATGGCATTATCAGAATTGGTGCCGAAGTCACAAGCGATGATATTTTAGTGGGCAAGGTTACGCCAAAAGGTGAAAAAGAGCTCACTGCAGAAGAGCGATTACTGCGCGCGATCTTTGGTGAAAAAGCAAGAGAAGTCAGAGATACCTCTCTTAAAGTTCCCCACGGAGAAAGCGGCATTGTTGTAGATGTCAAAGTATTTTCAAGAGAAAACGGCGACGAATTAAAACCGCAAACAAATAAAACCGTACGTGTATACGTTGCGGTTAAAAGGCAAATCTCTGTAGGAGATAAAATGGCGGGGCGCCATGGAAACAAAGGAGTGGTATCACGAATACTGCCGGAGGAAGACATGCCGTTTATGGAAGATGGCACACCGCTTGAAATTGTGCTCAATCCTCTCGGGGTTCCGTCTCGTATGAATATCGGGCAGGTGCTTGAAACACACTTGGGAATGGCGGCTGCGGCTTTAGGCTGGAAAGTGGCAACTCCGGTATTTGACGGAGCAAACGAAGATGATGCAATGCGCCTGCTTGAAGAAGTGGGCTACAGTAAAGACGGTAAAGTAAAGCTCTTTGACGGCAGAACGGGAGAAGAGTTTGATAATCGTGTCACAGTCGGATATATGTATATGCTGAAACTGCATCATTTAGTCGATGATAAAATGCATTCAAGATCAACAGGGCCTTATTCACTTGTCACACAGCAGCCACTTGGCGGCAAAGCACAATTTGGCGGCCAGCGTTTTGGCGAGATGGAAGTGTGGGCGCTCGAAGCATACGGCGCGGCAAATACTTTGCAAGAAATTATCACCGTAAAATCGGATGATGTGGTAGGCAGGGTAAAAGCATATGAGGCCATCATCAAAGGAGAAAATATTCCTACTCCGGGAATGCCGGAAGGATTTAAGGTATTAATCAAGGAATTTCAAAGTCTGGGAATCGATGTCACTGTAATCGGAGAAAAAGATGAGGAAATCAGAGTAAAAGATACCGATGATGAAGAAGATGATGGCATATCAAATATCATACAAACCGTCAATGCTGAAGATTTCAGCGATGATGACGACTTACTTTAATTAAAGAAATAAACCGGAAGGGGCGAAAATCTTTGAATGAATTAAATAATTTCAAAGCTATAAAGATTGGTTTGGCATCGCCTGAGCAAATTAGAGAATGGTCAAGGGGAGAAGTAAAAAAACCCGAGACGATAAATTATCGTACATTGCGACCAGAAAAAGAAGGATTGTTTTGCGAGAGAATATTCGGGCCGACAAAAGACTGGGAATGTCATTGCGGCAAATACAAAAGAATCCGCTATAAGGGCATGGTTTGCGATCGATGCGGCGTTGAAATCACGCGCTCAAAAGTTCGACGTGAGAGAATGGGTCATATAGAGCTTGCAACTCCTGTTTCACATATATGGTATTTAAAAGGAATACCGAGCAGAATTAGATTACTTTTGGATATGTCTCCGAGAGATTTGGAAAAAGTGATTTATTTTGCTTCCTATATTGTAGTAAATCCGGGCAATTCACCGCTTTCTTACAAACAGCTGCTTAATGAAGCAGAATACAGGGAGGCGCAAAAGAAATACGGAGCTGAATTTGAAGCAAAAATAGGGGCGGAAGCAATCAAAGATCTGCTTGCAAATATCAATATTGAAGAAGAAAGCGATCAACTGCGTCAGGAAGTAAAAGACAGCACAGGGCAAAAAAGAGCAAAAGCCGTAAGGCGTCTTGAAGTTGTTGAAGCCTTTAAAATATCGGAGAATAAACCCGAATGGATGATTTTAGATGTAATCCCGGTTATTCCGCCAGAGCTCAGGCCCATGGTTCAGCTCGACGGAGGAAGGTTTGCGACTTCGGATTTAAATGATTTATACAGAAGAGTGATCAACAGAAATAATCGTCTGAAGAGATTGTTGGCGCTTGATGCCCCTGATATCATTGTGCAAAATGAAAAAAGAATGCTCCAGGAAGCTGTGGATGCATTAATAGATAACAGCAGAAAAAGAAGACCTGTTACAGGTCAAAACAACAGAGTGCTTAAATCACTATCGGATATGCTCAAAGGAAAGCAGGGCAGATTTAGACAAAATCTGCTCGGTAAACGTGTAGACTATTCGGGACGTTCGGTTATCGTTGTCGGCCCGGAACTAAAAATGTATCAGTGCGGGCTTCCAAAAGAAATGGCGATCGAACTCTTTAAACCGTATGTTATGAAAGAGCTCGTCAGTAGAAAATATTCGCAGAATATTAAAAGTGCAAAACGAATGGTTGAGCGCATGAAGCCGGAAGTTTGGGATGTTTTGGATGATGTTATCAAAGATTATCCAGTGCTTCTAAACCGTGCTCCAACGCTGCACAGGCTCGGCATTCAAGCTTTTGAGCCGATTTTGGTGGAAGGCAGGGCTATTAAGCTGCATCCGCTGGTCTGCGTAGCATACAACGCCGACTTTGATGGAGATCAAATGGCAGTGCATGTGCCGCTTTCTGTTGAAGCGCAGGCGGAAGCGAGATTTTTGATGCTTGCAGCTAATAATATTTTAAAACCGCAGGACGGGGCTCCGGTCGTGAGCCCGTCGCAGGATATGATTTTAGGATCCTATTATTTAACTACGCATATTGAGGGATCAAAGGGCGAAGGGATGAATTTCTCTACCATGGAAGAAATGGAAATGGCCTATCAAAACAAGGTTGTCACCCTTCACTCCATGGTGGGCCTTGAGATAACAAAAGAAATCAATGGCGTACAAAAAACAAAAGTTATTGAAAGCACAGTCGGAAGATTTTTCTTTAATCAGATCATCCCGCAGGACTTAGGCATCAAAGAAAGAAATACGGATGACGATTTGTTTGAGCTTGAAATAAACACACTTGCCGACAAAAAAATGCTCTCAAGAATCGTATCGCAATGCTTTGATGTTCACGGAGCAAGCACAACAGCTGAAATGCTTGACAATATCAAGCAACTTGGGTTCCATTATTCCACAAAAGGTGCCATCACCGTAAGTATCGGAGATATGGAGGTGCCAAAAGTAAAAAAAGACTTGCTAGAGAAAGCGGATAAAGAAGTAGAAAATGCGTTGAAAAACTTTAACAGAGGCCTTATCTCCGAAGAGGAGAGATATCAAAAGGTTATCGATGTCTGGACGAGGACGACGAGGGAAGTCACGCAGGCTTTAATGAATAGCCTAGAGCCGCTCAACAGTATCAATATGATGGCAACATCAGGCGCCAGAGGTGGTATCGGCCAAATTGGGCAGCTTGCCGGAATGCGTGGGCTCATGGCAAATCCGACAGGAAGAATTATAGAGCTTCCAATTAAGTCCAATTTCCGTGAAGGGCTCAATGTGCTTGAATTCTTTATTTCAACACACGGAGCAAGAAAAGGTCAGGCAGACACGGCGCTGCGAACCGCAGACTCCGGATATCTCACGAGAAGGCTTGTTGATGTCAGTCAGGAAGTTTTAGTGAAAGAAGAAGATTGTGGTTCAACGGAAGGTTATGAAGTTCATTCAATTATAGAAAACGGAAAGATTATAGAAACTCTGTCAGAGCGTATCGCAGGGCGTTATGCATTTGAAGATATAATCAATCCGAATACAAATGAAGCCTTTGTCAAAGCCGGAGAGCTCATAAGCAAGAAGACCGCGAAAAAAATAGAAGAAGCGGAGATTCAAACCGTAAAAATAAGATCTATTTTCAACTGCCGTTCAAAACACGGAGTATGCCGAAAATGCTACGGTGTAGATCTCACAACAGGTAAACTGGTCAATATCGGCGAAGCTGTGGGCATTATTGCTGCTCAATCGATCGGAGAGCCTGGTACACAGCTGACAATGCGTACATTCCATACCGGCGGGGTTGCCGGGGACGATATCACGCAAGGGCTTCCAAGAGTTGAGGAACTTTTTGAAGCGAGAAAACCGAAAGGGCTCGCCATTATTTCGGAAATTGAGGGAACAGTTAAGATAAGAAAATCAGATAAGAAAACAGATGTGGAAATCACTTCCGCGACAGGGGAACTGAGAAGCTACATGATACCGTTTGGTTCGCGTATGAAAGTAACCGACGGACAATATATCAAAGCCGGTCAGGAACTCATTGAAGGAAGTGTATACCCCAACGATATATTAAGAATTTTAGGGGTTCAAGGTGTTCAGGAATATCTGCTTTATGAAGTTCAAAAAGTATACAGATGGCAGGGTGTTCATATCAATGATAAACACATTGAACTCATCATCAGGCAAATGCTGCGAAAAGTAAGAGTAGAAGAGCCGGGTGATACTCATTTGCTTCCGGGAAGCCTTGTGGATATTTTTGAATTTGAAGATGAAAATGATAAAGTATTGGCCCAAGAAAAAGAACCTGCTACGTATACGCAAGAATTACTGGGGATAACAAAAGCATCACTCGAGACCAATTCATTCCTCTCTGCCGCATCATTCCAGGAAACGACAAGAGTGTTGACGGATGCTGCAATCAAAGGAAAAGTAGATCATTTGCTCGGCCTCAAAGAAAATGTTATTATAGGCAAATTGGTTCCGGCGGGAACAGGCGTGAGCAAATACAGAAATATTGAAATAGAGCATCAGCGAACAAATAGCCAAAAAGACGAAGACGATCAAATCATTTCCCAAGAAGATATCAACAGCGAGATAAATGAGTTGCTTGGTGGAATCTTTGAAGAAAATACGTTTAACGGCTCTATAGAAGAAGAAAATATTGACATCATTTAATGGCGATGATACAATGTAAAAACTTGATTTTATTTGCTTGGGAGTGAATTTTGAAGAAAATAAACAGTAAATGTTTGGTTGTCGGAATGAAGCAAACTTTAAGTCAAATCAAACAAGGCAATGTCAAGGCGGTATTTATTGCCCGAGACGTTGAAGAAAGTCTGGCAAACAAAATCATCAGTCAATGTGAAAATACAGAAATACAGATCTGTTATGCACAAAGCATGAAATTACTGGGGAAAGCTTGCGCAATCAGCCGAGGGGCTGCTTGCGCTGCTATATTAAAAAATGAACCAAAAGGAGGTGAGATAAGTAATGCCAACGATTAATCAAATCGTAAGGAAAGAGAGAAAAAAGGTTATCTACAAAACAAAGTCTCCGGCGCTCAAAGAAAACCCTCAAAAAAGAGGTGTTTGCACAGCTGTAAGAACAACAACGCCTAAAAAACCAAACTCTGCTCTAAGAAAAATTGCAAGAGTACGATTGGTAAACGGAATGGAAGTAACTGCTTATATTCCAGGAATCGGACACAATTTGCAAGAACATAGCGTAGTTATGATTAAAGGCGGAAGAGTAAAAGACCTACCTGGTGTCCGTTATAAAATCATTCGCGGCGCACTAGATACAGCAGGCGTCAACAAGAGAAATCAAGCTCGTTCTAAGTATGGTACGAAAAAAGCAAAATAAGAAAAGATATTTAAACATTGATTATGTGTTTTTTATATAAATTTTATTAAATATAAATATTTATTTAATAAATGAAAATTATAATGCACATACGGCAATTGTTTTCTTGTCGAGTACCGATGAATTTTATTTTTAAAATGGAGGGAAGAAAGTGCCTAGGAAAAAAACTTTATTTAAAAGAGATGTGCTTGCTGATCCTATTTATAACAGTGAACTGGTAACGAAGCTTGTAAACAATGTTATGTTAGACGGCAAGAAAGGCGTGGCACAAAAGATAGTATACGGAGCTTTTGATATCATAGCACAGAAAACAGGCAGAGAGCCGCTTGAAGTGTTTGAAGAAAGCTTAAATAATATCAAGCCCATGCTTGAAGTAAAAGCAAGAAGAGTAGGCGGAGCCACTTATCAGGTTCCGATTGAAGTCAGCGAAGCGAGAAAACAAACATTGGCATTGCGTTGGCTTGTAGGATACAGCAGAAAACGCAATGAAAAAACAATGAGAGAACGCTTGGCGGCAGAATTATTAGATGCGCTCAATAACAGCGGAGCAGCTGTTAAGAAAAAAGAAGACACTTACAGGATGGCAGAAGCAAATAGAGCATTTGCTCATTACAGGTGGTAATGGCAAAGTTTTATATGTTGGATAAGGAGGTGAACAATCATGGCGAGAGAGTATAGTCTCGAGAAAACAAGAAACATAGGCATCATGGCGCATATCGATGCCGGCAAAACAACGACAACCGAAAGAATGTTATTTTATTCAGGAAAAATCCATAGAATTGGAGAAGTCCATGAGGGCGCTGCTCAAATGGACTGGATGGAACAAGAACAAGAACGAGGCATTACGATCACCTCTGCAGCTACAACGTGCTTTTGGAAAGAACATCGTATCAATATAATAGATACACCGGGACATGTTGACTTTACGGTAGAAGTCGAGCGTTCTCTTAGAGTGCTTGACGGCGCGGTTGCGGTATTTTGCGCAAAGGGCGGTGTTGAACCTCAATCGGAGACAGTTTGGCGTCAGGCTGATAAATATCATGTACCGAGGCTGGCTTATGTCAATAAAATGGATATCATCGGAGCGGATTTTTATAATGTCGTATCTTCAATGCGTTCGCGTCTTGGAGCGAATGCCGTTCCGATTCAGTTGCCTTACGGCAGTGAAGATACATTCAGCGGAATTATCGATTTAGTTGAAATGAATATTAAAATGTATTATGACAATGATGGCAAAGAAATTTCCATTGAAGAGATTCCGGCAGATATGAAAGACAAAGCTGAAGAATACAGAAATATGCTATTGGAAAGTCTTTCCGATTTTGATGACATCATTATGGAAAAATATCTTGAAGGTCAAGATATCAGCATAGAAGAAATTAAAAAAGCAATACGAAAAGCAACTGTAACAAATGCTGTGATTCCTGTATTATGTGGAACTTCCTATAAAAATAAAGGGGTACAGCTGGTTTTAAACGCAGTGGTGGATTACTTGCCTTCTCCTTTGGATATACCGCCAATTGAAGGTATCAATCCAAAAACAGAGCAAACGGAAATAAGAAAACCGGACGATAAAGGTCCTTTTTCAGCACTTGCTTTTAAAATCATGTCGGATCCATTTGTTGGCAAGCTGGCATTTTTCAGAGTGTATTCGGGAGCAGCGAATGCAGGATCTTATGTTTATAATTCAACTAAAGATAAAAAAGAGCGGTTGGGAAGAATTCTTCAAATGCATGCCAATCACCGTCAGGAGATTGAAACGGTCTATACAGGGGATATTGCAGCAGCAGTAGGACTTAAAGAAACATCTACAGGAGACACGCTCTGCAATGAGAATAACAGAATCTTGCTTGAATCCATGGTATTCCCCGAACCGGTTATATCTATAGCAATCGAACCTAAAACAAAAGCCGGTCAGGATAAAATGTCGGCAGCTTTGGCAAAGCTTGCAGAGGAAGATCCGACTTTTAGAACTTACACGGATAAAGATACAGGGCAAACCATCATACAAGGTATGGGAGAGCTGCATCTGGACATTATTGTAGATAGAATGCTGCGTGAATTCAAGGTTGAAGCCAATGTCGGCAAACCGCAGGTAGCCTATAAAGAAACCATCACAAAGGTTGCTTTGGTAGACATGAAATATGCAAAACAAAGCGGCGGTCGCGGACAATACGGACATGTCGTCATTGAAGTTGAACCTCAGGAAGCAGGCAAAGGATATGAATTTGTCAACCAAATCACCGGAGGCGCAATTCCGAGAGAATATATTCAACCTGTCAATGACGGAGTGCGTTCAGGCCTTGAAAGCGGCGTACTGGCAGGCTACCCCGTCCTCGATGTAAAAGTGACATTGAAAGACGGTTCCTACCATGAAGTCGACTCCTCGGAAATGGCGTTTAAAATGGCAGGTTCGATGGCGATAAAAGAAGCGCTGAAGAAAGCGGGTCCTGTATTGCTTGAACCGATATTTAAAATAGAAATAACCGTACCGGAAGAATATTTGGGTGATGTCATGGGTGATATCAGTTCAAGAAGAGGAAAACTCGAAGGTATGGAAATGAGAGCAAATACACAAATTATAAAAGCATTTGTTCCTCTCAGTGAAATGTTTGGTTATACAACTGTGCTGCGTTCAAAAACACAAGGAAGAGGAACCTCGACAATGCAATTTTCACATTATGAAAAAATGCAAAGTGAAGCTGCAAAAAAAATATTAGAAAAATAGGAGAAAGAAAAGAAATGGCGAAAGCAAAGTATAACAGAGAGAAACCA
>CAZOOZ010000003.1:0-240494 GCA_964581565.1 uncultured Eubacteriaceae bacterium
AGTAGTACAGTATTCCCTATTTTAATCAACTAAAAAGGAAAAAATCTTTCATGCTTGATTTTTTAAAAACTTTCGCCCCTTTTATTTACGACATCATACTCCCGTTTACTTTAGCTTACTTGGTCGTTAAATATACAAAATTAAATGAGCATAGTTTTGATATTTTAATGTCATTTCAACTTCGTTTATTTTTCCCTCTTGGTTCATTTTTGTCCATATGGGGACTCACTCTCACCCCCGAGTTGATATGGCTCCCAATATCAGGCCTTCTGATGCACATATTTCCTCTTTGGTTGGGATACATACGGGTTAAAAAATATAATTTTGATTATCAATCGAAAGCAAGTTATCTCCTGACAATGCTGATTTCCAATGCAGCAATGCTTGGTGCTATGACCAGTTATTTCATTCTAGGCGAAACCTCTTACGGTTACACATCGCTTATACTTTCGTTAGGACCTTTCGCAGTAAACGGAATCGGTTTTACAATGGCTGCCAGATATCAATCTCTTGCCGAAGGAACTGCTATTCCAGGCACGAAAGGTGTCTTTAAAAACCTCTTTTCATTAAATCAAATGGCGCTATATGCTTCTATTCTGGGTATTTTATTTGTATTGACCGGTGTTCCAAGACCGATAATTGCATCAGATATTATAGCCATAAATATACATTTTAGTATGTGGTCCGTGATTGTCCCGCTGGGCGCTTCTTTAAGTTTTGCGGGAGTAAAAAAATACCGTTTTATATTAGCGGATGTGTGTATGATAAAATTTGTTATCGTACCCGTTGTTTTGTTTTTGCTTTCCGCCCTTATTATAAATGATACTGTAGCTCTAAAAACAATTTTTTTAATTGCCGCCTCCCCTGCTCCTATGGTCGCGGTTATGCTTTCCAAAATATATAAATTAAATGTCGATCTGGCAATGAGCCCATTTATTTATACAACAATTATCTATCTGGCTCTCATGGTTCCTTTATTTATCGTCATCATGAGATTTATTTGGATTTAAAATTAAAATAAAAACACTGATATGCCATTGGTGTTTTTTTGTTGTAATCTTATAAAAACTGCGTTAAAATTACTTAAAAATATTTTAAGGACTAATTTATGATTTCGCCGAAAAATGCACCTGCCCTTTTACAAAAAAATGTTAGAAATTCTAACTTTGAATTACTTCGAATAATTTCAATTATCATGATTATCGGTCTTCATTTATTTGGTCACGGCGGTATTTTAGATACTTTCGGAAGTAAAGATTATCCTCTATGGAGTATTGAAGCATTGATATCCGTATCAGTAAATTGTTATGTCTTAATCAGCGGGTATTTTTTGGCGACATCGGAATTCAAACTCAGAAAGCTATTTATGCTCTATCTTCAAGTATTATTTTATTCAGTTGTTATTTATGTAATTTTATTGGCGCTCGGCATCGTACAGTTTAATAAAATAAGACTGATTCAGGAACTGCTACCCATATTAAGCAGAAGATATTGGTTTGTTACCTGCTATGTAGCCATGTATATATTAAGCCCATTTTTAAATAAACTAATTACTCAGCTCTCAAAAAAGCAGATGCAGTTTTTTATCATTATTCTACTGCTTCTTTTTTGCGAATGGAATGTGCTCGTTCCTTTTCTCTCCACGCTCAATATGGATCATGGCTACGGTGTCGGCTGGTTTATCTGCCTTTACTTTTTTGCCGCTTATATTCGACTTCATTATAATAAAAACTTAAATAAATATTTTTATCTCTTTATTTATTTTTTAGTTTGTTTTATTACTGCAGCTTTAAAAACAGGGTTTGGTCTCACCGGATTATTTAGATATTCTTCAGTTACAATACTGTTTGCTTCACTAAGTTTGTTTTTATTTTTTAGAGAAGTAAAAATACATAATAAATTTACCAATAAAGTAATTTTTACCTTGGCTCCGCTTACTCTTGGCGTATACTTGATACATGATAATAAACTTATCAGATCTATTTTATATACCGACATACTACATCTTGATGAATATATGGCATCCGTTAATATTTATCTTTTAATCGTTATCTGTCTGTTTACCATTTTTACTACAACCACGATAATCGAATATATCAGGAAAAATATTTTGATGAAACCTATTGAAAACAGCATGAAAATTAATGCTTTTTTTGATAATTTACAAAAAAGATTATTTCATAAACCTTAAACTTTTGGAAAGAATTTTCATCTCTTTTTTTTAATGAAACTCATTTTATAAGTCATACTACTATCAAAGAGGTGAAACAAATGGCAATCTCGCACAAAAGTGCAATTTCATTTGGGCTGGTTCATATCCCTGTCAGTCTATATACGGCAACACATGAAAATACGATCAGTTTTAATCAGCTTCATAAAAAATGCAATAGCCGTATCAAATATAAAAAATTTTGTCCTGTGTGCAATCGTGAAATATCATCAGATGAGATTATTAAAGGATATCAATATAAAAAAGATACCTATGTTATCATAGACGACGAAGATTTTGAAAAAATTAAAACTGAAAAGGATAAATCAATACAGATCATTCATTTTGCAAATACAAGTGAAATACAACCTATTTATTATGATAAAAGCTATTATGTTATGCCAGATGCCGGAGGTGATAAAGCCTTTGAATTATTTCGGTATGCCATGGAAAACGAAAATAAAATAGCCATAGCCAAAACAGTCCTCGGCACAAAAGAAGCACTCCTGGCCATTATGCCTTCTAAAGGTAATATTATCATTGAAACATTATATTATTACGATGAAATTAAAGAATTGCCACGTTCGTATAATAAAGTATCTCTAAATCAAGATGAGGTTTCCATGGCTAAAACATTAATCAATGCCATGACAAAACCCTTTGAGCCGGATTTATATTACGATGAATATCAAATGCGGTTGAGGGAAGCTATAGAGAAAAAAATAAGCGGCGACGAAATAACTCCCGCCACGCAGCCTGAACAAAAAGGTGTTATTGATTTGATGGAAGCATTAAAAATGAGTATTGAGCAGCAAAACACCGATAATGTCGCGGGCAAACAAAATAAAACAAATAAAAAACGTGTAACTAAAAAAAGAAAAACTATCGATTTTAATAAAAAATCAGATGAAATTGGTATTAGATAGTATAAAGATATATTAATGAAACAGATGCTTATTTCCCGATCCTGTAATGTCACAGATCTGAATTCTCGGACAATATTTAAAACGAAGCAATAGCTTTTTGCAACAACCGGTCTATAAAATCCGGATTATGATAAAGAGCAGGATAGCAGATAACTCATCATTATCTTAAATTATTTTTTTCTAAATCTAAAAGAATTTTTTTGATTTCGAGTCCGCTTCCAAATCCAACCAATTTACCATCTGTTCCTATCACTCTGTGGCAAGGAATAAGAATTGGCAGCTTATTTCTGTTATTAGCCATACCGACTGCACGGCTGGCTTTTTCGTTCCCTACCGTCTTCGCAATTTCTTTATAACTTTTTGTTTGCCCGTATGGAATTTTGAGTAAGGCATTCCATACTTTTTTTTGAAATTCAGTCCCTTTTATATCAAGCGGTAAATCAAATGTTTTTCTTTTCTTTGTAAAATACTCTTCCAATTGTTTGATTGCTTCTTTGTGTAATGACGTTTCTTTTACAAGTATACCTTGCGCTTGTATCTGTTTTTCAAAATATAATCGTGTAACAGTATCTTCTCTGACGACAATCATTATTTTGCCTGCCGGCGTTTTATATATATAAGCACTTTCCATTAGATATCCACCTTAAAAACATTTTTTATTTATAATACCATAAAAATTAAAAAAATATTGCTCTTGACAAATGCAAAATCAAATTGTATACTTTTTTATAATTTTAGTTTACAATGGAGTTTAACGTTGAAAATAACATTAAAAGAAATGTCACTTGTAGCCTTATTTACAGCCCTCACAGCAATAGGGGCTTATATAAGCATTCCAGCGGGCCCTGTCTCTATTACATTACAAACATTTTTTGTCCTTTTAAGCGGTATTTTACTTGGTCCCAGGCTAGGTGCAGCCTCTCAAATACTCTACATATTACTTGGATTAATTGGATTGCCTATTTTTTCCGGATTCAGCGGAGGCTTGCAAACAGTCATAAAACCCAGCTTTGGTTTTCTAATTGGATTTATATTCATGGCTTATTGCGCAGGAAAAATAATTCACGGTAGATTAGGAAACATGCCGGTAAATTGTATATCTTTTAAAAAAATATTTACATCCTGCTTTATCGGCACAATAATTTTGTATCTATTTGGTCTTCCCTATATGTACTTTGTGCTTAATGTGATTTTGAATATGCATCTTACTGTTGCAGCTGTTTTCAGAATGGGATGCTTACTTTTTTTGCCCGGAGACATCCTAAAAATAATTACCATTTCCTTCATAGGTGTTAAACTTTTACCTATGTTGAAAAACTTATACATTAACTGATCGAGGTATAGCAATGTCAATTAAAAATTTAGTGTTAAAACTTTTGGAAGAAAATCGTGCTCAATGCCTTTCCGGCCAACAAATAGCAGATCAATTGAATGTATCACGTGCAGCGATATGGAAATCAATCAATTTGTTGCGCAGTGAAGGTTATCAAATTGATGCAACAACGAATAAAGGATATCAATTAACAAAAGAGAATGATTTTATTTCTGCACAAGGAATGACCCCATATCTTAAAGAGGAATATAAAAGCAACAAAATAATTGTATATAAATCAACAGATTCGACAAATCAACAAGCAAAATTGAAGGCATTTGAAGGCGCTGCCCATGGCAGTGTTGTCCTTGCCGAAATGCAAACCGCCGGCAAAGGCCGGCTCGGGAGAAGTTTTCATTCTCCGGCAAATGCAGGTATTTACATGAGTATAATATTAAGGCCAAAAACAGATGCTTCAAACGCAGTTTTGCTGACAAGCGCTGCTGCCGTAGCAGTTTGCCGGGCTATAAGTAAAGTGTGTTTTGTCCAACCTAGCATCAAATGGCTTAATGATATTTATTTAGACAATAAAAAAATATGCGGCATACTCTCAGAAGCAGTTACAAATTGTGAAAACGGCATAATAGAAAGCGTCGTTGTCGGAATCGGGATTAATTTCAAGACAAAGCTAGAGCAAATTCCACAAGAACTACAAGATATTATTGGCTCAATTTTTAATGATAGCAAACCAACCACTACGAGAAATCATTTGGCTGCTGCAGTGATGAATGAAATGCTGGACTTAAGCAAAGATTTTACTAATAGAGCATTCTTAGAAGAATATAAGCAGCTTTCATTTGTTTTAGGAGAGGATATTACCTTTTTTATGGATAACGAGTGGCATGATGCCAAGGCAATAGACATTGCTGATAACGGTGCTCTCGTTGTTCAAGATAAAAATGGAGATATCCAGACATTATTTTCCGGTGAAATTACCGTAAGAAGAAAAAAGTAACACACATTTAATAAAAATAGTTCACTTCAACAGTGAACTATTTTTAATATTTATTACATTATATTACTTTACTGTTTTGTATTTCAGGTATTTTTATTACTTTACGAAGTGGTTTCCATATAAACAACGAAATCCAAAAGTCAAACATACTATGTACTACAGTGCCTACACCTACTAATAATACTATCGATACAATAAAACCTTTTGCATAATAAGCTTGCATCATATTTCCAAAATAGAAAGGTATAACAACGGCCATTTCCACTGCGCCATGCAAAATTCCAATCAAAAATGAAAATGTTAACGCAGAAAGCGGTTTATCGAGGATCTGTCTGTTTTTCTGGATAATAAACGCTCCTACCAATGCAAACACAAGATGAGACGCCGCTCTTAAAACAACAACGATCGGAAAACCCGCAAAGAAAAAGCCTACCGTCGTACCCAACGCTACAATTGCTGCCGTCAATGGAGATATAAACATCGCAATAAAGATAGGAATATGACTTCCGAGTGTATACGAAGCTGGTTCTAAAACGATTTTAATTGGTGAAATCAGTGGGATTAAAATGCCTATTGCACAAAGAAGCGCGGTGATTGTCATTTTGTATACTTTATTCCTGTTACTATTCATACAATAATACCTTCCGTTATTTTTGTGTCTTTACATATGCATATACTATTATAGCGGCAATTCATCGTTTGTCAAGATGCCTGATTTCCTCCTATGGCAATATTAATTTTTACTGCTTTACTAGCTTTTTCCCTGTAATTTGAGTTACCGTAAGTTTATATGCGCAAACAATTCTAAGATATTGATCATCGTATTCAAATTTTTCACTATTTGAATAGTTTTTCATGATATGATTTAAAGCTTCCATTTTTTGATTTTCACTCAGTATCTCAATTTTTCCGTTTCCGACTACACTTTCATACTCCATCGTATAACCACATGCCGTATCTCCTGTGATTAATTTATGAGACGTGTTCATTTCAAAACCCGCATGATTATTTTTCTGTATTAAAGATAATTTTTTCCCTTTACTTGCTCCGTGAAAATATAAGATTATATTTTCACTATCATATGAAATACCAAAATTTAAAGGAATAATATAAGGATATTGTTCATCAAATAATGACAGGCTGCATACATCACATTTTTTCATAATTTGGAGAATTTCTTCTATATTTTTTATTTCTCGATCTGTTCTTCGCATTTTGATCTCCAAAAATATATTTTTAAAATCCTCCTTGGTTTTAAGGAGGATTTTAAAATTTATTTCATTAATTTACAAATATTTGTTGAAAACTCAAGCGGATTTTCAATTGAAAGCCCTTCAAGCAATAATGCCTGATCATAAAGCAGCTTTGTATAAAGCCTTAACTTTTCTTTATCTGTATCAAACGCATTTTTTAATGTTTCATAAATTATGCTATTGCGATTTACTTCCAACACTTTTTGCGCCGCAACAGCTTGGTTATTTGGCATTGTATTCAATACTTTTTCCATTTCAATACTTACAGGGCCTTCACTTGATAAGCAAACAGGGTGATTTTTTAATCTTTTTGATATACGGACATCTTCAACCTTGTCTTTTAATTCTTCTTTCATAAAAGCGAGCAAAGCCTTATCATCGCTTTTTTCCTGCTCTGTTTCTTTTTCTTCCTCGTCGTCTATGCCCAAATCGCCTTCTGATACGGATTTAAATTGTTTTTCTTTATAATCCATCATCATCTTAATAGCAAATTCATCAATGTCTTCCGTGAAATATAAGATTTCATAGCCCTTATCGGAGATAAGTTCTGTTTGCGGAAGCTTTTCAATTCGCTCTACGGATTCTCCGGCAGCATAATAAATATATTTCTGATCTTCTTTCATGCGTTGCACATATTCATCTAAAGTGACCATTTTCTTTTCAATAGAAGAATAAAACATCAGCAGATCCTGCAAATCTTCTTTATGCATTCCATATTCACTGTATATACCATATTTTAGCTGACGTCCAAATGATTCATAAAACTTTTCATACATATCTCTTTCATTTTTTAATAATAAAAGAAGTTCTGATTTTATCTTATTTTTTATATTTTTAGCAATCAATTTCAATTGACGATTATGTTGAAGTAGTTCTCTGGAAATATTTAATGACAAATCTTCCGAATCGACCATGCCTTGTACAAAACTGAAATAATCCGGCAGCAAATCGGCACATTTATTCATGATCAACACACCATTAGAATAGAGTTCAAGCCCTTTTTCGAATTCTTTTGTGTAAAAATCATACGGCATTTTTTCCGGTATAAATAAAATAGCATTATATCGTACTACACCGTCCGCTGAAATATGAATATGTTTTATTGGTTTATCAAATCCATAACGCTTTTCGTTATAGAAATTTTCATAATCTTCATCTTTTAATTCATTTTTATTTTTACGCCAAATAGGCACCATACTGTTAATGACTTGCTCTTCTATCACATCTTCATACTCATCTTCGCTTCCTTCTTTCTTCACGCTTGTCGATATATCCATTTTAATTGGATAACGAATGAAATCAGAGTATTTTTTAACAAGATTTCGCAAGGTATACTCATCTAAAAATTCATCATAATCTTCATCTTCAGTATTTTTATTTATTTTTAATATAATTTCCGTTCCGGTTTCTTCTTTTTCACATGGCTCAATCGTGTATCCATCAGCACCTTTTGATTTCCATTCATAGGCCTGCGTACTTCCCAATGCCTTTGTGCATACAGTTACAACCTCAGCTACCATAAACGCTGAATAAAAACCAACTCCGAATTGACCGATAATATCAAATCCATCTTTGATTTCATTTTCCTTTTTAAAATTTAGGGAACCGCTTTTTGCAATGACTCCAAGATTATCCTCAAGCTCCTCTTTAGTCATCCCAATCCCGGTATCTTCAATCCTTAATGTTCTGTTTTCTTTATCGGCAGTAATTTTAATATAATAGTCATCTTTATTAAAAACGATATTTTCATCTGTCAATGCCTTGTAGTACACCTTATCTATTGCATCACTCGCGTTAGAAATCAACTCACGCAAAAAAATCTCCTTATGGGTATAAATCGAATTGATCATTAAATCTAACAATCTTTTTGACTCTGTTTTAAATTGCTTTTTAGCCATATTAAATCTCCTTTCAATAATAAATATTGTTAGCACTCTTTTTTAATGAGTGCTAATTAATACTATACCATTTTACTATATTTTGTCAATATTAAAAAAATTTTTTATATCATAAAAAAATTGTTTTTATATACATATGTCCGGTATTTGTTTTAAATATTTTTTTATCAATATTTATGATTTCCTCTTTTTTCATATTGTCTTCATAAATATTAACAATAAAATCCGCTTCAACGAGAATTTGATAATCAATATCATCAATATTTGTATAGGTGTGATGATTAGCCACTAAAAAGCATACTCTATCAATAATATCTTCTTCATACTCCAGCTTTTCTAAAATCCCTCTTGCAATGGGGGGACCTTCTATTTGTTGGTATTTACCTGAGCTGGAATTATATTTTTTCTCACTGATTTTAATACCGATATCATGTACAATCGCTGCCGTTTCCAATATTTCCTGCTTTTTGCAATCAATATTTTCATTTTTTGCTATTGCGTTTGCATATGCCCATACTTTCATAAAATGATTAATTCTTTTTATATCACTTTGAAAATATTCGATCATTTCATTTAGCAGCTTTGCAATATTTTGCATATTCTGTATCTCCCAATGGAATAATTTTGTTAAAATATATTGAGAATAATTTAAAAAATATTATATATCAGTTATAATAGAAATTAAATAATAAGATACTATATTTAGTAAATTTAATTTAAAGTGAGGAATTCATTTGGATTTATCTGTCAATAATGTTTTATTCGCATTTTTGTTAACTTTACTCGCAGGTCTATCAACCGGTATCGGCAGTGTTATGTCTTTATACGTAAAACAAACCAATATAAAATTTTTATCGGCTTCACTGGGCTTTTCTGCGGGTGTTATGATTTATGTTTCTCTTATTGAACTTTTCCCCAACGCCAAAGAGGCTCTCTCTTCTGTTTTTGGTTTGAGAACGGGTTATATATATACAACGATTTTCTTTTTCGTTGGAATTTTATTTATAGGGATCATCGATCGGCTGATTCCAAATCCATATAATCCGCATGAATTCAATGATATGGAAGATCTAAAAAAATCCGTTGCGGACAAGCAGCTTCTTCGCTTGGGTACTTTCTCCGCCTTGGCAATAGGCATCCATAATTTCCCGGAAGGATTAGCCACTTTTACGAGCGCGCTTCAAGATAACATATTGGGCATTAGCATTGCAATAGCCGTTGCAATCCATAATATTCCCGAAGGCATAGCTGTTTCCGTCCCTATATATTATGCAACTGGCGATCGAAAAAAAGCGTTTAAATATTCATTTATATCCGGATTGTTTGAACCGATCGGAGCTTTAATAGGATATTTTATTCTAAGACGTTTCCTAAACGAAGTTATGTTTGGCATTGTGTTTGCAATAGTAGCCGGTATCATGGTGTATATTTCGCTGGATGAATTATTGCCATCTGCTGAAAAATACGGACATCATCACATTGCAATCTATGGCCTTTTTGCAGGGATGGCAGTAATGGCTATTAGTTTGTTATTGTTTGCTTAACTGATTATGTTTCATATATTAAGTCACTCTTCTCTTTGATTTGCATCTGAGTAAAATATCGGTTTTCCATTGGAATCCATTCATTTATAAATCTTTTGTGCATTTCCTGTCCATTTCTTTTTAAAATCCTTTTGTTTTGTGTTTCTGTATCGACATCCAAGAATATTTTTAAATCATAACTATTGATATATTTAGGATGCATGCTATAGACGCCTTCAATAATATTTATCTTTTTTGGCTGAACGATTACCTTCTCAGTAAACATCAGCTTAGAGCAATCATAAATTCGATATGAAAATTCTTTTTGATTCATAACTCCTTTGATGACCTCTTTATAAAAGCGATCATAATCAATATTGCCTCCGATTTTTTCTAAACGCTCTTTCGTCCTTAAATGAGGCGTTAAAAAGAAGTTATCCATGTGAAAGATATTACAATCATAAACCTGCCCGATTAAGGCTGCCAATGTGCTCTTGCCTGCACTGCTTGGTCCATCGATGGCGACAATGACATTGTTTTTTATTTCCATTAATGTATCGATTTTTAAAAATATTTCAAAATACTTTTTGAATTCATTTTGTATAACACGATACGCAGGTTGATAACTTTCTCTATACTCTTTACTATGACTAATATGCGTGTAACCTTTGTTTTTCTGATCATGGATGAAAGCTGCTGCTTTTATATCGTCAAAAAGTAAAATTTTATTTTTGCAGCATTCCAGGAATATCATCATCTTGTTTTCAAATTTTTCTTTGCTGCCATAATGCGAATTAGCCGTAATCACAAAAAATCGATTAATTGTGGCTATATTTATTTTCATGGAATATAGCGGTGATAAATATAATCTAACTAGTTTATTACCTATATTTTCAAAAACATCACCTAACGATTTTTGATCTTTAATTCTATTAAATTCGTTTGTCAAATGATCTAAACTATCATTTTCATCAGAAATCAGATGCCCGCCAGCAAATTCATTTTGAAAAATCAATTTATAGAAATCTTCGATTTGCATCTTGGGATATTTTTTATAATGATCAACAAGCAAGTGAATAAATTCGCCTTTATAATACATTTATAAAAATTTCTTTCTACAAAATTTATATTTTTTCAATTATATTTATGATAAGCTCTTGAAATTCTTTGCCTTTTTCTTGCGCCACTTTAACAACGTCTTCGCCAGACAGTGCCATGTTTAACACCCCTGATGCCATATTGGAAATAAGCGAAATGGCCAAGACATCTAGTCCGCAATGTGCAGCTACAATCACCTCAGGCACCGTTGACATGCCTACGGCGTCCGCTCCTAAAATACGAAATGCGCGAATTTCTGCCGGTGTTTCGAAACTCGGGCCTGTACACGCAACATAGGTGCCACTCTTGAGCTTGATATTTAGCTCATCGGCACATTTATTTGCCAGTCTTTTCAGCTTTGGCGTATATGCATAAGTCATATCATTAAATCTAGGTCCCAAAAAATCATAATTTTTACCAATAAGCGGATTGTTACCAAGCAGATTAATATGGTCTTCAATGACCATTAAATCCCCTGATACAAAAGTTTCATTAATACCACCTGCCGCATTTGTCACAATCAGCGTTTTTATTCCAAGCAATTTCAATACACGGACAGGATAGACAACATCTTCAAGACTGTAGCCTTCATAATAATGAAGTCTTCCTTGCATACAGATAACATCCTTTCCTGCAAGCTTACCGATTACAAAGCGGCCTTTATGATCAGGCGCAGTAGATGTTTTAAAATTAGGAATATCTTTGTAGTCAATAAATACGGGATCTTTTATTGCCTGTGCCAAATTTCCGAGTCCAGAACCAAGTATGATACCGATACCGGGCATGCAAGTAATTTGTTTTTTGATAAACTCAACCGACTGCCAAAACATAATAAACCTCCAAATTATAATTTATTTAATATTGAGTTTGTACTCTTTTTTGCATTATAAAGAATTTTATCAATATCCAAACTCAAATATTGTCCGTTTTCATATAAAATCTTTCCGTCTACCATTGTTAAGACAACATCGCTTCCCTGCGCGGAATAGATTAGATTATTTTTTATATTATGATTTGGAATCATCCAAGGTTTTTGTAAATCTAAAACAATAATATCTGCCCTGTTGCCTGTTTTTATCGCCCCGCAATCCTTTCTTTTCTGAGAAATCGCTCCGTTTTTGGTGGCAGCAAAAATAGTTTGATCTGGTGTAATGGCCGTAACTTGATTGCATGCCGCTTTATATATCAAAGCAAAAAATTTCATATCTTCTAGCATATTCAAACTATTATTACTTGCAGCTCCGTCTGTCCCAAGAGCTACGTTAATACCTTTATCAAACAAATACGGCACATTACAAAACCCGCTTGCAAGTTTTAGATTACTGATCGGACAACTGGCTACCGTGACATTTTTTTCTTTTATAATATTAAAATCATCTTCTTCCAGCCAGATGCAGTGAGCTGCAGTAGCTGGATTGTCAAAGATACCAAGTTTATTAAAATATTGAGCAGGCGTTAATCCATGACGCTTCTTGCATTCCTCATGTTCTTCTTTTGTTTCAGATAGATGTATATGCATGTTCAGATCATTCTCACTGGTGAATTCCGCAATTTGCTTAACTACTTTGGGAGTGGATGTATACTCTGCATGTACGGATATATCCACTTTTAGCTGTTCATCTTCAATGTTATGATATTCTTTGATAAGATGATTATTTTCTTTATATACCGGCAGATCAAAATAATTTCGCTCATCGAAACAAGTAATGCCTATGCTCATATTACATTTTATTTTTGAATCAAGCACAGCTTTAGCTAAATAATCTCCCATGAAATACATATCGGTTACCGAGACGATACCAAATCTTAACATCTCTGCAAAGCCAAGCATCGCCCCATTATAAATATCTTCCCCACTCAGCTTCGCTTCAAATGGGAAAATTCTTGTATTCAACCAGTCATTTAATTTCATATTTTCAGCATAACCACGCAAAAGAGTCATTGAAGCATGACTATGCGCATTTATGAGCCCCGGCATTAAAAGTTTTCCTTTTCCATCATAATTTCTGTTATACTTTTTTTGCGGAGCCTCTTTTCCAATAAAATCAATCACCTTACCGTTAATCCCGACATAACAATCTTTTATGCAATTAAGATTTTCATCCAAAATATCAATATTTTTAAATAACATCCGTTATCTCCTCTACATCTTTTTGCCTGTTTTAAATTACATTATAGTCCTAAATAATTATATTTGTACTATAAGAAACAAAAAATTATTGCTTAAAATATATTTTTTGTGTATTTCGTTGCAATTGCAATATTTATAATAAAAAATTTGCATTATTATCATCCTATAAAACAAAATAAACTACAGTTAAAGGAGATCGTGATAATGATTAGAAAAATTATTCATATTGATAAAGAAAAATGTAACGGATGCGGGCTTTGTGCTACTGCGTGTCATGAAGGTGCTATTGGAATCATGGACGGAAAAGCACAGCTTCTTAGAGATGATTACTGCGATGGCCTGGGAGATTGCCTTCCTGCATGCCCAACAGGAGCGATATCTTTTATTGAACGCGAAGCACTTGAATATGATGAGACAGCAGTAAAAGCAAACATGAAAAAAAGAAATAATATAAAAACAGACCCGGTTGCCTGCGATTGTCCAGGCAGCCAGTCAAAAACAATCAAGAGAAAGCCTGCCTCAGCCAATATTCAAACAATCGATATGCCTTCACAACTTCAACAGTGGCCTATACAAATCAAACTTGCTCCGGTAAATGCACCTTATTTTCATAATGCCAGCTTATTAATCGCGGCAGATTGCAGTGCCTTTGCTTATGCAAATTTTCATGAAAAATTTATTAAAAACAAAATAACTTTGATAGGCTGCCCAAAACTCGATGAAGAAGATTATTCCGACAAACTTACTGCCATATTAAAGGAAAACAATATAAAAAATATTACTGTGATACGTATGGGAGTGCCTTGTTGCGGCGGGCTCGAGCACGCAGTAATCAATGCGCTTAAAAGTAGCGGCAAAATGCTTCCATGGCAAGTTATAACAATATCTACTTCAGGCCAAATTCTCGAGTAATAAAACACTTAATAAAAAAGCATCTAATTTTTAGATGCTTTTTTATTAAGAATACTCGAACTTTTTTTCGGTTTTATTTTTTCTTCACTATTAATAGATGTATGTATATTTTCTTTTTTGTTCAAATTTTTGGATTTTTTTATCAATCTAAATCGAAGCGCAGACCATTCATTGTTTATTGAAATTTGTCTGACAATCTCAAATTGATAATCTTCAACAATATCCCATCCATTATTATCCGCTATATCTGTTTCATAGCCAATATCAGATTGTTTTGGATAGGCAAACCAAATCAAAGCATTATCCACCGCTTTTGGCAAAACAAGTTCGGCATATTTTTCTATTTCCTCATTGTTGCTTATAAAAACTATTGCAAATTCTATTTCTCCATAAATGTTTTCATCATCTGTTACTTGAATATCTTTTTTTAATTCATTAATAACGTTATTAAAAGAATCTGGTGCGTTTAAAATGACTATTTCGATCTGATCTTTATGATTTAATTTTTTTAATAGCTCCATGCCAAGATTATACCTTTTCCTTTTTCTTTCGAATTTCTTTTAATATCATTTTATATAATCTAAAACCACATGACTATTTAGCCATAAAACATAAATATAAAATACAACAAAAGTCGCTATAAAATTCTAAAAAAACTGTGCATATTTGTCTACTATACTATATTCTGAAAACTAGATATCTATGCACATTAATCAGCTACTTTTTATGTCATTTACTCACACCTTCAACTATTGTGTTATTTATTATTTTGATGATAGCAGATGTCTTTTGTTTTATCAAAAAAATGTATGATATTCTGTGCTTCTACTTCCTCGTTTGCGCCTTTTCTTCCCATTCTATCACAATAAGCCAATAGAGCTATTTCATAAATATCAACTTCTTTGACCATCCGACTTATATCGGTAAATCCTAAATTTTTTATAATAAACAATACTTGCATATGCCATCTTATTAGTCTGCTGACATATATTATAAAATCATGTTGACAATAAAATTCCGACAGAAATTGTTCCGCCATTTTGGCTCCTATAGTCTCATGATTATATGAAGTAATCTTCCCTTTCCGCATTTTGGTAGTTTTTGGCTTGCCTATATCATGCAGGAGTGCGGCCCACATAAACGCAGGAGGGTATTTACTTTTTTGCTTTAATAGCGCTGCTTGATTAACAACTAGCAATGTATGGTTCCATACATTGCCCTCGGGATGATAAAGTTTGGATTGTTCTGTTTGCTTTTCTTGATACAGCATAACAAATGGATTTTTCATAAAAATTGGAAGTTTTGATATTTCATTTAAGTATTTTGCCGGTTTATCATCTTGAATAAGATGATCATTTATTTTATTAAATAATTCTAAGGAAGTCATTACATTAAACTGAGTAAGATTTTTGATATGAAATCTCTTTCATCTCTTCGTATTTGGCCCAAGTGCTTGCTTTTTAATATTATGTGCCTTGTTTTCTTTTTTAACATCTTTAGAGTTTTCTAACTCAAAATTTGATCGCTCATCTTCTTTTTTCATTTTGTTTTTTTCTGTCATTTATTTTCATCCTCTTTTTTTTATTTAGTAATTAAGATTAGTTTTCATTTTTTTGTGTTATTTATTCTGCAAGAAAAATAAAAGTTGTGAATGTATTCACAACTTTTATTTTCTCATTTTATTTAAACAATGCCTTTACAATGCCAATGCTACCAAATGTAGCGGTATATATATCCCCCGGCTGTATATCGTATGCTTTGGTAAGAGAGCCGGATAAGATAATTTCTCCCGGTTTTAATGATATTCCGTAGGCATACAGTTTATTTGCCAGCCACGCTACCGCTACCGCCGGATTACCCATAACCGCCGCCCCTGCCGCAGTATCAATAATCTTGCCGTTTTTCTCAAAAACTAATCCCGCTGTCCTTAAATCAACCTGCTTAATATCTATCATTTGATTGCCCAATATAAGTTTTGCACTTGAACCATTGTCTGCCACAGTATCTTCAAATTTGATCCGTCCATTTAATCTCGAATCGATAATCTCAAAAGAAGGCATCACTCCTGCCGTTGCTTCTATAACATCTGATACTTTAATTCCCGGACCTTTTAATTCTTTTTTTAAAATAAAAGCAATTTCAGGTTCAATTTTTGGTTGAATCATATTTGATGTATCTATTACCACATCCATTTCATAGTACATATCGTCGAAAAGATGTCCGTAATCCGGTTCATCAACATTTGCCATTATTCTCATCGCTTCACTTGTAAGCCCGATTTTCTTCCCGATAATTGTCGCGCCATCATTTTTTAATCTTTTTTCTGTATATGAAAGTTGTATTCTGTATGAATCCTCAGCAGTGATATTTGGATATTGAGATGTGAGCAGCTGTATAGGTGTATATGTTTTCTCTGCATGATAAAGCATATCTGCTATTTCCATGATTTGTTCATTAGTCATTTTATCTCTCCTTTTATAACTTTGATATTTAAATTATACACATTAATAATGACAATACCATCACTTTCTTCTAATTTAGCTTAATAATATACTAAATATATTGTATAATAAAAAGCTACTTATTAATAAGTAGCTTTTTATTATTTATATTTGTTTAGCTGTATTTTGCCTCAATATCCATAATTTTTGAATTGGATTATTGCAACGAAACCTATCATTTAATTTGCATTTACCGTAAAATCTACAGTTTGGAACGGTTCCGCATTATCATCAACATAAATTTCAACCGAATAATCTCCTTCATCCCAAACCTGATCATTTGTTAGAGCGGCATAAACGTTATATTCATTTGTATTGCTGACATCGAGTTCATCACTTTTATACAGTATAGTGCTTTCTTGTTTCCAAAGAAAGATAATCACAGTATCATCGGGTGCATTATTTACCGTTGCCGTTATAATAAATTTTTCAGCATCCGTACTATAGCTGGTAACACTATCGACAGGGACACCGTTTGAGTCTAGTTCGGTCGTCATTTGTACATTCGTAATGTTAATGGAATCCTCTTGAGCGGAATTTTGACATGCGGCCGCAGAGACTGCAAGTATTATACAGAGCATTATAAGTAATATCGTCTTTCTCATCTACATATCTCCTTAAATGATTACAAATAACTATATTTTTTTAAATATTACACTTTTATCTCTTTTATGTCAATGAAAAATAAATGTTGTTCCCTTTATTTACATTGTATTTCTATTTTACTATTGCTAAACTTTTCAACAAATAGCAAATAAAAAAATTTAAATAAATAACAAAATTTTTTTGCCATATTATGCTTTGATAATTAAAAATGACATGCATGAAATATCCTGATGTAAAAATGTTCTCAAAATGCTCACAGGATACCTATAAAGCAACTATTATAAAATTGACATTTACAAACAAAGATACTGAGATGATTGCAAAAGATTTTTCGTAAAATAAAGGTTGATATATTAAATTTGCTTCAATTTGTAAAAAGAGCTGCAAGATTTATAAAAACTTTTGGCTTTTTTTGATATAATATACACATGTATTTTACATTATGTGATACAAGTCATAGAGTTTTATTCATTTTATTATTATTCTTTTTAAACTAATATAAGAATTGGAGGTACTTCACATGGCTAAAAAAATAACCGATAAAGTAACATGGGTGGGAAAAGTAGACTGGGAATTAAAATCATTTCATGGAAATGAATATTCAATACACAAAGGTTCTTCATATAACGCGTATCTTGTGAAAGATCAGAAAACTGCATTGATTGATACGGTTTGGCAGCCTTTTGATACAGAATTTGTAACATTTTTAAAACAAGAAATTGATTTAGATGACATCGATTATATTATCGCAAATCATGCTGAAATTGATCATAGCGGTGCTTTGCCGGAATTAATGAGATCCATTCCGAATACACCTATTTATTGCACTGCCGCAGGCGCTAAACATATCAAAGCACATTATCATCAAGACTGGAATTTTGTCATAGTAAAGACCGGTGATACACTTGATCTCGGCGATTCAAAATTAATATTCATAGAAGCCGCAATGCTGCATTGGCCCGATACAATGTTTACCTATATGACAGGTGAAAATATTTTGTTCAGTAATGATGGTTTTGGACAACACTATGCAACAGAATCTTTGTTTAATGATAAAGTCGACACCGCCGAATTATATACCGAAGCAATTAAATATTACACAAATATCCTTACTCCGTTTAGCCCGATGGTAACAAAGAAAATAAATGAAATTCTTGCGATGAATTTGCCGATAGATATGATTTGTCCAAGTCATGGCGTTATTTGGAAAGAAAATCCTGTTCAAATAGTTGAACAATATTTAAAATGGGCAGACAATTATCAAGAAAATCAGATTACACTTATTTATGACTCCATGTGGGATTCAACAAGGAAAATGGCAGAAGCCATAGCAAAAGGTATCCGTTTAAAAGACAATGAGATTACAGTAAAACTCTTTAATGCAGGCAAGGGTGATATCAATGATATTATGACGGAGGTTTTTAAGTCAAGAGGCATTTTACTCGGATCTTCTACAATAAACAACGGCTACTTGTATTCAATAGGCGGCATCCTTGAAATGATGAAAGGCCTTAAATTCAAAGGCAAAACCGCCGCAGCTTTCGGTAGCTACGGTTGGAGCGGAGAAGCTGTAAAGCAGCTTACACAACATCTCAAAGAATGTGGTTTTAACGTAGTTGATGAAGGTCACCGAACCTACTGGGTTCCGAATGAAAAGGCAATTGCAGAATGTATAGAATATGGCAAAAATATTGCAGAATTACTATAAAACAAGCGGTTCAAACCGCTTTTTATTTTATTAAGTTTTGAATTCCATATGCCAGGACACCCATAGCACCTGCCATAAAAATAACCAGAACCGGATTTAATTTTTTCCATTTCAGCATAATAAAACTTATGATCGCTATTAATAAAGCAACAATATCAATACTATTAATTTCGGTAATGACCCTCGTATCAAACAAAGCCAAAAATAATATCGTTAGTCCGGCAGATGCGACCAAGCCCGTAACAGCCGGCCGGACACCACTTAAAATACCATTTATTAAAGGCAGTTCACAATATTTTTTAAACAGATAAGATAAAATGATGACAATGATAAAAGCCGGCAGAATACAGCTGATGACCGAAATGACAGCTCCTAATGGTCCGCCCATTTTAAAACCAACGAAAGTGGCTGTATTTAGTGCAACCGTACCAGGAGCCATTATTGAAAGAGTAACCATATCTGCGAATTCTTTTAATGTAAGCCAACCTCTTTGATCTACAAGCATAGATGAAACCATCGGCAGTGCTGCATGCCCGCCACCGATACTAAAAAGTCCGATTTGGAGATAACTCAAAAATAATTGCAAATAGATCATTTTGCCGACCTTTCTTTGTAGAGATTATAGTAAGTCGTAATTATGCCAATACTTGCAGATATAAGCATAACAAGCGGAACACTTATTTTAAATATAAATGCAGCGACGAATGCGGCCAGAAGCATAATGATTACGATAAATCCTTTACCTCTTACTACATCCTTACCCATTTTATAAACAAGATTTAAGATAACCGCTGCTGCCCCTGCCTGCATACCTTTGAGGATATAAGATGCAATAGCGTTATCTCTTATAAACGAATAAAACATTGTTAGAAGCGAAATAATGATTATTGGCGGAATCACCGTTGCAATAAGTGCTGTCGCCGCACCTTTAACCCCTAGCAACCGATAGCCGATTATCAAGGCAGCATTACTTCCAATAGCGCCCGGTGTTGATTGTGCAATAACAATGATATCAGCCATTTCTTCATTTTTTACCCAGCCGTACTCTTCCACAAAACGTTTGCTTAAAAGTTCAATAATAACAAGTCCGCCTCCAAACGCGACTGCGCTGATATATAAAGTAGAGAGAAATAATTTTATGTATGTCTTTTTTTTATCCATACTTAGATCGCCCATGAAAATAATCCTTTACTATTTATAAAAATATACAAATCCGCCGCCGAGAGTAGTCGTGTCGACCCATAACCCCAAATCAATACTGAACAGTTTTCCATCATCCAATATATCGGCCATAATATGACTATAATTTTGATCAACAATTAAGCGAACCAATGTCACCCAATGCCAACGATAAAGCCTTGCTTCTTTTCCATTGCACAAATTCAAAAATGCTATCGGCGTATTTTTTGCTAAGCCTTTTTCTATAAATTCAATAATCTCATCCATTTTCGGACGTAATCTATTGTCATTAGGAATATCTAAAAAGGAATAGTTCAATGTCAATGACTTTGATTGAGCATAGCCTGCAGCTCCATCGAAAAGCATTTTTGTAGTATTGACTCCCCTCATCGAAGGTGTCACATAATCCCATACCTCTTCCATAACTAACAGTGCCCAACTTTTTGATATTGCGTTATTTGTGCAAAAGAAATAATGGTGAAAAAGATAGATAAAAATATTGCTTACCACGCTTGGACCGCATCCGGCACGTCTTTGCCACTCAGTATGGTACCAAAGCTGATTACACCCATAAGATAGTATATTTTTTTCTTCATCTATTATTTTGAACAAATCCAAATTTAACATTAACAGTAAAAGACTCCTGATAATTGTGTATTATTATTTTAAATTTTATTTATTATAGAAACATAAAAGTACACTTATTCTAACATATAATTTTATGAAAGACTATTTTATTATAATCAAAAAAGACATATAGCTATTTTATATGTCTTTTATAATTTTTAATCAAATTAATTAAATAAACTGGTAGATAAATATCGCTCTCCGCTATCAGGTAAAAGCACTACAATTGTTTTTCCTTCGTTTTCTTCTCTTTTGGCGAGCTGCAGAGCCGCATATAGAGCCGCTCCCGACGAAATTCCGACAAGAAATCCTTCTGTTCTCGCAATATTTTTCGCCGCTTTAAAAGCATCTTCATCTTTTACCGGAATAATTTCGTCATAAACAGATGTATTCAGTGTTTTAGGAACAAATCCGGCACCAATGCCCTGCAATTTATGCACTCCGGATTTTCCCTCTGAAAGAACCGGTGAATTGAAAGGTTCCACCGCAACAATTTGTATATTCGGATTTTTCTCTTTCAGATATTCTCCGACTCCGCTTATCGTGCCCCCTGTCCCTACTCCGGCTATAAAAACATCTACTTTCCCATCTGTATCTTCCCATATCTCCGGTCCTGTTGATTTTTTATGCGTCGCAGGATTTGCCGGGTTTTCGAATTGTCCCGCAATGAAACTGTTGGGGATTGTTTTCGCTAATTCGGTTGCTTTTTCAATTGCCCCATTCATTCCTTTTGATCCTTCTGTCAATACTATTTCAGCTCCATAGGCTTTGATGAGATTTCTTCTTTCAACGCTCATAGTATCCGGCATCGTAAGGATAACTCTATACCCTCTGGCCGCTCCGACAGATGCCAAGCCAATTCCGGTATTGCCGCTTGTGGGCTCAATGATAACAGCCCCTTCTTTTATAAGCCCCCTTGCCTGTGCATCATCCAGCATAGCTTTTGCCACTCTATCTTTAACACTTCCGGCAGGATTAAAAAATTCTAATTTGGCAATAATTCTGGCTTTCAGATGATGGTTGCTTTCAAAATTTGACAGTTCAAGCAAGGGCGTAGCACCTATTAATTCCGATATGCTTTTATATATGACCGACACAATCTTCAACTCCTTATCATCATAATATATACGGTTATTACTTTATTTTATACTTCATATTATTTATCCGAGGTAATTAAGAATTTCGATCGGTTTTTTTACACTTGCACTCGCATCTTTTCCTTCTTCCGCATCTCCATATCCATATTCACAAAATATTGACTCTATATTATTGTATATGGCTGAACGAATATCATGGAACCGATCTCCCACCATCACTTGATCCATAGGATAACTATTTTTTATCAAATTTAAAATTTCATGTTTTGGCTTATATCCATACATGCCCGAACATACCATATCATCAAAATAATCATCAAGCTTGAAAAATTTTTTTGCACCTTCCATATACTCCACTCCGCAGTTACTTAAAAATACAAGTTTATGTCCTTTATTTTTTAGATGCTGCAATACTTCTATTATATTGTCGAAAAGCCTTGCTCTGCCTTGGCGCATTTGATCCTTAATTTCATTTTTAACAATGTTATCTGCTTGTTTCCTTGTTGATACATCTAAATCATTCATAAATATATTCCACATTTCATGATTTGTATAGCCAAGCCATTTTGCTATTTCTTCATCAGAATGCTCTTGAACAGGTGCTTTTTTCAATTCGACTAAATAATCATATGCTTTTCTAAATGCAGGTGCGTAGATTTTTATACTATCATGTAAAGTGCCGTCATAATCAAAATATACTGTTTTAATATTATTAAATTTATTATGTATCTTCAAAAAGTTCACCCTCTTTATTATGCAAAATTTTTAACATATTTTATTTTATTGTTAATCAAAATAAACACTGCCTCCAATGAACTCTCTTAAAATAGAATTAAACGGTACTTTAGAGATATCAATCGGTTCAAAAAATGATAATAAATTCCTTAAACGTTCCACTGTGCTATAATAAGGACTCTTTGCATCTACTTTTTTAAACGCATTTTCGGCGAACGGTCTTAATGCGTTCATCTCATACAATAGACCTGAATTAAACATAGCATCAGCGTGCTCCTGAAATTTAAATACATTATTGTGTTCTCCTCTTCGCACACTCGGCCATTGTCTGAATGTATATCCCGGAGTGCAGCCTCTGTATTTATCATCTCTAATCATTCTACGAATAAGTCTGACTTCAGTTGTCGGAACCCTGTTAACCAAATTTACGTTTGCACCGAATAATGCACTTATATATATTTTAAAATAAATATTTCTAAAAATGGAAGGCATCAATTCGGGATTCAATGCATGGATTCCTTCTATAACTAAAATCTCATCTTCTTTCAGTCTCATCTTTTTTGTCTTCCCTAATCGATGTCCTGAAACAAAATCAAAAATAGGCGCCTCTATTATCTCTCCATCAATTAATTCTTTGATTTGCTGATGCAACAACTTCAGATCAATAGCGCTTAAATTTTCATAATCGTAGTTTCCATTTTTATCTTTAGGAGTCACTTCACGATTAATGAAATAGTCATCCAATGATAATTGTATTGGTTTCAATCCATTCACGCGAAGTTGTGTAGAAAGCCTGTTTAAAAACGTTGTTTTACCTGATGATGATGGCCCCGAAATGAGTATAACACGTATAGATCGCCGATGTTTAAGTATTTCGTCCGCTATATCGGCAATTTCCTTTTCCTGACGTGCCTCGGCAATATTAATTAATTCTAAACTGCGTCCTGATTTTATAAATTTATTTAAATCAGAAACAGACTCCATACTAATTGTTTCCAACCATGAATGTGTTTTTTCATAGGTTGATGAAAGCTTCTCGGGATAAACATAATCATCGTTTGACTTTTTTCTCCCATTTTCAAAATCAATAATAAATCCTGACGAAAAAGGAATCAGCCTAAACGGCGCACATAGCGAAGAACGCAAACTTGTCTGGTAGATAGTATCGATGAAAAAATCTCCGATATCATATTTATAAAAATGATCTTGCATCCCGAGAAATTTAATTTCTATATCATCTTTAACCCATTCACGCAATTTTGTTTCAATTTGCTGTACTTCTCTTATAGAAAGAGCAGAATCAGTGAGCTTGCAAAATACTCCGTTTTGAATTGAATAAGCTGTTTTTAAATGATCTTGTGGAAACATTTCTTTTGTAATTTTTATTAGTCCTAATTTTGTTGTTTGTCGCTTAGCTAGCAGATGAGTTTCTTTCATATGGTTTCACCCTATATTTCAAAGATTGAATTTTCAAATAAAAAAATACTTACAATAATTGAAGCACTTCTTATTTATAGTATACTATGTATTTAAATAAAGTTCAATTTTGATTATTAATACCTTTATGTTTTTATATGGATACTAATAAAAATAAAAGCGTTTATAAACGCTTTTTATTCAAAATTTATTTTCCTAGGGCTTCTTTATCCAAAATTTTAAGTTTTGTTTTTTCGATACGCTTTTCTTTTATTTCCATTATTTCAAACTCTAAGTTATCGAACTTGATGATTCTTCTGTCGTCTTCTTCCGGAATTACACCGATCATATCGAGCAGGAACCCTGAAAGGGTATCATGATTTTCGGATACAATATTTAAATCCAATTCATCATTGAGATCATCTATATAAATTAATCCATTGAGCAGATAAGTTTGACTGTCTATCTTTTCGATAGACGACTCTTTTAAATCTCCCATATCATCAATCGGCCCCATGACTTCCTCCACCAAATCCTCGATCGTAACAATGCCTGAAAATCCGCCATACTCGTCGATAAGCACAGCTAAATACTGTCTTGATTGCTGCAATTCTTTAAAAAGTTCATCAATATTTTTACTTTCGGGCACAAAATAAGGCTTATGTAAAATTGGCCTGATATCAACATTTTCAAAGCCTACTTTTCTGGCTTCCAGAAAATAGTCTTTCATATATAAAATACCGATAATATTATCAATTTCATCATCATATACAGGAATTCTCGAATGCCTTGTAGCTAAGAGCTCATCGATATATTCTTCTAATGGATCATTGATATCAACTGCGTAAACATTTGTTCTGGATGTCATTATTTCTTTCGCAAGAATATCATCAAACTCAAAAATCGACTCAATTAAATTTTTTTCATATTCATTAAAAACGCCTGCTTCCTGCCCTGTTTCAATCATTGAACGAATTTCTTCTTCAGATACTTTTTCTTCTAAAGCCTCATGATGCATGCCTAACATCCGCAGCACCAAACGCGTTGACGAAGATAAAAGTTTTATAAAAGGGGATGCAATTTTTGATACAATAATGATCGGCTTAACAGTAAACAAACTAATTTTTTCCGCTTTCTGTAAAGCAATTCTTTTAGGTATAAGTTCCCCAAACACCAATGTAAAATAAGATAAAATAATAGTTATCACAATTATTGATATCTGGTGTTCATACAGTATATTATATTTTGATAAAAAGATGCTTAAGCGTTCCGATATACCCGTAGCCGCCACTGCGCTTGCAAAGAATCCTGCCAGAGTAATTGCCACTTGTATCGTAGATAAAAATTTTGTGGGTTCCTTTAATAATTTTTGAACCAGCAGAGCTTTTTTGTTGTCTTCTTCAGCCAGCATGTTAATTTTACTCTTGCTGACGGAAACAATTGCCATCTCTGCACACGCAAAAAATGCATTAATAGCCGTTAAGAAAATTAAAAATAATATTTGAAGTAAAATACTTTGTCCCGTAGGGTCCGGGTCTGTCATACATTTCCTCCGATATTTAAAATATCTAATTTTATATATTTATTTAGAGTATAATAACATATTTTTCATAAATCTGTCAATTTTATTAGTTGCATTATAATTTATAGAAATAAGTCATAGCTATATTTAAAAATATTCCCAAATGTATAGGAAATATTTGATTAAATAATCACATGATATTTCTTTTCATTACATGGCAAGATTTATTTGACAAATATTAGTAATTACGATAATATTTCTTTTAAATGATTTAACGAAATAATTTCATTTTTATAAAAATTTATGAATAAAAAATTTATCTGGACAAAATAAATAAAAAGAATAACAGAGGTGCAAATATGTGGTTTTCGAAATCACAAGAAGAAGTTTTAAAAGAATTTAACGTAGATTATTATATTGGGCTTGACAAGCAAAAAGTGACAGAAAAAACTACACAATATGGAAAAAACAAATTAAAAGGAAAGCCAAAAAAGAGCCTGATATCACTCTTCTTGTCACAGCTGAAAGATATGCTCATTTATGTACTTTTGGGCGCAACTGTCATTACAATAGCAATCGGTGAATATGTGGATGCAATCATTATACTCGCTGTTGTTATCTTAAATGCGGTAATCGGCGTCATTCAGGAACACAAAGCAGAAAAAGCCATTGAAGCACTTCAGAAAATGACCACCCCAAAAGCACTTGTGCGCCGCGACGGTGAACTAAAAGAAATCAATTCCGAAGATATTGTCCCAGGGGATATTGTTATTTTAGATGCGGGCAGATATGTCCCCGCCGATATTCGTTTAATCGAAAGTGTCAACCTTCAGATTGAAGAATCTGCATTAACAGGCGAATCGGTGCCTTCGGATAAAAATGCGAAAGATATTTATGATGATCCGAAAACTCCTCTTGGCGATATGTCGAATATGGCTTTTATGTCCACACTTGTAACTTACGGCAGAGGCGAAGGCATAGTAGTAGCTACTGCTATGGATACCGAAATCGGGAAAATAGCTAAAATTCTTGATGAAGATAACACCGAAATGACACCTCTTCAAAAAAGGCTTGATGAGCTTGGTAAAATACTCGGATATATTGCAATAGGTATCTGCGCTCTCATCTTCATCATTTCGCTTTTCCAAAAACGTGATTTATTTGAAATGTTCTTAACTGCCATCAGCTTGGCTGTCGCTGCCATTCCTGAAGGACTTGCAGCAATTGTTGCGATCGTGCTTGCGTTGGGCGTTACTAAAATGTCTAAAATTAATGCCATTGTAAAAAGGCTTACAGCAGTCGAAACGCTCGGCTCTGTCAATATTATTTGTTCCGATAAAACAGGTACACTTACACAAAATAAAATGACTGTTGTAAAAACATATACATTAAACAATTTAACAGATGTTCCGGCTATCGGCAGCAATCTTCGCGCCAATCAAGATACTCTAGAATTAATTCGTTCATTTGTGTTATGTTCTGATGCCACGTATGAAAACGGAGAAAGCACAGGCGATCCGACTGAAATCGCCTTAGTGGTACTCGGTACTAAATTTAACATATTTAAATCCAATCTGAATACAGAAAACAAAAGAGTCTCTGAGAATCCTTTTGATTCAGACCGAAAATTAATGTCTACTCTAAATGTTGAGAACAGTTCATACAAAGTGCACACAAAAGGTGCGCTCGATAATTTATTGAAAATTTCTAAACATGCTCTTGTAGACGGAGAAATCATATCTTTAACCGAAGAGATAAAAGAACAATACTATAAAGCCGCCGAAGAAATGTCGAACAACGCACTTCGCGTGCTTGGCGTGGCTTATAAAGATACTGACACAGTACTTGATCCACAGGATATGGAAAACAATCTCACGTTAATAGGAATAGTCGGCATGATTGACCCTCCAAGACTTGAAGTAAAGGATTCCATTTATGAGGCAAGAGCCGCCGGCATTACACCAATTATGATAACGGGCGATCATAAAAATACTGCAGTTGCAATCGCTAAAGAACTGGGCATAGCAGATACAATACATCAAAGCCTTACCGGAGCGGAAATCGATGCTTTCACAGACGAAGAGTTTTCGGAAAGCATAAATAATTATAAAGTATTTGCACGGGTTTCTCCTGAACATAAAGTAAAAATTGTCAGAGCTTTCAAGGCGCAAAATAATATTGTTTCCATGACGGGTGACGGTGTGAACGATGCTCCCTCCCTAAAATACGCAGATATTGGTGTCGCTATGGGAATTACAGGCACAGATGTTTCAAAAGGCGCCAGCGATATGATTCTTACCGATGATAATTTTACAACAATAGTGCATGCAATCGAAGAAGGCAGAAATATATACAACAACATTAAAAAGGCAGTTATATTCTTGCTTTCATGTAATTTAGGAGAAGTAATCTCCATATTTGCGTCTATTCTGTTCTTCTGGCCGGTACCTCTGCTTCCAACTCAAATACTATGGGTTAATCTTATAACAGATACACTGCCGGCTATTGCACTCGGGGTTGATCCCGGAGATAAAGATGTTATGAAACGGAGACCAAGAGACCCAAATGAAAGCTTTTTTGCACATGGCGCCGGTGTTCGTGCTGTTATTGGCGGAACCTTGATTGGTATTCTAACGCTTCTTGCATTCTACTTTGGTCTTAGTGAACACGGATACACATTAGGCTCATTAAATATTCCGGATTATGTTATGACTTATGCAAGAACAATGGCTTTTGTAGTGCTTGCAACTTCACAGCTATTTTATTCACTCACGATGAGAAACTCTACAAAATCAATTTTCCAAGTTGGCTTATTGACAAATAAATTTTTGATTGGGGCTATTATCGTCGGTTTTATTTTGCAGATAGGTGTTATTTCGATTACACCACTGGCAAATGCATTTAACGTTCATAATTTGAGCGTCAGAGATTGGTCTATTGTTATCGGCTTTGCTCTCATACCCTTTGTCATTAATGAAATTATTAAAATATTTATGCGTGCAAAAGAAGACCGTTAAAATAAAGCTCCGTCATTTTTGACGGGGCTTTTTATAGTATATTTAAAAATTCTTCTATTAAATTTGGAATTTGTGTCTGATGTTTTTTCCAATTAATAATTGCCGTTTTTTTAAGCATTCCGCCATATGATAAAATTGATTCTTCCATTATTTTGATTGCTTTAAGACCGCCGAATCTTTTGGTCGGCAATGCTTTTGTTACGTAACAGTAAACTATTTTTTCTTTAATTGATGGAAGCTTCTTTAAATAAGCCTTGAATGCGGGAGCCAGTGTGAACCCATGGACGGGAGCGCCGAATATCAATACATCATAACAATCTAGATCAGGGATATCTTTAATAATTATTTTGTTTGGATCTTTAATCGCGCTATCCAGTTTTTCTATTGCTTTTATATCTACTTCATATTTTTCTTTTATAAAATTTTCTTTCAATCTTTCGGCAACAAATATTGTATTGCCTGTTTCTGAATAAACAATAATCCCTATTTTCATCCTTATTTTTCCTTCCATATAGTTTTTTCCCTGCATACAAATTGCAGGCATATATTAAATTATTATACACCATAATTTTGATAAATAAAATTATTGCACTCTATATTAAAAAAATATTTAATTTATCTCTTTTGATGATTCTTGACAGATATATAGATATACGTTACACTATACTATATTTTTATAAAGGAATGATAAACTTTGTCCGGTGTACAGAGACGCAGTAAGATTCTGGAGACAATTCAATCAAGCAATCGTGCAATATCGGCAAGCGCTCTGGCAAAACAACTTGGTGTAAGCCGCCAGGTGATTGTATCAGATATTGCATTGCTGCGCGCTTCTGATCATAATATAATTTCTACTAACCGAGGCTATATCATGCAACCCGAAACATTAAAAGCATCTCGTATTTTTAGAGTGAATCATTCCAATAAACAAATTGCCGATGAACTGAATCTTATTGTAGATTTTGGCGGAAAAGTGACAAATGTTATCGTTGATCATATGATATATGGTGCTATCACAGCTGATTTATCCATTTCTTCACGAAAGGATGTTCAAGATTTCATCAACGAATTATATTCTAACCAAACTCGTCCACTTAAAGAATTAACAAATGGGGTCCACGCGCATACAGTATATGCAGATTCAGAAGAACTTTTAGATATTATCGAAACCAAGTTAAAAGAAAAAGGTTATTTGTTTGAAAGATAATAACAAATTTTCCCTGAACAAATTTAAATAATTTACAGCATTCTATAAATACTAATATCAGTAATTATAAGGAGTTGTAAAATGAAAAATAAGGCTAAACCTGATGACCGAAGCGATAATGTTGAACGAATTCAAGATAATATCAATATGACGATTAAAAACATTCATCTTACAGATGAAATGATGGATAAATCACATGATGAAAAAATGAAGAAAGATTTATCGGAAAAAAATAAAAGAAGAGAAACTGCGCTCAAAGGTATGAAAAATGAAATCCGTGACGAAGCGAATTACGCAAAGAGCTTGAAAAAGAAGGAAAAAGAAATAGATACAGTAAGTGATTTATATGATAATTGATAATGAAAATCATAAAAATAGTCTTTGAACAGGACTATTTTTTACATATGGTCGTAACAAATCACATATTGTTTACATTATTATAAATTGCATTTTTATTTTCTGCTGTTAATAGCCTATCGATCATTGCTGCAATGATGATCACAACAAATATATTTACAATAAACCGAACAAATGTAAATTTCCATCCCATGGAAGATATTTCAAAGAGCAACAAAGGAATTCGAATACTCGCAGAAGAACAAATAAAAATTAAAACATTTGAAACTTTGCTCCCTTTTTTTAAAAGTATTCCGGCAACCGGCAGTAATGCATATAAAGGCACGGCTGTTATCATTCCCATCAATAAAGCTAAAAAAAATCCTCTCGCCCCGGAATGCTCTCCCAATATACGAATCATAGTTTCTTTTTCTATCCACACGTCCAATAGCCCTATGCATATAAAAATAGGCGTTAACATAAACAAAAAATTAATAAAATTATGACCTGTAAAAACAAGCGCTTCCTGCCCTATTCGCGGAAAAAATACAAATGCTGATATATTAAGAATAATCATAACAATTAAAAAGCTATAATTTTTGATTAATTTTTTCATTATAGTACCTCGTTAATAATAAAAGCGACCCCAAATGAAAAAAGAAACGCAAAAATATTTCGCATCAAAGCTGCTTTTCTGCCCAAGTACTTCATCTCGAGCGGAAGCGTCACAAAGCCTACAGTTGTAAGCGTTGAAATAAATACTGCGATCTGCATTATCCCTGCACCATTACTCAATAATTGTGAGGCAATCGGGAAAGCTATTAAGACTGGCACAAATGCGGCTGCGCCGATGCAGGCCGAAAAAATCATTCCTTTAAATCCGGACTGTGCTCCAATTGCTTTCTGTATTATTTCAGGCTTCATAACAGCGAGCACAAGTCCAACAAACAACAATATGCCAAGAAATTGAGGTAAAACATTTACAAACATTTTCCACGCTTTTTTGAAAGATAATATCGTTTTCCTTTTGCTTTTTATAAATGAAATCCCCAATAAAATAATTGTTATTCCATAGAGATAATAAGTAAAAACATTGTTCATATTTCCGTCTTCCTTTCAGTATGTTTTTTGACAACTTGCAATTTTATATCGATTATATTACACTTAGTATGAAAGGTATGTTGCACACGCAACCAAAAATAAATATGATATATTCTCATATAGAAGTTTTAAAAAAATCACCTTTGTTTTCAAATTTTACTACAAAAGACATAAATGAATTACTAAGCTGCCTCGGCGCATACGAACTTGAATATAAGAAAGATGAAATGGTGTTATTGGAAGGAGATAATATAGATAGCATCGGTATTATCCTTTCTGGTTATGGCCACTCAATAAAAAATGACCGTTCAGGCAAAACCGTCATTGTGACACGATTGACGCCGGGTAGTCCCATCGGTATATTATTAGCATCAAATCAAAATCGAAAAAGCCCTGTTTCCGTACAAGCATTAGAAGATCTCGATGTATTATTTATCCCATTTTTAAATGCAATAAGAAAATGTACCAGACTTTGTCGCAGACATGAAAAATTATTGCTTAATATATTTGAAAATATTTCAGAAAAAGCAATGATTCTACACGATAGAAATGATTGTTTAATAAAATCTACTATCAGGGAAAAAGTTCTAACGTATTTGTCAATTACATCAAAAGAAAAAGAAAGCCAAAGCTTTTCTATACCGTTTGATCGAAAAACAATGGCAGAATATCTTAATGTCGATCGCAGTGCGCTTTCCAGAGAACTGTCAAAAATGAAACAAGACGGTCTTATTGATTACTATAAAAATCAATTTACACTTTTATAATGGAATGCTTGAAAACACATTAAAAAAGAATCAAATATATTATATAGTATTACCTTTATTAAAAGGAGGTTATCTAAATTGGATTTAAACAAGCAAAGAAAAATTAGAAATGTATATTGAAGCCGAAATGGAAGATGCTGCATTATATAGAGAACTTACAAAAATTGCTTTTAATGATGAGCAAGCACATGCAGATGCATTCAAACGTATATGTATGAAGGTTAACAGGCAACAATTATAATCCTATGATCACTTATCACTTCTCCAGTTCTTCAAGTTTCTTTTAATGATATCCTTCGAGATAGGGTCATAGATGAAAGTGGCGATTATAAAAAATACTCTCAGCAATATATACAAACCGATAGAGACGATCAATTGAAAAAAGCATATTATCGTGCAAAAACAGATGAAAATGTTCATGCATTGCGCCTATTATATATGCTTAACTATGAATGAATTCAATTTAAAATTTTCTTAAATATTTTCCAATACTCTTTACTATATAGTTTGGAGTATTTTTCTTTCTCCTAATATTACCATTCCAATATATACCTATTTGCTTGATTTGAATGCTCCCTTTATAGTACCATATGACTCACCGGCGGAAACTATCCGCAAACAAATTGGAACATGGAGGAGAAAAAATGAAAAAAAATTGGAGAAACATGCTGATGGCTGCTTTAGCAATTGCCGTTTTTGCTTTTGCTCTTGCAACCCCTGCAAATGCGTTAACTATTAAAACCTCTGATTGTGATACAGCTTTAAATCCAACTTCATGCTACAACGTAGATGAAAATATATTGTCAAACGATGCCGTTTGCAATGCCCTATCTAAATTAAATACATGCGTTCCAACAACTGTCAATAATACTACTCAAAACACAGAATGCATTACATCAAATTGTCAAAACACAGATAATAACACGAAAAACGCCACAACAGATATTACCAGTACTTCAAATAAAAACTTTAATATACAATCATTTAATAATTTTTGGACGAATTTATTAAATAACTTCAAAAATGGTAATTCTATTGTAGTAAACAAACCATCAACATCTGAAGAACAGCCTAACGTGACCAATCCGGCAAAACCAATTGATAGCCCTGTTGTCACAGAGCCAGAAGATTCTAATGACACTCCTGTTGTCACAGAGCCGGACGAAACACCTGTAGCAGAAGAACCTACAACACCGGTTGATACTCCAGTGACTGATAATCCTACGACGTCGACCGGGCAAACAAGCCTGTCTGCTCAAGAACAACAACTGGTTGATCTTATCAACAGTGAACGTGTCAAAGCGGGACTTAGTCCGCTTACGATAGATATTGAACTGTCAGAAGTAGCACGCATCAAGGCTCAAGATATGATCGACAATAATTATTTTTCTCACACATCGCCGACATATGGAAGTCCATTTGATATGATGAAATCATTTGGTATTACTTTCAAGTCTGCAGGAGAAAATATTGCAATAAACAGTTCTGTTCAAAAAGCTCATGTAGCATTTATGAATTCAGAAGGGCATAGAGCAAATATTTTAAATTCATCATATACCCATGTAGGTATTGGTATCGCATCTAAAGGAGGAAGCTTATACATTTCTGAAATGTTTATAGGCAAATAATAAGCAACGCATAATAAAAAATCCCTTATGAGAATCATAAGGGATTTTGATCATGTATTCTTCATTATAATGCTTTCCATTAGATTGGCAACATCTTCGCAATCATCAAAACATCTTTCAAGTTTATTATATATTTCAGTCCATGTCATGATTTCGATTGGGTCCTTGCTTGTGGTATACAAATTACGCATGGCTTCTGTATACATTTTATCTCCCAGATCTTCTATATTATTGACTTCAATTATGTTTTCTTTAACGGTTTTAGATTTTCTGAAATTATAAAAATCTTCCATCGCTGTTTTCAATGCACAGCAACACTTTACAATTAAGTCTGTAAATTCCAATGCGGATATATTTATATGTTTTATATCAAACATATACACGCGCATGATTACATCTTCAACGGCATCTGTAACATCATCTATTTGCTGTACCAAATGAATGATATCCTCCCTTTCGATCGGCGTAATAAATTCTTTCATTAATCTATTCATAAGATGATGCATATGCAAGTCTGCGGAATGTTCAATTTCATGCAGCTGCAACATTTGATTTTCTATGTTCTCATATTCAAAATTTTTAAAAATATCATCCAACATTTTTGCTGACTTACAGCAATAATCTGTTAGAAGAATAAATTCATTAAAATAATTATAATCTTTATTTTTCATTTCCAATTTCTCCAAAAAATTAAAATAAATTTGTGAATATTTTAGCCATTAAATAACCGATAAGCCCACATCCAGGAAATGTCAGTAACCATGCCGCCATCATTTCCTTAACGATACCCCAATTTACACTTGATAATCTCTTCGCGCTTCCAACTCCCATTATGGCTGTTGTTTTTGTGTGTGTCGTGCTAACCGGAATTCCTGTCAAAGACGATAATAGCAGACAAGCGGATGCACCTAGATCAGCTGAAAATCCTTGATATTTTGCCAATTTAACCATATCCATACCAACCGATTTAATAATTCTCATTCCCCCGATTGATGTCCCCAGACCCATAACTAAAGAACAAAGAATCATTAACCATATTGGAATCGTAAAGTTCGTAACACCGCTGTTTCCCTGTGACAAAAAAACACCAAGCATGAATACTCCCATAAATTTTTGCCCATCTTGTGCTCCATGCATAAAAGCCATTGCGGCAGCTCCGCCTATTTGCGCTTTCTGAAAAAAGCCATGCATTCTGCATCTATCTTTTTTGTAACATAAGAATTCCGTAATCTTTACCGTGATGAAACCCATCACAAATCCTAACACAGTAGATAATCCCAGCCCATAAATAACTTTTATCCATTCAGCTCCGTTAATTCCAGAAAATCCACTTTGGAGTGCAATGGCCGCTCCTGATATTCCGGCTATTAATGCGTGTGATTCACTGGTAGGGATGCCAAAAGCCCAAGCTGCCGTAGCCCATGTCACAATTGCAAACAACGCAGCGCAAAGTGCGATAAGTGCTTCATGTGGATTCCCGCCAAAATCTACCATGTTATAAATGGTTTGCGCTACCGTAGCATTTATCATTGTCATGAAAAATACGCCTAAAAAATTAAATACTGCGGCCATCATAATAGCAGTTCGCGGGCTTAATGAACGTGTAGAAACACAAGTGGCAATTGCATTGGGAGCATCAGTCCAGCCATTTACCAAAATAACACCTAATGTGAGTATTACGGTAATAAGCAATGCGGGATTACTTATCAGCTGCGATATAAACTCTGAAAATGATATTGTCATACGTTCTCCATTATTTTATATTTTGTCAATATTTTAACATAAATTTAACTTTTCTACAAAGAAAATAAACACATTAAACCTTTTCAAACTTTATTGCTAAATATTTTTTTATACCTATTAAAAATTTTAACATGGATTTAATAAATATAATAAAATATGAGGCAGCATAAACTGCCTCATATCGATACTGCCAGTCTATAAAATAATTGTTTTTAACCACCTTCTTTCTTTTTTGTATACCAGTACTATTTCCATACTTATGCATGAGTATACATTGTTGTATCAATTCTTCTGATATTATTTAGTGTATATCATTATGGCATCACGTAAAAATTCAGTCATTCCCTGTTTAGGATCATCGTAATATTTCTTAAACCTTTCATCGTCAACATACATCTGTGCTAAAGTGGCATGCGCTTCTTTCGAATACTCGTTCCAGTAGTAATAACATATCCACTGTTGGTGCATTTTTGCTACTTGCTGTGCCAGCTTTCCGCCGGGACTGCCTGTTAAATAGGCTGTGTGAAGATTCTGTTTAATATCTTTTTCAAGCTTAATCATTTCATCATATTGTTCTTTTGTCATATTCTTTAATTTACTATACGAAATTTCTACTGCGTCACGGCCATATTTTTCTCTGATTTCTTTGCCATACGCAGCTTCATTCTCATCAATTATTTTTTGCTTGAATCCTTCAAATTTTTCTTTGTCCCTCATTATTTTTTCTCCTTTGTATACTGCGATTGTTTTATCAAGATTTTTAATAAGTATATCTATTTGTTCGCGCTTTGATACTAGGCCGTCTCGATGCTTATATAGTGTTTCTAAAATGTTAAACTCCAAACTGTCTAAGATGCCGCAAATGTCTTTCAGTGAAACATCAAGCTCTCGGTAAAATAAAATTTGCTGTAATCTGTCAACTTCTTTTTGTCCATAGATCCTGTATCCGACTTCGTTTATTCTAAATGGTTTTAACAGCCCTATTTCATCATAATATCTAAGTGTCCTTGTACTTATATTTGCCAATTGCGCCAGCTTTAAGATTGTATATTCCATATTGCCCTGCCTCCATATGTTATTATCATATACTTTTACGTAACGTTAATGTCAATACTATTTAAATAAAAAAAGCATCTTCTAAGATGCTTTTTTTATTTAATGTTTTCAACAAACTGTATATGAAGCCCATTTGGATCTTTAACAAAGAAAAATTTCACATTCGGATTTGGTTGAATAGGACCTTTTTCAATTTGTATTCCATTTAATTTTATAAATTCTATCATGTCATCAAGGCATTCAACTTCAAATCCCAGCGAAATCCCTTTGAAACTATTCGCTTGCCGGGTTGTATTATCATAAATCAATTCAACTTTTGTTTGATTATCCCCTAAAAATACAATCTCTCCATTGCTGCCCGACGCAAGTCTTTTTTCAACTTTGAGCCCGACAATCTCTTCGTAAAATCTTAACGACCGCTCCATATCTTCGACATGAATAGTACACCATAAAAATTTCATTTTAATCTCCTTATAATAATTTTCTATTAATATTAGATAATATAATAATATCATATCGTCTATCTGTTTAAAAAGAAAATGATTAAAATGTACTGCCCTGAGAAGCCCTTATGAATCTAAGAGATCAGCATTATAATGATATTTAGTAATATATTCTCCTACTACGAAATATCGTTTGCCTGTTTTTGACGAATAATAGCATGTCATTAATGTAATGATAGGGGTTCCTTTTTCAATTGACTTAGCATCCGAAAGCATATCTGTTGCCTTATCATTTGTAATATACGTGTCATATACTCTATATTCATAAATAAATTTTTTATCCGTTAGAAAAATAATACTCCCTTTTTTTATATTCATTATGCCCCCGAATAAAACATGGGGATTTTTATTATAGTGACCTGCTAATGCATAATTCCCTTCTCCCATTTGCTGATCTTCTTTCATAGTTGCTGCCCCTACAGATAAATTGCTGTTTGTTGTGCCTTTTAAAATAGGCAAATTTAATGATATATCTTCTATTATAATTTGTCCTATAATATATTTTGTATGATCATTTTGCGCGTTTCTGATAATATTTACTAAATCAAGGTCTGAAATGGCATCATAATCATAAACAGCATCTATTCCTTGATTTCTGCTTATCATATCTTCCGTGAAGTTATTCATTTCTTCTAATGCTTTACTACTGTTATTTAAAATAATTTTATTAATAATACAGCCCGTACTAATTAAAACGGCCCCTGTCATAATTACGGTTATTGATAGAACCAAAAACTTATTTTTTTTCATCTATGCTCCTATTTGTATCAATAGAAAACTACCCATCATCGCTAAAGATAATAGTCTTTAGCATGTTGGGGTAGTTTTTCTCTGCCGCCTATTATTTTAAACCGAACGTTTATATTTATAAATACCTAGAGCGCCAACCGCGATAAGAATAATCCCAACCACTGTAAGAACACCGATGTTTGAATTTATTCCTGTTTTTGGCAGATCTGATTCTTGACTGACTGCTTTAAATACCCATTGATTGCTATGTTTTATATTTTGATACTCATTTCCGGTCTCTTCTCCAGGGAGATATACCGAAATTTTCATCGTTTCCGTCTGTCCTGCATTGAATACTCCAAGACTAATTCCGTCTTCATCAGCAAAATCACACATATGTCCACTGTATATTGTTTCATTTCGAAGTATAACCGTGAGTACTAATTGCTTGTATAGATCTGTTTCTCCTAAAGGAGGTTGTGTATCGATTCTGTTTGCTGTTAAAAATAGTTCGAACGGAGTATTATTCGTATTTTTTATTGTTACTTTTCCTTCTATGGTATCCCCCGGATAGATATTAAGTTCGTTAAAGAATGTGTCTGATGCAATTACCTTTAACCCGGTTTCACCGCCTATTATTTGTAATTCGGCTGCAAATACAGGAAAGTTAAAAAAACTTACTATCAGCAGCAGGTTTAAGACTATCATGCCTAAAAAAATCCGTCTTGGTTTTGACCTATGTTTCATTTTAGCCTCCTTTATACAAAGTAAACTCATGGCATACAAAGCAACTCTCAATTATCTGGCACCCACTCCTGTACACCTGCTTGCGGGATAACAGCTTCAGGCGAGCTCCCGGGAAGTCCACTGATACCCCATGTACTAATAAATGCATAATGGGATGCCTGTGAAGCTTCAGCTTGAACGCTAAGTGAGAATGTTGCGCCTTGATAATTATTATCCATTAAAGGACCGTTAAATGTGAGCCCATCAAGGAGATTTGTTGTATTGGGAGAAGTTGAGGTCAATATATATTTATAATAATACCAACCGTCCGTACCCAATACCCAGTTTACAGTATCAATGTTCATTGAAACCACATCATTGCTAAGCGTCTCCCCTTCATAACCTTCTCTGGGGTTCCATAGTAAAGTAAGCTTTACCCTTACATATGTTTCTTTGGTACCGGTACTTGTAACAGAAATTTCTTTGTCGTAATAATCTCCCGGATTTATATTGCTGATTCCTTCTAACGGAAACTCTTCTCCCGCCAAAGTATCGTTTAAGGTGATTGCTACCGTGCCTGCATTGAATGTATTTGTAACAGGAGCTGCCGTGTCACTAAACCATGCCATTGCGGCACCCGCTGTTGCCAGCGTCACGGCAATTACCAAAATAGAAAGAATTCTTACTTTCTTTTTCATTTCTTCCTCCTACTATTGATTATGCATATTCTTTATTAAAATTCGAAAATGATGATATTCACAGAGAATTGAGTCAAAAAATGAAATATTCCTGCAATTCTCTGTGAATAATTTTTATTCCTTAAGCAACGCTTATCAAGGACTTGTAGTCATTAATGTATCGAGCTGTGTTTTTGCGTCGGCATAGGTGAGGCCTTCGGCTTGTACTGCATAAGCTTTAATATTAATTGTAAATGGCTTTAAATCTCCATTTGCTGCAGTGGTGTCAATAAGTACACGCGTAAACAAATCCGTTGTTTCGTCATCCGGTTCCAGTTGTGTTTTATAATAGAATACCGTATTTGTCGCATCTTTTGCTTCCCATCCTACTGTATCAAAATTAATATCGGCAAATGCATTAATTAAGGCAAATGAATTTGCTGTGCCGCTATATGCTAATTTGATAGCTACCCAAACGTCATCATTTTCGCTGTCGTTTAGAACACTTGGATCCTTAGGAATTGTTCTTCCAGGTACAATATTGTCTGCTAAATCTTCCCCCAGATCTTCTGTTATGCCAGCTGCATCCCCGTCATAGTCCAAATTATCCCATGTAGGCTCAGCAAGTTTAATAGAAAGACCGTCACTGACTGTGAAAGTATTGGTTTTTACAGATGTGGCATCTGTAAAATAAGCCAATGTTACGCCGGTAATAAGTGCTGTAATTGCTATAATACAGGTCAGTTTTAAAATTGTTTTTCTTCTCATTAAAAACTCCTTTTACTTTATTTTTTATATATGTAATTAACTATTATTCTCACTTTGACATTTTTCTCTTTTGATTATTGAAGGGATAACAGAAAGTAGAATTGTCAAAGCTAGTATAAGAATAGTTAATACAATACCTTCTTTGGTTTTTAAAAAAACCGTTAAATATCCTAAATAGGGAATGCTAAATAATGTCTTTCCTATCAGTTTATTAAATTGTATTGGTGCATCTTCACTTTCGTTTGCATCCCCTTTGGTTATAAAATAGCTGTCATTTAAATTGATACTCACAACTCTGTGCGTTGCCACCAGCGAAGATTCCTGCGATATTAAAAAAGTAATAATATCTCCTTCTTCAATTTCTTCAGGCAAGCTGGACTTAACATATGTGAGGCTTCCTACATGTAATGCCGGTTCCATGCTTCCGCTGATAACAGCATATGTTTTAAATCCCAATACATGTGGCAGAACCAGAACAACGGCTATTAGGACTACCATGATCAGAAAAATTGTTGAAAAGAAATTATATATTTTTTTTATCAATCTTATTCCTCCGTATCTAAGGTTCTAGTTGACTGGCTATACTGCCCCATGCCTCGCTTGCCGCCGTGCCTTCCGACTGAACAGCATCGGAAAGAGCTTCCAAACAAAATATATCCCAAAGCGAACTATCGGAAACTGCGATACTGTTAAGCAGAATGGCCGTGTTTTGTCCCGGCGGCACAACGTACTTATAATAGAAATATCCGTTGTTGAAGATCCAGTTATCTTGCCAACCATTGATGAGTTCCAAGGTCACGCTTTCTCCTCCCGGCGCCAAGATTTCAATAGTATTGCTGTTTGGCTCAAGAGACATATTGGCAGATAGTGTCCCCTCATCTGCTCTAAAAACAGGGACAAGCACTACACGGATATATGCGTCTACTTCATGAGGATTTAAAACATTCTGCACTTGAATTTGTTTCTCAGTATTATTGTCATGGATTGCCAAGCCACTTTCATGCCCTGATGCGATACTGCCGTTTTCAAGAATCGAAGCGGTAAGAACACCTGGTACAAATATATTTGTTTTTACATCTGTCTGATCGGCTAGAAGTCCGAACGTGATGCCGACTGTGCCAAGTATGGCAATCATAAAAATGAAAATAACCTTTACCACATCTTTTTTATTCATCACTTTCACCTCCTGAAAATGTGTATAAATTCCAATCTATACTGTTCAGGAACCTTATTTCTTCGGATGTATTGTTAAAAGAAACTTGTGCTGTGTTTTTTTCTGTATTTCGCGTTCCATCAGTGTTCATGCCAAGGGTATCACTTGCTGTGGATGCTCCAGTTAGATTGTACTGCCAAGACCAATCACTCTTTTCAGTGACCTCATAGTAACCCTTAGATAAATGAACGACGACTTTATTATTTGAAGTATCAGATACTCTGATCGTTTCATAGAAAGTTTTAAGCAATTCTGTTTTATCAATATCGCTGTATTGTTTAATTTCGAATAAAAATGTTTGATCTGGATTTTCAGTTCCATCAATCGATTTTGTAATAACCAGGCTTCCGTCCTCTACATTTGCCGTATAGTTTGCAGAATCCGTAATCTGGGTCGCCTGCGTACCTACCGGCAAGTAATAAATCTCACCGGTACTTTTTGTATATCCGATTAAGGTTGTTGTATCATTAAGAGGAGTCCATACCGAATTATCCGAAAAATCAATATAATCAACAGGATTCGCGGTAACGGCTAAATGAAATGACATTGTATTATCGGGCTTGATACCTGTTGTAAAGGTAGGATCCCAAAGATAAGTTAGCAGATTACTTGGGTAAGCATAATTCATATTCTGAGAAATCATATCATTCTGCGCCGTAGCTTGATCTCTTGGAATGGTTTCACCTAAAAATATATTGTCTTCTATATTAACTGCATTTAATTTAAAGGGTATATTCACTGTCGGACTTGGAAACGATCCAATATTTTCGTTATCAATATAAATAGCTGAAATATTAGGAATATTTGTAGGGATAACATTTCCTCCTATAAAGTCTTCCTTTGGTTTTATATATGCAGCTACCTTAAAACCCTTACCATCTTCTATAGTGCCGGGTTCTATTTTTTCCTGACTCCATTGAATATAAATTCCATTTGCATCCTGCATAATTGTGCCTGTCTGACCTTCTGCTGTAAAAGTATCTCCCACATTTAATATACTGCCGTTTTCATCAACAATATTAAACCGGGAATCAATGTAGTCTTTTATCACTACATCCTCTAGTGTCTGCCCTGTTTCTTCGGCGATGCTTTGAAATATATTATTTAAACCTTCTGCAGAATCGGCTGTGAAATAATAATCATAGCCATCAGAGCTCGTCGCTGTCTGGCTACTGTCATTATCACTTGATGCCCATGCCATATAACGATGTACTAAAATATCTACGTTAGCCGGAAAGATGCCTATACAATATTGCACAGCTCCACATCCCGGTTCATTGACCGCTGTTCGAGGAGAGTCTATGCTGGTGCCGGCTCGAAAATCATTAAACGTCACATTACTGTTTACGTAAGTACCTCTCTGTCCTTTTATAATGGCCGCTTGATTAATTGCCGCTGCCGCATATCTTGAACCGTCATTGTTGTCAAAACCATAATCTCCCGGCTCACCATCTGTGAACATAATAACGACCCTGTTTCTCTCGGTTTGTGTATCTGCCTGAAAAATATCTGCCGCCATTCCCAATCCTTCATTTGAATGTGTCGCTCCATTGCCATTCAGGCTGTTAATTGCATTTATGATGTCATTATTAATTGTGTCTCCGCTATCTACACTTACCAGCCCACCTGTAAGATTTTCTGCATCAGATTCAAAAGATACTACGGCGATTCTGCTTGTTGGCGACTGTGTATACACCGTTTGCACAAATGCATTTGCCGCAGTTTTCAATGCTTGCAATTTTGTTACTGATGTACTTGTCATGCTATAAAAAGGTTTAGCTGTCGGAGTTGAAGTATTTCTGCTTCCTGCAGCATCATCATCTCCGTCCGGATCCCAAGCAACATAATAATTTACATTATTTATGCGATATCTCCATCTATTTACACTGCTGCGATATGTAGTCCGCATATATTGCCCATTTACATGAACATAATATGTCTGATCTGTATCAGGCGAATTTGTAATAGCCACGTAATTTTCAGTCGTACTCAATATGTCATCCATGCTTCCAGAATCATCCAAAACTAAGATGATATCGCACGGTTTGGATGTCACAATAATATTAGATTCTGTTGTAGATGTAATATCTAATTTAAATATTTGTCTGCCATCTGCATCGGGTGTGCCGTAGGGTGTGGCAGTTTTATTGATCGTAAGACCTTCTATTGGTGATGTATAATCGCCTGCAAACACTTTAAATGATGACGGTTCAAGTGATATTAAAAGAATAATAATGAACATTATGCAAAAAAACTTAAGGTTTTTTCTCAATTCGTTTCACCCCCTCGTGTTTTTGTAAATATTTTCGCGCATAAAAATAACACTCGATCCAAGTTTGAAAGAGTAGGCTATTTTTTAACATAACTTTTATGTTTTTTATATTTTTTTGGAAATTTCATTCATACTGTAGAAATCGTATGAATATTTACAGATAATCTAAAAGGCTTTTTCCTTAATAACACTAATTTGAAATAAATGAATATGTACATATTTGAATATAATAATTATTTATTATTATCTGTAATAATTTTAATATTATGACTTTGTCATATTTTATTAATTTATATTATTATCATACTCCTTTGCATTAAAATAAAATCATACAATTATTTTATATCTATCAATATATGGTATTAAAACATACCGTATTAGCTATTTATGTCATATTTGGTCAAGCATATTATATTTTCAACAAACAAAAAAATCCAATCTTTGACAGATTGGATTTTAATTTTATTGTTTTTAATCATAATAAAAACTTATATTTTTAAAATCATACCTATTTGGTTTTGCCCACTCAAGATCGACCGGTATTGCTGAAAGATCACCTTCATATAGTTTTTGAGCTCCTGTAATCAGCGCAGGAAAAATATCTGTATCTATCGGCAGCATATGATGCGACGGTAAGATAATATCAAATGCTTCTTGCATGTTGCGGAGCTTTTTTAAACTTTCAATGAGTGCTTCTATTGAACGATGTGCACCAAACATATACATCGGACCGGTTTGCACCGAATCCCCCGGAATCAAAATTTTATTTTCACGATCTAACAGTGCAATGCTCCCCGGACTATGCCCCGGGATTTCGATAATCTCCCATTTGCGATCACCAAGATCTAATATATCACTTTCAACTAAAGGATAAAGCGTTATATTTTTTGATTTGCATTTTGTACGGAAAAAAGCGAATTCTGAAGGATTCAGATATAATTCATAAAATGCATCTGTTCCTCCAATATGGTCAGTATCCGCATGGGTTATAACTACTTTTATGTTTTTAGAAGCATTTTTTTCAATAAACCCCTTTATATCTCCACCGCCATACCCCGTATCGACTAATACATCACCTTTTGATCCGGACAATAAAAACATACGCACACCTTGTTCTTCAATAATTGTGATGCCTTTTTGAAACTCATATACATTATATATCTGCGAATTTTGCATTTAGCCTACTCCTCTCAAATTTTTAATATACTGTATTTAAAGTATATAAATAAATATGACGATAATCAATATATATTATATATATAAAAATATAAAAACCTGATAAAAAAATCAGGTTTTTTATTATTTTATTGGCTGCAAATTTATGGTGCGCCGTAAGGGATTCGAACCCCTGGCCTTTCGGTTCAATTTTGGCTTTTTTATAACTTTATATAAGTTTGTAAAACATTCGTTTAGCCCTTATTTTTCAACGTTTTTATAAAATATGGCAACATAACTTTATACATCCTTACAAAACTTTGGCGGGAAAATGGCGGGAAAAATTTGCTATAATTTATTATGTTTTCTTGCTGATAATTCTATCCATCTTCCTAAATCATTATACGAATTTAACGAGCTTGTATAGTCATATATTCCATCTGCTATCTCATCAAAATATAGGTATCTTCCATTTTTATACCCAATTAGTGCGCGCGTATTCCCTCTATTGCAATATTGTTGAGTTCTCATATCTTTTAATCTATTTATATGTACACCTATTATGCCATTGTTCCGTTCATAGCTCTGCATTATTTCATACTGTACATATTTTCTTTCGAGTGTTTCTTCTCCTATTAAAACAACTGTAACTGAACTCCCCTTTAATTGTTTATCGATCCAATTTTTAACTGCTGTTTCTCCAATCTTTTTAAGTTTTTCAAATTCGGCATGATCAAAAAAATTTGCTTCTTTAACGCCAGGAACAACCCAACTATTTCGAACAATATTTGCTCTATTTATGTCTTTTTCATAATGAAAACTAAAAAATACATGTCGTGCCATATCAATTTCCTCCTTTAAATTTAATTATAATTATTAATATAAAAAAAATAACAATTGGAACATAGAAAGCCCAAATACATGGCGCTTTGATACAATCTAATGCTCTTGTTTTATGTTCTTTACTATTTTTATATCTATTTATCTTTAAAGAATAATCGATTAATTTATCCGATTGACATATTTCTTCATATAATTTTCTATATGCTTTTTCAAGTTTAAAATAATAGATATCTATCGCTCCGAAAAAAAATATAGGTAATATTAACCAAATTGATTCACATATATTATTTTTTGAAAATAATATAATTAATATTCCTGAAAAAACAGTTGCGGTGAATCCCTTAATTATTAATGACCCTGACGACATTCTTCCAATAACATTTTGGATCATTTGAAGATAAGCTATTTTATTACTATCATCCATCATTTACACCAATAAAGTATTTTATAATTTGTATTATAACACATTAAGTAATATTTTAACATTAAATAATCATATAACAATTATATTGTTTTTCTTTTACTAAACTCTATATAATTTTCATTTTCTGAAGGTTTCATATAACGTTTTTTAATATATATAAATATGAATAACAAATAAAAAACGCTTAAAATTGATTTTGAAGCCTTGTTTTTTAAAGGTTTTTAGCAAAAAAGAGAGGTATCAACCTCTCTTTTATTATTTTTTTATGGGAATTTTGAATGCTTTTTTCCCATAATCCTTTGCATAGTATGTCACACCGTTAATTGTTATGCTTGCCCGATAAATGTATGTGACATCATATGTTTCTTTGTACCACATATTTCTCTTCTCCTATTCTGACGGAGCACAATTTTCTTGACGGGAAGAAAAATTTGTGTTAACATACATATGTACAATATAGAGGTATGTTACGGATTCAACCGTCGTATTTCCTATCTAAAATGGTGACTGTGGTAGAGTCACTATTTTTTTCTAATTGAATATGATTTTTTTGATAATTTGCTGCTGTATACGATACATTACACTTGCCCATAATTTCTATAACAGACATATCTTGTATAAAAGTATAAGGCATAAGAAGCTCGCCTGCAAAGCAATTAGCTTGCCACTCAGGATCTTCGTATGCCTCAACTGGTCTTTTTATTAAATTACGCTGAAACCCAACTTCTGCTAAACACATAAGAACATAGTGTCCCATTTCATGAGCGATAGAAAAGCGAGCAGTTCCATCTCCTTTGCATGCGTTATCATAAACGCTTTCTTTTATTCTGATATAGTGATTCATTACATCAGTATCACCTTGTACAGAATTTGCAAAATATTTATCTTCGACTATTTCAAAATTGAATCCATATTCTGAAAATTCATCTTGCATTTTTTCAATGACTTCTTCAACAGGGAAATATAGCTTATTTTCGTATCCAAAATATTTTTTAAAAATTAATGCCACTCTTCGTATTTCTACCCGAGATAAAGGTTTTGCAATGTAGTCGCTCAATATTAACTTTCTCCTTCAAGTATCCTTAAAATATTTTTTGTTGTGTCCTTATCAAGATCTTTAAATTTTCTTGCAAACACTAACGCTAAATCGCGCTTGTCTGATTCCATACCACCAAGATCTACTTTAATATTTTTCTTATCTTCTTTAATGGCGTTTTCCAACAATTTTACTGTATTTCCATCTAATGAATAGTAAGCTTGTAATTCTCGGATTAATGTATCAGGAACTTGTCGTTTTCCGACTTCTATAGCAGATAAATATGAAGATGATACTTTTAAATTCTCAGCCATATCTTTTAGAATCTCATCACGATCAATTCTTATCTTTCTGAGAAGCTTTCCGAATTCAGTAGCCATTATAATACCTTCCTTTTTTTCCATTTATTTCCTCTACAAATTAATATAACACAATAAGATTATATTGTCAACAGTTTGTACAATTATTTTATAAATAGTATTTATTGTTCGCATATTGTATCTTTCAATGTTCATTTTTTGTAATTATTATAACTATTACGGGCAATAAAAAAAGAGCGGTATTAAATCGTTCTTTAGAAAAGCAAAGACAATATTTCTTTATTTTAATATAAAAAAATAATATTTACTATTTATCATTTCATTTTGAATTTTTGCCTCTTGTACCATATCCCAGTCTCTACGGGCGGATAAAAAATAAGGATATATACCCTGTTTTCTCAAGTCTTCTAACTTATCTTTTTTATTGTTCAATATAGTTTTAATGTGTATTTTACTTGTTTCTGTCAAATCATTCTCTAAATAAAGATTATTGCTAACAAGAAATACTCCACAATTGCTGCAATCCAGTCGTTTTGCCGTGAAATTCGCAACTGGTAATTCGTTGTTTAATTCTGCGTTACAAATAGGGCATTTTATATTCATTTTTTCACTCCTATATTATTATATTTTGTATTTGTATTATAACATAATAAAACGGAAAATAAAAACTGTACTGAGTATCGTTTTATTTATAGACAATAAAAAGAGGGGCGCTAACCCATCTTTTGAACTATCTGGAATTACCGGATTGTTGAACTTTTAGGAATAACCTAATAGTTGAACTTGTGAGAAATCCTTACAAGCTCATTATTTCACATCTACATGTACGGCACCAAAATATAAGGATATAAAACTTTCGACCTAATAAAATTTTGTAGCCAACTATTATGTAGTTGTCTATTATTGTATCATGATGATTTTAAGCAATAAAAAAAGAGCGGCCAAAACCGCTCTTTTATACTTATTTATAACTTAATTTATTTCACATCCACATGAACGGCCCCAAAGCCGGTGTATGTATAACTCGTATCTTTGTGAGATTTGAAGAATTTATATAATTTTAAGTCATTATCACTCTTTAAATCCAGCGAGCAGTCCGCTGCTTTTCCGTATTGATGCTTGCTGTTCTTTATTCCACCTACTAATTTATTTTGATATGCACAACGAAGTCCACTTGTGATGTGGATTGGAAGATTGAAATGCTCTCTTGCATCTTCGATTAAGTTTAATAATTTAGGCTTAACCTCAGCCGGATATCCATTGCAATGCCCACACGGGCATTTAAATTCTTTCTTTTTAAAATACCTGCTCTTGCCCCAATCAACCTTTCCATCTTCATCTTGTAAATCTTCCATATATTTTTCAAGCTTTGCAAAAGTATAATCTCCGATGATGCCGTCGACTTTAAGACCATTGGCTTTTTGGAACGTTTTAATAGCTTTAATCGTTTCGTCTCCGACTTGTCCATCGGCGCCATATTTCGGAAGTTTGAACCCTGCTTTAATAAGAGCTCTTTGTATATCTTTCACCCATTCAACAAGAGCTTCTTCAGTTTTTGGCCCATATACTTTATCGATTTTAAGCTTTTGATCTTCTTGAAATGCCCCATATGCAAGTCTTGTTAATGGTCCTTCATCATTGTCGATTTTCCCTACATAATAGTATCCACAATGCTTTAAATTTAATTGTCTTTGTTTGACTGATGACATTATTACTCACCTTCCTCTATTACTTTTTCTTCTGTTTGATCAGTGTTTGTAACTTTTATATTTATTCCGATCATAGACGTTATTTGAGCTATTATTTTAATTACAAACAACCCAATCGCAGCTTTTATTATCACTAAAACAATGTCATCTATATTCACTGCCTGGCCATTATAAAATACTTGTACATTATTTGTAATTAAAATGCCTACTACATATAATGCGAACAAACTAATTGCTATAATAAAACCCTTAATAATGCCCTTTTTGAATATTTCCACATCGAAAGTATTATCTAAATATGCATTCGTACTTCCAATAACAGTATATGCTCCAACAACTATTATGAGCGCCCAAGCTAATTTTATTGAAAGTATTGTTTTATCATCAGCATTATAAAGAAATGCAATAATTGTCCCCGCAATTGCCATAATAGCTATTAAAATTGCCCACCACCATTTTTTAAAAAATTTGATTGTTTTTTTCATTTTTCACCTCATAAAAAAATAAGCCTTTCGGCTTTACATTTTGTTTTTTAAACTTTCCCATTTTTCACGGATATAAGAATTTCCGTTTAACTTCATGTATCTGTCATATATTTCACATGCCCGCTGTATCTGAATTGCGCTTTTCTCAATTCCGTTTTCTAATTCGGAAAGAAAATTCGTTAATTCAGTTTTGCAACTCTCGTAATTTAGATTGTCGATAGAATCCTTGATATCCTGCAGCTCATTTTTAAAGTCTTTCGTGTTTGATTTCATGCCCTTAAAGACGATGGCCGCTATGGCCACGATCCCCCCAACAAATGCACTTAACTGTATTATTAAATCCATACATCACCTCGCAATAAAAAAACACCTTTATGGTGTCTCTTCCGGTGTTTCTTCAACTTCACTATATAAATTTTCTTTGCCTTCAGGAACATCTAAAACAGAATATCGGGTTCCGTCTCGAATTAATTGCATACCTTTGTCTGGTATAAGCCTTTTTATTAAAATGTGATCAGTATTTGGCAAGCGTACTTGCGATACAATAGTGCCGTTTTCGCCGGCATATTGATAGTAATCTTTAATAATCATATTAAAACTAAGCCTCCAAATAAGTTATTTCTGCATTTGTCGCTCCCCACGGAGAGTCCGGCAACGGTTCACCACCGACAGTATATATCGTAATATTTAAAAGATTTAGACAGTTGTAAAACGCTTCCAGTCTTATTTGACTAACTGGGTGCCCTGGACTTCCTACAACTACACTTTGTAATCCAGAACAATTTCTGAAAGCATTGTATCTTATTTCTGTGGCTCCAGGTATATTTACATTTTCAAGTGCTGTACACCCCCAAAAACAACCGTCGTTCAAAGTGGTAACCCCTATTGGAACCTCCGCAAAATTGACTGCGTAACAGTTGGTAAAAGCAGAAGAGCCAATGTATGTTAAGCTGGATGGTAAACTTGTTAACAGAAGCGCTCTACAGGCATAAAACGCACCTTGAAGAATTTGTTCTACCGTATCCGGTATGTTTATATTTTCAAGTGCTATGCACCCGTAAAACATCTCTGTCGTTATAATTTGTACATTATCATTTGCAAAAACGCATGTAATTACATTTACGTATGGTCCTATATAACTCGGATTCCTTAATAAATATGTTGGAAATACACTTCCGAATAAAGTAATATCTGTCGGCATTCCACTTTCATTCAACGCATTAAATCTTATACCATTTTCTATTATTAGATCTATATTGTTAATAAACTGCTCTTTTGTATCTCCGCCTGTTGCCAGTATACCTTTGGTAGCAATTGCGGCAGCGATATCATTTTTCCAACTGCTACCATTGAGAAAATTTAGCCATTCTTCCTCCGTGCCTTCAAAACCATTGGCAACTGCTATGTCATATGCCGAAGACCCGTCTATGCCTTGCGGTCCTACAGGTCCAATAGGCCCCTGCGGTCCGGTTAAACTTTCCAACCATTCTTGAACTGTACCCTCGAAACCATTGGCAACAGCCAATTGATAGGCGTTTAGTCCGGTTTTGCCGACAAATGGAACCGAAATCTTGTATTCTTTTTTAGCCAACACAACATTGTATGCATCACTCATTTTCCGCAATGATTCCTTTCTTTACCATGAACAATTCGTCATATAAAATAGGTTCTTTTATTTCTCCTCGAACGAAAGTAATCCCATAAAAATAAGTACCATACTCTAATTCTTCGGTATCAATGGGATCTAATTCAAAATAAATTATACCCTCTGTAACTGTCCCTTCCTTTTTAATTAGTTCGGAAGAACCTTCATCCAAGCCTTGTTTGACGACAAAAAGAATTTCATCGATATTCTCAAATTGAGGAGGTAAATCTGTTTCAGCCTCAATAATTTCGAACGGAAAAGTACAGCTTGCACCTCTCACTATTTCAAATACTAAATCTTGTCTCATGTTTGTAATTCCGTCCTTATCTCATTTATTCTTGCTGCCTTCATTTCCGCCTCTTGATGTAAAGCCATTATATCTTCATCATACTCTATGCCTAAGTCAAGGCAGCGTCTATATTCGTTACACTGCCTGTCATACCAAGTAAACCAGCCTTTAAGTTTCATTAATTCATCAATTAGAATTTCTTTTTCTTTGTCGTTCATTATCTGCATCCTACTACCTTCATAATATATGCCCACGACAAGTCATATTTGGTTATGACTGGATCGCTCGTAAGCCTCGTTACCTTTTGCATACCTCTCGTAATAGACGCTCCACTTATCGAAATGTCTTCACTTTTTATGTATGTATATATTGCATTTTGATAAACATTCAGCAAGTTAACGGCCTTTCCGTTTGGAGAATAAACTCTCACACTTGAAAATACACTGTCATTTGATTTATAAAATATCTCTATATAATCAAAATTTGCTGCTGTTTCTGAAAGTGTAACTAATCCCGTTGTTCCCGCCCCGTCATCGTACAAAACAGCTTCTGAAAATACTTTTTCGCCGTCGTTTGCGTAAATATTATTTAGCGCCCTAATTTCTTTACATTTCAAGTTCCAATTAATATCCAGTAGATCCTCATATTCAGCTACTTTCCCGAATGCCGCACCTTTTCCGTTTGGCTTAATATAAAAGGGATATCCCGCACTACCTAATAATATTGGCAATTCAGCAGTCGAAAAAAAATCAGTTGCAGTCACGATAAAATTATATGAAGCATTGATATCTACATCCGATAGCATAATCGGCGAAGATGAATTATCAAATGAGTAACTGCTATTATCTAATGTTAATTCTGTATACGATGATTCAATCTTCTTTTTATATTTCAATAAAAATGATTTTGCGTTTTTACTTGATAAACTTGTAATTTCAGCTTGTATAATAACTTTTGTATACAAACCGAATTGATTAATAGTCCCATCGGCATCACATCTTTGAATAGTTGCATTTGTTATTGTCGGCGAAATGTATTCTGCGACTTCTACTGTTTCTGTCAAAGTTTCTGTCCTGCCTCGTGTATCAGTAACAGTCGTTGTAATATTGACCGTTCCGCTAATTGTAATAATCCCACTCGTAAAAGTTTGCCCTGAATACGCAAATCCATTGATCACTGTTCTGTAATTAGATATTGTTGAACCATATGCACCGGTAGCATTCACGCTTATATTGAATGTAGACTTATTTTGTACAAATGCCTCTATTTGTGTCTCAATTCCTGAAGTTCCCTCAGAAACAGAAATATTATTAATAGTAGGTTTAATTGATGTTGGCACATTTAATGTCAATGTAGTAGTTTTTGTACCCACTAATGTCGATCCGCTATATGTTTCGACTTTTATCGTACATGGTCCGCTTGATGCATTCGGGATTTGATTCGCAAGACTTAATGGCGGCGTAAATGTTGCAGACGTTGCTACATCATTATACGCTGATAAGCCACTCGTTTGATTTGTCAAACTGCCAAAAGAATACCTTATTTTATGATCAAATGATGAAGATGCTCTATTAAGCGTTATTGATATACTGTTTCCCAATATACATGATGACGCTGATAATGATGGCGTTGTAGCTCTCGGAATAGTATTTAATGCCACACTTTGGGTTATTTCTCCGCCACCGATTTCAGATGTATCATCCGAATAAAATTCTCCAAAAATCGAAATAGTCTTAGTTCCGTCCGCATTATGCGATATTGTAAAATTCTGAGTAGTAAAATAAATTTTAGAAGTCGTGTTTCTAAAGTCGAAATGTACTTCCGATAATCCTTTTTTTACGCCGGCGATTGTAATATAACTATATGCGCCGCTTCCAAGCTCACGAGAAGCATTATAATATGAAGTTTTTCTTCTTGCCCAGGTACGCACATCAATATTTGAAGTATTATTTTCAATATTTTGGCTGTTTAATCTTACCTCAATGCCAAATTCATAAAGACTTGATACTGCGCCGCTACCTGTATATGCCGTTCCTGTATAACTATACCATGTGCCTATATTCATTGATATTATTCACCACCTACCCATTTGATGTAAAGCCCGCCAACACTATCTATACCAATTTCCCACTTTTCGTTAAATGTTAATGTCTCAATAATCTCTCCTTTCTTAATAAACATCTTCCCGTTCGAAAAATATGAAACAACAACATTGTTGTCAATAAATTCCATAGCTATATTCGATATCCTGCATGAATAAGGACTATTTATTTCTCCAAGAATTATTTTCCCGCTAACGAATCTTATATATTGATGCAATTCACTGAATTGAGAGTTTACATCTCCGCCCAAGCTGCTTATTGCGGTCTGAAGAGTACTAAATGATATCTGCACCTCATCTGCCGAAATTGATAATTGCGTACTTAATTCTTCCTGAAAACTCTCAAAATCCGACGTTCTTAAATAATTTTGCAATGCAGTAAATAAAATTTCTTCGTTGTTCTGCATAATCGTTGTATATTGCTCAGTCATTTCATTATTTACTTCATCAATCCTGTTTTCTATATTTTCAATGTTTGTTTGTATAATGCTTATATTCTGTTCTGTATTATCAATATTTCTTTTATTTCTAATTTCGTAATCACTCTGAAGAGTAAGTGCGTCCCCTAATTCAATTGTGGATTTATACACATTTGAAAGACTTATTGTTTTTCTTGTGATTCTTCTTGTGTCGCTAAAATTTAATAACGAGTTTTTAATTATGTATCTGTTGCCGACAGCAAAATCATTGATTTCTTTTCCAATATAAGATAAATCAAGTGCAGTAAGAAGCGTTTTTTCTTTTATTCTGTTATTATCAATAAGCCAATTTTGCGCTTTTGTTTTTAGATTTGCATCAATTGTGACGTCATCCCACATGACTGTTTTACATATTATTCCGTAAATATCAAACAGATCGGGGACATCAATATAAATTTTCCCATCATTCACGGCCTCTATAGTCAATCTGTTTTCAGCTCCTTCAGCTTTCGCTCCTAAAGGAATAAGCCGAGTTACGATAGACGATATATCAGGCTCATTTGACATAGATTGCATGTTTTTGGCAAGCTCAATTGTTGTAGAAGTCGTGGCGCCAATTTCATTCAATAAATCTAAATATAATAATCCGTCTTCCCCTTCTCTTATCCGAAGTTCACCATCTAAATCATCTGTCAGTAATTTTTCTTGTATCGCTTGCCAAGTTGTTTGATAGTTTAAATTTCTATATATCGTATCCGTCAATTCAACCGTTCCAGGAAAAATCTTTTTTTCATCTTCAACCATCAAATTATGATTTGTAAGTAATAAATTTAAAAATTCCTCAACCGTGTATTCTTCCATTTCTACAAATGGCTGTATGCTATCACATAAATAGCCTAAAACGCTTTCGCAAATAACATTTTTATATACTAAACCTGTCGAATCCATCACAGGAATCGGCTTTAAAATCCGTCCCAAAAATTCAGTTCTGTTTTTGGGATTGTTGAATACTTTTATTTTCGTTTTTAGTTGATACAAATTATCATATCCGGCCATATTTGGCAAAATATTAAAAGAAAAACTATCAATTACATTGATAGCTTGCGTGATAGTTGCGCCTTTTAATTTTTGTATTTTATTATGAATAACAGTGTCAATTTCATCATTTGTTATTGTTACTCTAAACATCACAACACCTCTACCCTGTAACGAATTATAATATTAGCATCACCTTCGATTAACCATTCATTTGTTCCGACGCCAAGAATAAAATTCTCGTTATTCTCATATGTACCTGCCGCGACTGATAATATTGTCTCTCCTATCGTTATTGTTATTGGAGCGTCCACTGTCACAACAGGTATTATTTTATGACTGCTGTTATTATCAAAATTGATTGTTTGAGAAGTTGCAACCGAGTAATTTAGCACTGTTTCTGTTCTTGCATACCTGAATGGGTAAACCGCAAATGTAATTGTCAATTCGCCTTGCGAATCTTCCTCTGCCCATGCGAGTGTATTAATGCTGCCATGATAATAATAATCAGGATCCGTATCGTCATAAATATTAGTATCAACTGCAGCATATAACCACACTTCTATATCGCTTTTTAATTCTCTCATTAATATGGGATTGTCTTCAGCAATATCAATAATATATGTAAGAAGTCTTTCATCATAAGCCGCTTCTCCATTTAAATAAGTAAAATCATATGCACCGCTTTTATAAGGAATTGTTTCTTTAATTTGCCTGATCGCCGGAGACGATATATTTCTATTTTTAATATATAACCCAAAATCGCTATATAAAGATTTCCCGTTAATTCTTAATTGATTAATCAAAAAGCAAGTCCCCTTTCAATCAACGCAATTCTGCTTCCGTTTACATTGTCCATATCTTTTGCAGTTGCTTTTATAAATGTTTCCCCATTTATATCAAGATGGATATCTCTGTTCGCTAATGCATGCACAGCATTTATTAATCTATCAATATTTGAAGTATACGCATTATTCAATGCATCGCTTGCGGCATTATGTATATTATCATTTATTTGCGATGCGTAATTTTTTGAAAAGTCCACTTGGTTCTCTTTCAGGATATTTGACATGATAGATGGAAATTTACTGAGTGGAATAATAGCTTCAGATTCTCCGCCCTCTGCTATCATGGCCATGTGCGGTTTTACAGCAAGGCCGCCTTCCGCATGCCCTGTAGTTTGCACTAAATAGCCCGACCATGCCGCAGCTTTAAGCGTCACATTTCCTTCAAAGCTTTTCACATCAGGTTTCCATTTTGCCCACTTATCTTTCAACTGTTGCCATTTGCTTTTGATTTCTCCTGTTGAAGTATCCACTTCATCTTCTAAATCAGTATTCATATCCATCATTGTCTCAACTGCGCTATCACGAGTATCTTCTGCAGCTGCGACTGTATCATCTCTTTGCTGCTCTGCCGTTTCAACAATTTTGTCATACTGCTCATCGGTGATTGTTCCTAATTCATCTCTCTGAACTCTCGCCCATTCTACCGTATCTAAATACTGTTGATTCGCAGCATCGATAGCCGCATCTCTTTGCTCATTAAATTTTTTAATGTTTTCAGATGCAATCTCTGCTGTCACTCTTGTATTACTTACTTTCATTCTTTCAAGAATAAGGTTTGCTTCAGATTCCTGAGTAGATAAGGCACGTATCGCATTTGTTTGCATACTGTTTTGAATCGTTGTAATTGTGGCATATTCTTCAGATGTCAAGCTTCTATGTTCATCTGAAGCTTTTTTATATATATCGTCTATTGTATTTTGAGCAGTTTCAACATTGCTAATTTTATTATTATAATATTCTGCTTCTTTTTCTAAGATTTTTTGTTGTTCTTCATCTGTCAAATTCCCGACTTGGTTAAGCATTTCTTGAGTTTTATTTAAAGCTTCCGTTTTTTGATTTTCATATCCGGCAATAACTTGAGCTGCCATGTCGTTTGTTTTTGTTGTCATATCTTTTTTAATTTCATCCGTTATTACTGTCTGTGCCGAATATAAATTAAGTAGTGAAGAGCGCGCTTCTTGATCGAGATCTAAATATGCGCCTACCGCCTCTTTCGTGGCATCACTGATTGTTTCAGTTGTAGCAAACATCGCATTTCCCATTTCATCATATACGCCCGGCATACCTTCGACCTTATCAGCCAACACATCTATATCTTCAACACAATCTGCACTCATTTCATCATATGCTTCTTTAATGATGACAGCTGCTCCCGCTACAAGCAGACCTGCGGGAATAATAGTGCTTGCGGCACCGGCAATCGTGGCCCCAAGTCCGCTAATTGCGCCTGTTGCTGTCGCTGATGCTGTAGTTACACCTGCTGCTGCACTCGTTGTCCCTGCAAGTGTCCCTGTTAATTTTGCGCCAAAACCAATCAGCGAACCTACACCCCTTGTTAATTTTCCTACAATAGTAAGTAACGGCCCCGCTACAATAACAAGCCCGGCTATCCTGATAATATTTCTTTTTTGCTGATCATCTAAATTCGAAAACTTTTCTATTAATTCTTTCGCATTTGATACGACATCTTTGGCTATTGGAAGTAACTCTTCACCAAATTCAATTGCTAATTTAATGACTTCATTTTTGAGCATGTGAATTTGGCTTTCTGTTGTTTCGTATCTTTTGCGTGCTTCTTCCGTCAGTGCAGTATTTTCTTCCCATGCTCCGCTTGCTGTATCAATGCTCTCGCCTAAAATTTCACTTGCGTTTGCCATTCTCTTCATCATGTCGCTTTGCCTGAGAGAAGTCACGCCAAGCTCATCTAAGATTAGATTGAGATTATCTCCGCCCTTTGTCGCATCGCTCATGCCCACAAAGACTTTCTGGAGAGTCCCTATTGCGTCTTCTTCCCAAGCTTTTCTGAATTCATCAACTGATTGTCCGGTAAGGTTTGCCCACGTTTTTAATGTTTTGCTATTTTTGGCAACGTCTTTATCAATTCTTGCCATGACTGCAGATATTGAAGTGCCGCCCGATTCGGCTTCAATGCCGACCGATGAAAGGCTTGCTGCCAAAGCCAGAATGTCGCTTTGCGATAGGCCCGACTGCGTTCCTGCCCCTGCAATTCTCTGTGCCATTTCAAGAATTTTGCTTTCAGTCGTGGCTGAATTGTTTCCTAAATCAACAATAGTAGACGCAAATTTATCCACATCATCCATAGACATATTCGTCACATTGGCAAATTGTGCGATTACTTGGCTTGCATTTTCTACATCTGTCAGATCCGTTGATACAGATAAGTCCGCAACAACATTTGCAAATTCTTCCAGTTCATCCTTAGCAACACCCAACTGACCACCAAGCTCCATAATCAACGCCACATCAGCAGCATCAATTGGTTTGACAAGGCTTGTATTGAGTGCCGCATCAGATAATTGCTTATATTCTTGCTCGGTCGCATCTACAGTCTTTCTAACCCCCGCAAAAGCACTTTCAAAATCAGATGCGCTTTTTCCGGCTCCGACTGCCAACGTAGCAACGCCAGCACTCAAAATTGAAAGCTTTTTTCCTGTATTTTCTATTCTGCTGCCTGTTTCATCCCACTTTTTGGCCGTAAGACCGAGAACTGTCCTATTTTCTTTTAGGGTGCTTGTTGTTTCCGCAATATCATTTTTTATATTTTGCTGCTCTTTTTCAGCATCTTTTAACTGTTGTTCAAGTTCTTTATACTCATTTGAATTTTTACCAAGTTCGTCTTCGCTGTCTTCAAGTACCTTATTCAATAAATCTACTTTTTCAGTTGAAAGTTCAAGCTCTTTGTGGAGTATGTCTTGCCTTTCAGTCAGTAGGTTAACGTCATTCTTATTTGTTTTTAATTTAAGTGAATTTAATTCTAATTCATCAGACAGAGATTTCAGTTCATTATCAGCATTTCTTATTTCTATCTCATATTCACTGGTCATTGTTGTATTTTGCAGTATTTGCTGACTGGTTTTTTCAAGTTCATTTTGTATTTTTTGCTGCTGTGTTTTTGCGTCAATTACTCTATTTGACCATATCTGATATTCTTTAGAATTTTCGCCGAGCGTATCTTTCGCCTCTTGCAATGATTTTTCTGTTAATTCAATTTTTTGATTAGATGCTTCGAGCTCTTTTTGAAGTATGTCTTGCCGTTGGGATAATAATTCCACATTATCTTCGTTGTCAACTAACTGAGCAGAATTGAGTTTGAGTGCTTTTGTCTGTGTGTTGATCTCAGCATTCATTTGTTTTATGCCTGTATTAAACTGCGTTATATTCGCTTCGAATTCAATTTGAACGCTTGTTTTGCGTGCCAAAATCAACGCCTCCTTTCTGCTTCTTTTTGCCTTTTAAATGTCATATAATTTTCGAAAGCCTGTTTGTTCTCGACTACTGTCTGTAAAAAATGATAATCAGCATTCCAAAACAAATTTTCTGAAATACCGATTATCATTACGTAATATACAAAAAAATCTTCTATTTCTGTTAGATTAAATTTAGGAAGCCGAATAGTATTTTTTATTCTTCCTGTTCTTGCCCTGAAAGCTTCTTTAAATCCGGCTTTTTTTTTGGTTTGATCAGTTGAACGAATGTTTGATGGATATAGTGTATATCTTGCGAAAGCAAATCCATGAACTGATCTAAAGTATATATATCCTTTCTTAAAGAGCATATACCGCCTATTTGTTCTGCTTGCCCGCATAAATACGCTACATAGAGAGATTTGACAACATCCATTGTGTGATTCGTTCCTTTGACAGCAGCATTAAGCCAAGCTTCTTTTAACCCATCCGATTCTTCTTTTGAAAATACAACATCTAAAGCTCTGAAATAATATGTAAGCTTTACCTCTTCGCCATTTGAGAGAACAAAATCAATAAATGTGTTATTCATTTTTATCCTCTTTTTTGTCCTCTTTGACAGTTTCAATCAAATTGTAGCCACGCTTTGCCTGAGAAGCTTCTATTTCTTTTATTCTATTCTTCCTAAAATCTACTGTGTGACCGGCTTTGTATAGCCTGCCGGTATCTTTATCCTTAAAATCTTTAACTATTTTCACTTTCACTTTAAATACTCCCTTCTTTTTTCATTAAAAAAAGCTGTTATAAATAGCATTTTAAGTCGATGGCGTATATTGCGCAGTAAGAGTTATATCGGCTGTAACAGCCGTATAGAAGTCATATTCTGCCTCACTTAGAGCCCAATGCGAGAATACATATCCGTCTTTTAGGGGATTCACCGGCCTTATAGCTAAACTTCCACTTTGTACAGTCTGTGCAAATATATCATCTTCATTATCTGGGTCGAAAGTAACCGTATATGAAGATACTGCACTTGTCACAAGTGACGGATCCCATGCAGTGAGCCAAGATTCTTTGTATGTTGCTCGTTCAGCTTCAGATATTTCTTCCAACGGTATTTCGTACATGCAATTCCCTAAATCGTCAGGGCTGACAGAATACGCTTGTGTCAGTTCTGCAACTTCCTCAGAACCGTTTTCGATTTTTCTTACATATCCTTCACTTGCGACAGCGTTCGGATATACTTTTAATTTTTCGTTCCCATCCTCATCTTTTACAAGGCATGTTAAAATAAATTTTTCGTGTTTGCTGTTTGTCCCGTATGCACGGACTCCGGTGTTCAAACCTGAAACATTCATTCCGTAAGTTTTAGCAAACACTTCATAATTTATATGTGCTGACAAACTTAAATTCCCATTTCCCGTACCCTTTACAATTTTTTTTGCAACTACCCCTTCACACTTTTTAGTAATGGTTTTTATCTCCATGCTCTCTTCCAGAGAGCCGGTGCATCCGATGGACTTACTTACGCTGTCACCACTAAATAATATTCCTACCCGTGTCACTTCAAATTCTGAAAATACATTATCGTACATTTAATCACCTCATTTTTATAAATTTTTATTTAACGCTTTTAAAAGTCCGTCAACTATTTTGCTATATTTTTTTTCTGCCCCTTTAGTAAAAAAATCATTTGCACGTATATGTTTTGTTCCATCTACAACAAACGCCAAATAATAAAAGCTCGTTTTCGAGCCTTTGTTTTTACTTAAAGAAGTATTTTTTCCGGTATTATTATTACTGATTACAACACCTAAATTATAATTTTTGATTTCATGCCAAATGCTGAATTTTGCATGTCTCTTATTTCTATCTGAAACGGGCATTTCTTGCGTTATACCACTTACTAATTCATCTCTGCCTTCATTATGAATGTATTCATTTAATTCCGTTTCCGCACCCTCCCCGTAGGATATGATCATTTTTTGTAGTTTACTGACATCTTCATGTTTTTGCGCTAATTTTATTTTACTCAAAAATATCACATCCTTTATATGCTCGTACAAATCCCTTTGAATATATTTCAATTATGATATCTGTATTTGGTTTTTTTGTGTATGAATATCCTCCGGGATCTTTTGTTGGTCTCAACCCGATTGATTTCATTGTTTTAATTAATTTGATATCATAATCTTCTGGTATATAATTTTCGCAAACGATGGCAACATCATAACTTCTCGAACAATCAATATTGCTTGTCCCTGACATCCCCGATTCATCTCTTGCAAACACAATAAAGTCCCATGATATTTCTTTTTCGCTTGGATCGAACGGTAAATCCCCATAATGAACAGGCAAATTAAACGCCTCTTCAAGAGCATTCTTTATGTTATTTAGCAATTTTAAACATCCTTTCTAAATGAAAAAAACGTTCATCTTTTTTCTTGTTACTGTCTGTATAATAAATGTCATACAATATATCTCCTATGAGCGCCTTGTAAGATTTTTCAATGTCTTTATAATTAGGTGTTTTAATTTTCAAAGTCGCCCGTCTTCCGTTGATTTTGGCATATTCTAAATCTTGCTCTCTGAATGATAATTCTTCATAATTTAATTTCACAATGAATGTTAACTCATCAATATTTTTTATGTTTTTGGCAGCTCCGAACGAGGAGATTTTTTCTTTTTCTTTATATACACATACCACGCCATCGCCAAAATTATTATGAATTTTATTCATTCAGCACCTCATTAAGCTCTTGATTATATTGCTCTACTTCATATTTAATTCTCAGCTGCATAATATCATTAGCATAATTATCACTAAAATCATTGATACAATTATTCCATGCATACATGCAATAATTTAATAATAGTCCCCTTTCTTGTCCGGGCACATCATAATCCAGCTCAGCACCCACTTTAAAATTCAAAGTGGGTGCTGCATTGTTAATAAGATTAGTTAGTCTTGTTTCCGTTACTTCATCCAACCATGTAATACTTAAAATGCCTTTTAGCTCGTCCTTGATACTTCCAAGATTCAAAGTATCACCTCATTTCTTTATGCAGCGTCAACTTCTTCCCATACAGCATATAAAACAGTGTCAGCCTCAATATTAATTCTATCGCCTGCGCTGTATGTCGTTCCATCACCTGCCGCTGTAGTATTCCATTCTTTAAATATATTTTCTTTGCCTTCAGCAGCAGCCGGCGGCGTCATGCCCAAATCGTTCGGAAGTATTATTTCAGAACCATCTATTGATAACAGTGACATAATCGTTCCAGTTGCCCCATTGTTATCAAACGCCAACACTGTAATATCCGTTTGATCGGAATAATTTTTAATTTCTACAGGTAAATATGCTGCGATTAACCCAGAAATATCAAGATACAGTGATGTAGTATTGTCGAACATTTTTCCAAAAGAATACTGTCTAATTTTATATGTCCTCACATCTTCGAGAAATTTATAACTGTCATCATATTCGATAACGCCATCTTTTGAACCACCAATACCCATAAAATACTCATCCGGCAAAGCAAGAACAGCATCGCCTGTTTCTAATTCATTAGAAATTATGAAATCAGTTGGATACGGAACAGTTTTCACATATTCACCGAGCGAATTTTGGCGCATTATAGCCGGCATTACTTTAAGTAAATAATCTGCTTGATTACAAATTAATACTACCTTAGTGAATTTTCGGTTTTTACCGCTCTCCGTGACTGCCATTGCTGAAATCAAAGGCAAATAATCATTAGGAGAAAAACTGTTCAGCTCAATTTTTTCTTTTAACGGATATACATTTGCTGTTACTGTTACCCCTTCACTTACATCTCTTATCATCCCTATAGGCTCATTATTCCCCGTGCCTTTTATGATCCCATATTCAAGCCCGCAAAAAAGAGCGTCTTTTAAAATTTCTCGTATGTATCCGTCTAAAAATGTGGGTCCTAAATCAACAACACCTTTTTCTATAAACACAAAAGCAGACAATTTCTTTTGATTTACATCTATAATTTTAAAACCGCTTTCAATTTGCTGTGTTATTTCTGCGGTTATTGTCCCCCAAACAGCTTTTTGAGTGCTGTGATCATTCAGTAACCACTTTGTAAGATATTGAACGTTCCTAAAATTAATAACTGCAAGTAAAGGATGTTCTTCTTTTAAGTCTTTATAAACATCTTCTATAATTGTCGTTGGCATTCCGCCGTCTAATGTCATAAGATCTGTAAATGCCTGTTGCGGATTAGGCGCTTTTACTGTTTCAATCATTTTGTTATAGAAGTTTTTTTCTTGTGATGTTAAAATTCTATAACCTCTGGCCATTAAAACTTTATCATCTTCAACTTCTAAAATTTCTTTAATATCTTTTATTGTTTTCTCTTTTGCATTTTCAGCAATTTGCTCAATTTGTTTTCCCCATATTTCTTTTGCTTTTTCGTTGTCATTATTATCTATGGCTTCAAATAATTCATTAATATCAAGTTTTTTATCTTTCACTTCAATCATTTTATTCCTCCATTTATAACATTAAAAAAAGCCTTCTTTTTGGCTTTTTTCATGTTTATTTCATTATTATTTTTTTGTTCTGTTTCAAGCTCTTCTTGCTTTTCTTTTTTCTCCTCATTTTTATTTTCTTGAGGATCTTCTTTCTGTTTAATATTACTTTTTAATAGTATTTGTTTTATTTTATCTGTAACACTTGCTGTCGCTTTTTGAGTTGAATAATTTGTTATTGCTGTTGCAAATCCAATCTTTAACGCGTTTTCGCTGGTTAGCCATTTTTCTTCATCCATTAATGCTTTCAGTTCATCTTCTGAAATATTGACGATTTCCATATATGCCTTAATTGATGCTTCAGTGATTGTGTCCAAATCATCTGCCGTTTTTCTTAGTTCTTTGGCATTTCCTCTCATTGGAGGCATTTCGGCATTGTGTATAAAGATAAGGCTTGCATTTGACATAATTCTTTCATCGCCGGCTGCGAAAATAACTGATGCAATCGATGCGGCAAATCCGTCGCAATAAGTTGTCACATGTGCATTATGCCTTTTAAGCAAACTAGCGATTGCTAGGCCTTCTCCCACTTCGCCGCCATACGAATTTATGAAAATATTAATGTTTACAATATTTTCTGATAGTGCTGCTATTTTTTGAGATAAATTGTAAGAACTTACATCGCTTTCAAGCCACGGCCAAGATGTTATATCGCCATAAATAGCAATATCTGCAGATGTTTCAGTCGTTGACATCATATAATATTTATTTTTGTTCAATTTTGATCACCCCCTTTCAAAGCCTGTTCTAATTCAATATAATTTTTAGTGATAAAATGTTTCTGGCCGAATACTGTATTTAATTTATTCTCATTTAGCTTTTCACGTAATTCATCAATAGAATAAACACCACAAGCAATAAGTTTATCAATTTTTTCAGCTGCAGAGAATATATCTATATGTTCAATTTTTGATGTATCAACTTTTACATACGAGCCGCTTTTCCACAACGTATATGTGTTCGTTTTGCGTGTTAACTCTTCAGTGATCATTTCAGCAAACGGATCGACCCCGAATGTAATGAATGAAGTAATTACATCTTTTATATTAGTTATATTCCCTGAAAACATAACAGATGGCATTTTAAATGTTGTTGCAACAGTCTCAAAAATATCTTTACGCAAAGCTACAATATCAGCAGAATCTACTTGTTTATTTGGGGTGAAATCAACTAAGTCGTATCCTTTAAATTCAGGATATACGATATTCCCCGGCTTCAAAAAATCTGCTAATTGTTTTTTAAGAGCACTTTCATATTCTTTGTTAAACTCTGCAGTACCAACTTTGTGCATTGGTTCCATTTTTAATTTATATTTTTTACTATTCGAATTTTTAAAAAAATTCACGGCATAATCAAAGGCTTCTCCATATTGAACATACATAGCATCTACATATGTTTTTATATGCTTATCTTCTAATCTGAAATACCATACATCACTAGATTTATAACTTTTATTTATGGTTTTATTGCCAATAGTAATCCCTGTAAATTTATCTTCTCCGAACGCATTTTCTTCTCTATTAAATGTATCTGCGCAATAGATTCTTTTATTATTATGCTGTATGACAAGAGAATGTCCTTCCCTTATTAATTTATTGATGATTTTGTACCAAAATTGAGATGAGTTTTCATTATAATTTGGATCAAAATTTAAACGGTAATACCATTCATCTTTAACCGGCATATGTTTCTCATATACTTTAATTTCGCTTTTGCTTAGTGCTCCGGCAATATAAGACACTGCAATGGATATTGCTAATTCTTTTAACGCTAATTGAGTAACCATCGTTTGTAATGTTGCTTCAATTGCTGCATCATCTACTTTTTTGTTTAAAAAATCAAATAAAGATAAAAATGACAATGTATCATCCCCTAATCACATCTAGAATTGGCGGCATATCATATTCTTGTAATTCATCTTCTATTGTCATAGCTGCCGCATATGCCATGAATCCATCAGTTTTTCTTGATTTTGCTTCAATTTTCCCGTATTTATAACAATTGTTTGGTGCCGGCTCTAATTTAACATTGTTCGTATACCATCGCATTAATGGAATGTCGCCCCAAATAATACTTCCATTTACAAACGCAGAGTTAATCAATGGTACTATTTTGATGATGTTTGAAGGTCGTACTCTTACAATATTATTTTTAGTTTTATCTTTATCGTTGCAATGAAATCCTATGATTTCTAATGCTTTTCTTAAAAAAGCAAATCTAAATTCATCTATGGCAACTTTTTTAATATCATATAATTCCGCTTGTTCTCTAAGCCAGTCCGTTACATATTCTGCCTTAATTTCAACATCATCGACTTTAGTGATGTGTCTTTTAATTTCCCATTCCTTCAATGGTGCTTTTATTCTTGATAAATCAGCAGAATTTGCGCAATACCAACTGTGCGTGATGCCATAGTATATCCCTTCAATTTTAAATAATAAAAAAACTGACATAAAGTCAGTTGTCATCATATAGTCAATGCCTGCAACACATGAATGTCCGGTTAAATCCGGAACTTCTCGTTTTGTTTTCAAAATATCGTCCCATGTAGCAACGATTAAATCTTTTTTTTGCTCCGGCGAATTCATTCTTTTTGTCATAAAAGAATGATGTCTCGAAGGATTCTCCTTATATTTGACGTAATGTCTTTTTACTTCTTCGTATAGATCAGGCATATAAGGTAATGATGGAATCGCCATTTCCCAGTTTTTTTCATCATGTACCTGATTTTTATCATTCAATCTACATATAAAAGGTAAAAAACCGTTATCTTCTGATTGTCCCCTTAAAATCAAATCGCTTGTTGATAATAATTCGTCTAATACCCCATCCCTGACGTCTCCGTCTGAGGTTGCATATGTAATTCTCGGATGAGGTCTTTTCCCTAAACCCGAAATATATACATTCATCGTATCCCAATTTTCATATGCATGGACCTCATCAAAATTTATTTTCCCACTACGCAAACTATCTTTTGTCTTAAAATTATCTGTTCTAAACCGATATACCGATTTTGTTTTCTTGTTTTTTATTTCAGTTTTATTCCAAGAAAAATTATTTGATAGAAGGTTTTTGTATTTAGGATTTTCTAAAACTTCATATAATTCATCAAATGACCTTCTTGCCTGATCTTCACTATTCGCACTTGTATCAACATTATAATAAGCAATACCATGTGTAGGAGTCATCAAACAAAAATCCTCAAAAGACATATATCCGTTTTTGCCTCCACCTCGGCCTATATAAATTAATAACTCTGGCCATCTAGGCCTACCATCACTTTTAAATGTGCAATTATGTAATGTGAAACAAAATTTTTCCCAGGGAAAAAGATTAAAAGGAAAATATTTTTGGTAAGTAAAATATTTCTCTACTTTTTCTTCATCAACAAATAAATCTTCTGTAGTAAAACATCTTTGAATATGTTTAATCAACAATTTTTGTTCTTCACATGTTCTTACAATATTTTGTTCGACGATATTTATATATTCATTGATATGCTTGTTATAGATCACTTCCTTCACCGCCATCGTCTGCCGGCGGGTTAATACCCAACTCGTTTAGTATTTTTAACATTTGTGCGTTGATTTTAACTAATTCACTTACGCTGTCATTCTTCTTATATCCACCTTGCCCGCCTCCATTATTATATTTGATTGACACTCCTCTTTTACTTATATCTTCAATTAACAAATTTTTAATAGCCCAAAGATCCATATAATCATCGATCAAATTAACAAAATGTCTATTAACATCTTTCTTGTTGATTTGCGCCAGTAAATCATGCTTTATTTCTTTGAATATCTCTGTTTCTTTAAAAGTTTGAGCTGTTTTTTTCTTATAAGCCATATGACACCCCCCCCTTATGTGAAATGAAGCTCTTCTCTCCTGTCGGAAACCCCTTCCGTTGAAAACACCCCCTTAAAAAAGGGGGTATCGGGTACCGGGGGGTATTTATTTTTTTATAATAATATTTTATTTTTGTAATTCTTTTATCTTTTCTTCAAGTTCTTTGATTTTTATTTTCAGAGTATCTGTCTCTTCCTGCATCAATGCAATTAATTCGTATAAAGTTGATATTTTTGTTCCTTTTTTCTGTGCCGCTAATGTATACCGAGTTAAAGCCTTATAATAATTTTTCCTCATATCTCCTGTGAGATTGATTTTATCTTTTGCCATTCCTACCACCTCTCAATAGTTAATGGTTCTTTTTTCTCAAATATTCTGTCGTGTTCTTTATTATGGCACGCTTTACATATAGATTCGAGCTGCCTATATTTTTTCCCATCCTTATAATAATATCTTGATAAAGCTAATTCAGGATGTTCTTTTACTTCTTTTACATGATGAACCGTAACAGCTTTTGTAATTATGCCAACTCTTTTACAATACTGACATTCATAATGCTGTTCTTGTAATATTTCAAGTCTAAGAATTTTCCATTCTCTCGATTTATAGAATTTCCATAGTTTGTTTTCATTGATCCATTCTATTATTTGTTCAGTAGTCATATCAACCACGATAACATTGTACCATCATTTTTATAAAAAACTCTCCCGAAATTCTCTCATTTTTCTCTCATTTTTCTCTCATTTTTCTCTCAAAATTCTCCAATCGAAAATCAATAGTTTTTTATAAGTATCTCGGCATAATTTTGATTTTCTTTGTTTGTTTTGGATACAGAATAAGTTACACTATGCTCTACAAAAATAAAATCCTTAAATAGATTTCTAATAAAATCATGGCTGTTTATTGACAATAAAAACTTCCCTTTCATACTTTTACAATGTTCAGCCAATTGGATGTAATCTTCATCTTTGAATTTGCCTACCGAGTATTGTGCAGTTTCGTAATAAGGAGGATCAAGAAACATAAAACTGTTCTCATAATCGTATGACTTTATCACACGGGAATAATCTCTGTTTTCTATGATTACTCTTTTTAGTCTTTCATGTGCCAGTTTTATGTCTTGTTCTATGCGGTCAAAATTTAAATTCGGCGTTCCTTGTTTAATGATGCCAAAATTAGGTTTTATCATCCTTGAACCGAAACATGATTTTAATATGTAGTAAAAAATATGTGCTCTTTCAATGCAGTCGTCATACTCTTTAGCCATGAACTTTTTACGATATTCTTCAAATGTTTTTCTACTGATCAGAGAATAATTAAAGCTTTCGATAAACTGATCCGGTGCATTTTTTACGACTTCCCAAAAATTCATAAGATCACCATCAATATCGTTGACGATTTCAACGCTCGATTTTTCTTTTGCGAACAGTATCCATAACGCACCGGCAAACGGCTCCACATATGTTTTATGTTGTGGTATAAGTGGAAGTATCTTTTTTACGGACCGGCTTTTGCCTCCAAGCCAAGAAATTATGCTCTTCATATAATCACCTCGCAAGGTAATTATAGCATTTAATCGAACATATGTTCTATCAAAATTCTATCATTTTTATCCAAAAATCACAAGCGATATTTTTATGACGGTATCATGTTTGAATCTATAATACGTAGAAGAGCACATGTTTAAAATTGCATAAACTTCATAATCTTTTTTTCTTTGAAAATATTTATTGATTATTAATTTTTGCTCTTCTGCACTGAGATATTTAATCGCAAAGTCCACTTTTTCAATCACAGCACAATTCTTTTTTAATGAATTTTTAATTCGGCCGTGGTTATTCATAAATCTGACAGCATCCACATATGTCATATCACTTAAACCGCTACTCTGTACTCGCACCTTAGTATAATCATATGCATCAATTAGTGAAGGCTCAAGTTCGTTTAGCAGCTTTTTGTCGGTATCAATTTGACCTTTTATGTAATTATATTTATATAATATTGCTTCTGTAGCTCGATAATTTTTGTCTTTTCCCATCGTGTTTCTCCTTTCTTTAGCCATGCTGTCACATTTGTTTTATTTATCGAATGCTCTTAAAATACCTTTTGGCGTTTCTTTATTTTCTGATGTACCATATATTAATTTTTCACAAATTCGCTTAAAATGTTCGGTTATAACGGCACAATAAAACTCTTCTAAGGGTATATTGTATTTTCTTAATTCTTTTTTGTGTTTATTTTTTATTCCAATTCTTCTACACTTAGCACGAAGTATATAATTTCTTGTTTTGCTCATTTGAATCCACCATCAATATATTTTCCCAAGATCTATTCCAAAAACATAAGTCTTTTCCTTCAGCAACGAATTAAGCCTCAGAACATCTTTTCCGGTATGCCCGTCCCATTCCGGCGCTGTTTTCAATTCAATAACATCAAAACAATCCCAATATTCAAGTTTATAATGATACGTAAATTGTCCTTCATCAGTAGTCACACCTACGATAAAATATCCCTCAAACATTTTGCCATCAAAATGTAATTTAGATTTCCACGCTGCATGCTTATATGTATTGCAAATGACGGAGAATAAAATCATCCTTTGATAATATAATTCTTCAAATGTATGATACCCATCAGATATTTTTGCTTTATCTTTCATCATATTGGTGTAGTTATCTGCTTTATCTAATATACTTAGTAAATCCGCTGCCCTGAGAGCATACTTAAAAGGTCTTCGTGTGCCTAATTTCATTACAGCTATATTTTTTTCTTTTTCATTTTCTGTAAATATATAATTTACGGTCTTTGTCCCATATAGATGTAGTTCGTCAAAATGATTCTCAATTAAAAGTTTTGTATGTATATCATCAAAAAAAACGAATGTTTTTGCGCATATGCATGACATCTTTTGAATTATTTTGATTGATAGCTTGTTTTTTGTAAGAGTTTTTATTTTATTTTTCTTTTTATGTTTTACACTCATTCTTTCACCTCAATTTGATACTGTCTAATAATTCTTTTGTTATGTTTTTATACACTTCATAAGTATGTGGCTTCATCTTCTACTCCAATTTATTTTTTTCTTTAAAAGCTTTAATAGCCGCTGCTCTCTGCTTGTCTTTTTGTAGGGTTTTTGATTTTAAGGTTTGATTCATATAATTGCTTTTAGTATTTATTTTTGATTTTTTAAATTTATCTATATTTGAAGAAATGAATTTATTATATGCTTCTTTTGTATATTCTGCCGGCAGCTGAATGCCAAGCTTTTTTGCTATTGTTTTTGCAAAATCAATTTGTTTTTCAGTTGGTTTCATTTTTAAAACATTATCCATATTGTTGACAACTTCATCCATTTTTAGAAAACCATCCTTGTTTTTGTCCGCAACGCTTACAAAATTTATCTTCTATACTTAATACAGCATTGCAGCTCCCACATCGTACCCGACGTTCGCTCTTTTTATATGTATTGTCTATAGATATTATTTCCATAGCAATCTGCTTCTCCATTGCTTCTATTTTGATTTTTGAGAGCTCTATTTTATCTGATAGTTCCTTTTTTTGGTTGCTGCAATCTTTAACAAATGCCGCTAATCCAGCTCCAATTTCAAGCATATTCAAAGAATAGTTTAAATTTCTTCTTATTTTTTCTTCATCTTTTATTGCTTGCATTAAAAGTTGTTCATTCATTCTTTCACCTCTTCCTTTTATAAACATCTTCTATTTTCATATTCATATTTAAATATTTCATATTCTTTTTCGTCCCGAAATATCCCGTCTGTCGTTATGATCGTTTCGTGTCTGATTCCGATGACGTTTCCACCATATTTTTTAATAATTTTGTCGTATAATTTTTCTGCCGGATTTCCAACAATAACACGCCATTCAATTTTACGAAAATTATATTTTGTGAACAATTCAGATAAAAATCTATAAAGGTCCTTTGAAAAAGTGATGTTCACATCTTTAAAATTAATTGCGCTAATGCCTGAAATTTTATATGATTCTCTATCTATGCTTGCCGAAAAAAAACCTACAATATTATCTTTTGTATCAACGCTTACCATTTGAATACTATTCCATGAATTATTATCAAGGTTAACTGTATAATCCCACCAACTTCCACGATAGTAAAATTGGTATTTTTCATTGAATACTATTGCTTGCCATGCTCTATTTAATTTATCTTTATATGGAAACGCTAATTTCAGCACTTTCTCAGCTCCTCCGGCCACTCTTGAATAAAATCTTCACCCATCATCTTCCTTAAGCTTTCTTTCAAATTATTAGGTACAGGAAGAAAATCTTCGTTTTCTGCTAAATTTAGCCTTCTTATTAATTCTCCGGTTTCAACATTCATTTATTTTACCTACTTTCTATCCTCTCAAATTCAATCGCCCATACCCACGGATTAGCTTTCCAACTATATTTTTCAAAGTCTTTTTTATGTATGAGGCCGTCCCAATAATTTGCAAAATCCACATAATCTAATTGCCTGGCCACGCCGTCATATACGCCCACTATTCCTTTTACCCCAGTGTTTCTGCTCATGAGTTCGAACCCTTCAGCTGCTATATCTTTTATGTCAATATCCTGCAATCTTTGTACTGTCACATCTGTTACTTTTAAAAATATCCGTGCCGCTGCTTTGGGCATATGTATTGATGGCTTCCACTTTAACGCAAATATATCTTGGTTTTCCCCGTCCGCTTTATATACATAGCAACTATCTATATTAAAATCGCACATTTTATGACACGTTTTACATTTATAAAGCGTTCCATTCCCACAAAAGGCTTTGCAATATGTCTCCCTTACATACAAAATATCGTCCGGTTTATATGGCTGCCTATTATACAGAGAATGACAAGGCACAGGGCGAATAACTTTTATAGTGTCACACCATCCGGCTCCGCCTAATTCCCAAAAATGTCCATTTAATAAAGGCTGTGGTTTTATTACTCTTCTTGTCTGTGTTTTTCTTCCGGCCAATATAGCTTTCACCATTTCGGTATTGAACAGGATCGGTTTCATTCTTTCGCCTCATTTTTAAAAAGCTCATGAGTGCCGGCACGCAGTGAGAGTTCCTCATCAGACATTTGATAACCGAGTTTAAACAATAAATCATATACTTCATCTAATTGTGCATTTGCGTAGTATTTGCAATCACTTCTAATAAAATATACTTCTTGTCTATCATCCAATTTGCAGTACGCTAAAGCTAATAATATTTTTTCATTGCAATCTTTTTGTTTTTTTGCTTTAAGAATATATTCATAAGCCGAATCATTAAACCGCCAACTATATTCCTTAAAGAATTTAACTATGTACTCTAAAATATCATTCATGTGCTCTTTCGCATGCTTAAAATTCTTTACAAATTCTAATCTTGATTCGTATGCTATTTCTGAAATTTTATAAAGTTCTTCTTTGCGTATAGCTAATTTTTCTTTTTCTTCATCGTATATTTCAGATTCATTAACTTGTTCACGTTTTTTATGTAAAGATATTGTTCCGTAATCTGATATCATATAATAATATTCAGTAGTTTTTGAATCATCAGGAATAATAACTTTGTCTTCTTTATGTCCGGAGTAGCCACAAACATATGCCATTTTTTGATAATCTATTTCATCTGTTGGCTTTGCAAATTTTTTTAATTCCCGTAGAATTTCTGCACGCTTTTTATCCATCCTTTGTTTTTCAATGGCACGTTCCAGTTCCCATTTGAAATTGTGTGTGCCGAATTTATTAAGAACTTCGTTTCTTATATTGATATCATCTATCTTTTCAAGCTCTGCAAAGTCCATTAATGTGGCCCCATTTTCAACTGATTTATATAATTTTTCCTGGTCAAGTTCTAAGAGTTTTATTCTGCGCCTTACCGTGCTTTCAGAAAATCCGGTCTTATTTGAAATGCTGTCAACACTTTCACCGAAATCAAACATCATTTGAAAACCCTGCGCTTGTTCATATGCCGTTAAATCACTGCGCTGCATATTTTCTAATAACATAGTTGCAACTTGTTCCTGTTGTGTCATTTCTACAATAGCGCATGGCAGCTCTGTCAGCCCGGCAAGTTTTGCCGCTTCCAATCTTCTGTGACCAATTATCACGGTATATATGCCCTCTTCTTCATAGTCTTTATTGTCCACCACTGTCAAGTTTTGCATTACTCCGTTTATTTTTATGCTTTCTGCAAGTTCCGTTATATCTCCGATGTCCAGTCTTGGATTATTAGGATGTGGCTCTAAATTTTTTATATCAATATTCGTTATCATAGTTTTAACTCCTTCGATTTATTTACTATTTTCTATAAAACTTAGTTGTCCATCTAATGGCATATTTTCTTTATTAACTTTATATTTTTCTTCAGCAATTCTTTTTTTAGCGAGTTCTATGTATTCTTTTTTTATGTCTATTCCTACACAATTTCTTTCTTCCTGTTCACACACAACGCCTGTTGTCCCGCTGTCGAAGAAAGGATCTAAAACAGTATCGCCTTTCCTGCTTCCTGCTAATATACACGGCCTTATTAATTCGACCGGAAATGTTGCAAAATGAGCTTCTTTATACGGCTGTGTGCTGACAAACCAAACATCACGTTTATTTCTTTTTTGTGAATTTTTATAAAGATTTCCTGACTTTGTTCTAAAAAATTTTTCGGGATTGTCTGTGTATTTCTTCCCGCCATATCTTGTACGGCTTGGAATTTTATAATTCCCCTTTACTTTTCTTTTTCCACCTTCGCTATTATCAAATGTTTCGTTATTGCAATACGCTCCCCCTCTAAAACCATTCGCATTTTCATTTCCTAAGCACGGTTCCTTAATTGCATCAGAATCAAAATAATATTTTCTTGACTTACTTAATAGAAATATATATTCATGACTTTTTGTACATCTGTCTTTGACTGATTCCGGCATCGGATTAGGTTTGGCCCAAATAATATCTTGTCTTAAATACCAACCATCATTGCGAAGAGCGAAAGCGAGCTTCCACGGAATACCAATTAAATCTTTTGGCTTAATATTTTCGTCTTTATACTGTTTTGGTATAGTGCCAAACACTGAACCTTGATTAGTACCTTGCTTGTTCTTAATGTAGCTTTTATTGCTGCTTCCGTCACCGTTTCTGTTCTTCCCGCTGCCGGCATAGCTATCAGCAATATTGATCCAAAGCGTTCCGTCATCTTTTAAAACTCGTTTTACTTCTCTAAAAACTTCAACAAGTTTTTGTATATATTCTTCCGGCGTTGCTTCAAGCCCTATTTGCCCTTCACATCCATAATCTCTTAAATTGAAATATGGCGGGGATGTTACACACATATTTATGCTTTTATCTTCTAATTGCCGTAAGCCGCATATTGCTTTTGCATTTATAATTTCAACCATTATTTACTCTTTTCCGCTGCTCTTCTTTGATTCCTATTTCGGTTATTCATTTTATGCTTTGACGGATTTATTTTTCCGTTGATGATGTTGTCTATGTTTTCTGTTCCATACATCGTATAAGCTTTGCCTCGAATAGCCTTTGATGACCTCCCGATCACGTCACTAATTAATTCATAGCTGTAGCCGTTCGTAAGCATATTATTAAGTGTTTCTATTTCCGCAGCAGTCCACATTATTTTGTTTTCTACCTTTACCGGTCTCTCTTTTATATTGAGATCACACACTCTTTTCTGTATAGCTCCGCAGGTTCTTCTGAGTATTTTTGAAATTTCCATATATGTATACTTGCGCATTTTGAGCAGTCTTTTCAATTCTTCATCTTCGAGCTTTGTCCACGGATCCGTTCTGAATGCTATCTTTTTCTTTTGGTCTAATTTTCGCTGAAGCTTTACCCAATCCGGCTCGATCCCTAAAATGTTTTCTTCCATTTTAGAAAAATCTACAAAATCTCTATTCTTTTCTGCCCAATCCCAAAATTCATCAATATAAACAATCTTAAATTTATATGTGCGTACTTTTTTGTACCGTATAGGAAAACCTCTACTCTCAAACCATGATTTTAAATCGTACCCTCCCCCACCAAATCTACCGAGTGAAATTCTTAACTGATTGTATGTTATGTATTCTCCGCCCTCTAAAAACGCTCCAAGCCCCAACCTTTGCGCTTTTTCAATAACAGAAGACGGCGTGCGTTTTAACTTTCGGCTTATTCCGTCTATAGATATCACGCCCCATTTTTCCTCAAGAAATTCACGTTCTTCTTGCGTCCAGTTTCTTCTATGCATCATTTTTCCTCTATTTGAAGAATATTCCCATAATCATCTAATCGAATATTGATCCCTTCCGCTGCTTTCCGTTTGATATATAAAGGCTTGATATCCTCTGCAATCCAGTCGATTTTGCTGTGATGGATCCTGAATCTTTCTTGTATATGCTTCGATTCGTGATATATCTCTCCGGGCGCCGGGGGAAAAGGATTGTTTTTTTTGATGTATCTTTTAAGAGCGAGCGCTGCGACATCTTCATCAATATCAGAAAAAATATCATTCCATAAATTGACGACATTTTCATAATAATCGCTACTTAAATTTGCATATGCCGATGGGTATGCTAATTTGATTGTCGCCAATAATTTCAATGCCCCTGTCTTATTCATGGTCCTGTTCCTCTTTCTTTAACATATCTAAAAATTGATTTCCGCTGCTTTTCTCTGTTTCTTTTTGAATATCATCGATAGTATCTTCCCATCGTTTTTGATTTAGAAATGTTATAGCATGAGGAATATATTTCCCGTCCTCGTCTTTCCATGCCTTTGATTGTTTATACATTTTTAAAGCGTCCATAATTGTGTGAAACAAGTCCTCATCTATTTTCAGCCTTAACCACTTTTCACGTGCTTTTGCTTTTTTCTCATTTCTCGGGTATGCTTCCCAAAAGATATCGAAAAACGAAAGCGCATGTGCGCACTTTTTCTCTCCTCTGCTTTCCTCTCCTATCCTTTCCTTTTCTTTCCTTTGTTGATTTCTGCATACATTTTCTTCATTTGTGCTTACAATTTCCCTTAAAGTGTCAACATTTTTTGAATATAGGGTGCAATCAATTAGAAGATATTCTTCTCGAATAAAGACTTCGGTCCTTCTCTTGGTCGCTTTTAGATAAGTTTCCTGTATTCTTCTTGATGTAAGAATGCTGTACTTATCATATTTGTCTTTATTAAAGATTCCTCTTCTTATTGCCGCCTTTACTATTTCAGAGACGGCATTACCACCCTTCTCGTCTAATTTGACAGGCATCCCTATCTCTCGAGAGAACAATAATGCAACCTCGTTTGTCCAGTGGCAGTAATACCCCTCATGGCCATAGATTTTTTGAAACAGTTTTATGATCACTGCAAATCCGTCTAAGCCATATTCGGCCTCCACCAATTTGAATTCGTCATCAAGTTGACAATCTAAGGAAAAATACGGTAAACCGGTAAATTTACTCATATATTTCCTTTCAAGCCCGCTCCCTGCAGCGAGCATTATTTGTTATGGTGATTCGTTTATGTTTGTGTTTCTAATTATTTACAGCCGGCAGGGCAGATGCAGACTAAGAAAGAATTATAACGTCTTTAACGTCTTCTAATTTTGATTTTAGATACTCTGATATTGACCGTATAGCCACTATTTTCCACGCTGCCCCATCCGCTTCAAATAAAGCTGCATAAGGCATTCCTTCACCATTTGAAGATTGCATTCTTAAAGTAAATTTTGATGCAGGTTGGTCAATTTCCGGGAACGTCCTATATGGCATCAAAACGATTGGATTTGGAACTTGTTCTGCGCCAATTCTCTTAATTCCGGCTTTTATATTTACGCCTTGCGTGTATCCGTCATCCTTAAATGCTGTTACGGTTCCATCGGATATATTTCCAATGACAGACAAAAGCTTATTTCTGTTTTCATCTTCAATAAACATAGATTGCAATACAATATTAAATTGTTCTATATCCATAAACCTATTAAATTCGATACGTGGTGTTATAGCGGTTGCTTCTACACGTGTCCAACGCTGTCCGTCTACGGTCATCTCAGACAATAATCGTACATTATCATGTGAAAGCACATGAATGATGTATCTGAATGCATAATAGCCATCCACATTGTTTTTTATGTATTCGGCTATTGAATCTAAAGTATTCGTTTGTAATTTTTCAGGATATGGCACTTTCATTAAATGCATTGGCTTATCTGTATATTTCATCCCGTCGTTTTCAATAATATTAATTTTTCTATCTTCTAAATATTGAACTAACTCTTTTAACATTTCTTTTCACCTTCTTATGCTCTTTTATTTATTTCAAAAATTTTTGGTTCCGGGGCTTCTGCGTTAAATATGTTTTGCTGTCCTGGCGGTATAGCGCAAACTTCTGCAGCACATATCTCGCCGTTTTCATCGGGGGCAAGATGCATTTGTGCCGTAACCGCTTTTGATGGTAATAATTTTGTTTGTGTCGTTGCCGATACCGTCGAGTAGTTGCGTTTTTCATTCGTCCTAAACTCCAAAGTAACAACTAACTTTCTCGGCTTGCTCCAATCAGTATTTGGATCAATCAAATTTTGAATTATATTCCCCATTTGGTATGCGACTTCTTCCTGAAGCGCTCCCTGCGCCATTTCTAATATTGGTACTTTTTTAAGTTCCAAATTTTGCATTGATTTTCACTCCTTATTCATTTAATAAAAATTACTTGCGCATATTCCATGCTGTCACTGCTTTTTCATATCCGTATTTGTGCTTGTAAATATCAAAGCTCGGTCCTTTGGTTCCGCATTCCATACACTGTGTGTAGTATTGCGGCGGGGTTTCATATAGTCCGACATTCGTTCTGATATTTCCGCTGCCGCAAAACGGGCACGGTATGTATTTGATTTCTGCCAATTAACATCACCTCATTTGAATTAATTTATTTTTATATTTTTTGGCATACTTAATTGAGCGGTCCACTTTCTTTTTTCGGCTTTCTTCCTGCCGAATCCACCTATCAAGCAAGGCCAAATCTTCAGGATCATTGATATCCGGAATAAAGTAGCCTTTTCCGTTTTGCATGTTGATCACCGGCACGTATTCTCTTAAATCCGCAATCATAAATCTTAGTTCTCTTCTGTCTACTTTTGCACGAATTGCGAGAACATCACCCCTGATTGCGTTTAAACTACCATGTGGAAGTAAGCTGTATAAAAGTTGCAACCGCTCATTTTTGATATTTTCTTTGCTGTCTAATGAATTACTATTAATGAGTAGATTTTCGACCTCAGAAACGATTTTAGTTATATTGTCTAAAAGTCCGTTCTCGATCTTGGAATACAGATATTTATCGCATTTATATCCTTTAGATTGCAGGTACGATACAATATCTTTTTGTTTGAGCTTTAAATTTGTTCTCTCTTTTTTCAGATCCAACTGCTTCATAACTTAAGCTCCTTGAAATTAAAATTTAGTTGACAAAGTATGTTTGAGATTTATATAATATTGTCATAATATGTAGTTATGATATTTAGTCTATAGAATTTGTCGGCTTGCAGTGCCGGCATTTTCTTTTCTTGTCTTCGCCTTTTAAAATGATTTTAAGCACTTTATCTGCGTATGGTTCATCGGTATTGCATATGTAATAGTCGTTTGTTTTTTTATTGTCTTCACATCTGCCGTCTGATATCTTTTGATCTAACAAAGAAAAAATAAATTGTTCTGTATCATTAAGATATTTTTCAAAGTCTTCAGTTTTAATGACGATATGCGTAAATTGTTTTATTTCTGCCATATCAAAATTCTCCTTTCATATATCGGATTGTTCCGCTGCCAATTCTTTGAATTTATTTGCAAATTCTGATTCTGATTCGCTTTGAAGCTGATCGTAAGTATCATTTAGGTTTTTTGCGTGGATCTCTTTTTCCCATTCTTGCAATGTCTGCCTGAGTTTTATATATTCCATATTGTTGCGCCCATTCAAGAAGTGATAACATGTCATATTCCAATCTTTTGTTGGACGACCTTTCGTAATATAGATTGTTTTTGTAGCAAAATGGAACTCAACACTTACCTGGTTTTCCGGTTCTGCATCTTCATTGATACACATAACTTTTTCAAAAATCTCACGCACCTGGTCCTCGAAAGTTTGTATCGGTCGATTTGAGTTACTGAATATCTTCATAAATTACCTCCCTACTTAATCAAATACATCTTCCCGGTAACCGTATCTTTGAACGCCATTCTGTAGCCGCTTGAAGTGAATCCTAATTTGAAATTATTCTTTTCACAAAGGGCGTTTATTTCTTTAATCAAATTATTGGCCGCTTGGATTCGTTCGTTATATGGCTTTTTACGTGTTACCTTTTTACCGAAAAATGTCGTGTCTTCTAATATGTATCCTTCCATCATTTCAGCCTCTCTTTATGTAAATCATTGAAAGCTCCGCCTCTCCATGCTGATAACCCGATAAGAGAGAGACATATTCCGCTTTGTGAAAGTATTCGTCCGGGTGTGAAATGATTAGAAGGATCCAAAGTTCCGAAAATAACAAGAGCTGCGTATACGCCGATGCATATGCAAATTACCTTTTTTAGCTTTTGCATTCCATATTTATTAACGCCCACTCTCTTGTAAGAAGTTTTGGGCTTGTCCTGTTTTTCTGCTTCTTCATCCGGCAATAAAAAAATAACTGTTTTGTACTTTCTAAATACCATCTTTATCATGGGTATTCTCCTTTCTTTAAATAACTCTTTTTTCCGCAGATATTTTTATAAGCCATTCATCAAGCATTTTTCGGTTCATTAATGATTTACTGCCTACTTTAAAAAATGGAAAGTCTGTATTCTTCTTATCAATCAGTTCACGTATCTTAATTTGGCCGATGCCCAAATATTCCGCTGCTTCTTGTATATTTAAGGTAAGTTTTGAATCAGGCAAAGCATTGAGCATTTCGAGAATTAAATCCATTTTTTTATTAAGATCATCAAGTTTTTCCATTTTTAACCTCTTTAATTTTTCTGATAGTGATTGTGATCATATTCATTTTTCGGTACAAAGAAACTTTGTTTTATACGATTCATACTCAAATTTTCGTATTCGATACGATATCTTGAGTACATCCCCACAGCCTTTGCAATAGCTTCAGGCAATTCGTTGTCGTATGTCGTAATTTCGTGTATTTTTATTAGTTCCATATAATCATCTCCTAAAATTTTTATAATTCGTCGCATATATGGGATATTTCAGGTAAAAAAATTGGTATTGGATTTTTTATTTTAAGTATTTTGCAGGCATCGATAATCTCATTAACAGTGAATTCAACTTGATTATTTATTTTTTTGTTAATAGTATAAGCAGATTTTTTCATTTCTTTGGCAAAATCAGCTTGAGTGAGCCCGTTTGCCCTTAATTCTGCTTTTAATTTATTAGCATCTATCATATTAAACTATGGTTCCTTTCGTTGCATTTATGGGACGATTTAATTTTAATTTATTCTTTTGAATTTGTCAACCCATAAATGCAACATTTTTTGGTTTTTTTTAAATAATTATTGCAAAAAAGAAACGATATATATATAATGTATATATTAATAACAAAAGGTAATGTATATGGATAAGAATTATAGCCAAATAGTAGAAGAAATAAAAACAAAAAGAAAACAATTAAATTTAAGTTATCAGGATCTATCGAATAGAACTGGTAAAAAAATTTCCAAGTCTACACTACAAAGATATGAAACTGGTGCTATTAAAAGTATGCCGTTCGATAAATTAAAAATAATTGCAAAAGCTCTTGATATACCTGATTATATATTAATGGGATGGCCCGGAGATAATTGGTATAAAGAAAATGCCATACCGGTTAAAAATAATCACTTGGTTCCCGTGTTTGGAACGATACCTGCAGGGCCTCCTATGCTTGCAGTACAGGATATAGAATGCTATGAGGCTGCCGATGTGGAAAACCCGCTTGATTACTTTTATTTGCGTGTTAAAGGCGATAGCATGATTAATGCAAATATCATGAGCGGCTCACTCGTATTGATTAAAAAACAAAATTGTGCAGAAGACGGTAATATAGTTGCTTGTATCGTCAACGGAGATGAAGCCACTCTCAAAAGATATAAAAAAGTTGGCCACACTATATTGCTAATGCCGGAAAACAACAAGTATCAACCTATAATTGTAAATGCTGATGATTTTAAAAATGGCTACGCTTATATTTTGGGCGTTGCAACAGAAGTAAAATTTAAATTATAGATATTGCGTTGAAGAAAAGACAGCCGATGCTGTCTTTTAATATTTAGAATATGAAGGAGAATATCATGGAGAAGTTAAAGTTATTTTTAAACAAGGTCGTAAAAATGAAATACTTATTAATTATTTCAGGAAGCATTTTAATATTATTACTAATTATAATGCTTATAATGAGTGGGATATCAAACAGTACGTACAAAGCCTTAGATTTAGATTATGATGAATTGAATACTCAATACATAGGCGTGAAAACGGAAGCCGATTATTGGCTCGCATTAACTGATTCTCAAAGGGATACAGTGAAAGAATTAATTAACATAGATTCTTCTATATCAGATTTACAGTCTGAAAAATCAGACGTAGAAGCTGATATAAAAGATTTACAAGATAGTATAGAAGACTTAAAGGCTGATAAAAAAAAGCTTGAATCTGATATTATTCAAATATCAGGAAAATCTAAAAAATATCCCGCAGGATATTTAACAGCCGGGAAAGATTTTGAAATAGGAAGATATAAGATATATGGGGGAAGTAGTAATTTTGTTGTTTATTCATCTTCAGGCGCTTTAATGGTAAACATTATATTAGGCAACGACAGCTATAGTGTAAGCGAATATATATATGAATTTTCTTATGGTGACAAGGTAGAAGCAAGTTCTGCATTTAAAATGGTACCGGTTGAATAGGCAATTTATAATAATGAGTGAATGATATGGCTGTAAAAACAAATTACGAAAAAAATGGAATAAAATATTACCGGCAGACACGTGACGTTGGCAAAGATGAAAACGGGAAAAGGATCCGGAAGGAATTCCTCGGACACAATAAAAAAGAATCAGATGCAAAATATGAAACTTATATGGCCATGCGTAAAATGGGTATAGATATCGATGCAAGTAAGCAGTTGTTTTACCCCAGTATGCTGAAATGGCACGAAACTGTGGAGCTGAAAGATGTCCAAAACAACAATTTAAAATTGAGTACATATAACCGATATAAAAGCACTATTCAGAATCAGATACAAGCGCTATCGTTCAAATATGAAGCCTTAATTGACGTTTCGAAAGAAATGATCGAGGACGGTTTAAACGCTTCAGATTTCACATATTCGCAGCAGCATGATACCGTAAAAATCATCAAGAAATTCTATAGCTATTTGATTTCCAAAAGGGTTCTGCCGTATAACCCGTGCGTTGGTATAAAAATAAAACAACCATCAATACTATTTTTAAAAATTCCGCCAACGTTTTCCGATGATGATATTCAATCAATTACCAATTGCAAAACACATTACAGATGCAAACATATATCTCTCGTGGCAAAAGAAATCGGTCTGCGTGAAGGAGAGCTTTTAGCTTCTGAATGGCCAGACTATTCGTTTAAAGATAGATTGGTAAGTGTAACAAAGTCATTGACATATCAAAAAAATTTAGAAGGAAATTATGAATATTTTGTTACGGACCCTAAGACACGAGGATCCATACGCAGAGCTCCTTTAACGTCATCGGCCATAGATGTGCTCCTTGATTTGAAAGATCGCCAAAAGCACGAAATGAAAGCAGCTCGCGGTTCATATATTGATCGTAATCTTGTCTTCGCAAATGAATTAGGTTATTATACTAATAGAAGGAATTTATTGCGCTCACATCAAAGGCTGTTAGCCGCTGCCGGTGTAGAATATAAAACATTCCACGCTTACAGACATACATTCGCAACTAATTTATTTTTACAAAAAAAAGAAATACTTTATATTTCAAAAATATTAGGGCACAGCAGCACGAGAGAAACCGAAAAGACGTATATTCATCTTTTAGATGACCAAATAAAGCGTGAAATTTTAGGAGAAGATTATGATCAAATTACTTTTTACGAGGCAACTTGATATATCTTTATAAAACTTTGGCGGGAAAATGGCGGGAAAAATTAAATGCAATAAATAAAAAAAGGGCGTTTCGCCCTTGTTTTATGCGGTAATGGTGCGCCGTAAGGGATTCGAACCCCTGGCCTTTCGGTTCGTAGCCGAACGCTCTATCCAGCTGAGCTAACGGCGCACTGTTTTTTTATTATAGCACAAAAAATCCAAAAATCAATTTTAATTGAATATAAAAAATTTTTCATATTTTGCAAACGGTTATATTGAATTGTTTAAATAAATTTATTGCAAAAACCGCAAAATAAGATTATTATTTATCTTTGATTAAATATAAATAGAGGCTAAATATATGCAACAGAGAAATGATATCAGAAATATAGCGATCATCGCTCATGTAGACCACGGAAAAACAACATTAGTTGACCAAATGCTGCGCCAATGTGGTATTTATCGTGAAAATGAACAAGTTACGGAACGTGCTATGGACTCCAATGATCTGGAACGAGAACGCGGCATTACGATACTTGCAAAAAATACATCCGTGAAATACAAAGATATTAAAATCAATATCGTTGACACTCCCGGGCATGCCGATTTTGGCGGCGAAGTAGAACGCATACTCATTATGGTCGACGGCGTTTTGCTTCTGGTAGATGCATATGAGGGCGTGATGCCCCAGACAAAATTTGTACTTCAAAAAGCATTGGCTATGAATAAAAAAATTATTGTGGTCATAAATAAAATTGACAGACCTGAAATACGCATCGATGAGGCAATCAATGAAATTATTGATTTATTTATTGAATTGAATTGCACAGACGAGCAGTTAGACTTCCCTATTGTGTATGCATCAGCCAGACAAGGATATGCAACAATAAATTTAAACGAAAAAAGCGATACAATATTCCCGCTTTTGGAAACGATGATAAACCATATCCCATGTCCCAAAGGTGATATGGATGCGCCATTTCAAATCCTGGTCTCTAATATTGATTATAATGATTATGTCGGAAGAATTGCCATAGGCAGAATTGAACGCGGACAAGTTCAAAAGAATCAACGAGCCGCTCTGTGCTCTAACGATAAAGAAATTAAAAATGTCAAAATCAGCCAGTTGTATGAGTTTAACGGACTGAAAAGAACAGAAATCCAGGAAGCTAAAATGGGCGATATTATCGCTTTAGCCGGTATTGAAGATATCAATATAGGTGAGACACTATGTGATGCCGACAATCCAGAACCGCTTGATTTTGTGAAAATTGATGAACCTACCATATCCATGATGTTTTTGGTCAATAATAGCCCATTTGCTGGCAGAGAAGGTAAATTTGTAACCTCCCGTACTCTACGAGAACGCCTTTTCAGAGAAATCAAAACGAATGTGAGCATGCGTGTAGAAGAGACTGAATCTATGGATATGTTTAAAGTATCAGGCAGAGGAGAACTGCATCTATCAATTTTAATTGAAACCATGCGCAGAGAGGGTTACGAATTCAGCGTATCACGTCCTAAAGTAATATTTAAAACCGAAAACGGTAAGATGAAAGAACCGATGGAACACTTAATCATTGACACTCCCGAAGAATATATTGGCGTTGTGATGGAAAAGATGGGTCCACGCAAAGGCGAAATGCTTGATATGTATAGCAATGGCCAAGGAGGCGTGCGGCTTGAATTTTCTATTCCTTCCCGTGGCTTAATAGGGTTTAGAAATGAATTTTTAACCGATACAAAAGGTAACGGAGTAATGAATCATATTTATGATGGTTACAGTGAATATAAGGGAGAGATTACCGAACGCACTCACGGCTCGATTATCGCACATGAAACAGGCACCACAACAGCTTATGGGCTGAACAGTGCTCAAGACCGCGGAAAATTATTTATCGGCCCTGGTATAGATGTTTACGAGGGAATGATTGTTGGCGAAAATGCAAAAGCGGAAGATTTGGTATTTAATGTATGTAAGAAAAAACATGCAACAAACATAAGAGCCGCTGGAAGCGATGAAGCGGTAAAACTTACCCCTCCCGTTATTTTAAGTCTGGAACAGATGCTTGAATTTATAGCAGATGATGAACTTGTGGAAATCACTCCAAAAAATATAAGAATGAGAAAGAAAATATTAAATAAAGAGCTTCGTGCTAAGCAACAAAGCAAATCATAAGATTATAAAATCAAAGAGAGCGGCTACTGTGAATATAGCTACTCTCTTAATCAAATATTTTAATTATCAATTTTAATATAGGAATAGATACTCCATATTTTGATAAGAAGATTTTTAATCTTCTATTGAAATAACTGAAACAGGACAGCTATCTCGTGCTTCTTGCGCGCTATCTTCAACAGAACTATCTATTTCTCCATAGGCTTCTGCCTTTCCATCGTCTCCCATACGAAATACATCCGGGCAAATGTCAGTACACATGCCGCATGCAATACACCCTTCACGGTCAATTATTGCCTTCATAAAATATTCTCACTTTCTTTATTTTTATCATTTAGACTTATAGATGTATTATTTGAGATAGTATGATTTTTATACGTAAAATCGTAAATGCTTTTAATTAAATCCAGTAAAATAAAAAAGTGCTGATTATCAGCACTAAAATTTTAAAATGGCGGAGAAGGAGAGATTCGAACTCTCGCGCCGGTTCCCCGACCTACACCCTTAGCAGGGGCGCCTCTTCGGCCAACTTGAGTACTTCTCCGAATTCTTTTACTATATATAATTATGGCCGAGGAGGTGGGATTCGAACCCACGTGGGCTTGCACCCTAACGGTTTTCAAGACCGCCCCGTTATGACCGCTTCGGTACCCCTCGTAACCAGCGTTAAGATTATAACAACATTTTTTTGTTGTGTCAACTACATTTTTATGACAATTTTGACAGCCTTTCGGCAACTTCTTCTAGCATCGTTGTATACTTTTGTTGCTTCTCTTTTTCTGCAAGCACAACAGATTCAGGCGCTTTTGCCATAAATCCGGTATTGTTTAATTTGCTTTCCGCCAGCTTCAATTCTTTTTGAATATTTACTTTTTCTTTTAGAAGACGCTCCCGCTCTTTTTCTTTATCAATCAAATCATCCAGAGGAATTAAGAATTTACCGGATGAAAACACAGCAGAAATAATATTCTCACTTAAAGGCTTTTCAAACAATATTGATTTGGCCGAACATAGAGCTTTGAAATAATTTTCATTTTCTTTTAACATTTCTCTTACTCGAATATGATCACATTCTAAATAGAGTTCCGCGCGTTTCGACGGCGCAATATTCATAGTACTTCTTGCATTTCTTATCGAACGCACTGCTTCTATAATAATATCCATATCTTTTCGAGCCTCATCGAACGTCATGTTTTCGTCAAAAGACGGCCATTTCTGAATCATAATTGTCTCTTTATTGACATTGAGCGCTAAATATAATTCTTCTGTGATAAAAGGTATGAACGGATGAAGCATTTTTAATACACATGAAAATACATATTTTAAGGTAAATTGCGCACTTCGCTTATAACGTTCATCTTCTTTGTTATAAAGTGATGTCTTAGATAATTCTATATACCAATCACAAAATACATTCCATACAAAATCATACAATTTTTCGGCGGCAAGCCCGAATTCGTACTTTTCCATATTAGTATTAATTTCAGAAATTAATTCACTTAATTTACCAATAATCCACTTATCAGAAAGCGATAGAGAAGATTTTATGTCAGTATATTCGCACGGTACATAGTCATACGTATTCATCAAAATGAATTTTGCGGCATTATATAGTTTGTTCATAAAGTTTCTGTTTGCTTCTAATTTTTCAGTATTCCATCTTGCATCATTGCCCATTTTATTGCCGGTAATCAAAGTAATACGCAATACATCCGCACCATACTGATCAATTACCTCAAGCGGATCAACCCCATTCCCTAAAGATTTTGACATTTTTCTGCCTTGTACATCTCTAATCAATCCATGAATAAGCACATCAGAAAACGGCTGTTCTCCCATCTCGCTGTAGCCGGACATGATCATTCTCGCAACCCATAAAAATATGATGTCAAAACCCGTAACAAGAACATCATTGGGATAATATTTTTCTAAATCAGCCGTCTTTTCAGGCCAGCCTAATGTAGAAAACGGCCATAACCCCGAACTGAACCAAGTGTCTAAAACATCTTCATCCTGCCTGATACTTTGACTCTTACATTTACGGCAATACTTCGGTGCTTCTTTTTGCACCATCATTTCATTACAATCACCGCAATAATACACTGGTATTCGATGACCCCACCACAACTGGCGGGAAATGCACCAGTCTTTAATATTTTCCATCCAATTAAAATATACTTTTTCAAATCGTTTCGGCACAAAATGCACTACTTCATCTTTTACTGCTTGTATTGCAGGCGCTGCCAGTGGTTTCATATCTACAAACCATTGTTCACTTGTAATAGGCTGAATAGTTGTATCACACCTATAACACGTGCCTACATTATGTGCATATGGTTCTATTTTTACCAGCAAATTTTGTTTGTCTAAATCAGTCAAAACTTTTTTTCTGGCTTCCATAATAGTCAGGCCAGCATAGTTCTCTGATGCATTTTCATTTAATTTCCCATCATAATTAAAAATTCTAATTTGCTCCAAGTTATGTCTAAGACCCATCTCAAAATCATTGGGATCATGACATGGAGTTACTTTTACACAACCTGTACCAAATGCTTTATCAACATAGCTGTCGGCAAAAATCGGAAGCTTTCTTCCTACAAGCGGAAGAATGGCATTTTTGCCGATTAAATGAGCATACCTTTCATCGTCCAGAGCTACAGCAATGCCTGTGTCCCCAAGCATTGTTTCAGGCCTTGTGGTGGCAACAATAATACTTTCATCTTCATCTTCAATTCGATAAATAATATAATAAATTCCGCCTTGCTGCTCCTGATATTCAACTTCGGCATCTGAAATAGTCGTTTTGCAATTTGTACACCAATTGATGATTCGATTTCCTCTATATATAAGGCCTTTATTATATAGATCGACAAAAAATTCATTTACGGCCTGACTGCATCCCTCGTCCATCGTAAATCTTTCCCTGCTCCAATCACATGACGTACCAAGTTTGCGAAATTGTTTTGCTATTCTTTTTCTATAAAAATCACTCCATTCCCACGCCTCTTTCAAAAAAGCTTCTCTTCCTATTTCTTCTTTTGTTTTGTTGTATTCTTTCTTGATTTTTTCTACAAGTTTTACCTCTGTTGCAATGGAAGCATGATCTTCTCCGGGCAGCCACAGCGCCGCACAACCCATCATTCGTTTATATCGGGTAAGAATATCCTGAATGGTTCCGTCAAATGCATGTCCTAAATGCAGTTGCCCTGTAATATTTGGAGGCGGCATTACAATTGTAAACGGCTTTCCATCTTTATTGATTTCAGGTTTGAAATATCCGTTTTGTTCCCATTTTTCATATGTCTTTCCTTCTATTTCTTTATGAGAATAACTCTTCTCCAGCATGATCTTCTCCTTAAAATCCTTAAAATAATTTTATTTATTTTTATATAAAAAACGTCCTTTGCATGTTTTTGCAAAGGACGGAATATCCGCGGTACCACCTTTTTTAGATTAACTATTATATAATCTCACTTCATTTTTATAACGCAAAAGCGCAGAGGGTTGTTCTGAAACTAAAAAGCGACATTCGGAAAAAAATATTAAACCATTTCAGCATACCGGTTCTCTCTAAAAATATTTTATTTCTTACTCTTCTTTTATCATCGTATATATTTAAATATAGTCCTCATATGATATCATAAAATATTATTTTTGCAAGTCTCTTTTCTAAATTTTATAAACATAACTACATAATTTATAAAGGCAATCAATAATATGATTATTGTAATATATACTATATAGATCGCATACGGAACAGATAATAACAGCAGCAACATGCTGATATAAAACATTCCCGTTGCTGTTTTCCCAAAAACATTGGCGGGAGGCATTTGTGCTTTTAATTTTATTTTAATATAAATACCTCCGGAAATTTGAATGAGCTCTTTTGCCAGAAGAATGATCACTACAAAAGCGGGGATATACCCTTTTATAAGTAGTGCGATAACAACGACTCCTTGTGTTATCTTATCTGCTAACGGATCAAGAATTTTACCCAGCTCCGTTATCATATTTTTTTTTCTTGCTATGTATCCGTCTAAAATATCTGTAATATAAGACAGTGCCAGAACAGCCGTTGCCATATAAAATCCTGATTCTTTGTTTGAATTCAGCATATACAAAAATATTGGTATAAGCAGTATTCTAAATACTGAAAGTGCGTTCGGGATATTCAAAATTGCCAAGTACTTACACTCCTTTATATATTGCATATAGCGTTACAACAAAATATTATAATATAAAAATGAAATTTAATTTCTTAAATTAGTATTAATAATAAGAAAATGGTCGCTACCTCCTATTATTAACTAAAATTTTTTTCTAATTAGAATTAATGCTGCAATACCGATTCCGGCGAGCAAAACACAGATTGCCTGTGCCAAATTGACATTTCCCCAAATATATACATGATCGGTTCTGAGAAATTCAATAAAAAACCTTCCGAATGAATACAAGATTAAATACAGGCAAATGATTTCCCCATTATTTTTTTTGATATGCCTATCATAATACAAGAGCATTCCAAAGGATAATAAATTCCAAAGACTTTCATATAAAAAAGTGGGATGTACCATAATTTTGCCCAATTGGGGATCAATAACCTGGATTGCCCACGGAAGAGTGGTTTGAGTACCATATACTTCCATATTGAAATAGTTACCCCATCTTCCGATCGCCTGGCCTAAAATTAAACTCGGCGCCAACAAATCAGCTATAAAAAGTGGGCTTTGCTTTTTTATTTTGCACATGATAACAACGCCTGCTATCCCGCCTACGATGCCTCCCTGAATAGCCAACCCTCCTTGACGTATTGCAAATATTTGCAATAACTGCCCGCCGGCATAATATTGCCAGTGAGCAAGAACGTAAGCCGCTCTTGCTCCTACCACCGCCAGCGGGATCGTCAATAACAAGATATCTAGTAAAACTTCACTGTTTAGGCGTTTTCTTTTCGCCCTGTACATAGCAATACCGATTCCAAGAAGCATAGCGCAGGCTATGATAACTCCATACCACATAACCTCAAAGCCAAATATGCTGAAAGCTACACGATCAGGCATTGATAATATTACCGCCATTTTTTCACCTGTTATTTAATAACTTCACCTTCTCCGCCTTTGCGGCCAACTCCGGCTGCATTTCCTTCTTCCGAATCGATATGCATGTCAAGCGCAAATTTCGGGCTTACACGGACAAGTACATTTTCGAATACAAGTCCTCTGTCTCCGCCTACTTTAACTTTGACGGTATCTTTATCTTTTAAGCCAAATTCTTTTGCTTCTTCTTCGTTCATATGAATATGACGGCTTGCAACGATCACACCTTCATTTATTTCAACTTCTCCGTTTGGCCCCACCAACTTGCAGCCCGGGGTATCTTCAATTTTACCGCTTTCTCTGATAGGTGCCATGATCCCAAGTTTAAAACAATCTCCCGTTAAAATTTCAACTTGTGTATCGTCTCTTGTCGGTCCTAAGATTCTCACTTTGCCGATGCTGCCTTTAGGCCCTACAATTTCAACTTGTTCTTCACAAGCATATTGGCCGGGCTGGCTCAAATCGCTTTTAAAAGTTAGTTCGTCTTTTCCAAATAAAGCTTTTACATCTTCTTTTTTTAAATGAATATGCCTGTTTGATAATGATACTGGTACTTTGTTCATACTATAACCTCATAAATTTATTTTTATTTCGCAACATATATTACATATGTTTTATTCTTATTTTAAAATTTCACATAACTCGCCCGGTGTTAATCCTGCAGCATTCGCTTCTTCAAAATCAATGTGAAAAGCCAAACTTGCAAAACTGTCAATCCGAACCAAAACGTTATGGAAAACCAAGGCTCGCTTTCCCCCGCCTCGAATTTGAATGAGCTCATGTTGTTTTAATCCAAGAGATTTAGCGTCTTCTGTATTTGCATGCAAATGCCTTGCAGCCACAATAACTCCGCTTTTAATCTCAATTTGACCAGATGTGCTTTTTAAAATACATCCGGAAGAATATGCAATATCCTCACTTTGCCGCACCAATGGTTTTATGCCAAGTTTCACACAATCTCCAAATAATAACTCTACTTGTGTGGTTTCTCTTGGCGGCCCTATAACTCGCACATTCTTTAAGATTCTGTCGTTGCCTATTACTTCCAATGAAGGTTCGTAGACAAAATATTGCTCTTGACCCAGTGTCTTTTTTCTCGGTACATCTAAAGTATTAAATAATTTAAATGTATCCTTTTCTGATAAAAATATGTGTCTGTTTGAAATCGCAACAGGTACCTTAGCCATATTTTCCTCAATCATTATACTAAATGTTAGTATTTTAGCATAGAAAAATTTTCATTTCAATATTCATTTTAATTCTAAGCACTCATACGTAAAATCATTGTTAGTTATAAATTAAATTACATATTTAAAATCATATTTATTCTTAAAATAATATATTTTTTTTATGCATATTGTAAAATATTATCATAGTATATGTAAAAACTCTTGCTTATTTACTTAAGTATTTGATATACTATAAAAGAAATAAAATTGGATTTCTTTGTTATAATAAACAAAGAAGACGATTCCCGGCATGCGGCTACATAAATATATAAATGTGTCGTTTTCGGACTTTTCTTTTGCAGTTACTTATGCTAGCCTTTCTGTTCTGCAAAATAGACAATTTTAAAATGAGGTGAAAAAATGGAAAAAAACAAAGAATATCTGCTTTGGTTTGAACAATTGGAAAGAAAAGACGTAGATATTGTTGGCGGAAAATCTTCTTCATTAGGTGAAATGACCTCCAATACGGATGTGCCAGTTCCTTATGGCTTTGCAACAACAGCTTTCGCTTATCATTACTTTGTTGACAACAGCGATTTGCGTCAAGAATTAAATGCATTGCTTTCTGAGCTTACCGACGTTGAAAACAGCACCCTTTTACATGATGTATGCTCACGCATTCGCAAACTCATTATTACAAAGCCAATGCCAAAAGAGCTTGAAGAGGCTGTTATCAAAGCATATCAAGAATTGGCAGAAAAAGTCGGTGAAAGCGAACCCTTTGTAGCAGTACGCTCCAGCGCTACCGCTGAAGATCTTCCAGATGCTAGTTTCGCAGGACAACAAGAAACTTACCTGAATGTTAAAGGCGCGAAAAACGTTGTAAAACGCATTCAGGAATGTTATGCATCCACTTTTACAGACAGGGCTGTTTACTACCGTGAAAAACAAGGATACAGCCATACTGATATTGCTCTTTCTGCTGTTGTACAAATGATGGTATTTTCAAAAATTTCCGGAGTTATGTTCACTGTAAACCTAGCCAATGGTGACGATACAAATATTCTCATTGAAGCAGCTTATGGGCTCGGGGAATATGTTGTACAAGGTATTGTGACTCCAGATGAATACATCATCTCAAAAGCAGATAATAAGATCATTTCCAAAATTGTTAATAAGCAAGACATAAAATATGCACGCAAACCTGGCGGCGATTGTGAAGAACAAGCTGTTCCGGCTGCAGAGGCAGAGCTTCAAAAGCTAACCGACGAGCAAATTTTACAGCTATCTGAATATGCTAAAAAAATAGAAAAGCATTATGGCGGATATATGGATATAGAATGGGGCGTGGATGAGCGTGACGATAAAATCTGGATTCTCCAAGCTCGCCCTGAAACTGTTTGGAGCAGACGTAATAAAGAAAAGAAACCCGAAACTATCGCCAACGTAGCCACAACCACAGAACGCAAAGTTATTTTAAAAGGTCTTCCTGCGAGTCCGGGACTTGTTTCCGGAAAAGCACATGTTATCTTATCGCCGGAAAATATTGACGAATTCAAAGAAGGCGAAATACTTATTACAGAAATGACAGCCCCCGACTGGGTGCCTGCAATGAAGAAAGCAAAGGCAATTGTGACAGACTCAGGCGGAATGACTTGCCATGCTTCTATTGTTAGCCGTGAACTTGGGATTCCATGTATTGTTGGTACAAAAAGCCGTGGTGAAGCAAGCACACTTGTCATTAAAGACGGTATGGATATCACTGTCGATGCAACAAACGGCATTGTATATGAGGGTATTCTTGAAACAGCGAATAAGAAAGACGCCTCTTCTGACGCTGTTGTAATGGCCGAAACTTTCCCTGTCACCGGAACAAAGATACATATGAATCTTGGTGATCCGGATCTCGCAGAGAAATACAGCAGCCTGCCATGTGACGGCATCGGCCTTATGCGCGAAGAATTTATTTGGACAACTTATATTCATGAACATCCGCTTTATCTTTTAAAAATCGGACAGCCTGAAAAAGTTATCGACCAGCTTGCAGAAGCTTTCCGTCAAGTTTGCCAAGCTCTGGCGCCTCGCCCTGTTATACTACGTTTTTCGGATTTCAAATCAAGCGAATATCGCGATCTGAAAGGCGGCGAAGAATTTGAACCATACGAACCAAGCGCGCTTCTTGGATGGCGTGGTGCTTCCCGTTATTATGATCCTAAATATATCGAAGCTTTTAAACTGGAAATTAAAGCAGTCCTTAAGGTCCGTGAAGAATTCGGACTTAAAAATCTGCATGTTATGCTCCCGTTTTGTCGAACAGTTGAAGAATGCGAAAAAGTTACTACGCTCATGGCTCAAGAAGGCCTTGCACGTAACCCTGACTTTAAAATATGGCTTATGGCAGAAATTCCTTCAAATATTATACTTGCAGATCAATTTAATAAATACGTAGACGGTTACTCTATAGGTTCAAACGACCTCACAATGTTGATTCTCGGATGTGACAGAGACAATGATACTGTATCCAGTATTTTTGATGAACGCAACCTTTCAGTACGTCGTGCGATAAAACACCTCATAGAAGTTGCACATAAAGACGGAAAAACTGTCTCTATCTGTGGTCAAGCTCCGAGTGTTTATCCCGAGTTTGCCGAATTCCTTGTACGAAGTGGTATAGACAGTATCTCAGTAAATCCTGATAGAGTAAAATTCACAAAGAAAATGGTCGCTCAAGTTGAACAAAAGATTATGCTTGATGCATTAACAGGAAAAGGACTCACCCTTGACACCGATTTGACATGGTAGTTACTGTATAAAAGATAATCATAAAGCCTATGTTTAAAACATAGGCTTTATATTTTTATTCATTTTATATAGTAAATAAATTTTTAATGAGGACTATGGTTTATCAAATTCATGATAATACTAGCCGTTTCCTCTATAGCATTATTAGAGGTATTGATTACATTAATATTCAGCAAACGAAATAATCTGTCCGCATACTCCAATTCTCTTTTAATACTTATCATATCAGCATAATTCGTATCTTGATTAATTCCATATGCACTTATACGCTTTGAACGGATAATATGCAATTTTTCACAATCAATTGTAAGTCCAATCATTTTTTTCCTGGGTATTTTAAATAAATTCTGATCTACTTCGAGCCCATACACTATAGGATAGTTGGCGGCTTTAATGTTTTGATTCGCTAAATACACGCAAATAGGCGTTTTAGATGTTCTGGATACGCCAAGCAAGACCACATCTGCTTGTTTTAGTCGGCTTATACTTTTACCGTCATCAGCTTGAACAGCAAATTCGATTGCTTCCATACGTTTAAAATATTTTTCATCAAGTAATCTATTTTGGCCAGGTGAATATTTAGGTTCCATATTTGTTTTTTCTTTTATCATATTCAGTGTATCTTTCAATAAATCCTGTGATTTTATATTATATTTATCAAGCTCGCCCTTTAAATAATGGTTGATTTCTTTCATGACAACCGTGTAGAGCACAAGTGCATTACATTCTTTTGCTTTTTTTAAAATCGTGTCGATATCCTGCACAGTTTTTATAAACGGAAAAGTATAAATTTCGAACAAGTCCGTGTTAAATTGAGAAAGAGCTGTCTTGAAAAGAATATTTGCTGTTTCTCCGACAGAGTCAGAGACCAAAAAAGCATAATATTTCATAATTCTAATTCAACTTTCTCTAAAATATAATCCTTAATCTTATCCATTGCCACCCTATCTTGATTCATATTGTCCCTATTTCTTATCGTCACACAAGAGTCTTCTAATGTATCAAAATCTATTGTTATACAATATGGTGTTCCTATTTCATCATGCCGTCTGTAACGTTTCCCAATACTACCTGTCTCATCGTAATCAATATTCATATATTTTGAAAGCATTGAATAAATTTCAATTGCTTTATCATTTAATTTCTTGGTCAGCGGGAGAACTGCTGCCTTGTATGCCGCCAGAGACGGATGTATACGCAGAACAATCCTTTCATCACCCTCAGCAATTGTCTCTCTTTCAAATCCATCGCATAAAACAGCCAACATGAGTCTGTCGACTCCGACTGACGGTTCAATACAATACGGGAAAAATTTCTCGTTTGTGATCGGATCGATATATTTCATATCTTTGCCCGAGAATAATTCATGCTGTTTTAAATCATAATCTGTACGATCGGCTATACCCCAGAGCTCCCCAATACCAAATGGAAAACGATATTCTATATCGGTTGTTGCATTGCTGTAATGAGAAAGTTCATCCGGCTTATGATGTCTAAGTGTTATATTTTCTTTTTTAAGCCCAATGGAATACAGGAAATTTTCACAATAATTTTTCCAATAATCAAACCAGATAAATTCATCCTTAGGTTCACAAAAGAATTCCAGTTCCATTTGCTCAAATTCCCTGGTCCTGAAAATAAAATTGCCGGGCGTTATTTCATTCCTAAACGATTTCCCAATCTGCGCAATCCCGAACGGTAATTTTTTTCTTGTAGTTCTCTGAACATTCTTAAAATTGACAAAAATACCTTGGCAAGTTTCGGGTCTTAAATATAGCTGACTGGAGCTATCCTCCGTGACTCCCTGAAATGTTTTAAACATCAGGTTGAATTGTCTGATTGAAGTGAAATCGCTTTTTTTACAATTTGGGCATCCAATATGATTATCAGCTAAAAAGCTCTCCATTTGTTCATTGCTCCAGCCATCGACATTCTTATGCTCTCCTTTGGTTGAAAAATGATCTTCAATCAATTTATCCGCGCGGAATCTTTGTCGGCAACTTTTACAATCAATCAGCGGATCATTGAAATTAGCAAGGTGCCCGCTGGCTTCCCATGTTTTCGGGTTCATTAAAATTGCACAATCCACACCTATATTGTATTGATTTTGCTGTACAAATTTTTTCCACCATGCTTTTTTTATATTGTTTTTTATCTCTACTCCAAGCGGACCATAGTCCCAGCTGTTCGCAAGCCCATCATATATTTCTGAGCCGGGGAATATAATCCCTCTCATTTTACATATACTGATGATTTCATTCATAGACAATTGCATAAATTTTTCCTCCAAACTATTGCAATACTTTCATTAAAAAATCATATGTAGTAATATGACTTTCGATTTTGTCATTTAAGCAATAATGTAATAATTTTATCAAATTTTTTATATTATTCAAATCAATTTTTTCTAAATTTTCTTTATTTAACGAGACATTTATTAAATATGCTAAGATTTTTATCTCCTGTTCTGATACATATTGATATTTTTGTAACTCACGCGCACAATTTGAACAGATAACCCCCCCGATCTCTATATCAAATGAGCAAAGATCAGTTTGCCTTTTACACACCACACAAGTATCAAGAATAGGCGCATACCCTAAAACAGCGAGTAATTTCGCCTGAAATAATGCTATATATTTTATACAATTCACATTATCAGATTTATCTATCTTGTTCATGCAGTATATAATTAAATTATATGCTCGCTCATCTTTTTGATAATTTTCATAAGAATAATTTATCATCTGAGCATAGTAAGATGCTATTGCCAGTCTATTCAGAGAAGCGGGGATATTGATATACGATTTTAAAAGCATTGATGAATTATGAATATAAAAATTCGCGCCTCTGTAACAAATAAATTCAGACACGCTAAATAACTGACTGACAGCGTTCGAGGCTTTTTTTATCTGTTTTGCCCTTTTATAGAGTACCGGTACTTTTCCCTCTTCTTTCGAAAAAACAGTTAGAATTCTATCACTATCTGAGAATTCATCTGATTTTGTAATAATACCGTTAAAAACTTTTAGCATATAACCCGCCCAATATTTTAAAATATTTTATTTTTTTATTATACATCAATTTATCCATCTCAATTTCATTTTATAAATAAAAAATCACATTTATTAAAATTAAAATATTTTCATAAATGTGATTAGTTAAAGTGCTTAATTCACCTGTATTTTCTTATTTTCTACTAATGTTTAGCTCCTGTAACCTGTAAATTAAATAACAACCATTTTTTCCAGTCTTATTTTATCAGCTATCATTGCAATAAATTCACTATTTGTTGGTTTACCCTTGTTTTGATCAATAGTATAACCAAAAATACTGTCTAGTGTATCCATATTTCCTCTGCTCCATGCAACTTCAATCGCATGCCTAATTGCTCGCTCCACTCTGCTTGAAGTGGTTTTAAACTTTACGGCGAGCTCCGGATAAAGCTCTTTTGTAATAGCGCCAAGTAGATTTGTATCCTCCGCTACCATTTTTATGGCTTCTCTTAGATACATATACCCCTTTATATGTGCCGGCACACCTATTTCATGGAGCATTTTGGTAATATGCTTTTCATAAGCTTGCACAGAATAAAATTGCGTATCTTCATCTTCTTCATTTAGATTAAATTTACTGACAAATTTATTTTCGCATACATCCAGCATACGTTTTATAATAATATTATTATCAATCGGTTTTATTAAATAGTATGCCGCTCCTGCATCGATTGCATTTTTTATAAAATCATTTTTCCCCGATGCAGAAATTATAACAAATTTAGGCATTTTATATTTAACTGATTTGCTTAGTTTATTCATTACTTCTATACCGTCTAATTCAGATAAAAATATATCTGACAGTACAATATCCGGACAATTTTTACCGCAGCAAAATTCTGCCAATTCTTTACCATTGGTAAATTTCCCTACAACTTTAAACTTTTTCGTCTTATTTAATGCATCTTCTATGGCATCCATATAAGACGCATTATTGTCTGCTAAAGCCACCTTACTGATCATTGCTTCCTCCTTATTTACTTTTTTCAATTTTTTTGCCCGTCTGTTTTTTATATTCTATTAATTTCTCAGAAATCCTGCAATTAGAATTAATTTTTGTTAATTATTATCTAAACCCGCCTCGTTTATCATCCATTCGATAAATATCCCGTATCCTTTTTTGGGTTCTGACACAAGTACATGTGTAACAGCACCGACTATTTTGCCATCTTGAATAATCGGACTTCCGCTCATGCCTTGGATAATCCCTCCTGTTTTTTTGAGCAATTCCTCATCTGTTACTTCTATGAGCATGCCTTTTGTGCTTTTTGTTCGTTGATTATATTTTTTTTCAATAACGATATCATAATACCGAGGCTCTTCGCTGTCTACCGAACATAATATCTGCGCCGCGCCTTCTTTAATTTCAGACTGTGTTGCGATTGGTAAAGATGACAAATTTTGTTCTTTTATTTTTGTTATCTCACCATATAAGCCAAATTCTGTATTCTTACTCAAAGTACCGATTTCTTCATCTTCATCATAAAAAATGCCACGTATTTCTCCGGGTATTCCTTCTTGCCCTTCTATAACAGATATAATATGTGCATTTACAATACTCCCGTCTTTTACAGGCACAAGTATACCGGTTGTGACATCATTGATTGAGTGTCCGAGTGCTCCAAAAACCGCATTTTGTGAATTTAAAAATGTCATCGTCCCTATTCCCGCAATGTTATCTCTTGCCCAGAGCCCGATTTTAAAGGATCCATCTTTTGCTTCAACTGCTGATATTTCAGTTTTTTTATACTCTTCACCCCTTTTTAATTTTACACTTACTGTTTCACTCTTTTTATTTTTAAAAATCTCTTTTATATCTTCAGCCTCATTCACTTCGCTCCCATCTATTTCGTAAATAATATCTCCAACTTTGATATCCGCTTTCTGAGCCGGACATAATTCTTCTTCATTCATTGTTTCGATGTCTTCAAGACCAACCACAATAACACCTTTGGTATTCATTTTTACACCTATTAGCCAGCCGCATGGATATAGTTTTACATCAGGCAATACTTGCACATCGACTGTTCCGACAGGAATAATTCCAAATGCTTTCAATTTTATTTCAAAAGTGCCTACTTCGTCAGAGATAATAGCCACAGGATTATTAGGCGATATCTCAAATTCCTTTTGATAAGTGCCATTTACAGCAACTGCTTCATTTTCGTCCAGTGAAGCTTTGATCGATATATACGAAGGCAGTGACAAGTTTGTTTCACGGCCTTTTACTATGCAAATATCTTTGTTTAAAGGATATACAATAGAAAAGACAAACCCTGCTACAACTATAAAAGCCAGTAAGAAGTAAATATATTTTTTCTTCATCTTGATTCTCCTTAATTACTAGTTATCCAATGATTTATTTTTCGTAAACTTTAAAATAATTATTCAAATAACTTTTAAGAAGATAACGATGAAAAAAAAGCATAAAAAAAGCAGCAGATCTTTCTGCCGGCTTTTTATTTTCTCTTACTTATTCTTCTACTTTGGAAAGTGCAATGCATACTTTGCTTACTTCGACACCGCATTCTTTAACCACAATATCTTGAATTTGCGAGGCCTGCGCGGTACTGATTTGCTCGGCATCGACAACCACATTTACATATCCCTCATGAATAAACACAATAACATCCTTAAAACCCTTCGCCTTAATGAGATTTTCTACGATTAATTCTTTTTCGCTTATTTGTGTCATTTCTATAATTTCTTTTTGTGCATTATCTACCATCTCATCACTGCTCTCAGAATCGGATACAATACTTTCAAGCAAGCTTATATTCTCAGAACGAGTTTTTTCTCTTTGTGTTCTGTATTGTTCAAAAAACTCACTGTCTACACCAGTCGTTGATGTCATAACCTCTTCTTCCGAGTATGTACTTACCAATTCGGCATTGATGATTCCGGTCGAATCACTGCTTGCGGTGTTACTTTTTTCTGAGAGTTTATAATTTACAGTTGTTGCCGCAGCTAATATAGCCACTAAAGCAATGACCAACAATCCCTTATTTTTTGTTTTTGGCATTTTAAATATCCTCCAAACTTATATAATTATTTTACCCCATTGGCAGCACTACTGCCCTGTATGCAGGTATTTTTAATATCGTAACAACGGCATCTTTAATTCTATTTTCAACATCTTCGTCTTCAGCTCCTTGTGCAACAATAAGAACTCCTCTGATATCCGGAATATCACTTTGAATGGTATACGGCATATTGACTGTTCCGTCTTTCATCATGACAACATCTTTACTAATTGTGCTGTTTGATGCATTTTGACTGCTTGTGGAGGTCGTTTCTTTAGTATTGTAGACAACTTCCTGATTGGTATCGGTATCAAAAGTAATTAATACATTTACTTTACCGACTCCCTCAACTTTTCCTAAAATGCTACAAAGTTCTTTTGTTAGTTCATCTTTGTATGTGCTTAAAGAAATGCTCTCTGTTTCATTTTCTGTATTGGAACTGTTATCAAATGTAAAAGAAAAAGTAACAATTAATGCTGATATTAAAATAACTGCATATAAAAACTTTTTATTGGTAAAAAGCTTGTCAAAACTAACAAAACTATTCATTATCTTTTTGGAATCCATTTTATTCTCCGTTATTAAAATTAATGTTTTCTTCACTTATATTAAATTTTTGGCTTATTGTCGCTCTTAAAGTATTTATATTATTTTCACCGTTAATGTATGCATTGATTATGACACTATTTACACTCATATCATCGTTTAATAAAATTTCTACTTGTGAGATATCGACATTATAATTTGCCAGATCATTTTGTATTTCATTTTCAAGAGTATAAATATATTCTTTTTTGATCACCATATCCTGAATTTCCACGTATTCATCTTTTGTCGCAACTTCATAAGTATCTATGTCATAAATATATTGATCTGAATTAAGCAAGCTTTTTATGGGAGCAATCAATAATACAACCAAAAATGCACTGCAGAAAAATTTAATATATTTCTTATATTTTTCGTCGGGTGTGATGATAATAATAATTGAAAAAAAGATCGCAGTTATTAAAATTTGTCGCACGAATGCAGTTATCTGATCCATTTTCACCTCAGCATTGCACTAAAGTTCGACATAGTGCATACAATTCCTATAAAAATAAAAAACATTATGGCACATAAAAGCAGGCATGAAAGTATATTCATCATAGTATTGGCGGCATTTTCGATAAGAGCCGTGCATCTCTCATCTGAAATTGGCTCCGTTAAAGCTGCACTGAGTTTTAAAAGCAGTATAATAACACCTGTTTTGATAATAGGTGTTAGAACAATGAATAATAAAATAATATATGCTACCAATCCCGCCCCATTTTTAATAATCAAAGATACCGATGCCACTGTATCGGCGCTGTCTGATAAAAACCTTCCTACAACAGGAATCAAATTGCTTACAGCATATTTAACGCTTTTACCCATTACGCCATCCAGGGAAGAAAAAGCAATTCCTTTTACCGCACTGACCGCTCCAAAAGAAAGCATGATAATTCCCATAATAAAATATCCTGCTTGCTTGAGTAACTTCTCGAAGCTTTTTAACTTCACCTCAAACGCCGCTTGATTGATAATCCCTATTGCAAATGCAATCATAAACAACGGAATTAATACCGTTTTTATAACTGAAGTCAAAAAATTAATATAAAACAACAGCATAGGGCTTAAAATAGCTGCTGATGATATTGCGCCACTCATTGCCATCAAGCTTAAAAGCGGAACCATTAAGACATTCATAAATTCTGCGAGATAAGCAACTGTTGTATTTGTCGAATCAATGATCTGATATACAAATGTAATCAATACAATCAGCAACATTAAATAAATTGCATAAAATGCCGCTTGATTGCTTTGCGAACTGCCAATAGAGCTTGTCAACATATTGATTAAAGACAAGAAAACAATGAATGCCATAATGAGTGAGATTGAACTTATATTTTCATGAAATGAATTGATTGCAATTTCTTTTATGATTTCTCTTATTGAAACATCTGTAATATCTTCTCCTTTTAAATAATCAAAAATTGCTTCCATAAAACTGCTGTTTTGCATATAAGACGAAATTTCCGATGTATAATATGGCTCCACATCACCAAGCCCACTGCTGTCATAGATGCTTTGTGCACTTTGATCATCAGTGATTTCCGATGCATACATATTTTGAGGGATGACAATCAAAACAATCAAGCTCAACAAATTTATTATTATTTTTATTCTCATTGCTCACCCCAATAATTCTAATATAAAATTTAATAATTCATTTAAAATAGGAAGTGTTAAGAACAATATGTATAACTTAGCAAATATTTCTATTTTTTCTGACGTTGAAGCTAAGTTAGCATCTTTTAGAATATCCGAAGAAAACTTTGCAATATATGCCGTAGCAGTTATTTTAAAAACAGGTTCAATAATATCTTCCCTTATCCCATAATTATCAGATATCGATTTAACTGCCTGTACAATTTCCCCTACGTATCCAAAAGAAAAATACAGGATAACAACTCCACACGCAATACTAATATATAAAGCATATTCTTTGTTATGCTCTCGTATGATCATAACCGCTATAGCACCTATAATGGCAGTGATACAAATTTTTAGTATCGGCATTTCAGTACAACTCAAACATGGTTTTTACTGTATCGAAAAGATCCGAGAGCATTGTTAGAATAATACTTAAAATAACTATCACTCCTGTGAGCGTTACCAGCGAAGCCATGTCCTCTTTATCTGTTCTTTTTAAAATTTGATTAATAATAGTGGTCACCAGTGCTATACCGGCAATTTTTAAAATAATATTTATATCCATTTCGTAGATCCTTTCATATAAAAACAATCACTAAAAATAACCCTGCCATTATTCCTAATTTTTTATAGGAAGATGCAATTTTTTTAAATTCATCTTCTCTTGACTTTAGAATTTTTTCAGATATATTAATGAGTCCTTTTATATATTTTTCCTGCCCTTCCACATTGCTGTTTCCCAATAATTCAGCCGTATTTTTTATTAAATTCATTTCTTCTTCACCGAACCCCAATACAGTTTGCGCGGTATAAAACTCACTTAAAAAAATGTCTTTAAAAGATTCTCCGCCACTTATGATCCTTCTATGAATATTGATGAAAATAGCATCAAACGGTTTTATGTTTTCATTGGACAGTGCCAAAAAAATATCTTCTAACGGCATTAAGTATTGTGTTATTTTGATGTACATTTTTTCGAGACATAAATTGTAATATCGGATATTTTTAAAGCAATTTTCCAAATTTACCGATAATCGAAATCCATATAGTACCGGAATAAAAAATAAAATAATCAGCAATATTATTTTCATCAAAATATCCTTTCAAAAGATGCATTGTATATAGCTTTTATCTGACCGGGTGCAGTTAAATTTTGCAGTACCACAATACGGTCAAACAAACTGCATATTTCTTTTTTGATCGTATCTTTATTGGTAAGTATATCCTCTATATCATACGCATGCGCGGTGCACAGTATTTTCACACCACATAACGAAGCCGCTTTCAGGGATTTTGCGTCTTCATAAGTGCCTATTTCATCTGTTGCAATAACCATTGGAGACATACTTCGAATAAGATTCATAATACCTTCCGCTTTTATAACTGCATCCAAAATATCCGTTCGACTTCCTACATCATTTTGAGATACCCCATTAAAGCAAGCCGCAATTTCCCCCCGCTCATCCGCTATCGCAACATTATGTGCATCGCAGCTTATTCCGTCTGATAATCTGCGTATGATGTCTCTGAGTACAGTTGTTTTTCCGCATGACGGAGCCGAAATAATTAGCGTATTTAATAATTTTCCTTCTTTGGTGACATACGTCATGATTTCCTTGGCTGCTGTAAGAATTTCTTTACTTATTCGTATATTGAGACTGCTGATATTTTTTATTGTACTTATTGTTTGATTGCTATTGTTATGCACAGCACGTCCACAAATGCCGACTCGGTGCCCTCCTTTTAAGGTGATATAGCCATTTTTTATTTCATCATTGTACGCATATGGAGAATGCCTTACCGCAGAATTAAAGATTGTATTTAAGTCTGCCATTTCTGCTATAATAGGTGCTGAGGAGCTTTCAACAAAGCCGTTGTCGGCCAATACATATTCCTTCGTTGAACTGGCTATTATGGGTCTATTTATTCTTATTCTTATTTCATTTAAATCGGTCAGCTTATCTTCTGAAGTTTTCGCTATACATTCATTCATATAACGTGGAAAATGGATTAATATATTATTTTTGATATCTCCTATTACATCTTTCATATCTGCCTCCCACTAAAATATATGTATGAATGTTGGGACATGTTTTATGATTAAATTTAGTAAATAAAAAAGACTTTCCTTTACGGAAAGCCTTGAAAAATTTCTACTGAATTTGTTTATTCGCCAAATTCATTTTGATAACTAATCAAACTGATATTGACTACCCCTTCAATATCCTTAAAAAACTCTATAAAATCACTCTCGTCATTGCCTTTTAATGCCATTGCGGCTTGCTTTGCATTTATTGTATTTTTTTTATTTTCAAAAAGTTCAACTTCATATGTAGATTCTATTGTATCTTTTGAGTATGACTTGCTTTTGAGTTTATATTTGGGCAGACTGTGCACCCTGTCTTTTACTTCCTGATCACTTTTTTCATTATAGCGCAGCACCAAAAGATATTGGCTTTTTATTTTGAAGCCTAAACCGTAACTAAAATAGTATAATACTCCTAAAACAAGTGAGCCAATTACGGCTATTAAATAAAGCCCTGCACCTGTCATAATGCCTGCTGAGATAGCCCAAAACATGAACCCTGTATCAACAGGTTCTTTTACGGCTGTTCTGAAACGTACGATAGAAAGCGCCCCCACCATACCAAGTGAAAGTGCCAAATTTGAACTGATCGTCTTTATCACAAGTGCAGTAACCATAGACAGCATAATAATGCATAAAGCAAATGACTTAGAATACACAACTCCTGTAAAGGTTTTTCTGTAGATATAGATAATAAACAAAGAGATGAAAAAAGATAATACCACTGATATAATAATACCACTCACTGAGACCGTGCCTGTGAATTCCTGAATAACACTGTTTTTAATTAAATCTAGAAAGTTCATTTTCTACCTCGCTTATTTTATATTTCGGCAAATTGCATATTTGGAAACCGCTTGCCTGAACATGGGTATTGTCTCCAATACACGTGCTATATGCAACGGCAATATGTTATCAAATTTAACTTCAATGACGGTCTTCGTATTATCAAAAATCTGATATGCTGGAATATATTCATCAAATAGACCATAATTGTACATACCTGATTTTATATCCTGATCAAACGTTATCCTTGTGCGTGACACTGGGTATGTAAACGCCGTTCTCTTATATTCTACGATGATAGAAGGCGTTAAATGCTTCGATTTCATTTCAATAATGAAATTATTCAACAACTTATCACCGCCTGTTTCAATTGAATTTAAATCATTGGATAATATCTTATCGCATATCTGCCTATCTATCTTGCATTGCTCTTTTGCTGTCATATTATTATGCTTCATTTTACATTCCAGTCGAATAAAACGATCATCATTATTGTATACTCTTAATCTATATTTTTTCCGATATAAAACGCCGTTTAATTTTTCATGATAAAAAGTAGATTGATCATCATCAAAATACAGGCTGCGAATGGAATATGTATTGTCTTCATGAACAGAGTGATCATCGATATCCATAAGCAATGCCAATCTTTGTTTTAAAATTTCTGCCTGGGCAGGATATGTAATAAATTTCAATTCATTTCTGTAATTTCGCATTTTCAATCACCAAAATATTCTTCCATCTCTTTATCACTTAAATGAAACCATGTCTGTGTCTGAGATAATAGATAGCTCTCTCTTTTTTCAACGAAATATTTTAAATCCGCTACCCCATTATTCCAATCAGACATACTTAAATTCCATCTTGCCTGATTGCGCGGCATTTCAGATTTTATTTCATTATAGATTTCATCAATTTTTGCGAGGATTGTATCCTGATCCCATGTATTTTTCAAATTGTAACTCAGACGTTCAATATATGTTTGTCTAAATTCTTTATTTTTCATCAGATTTCTCAGTAGTTCAGTTGAATACCCATTTTGCGTCATGCCTCCTATATTTGTTGAAAAGTAATAATAGTTCGTTTCTTCATTATACATGGCATAATCCAGATCGTAGAAAACAAATTTCCATTTTCCGGCATCCACACCAGGGTTAGAAAAAAATCTGCAGTTGACTATATCATTATTAGTCGTATATGTTTCGGCTATCCAGAAGTCTATCAAATTATTTATATCGATTTTTTCTTTAACATATTCATAATTTTTTGCAGCACTTAAATCATTTTTTCTAATATATGCCAATAATTGATTATATGCATTCCTATCACCAACTTTTACCTCACCATCTATACGCAATAAATCCGACTTACCGCCATCTACATTATAATGATTTGAGATAAATGTTTCGTCTACACGTTCACGTATAAAATAAATGCCTCGATAACCACCGTTAATATATAAGATAATAGGTTTGTATGCCTGAACATCAACATCTGTATATTCATCCACTAGAGAAGTCATTAATAGATCTCTAATGACCGCGGAACTACTGTCTTGCGACGCTGTCCTGAGAACAAGAGAATTGAAAGAAGAGAAATCTCTGTTTTCGAAGACCTGATAGTTAAGCATTCCCTGTCCATGTTTTTTTCTGAAATTCAGCGTAAAGCTTTTTTTTGCATGGCCTCTTGTAGAGCCTCCGAAAAGCTTAAAACCACACGGAATTTCAAATCCACCCCCTTCAAGCTCAAAAAACTCTGCATATGCGGCCACTTCGTACCCTTCCGTCCAAGGCCGCGACTGGACAGAATTAAAAGACGAGGGGGGAAGCGAGATAGACATCACCGGCATCGTATGATTTTCGTTAATAACATATGAACTGATATAAATGCTGCTACTTGGTTTTCCTTCTTCTTTAGCAATACATTTTAAAACAGTTGTTTTTTTTAAAACAATTGGTTTTGTATATTTACGTGATGAAGTTGTGGGTGTACTTCCATCCAGTGTATAATAAATATTCCCTACGCCATTAATTTCTATTTTAAGATTTTCTACATCATTATATATGCCTGCTGCAACACTGGCAGCGGGTTCATATGAAAACTGAAACACTCCACTTTGATTATTGGCCTTCGGAGTCGGTGTCTTTATATAATAAAACCCGTTTTTGCTGCCCCTACCCATACTATAACCTGTTGGAATATCAGCGATAAACATAGAATCAATGATTTCATCATTCTTATATAAATATAAACTTTCTATATCAGAGATTTTAAAATTTGTGTGATAATAGGAATTGTTTGAAAGCGAGCTATCTCCGGAAGCCATAAGAATAACATACTCGTTGGGCGTGAGAGAAATATCGGGCAGTTGGTACATTTCTGAATTATTGGTTGTTGTGGAAATATAATAATCACTTAACTTAATCGTTTCATCAGAATTATTTTTAAGCTCAATCCAGTCATAATACTCCCCGCCGTTTTGCGCCATATAAGAATAATTACTATTCATTACTTCATTGATCATTAAAGATTGTGGATTTGCCAGATATTTTTCGGAAAACTCCTCAGTACCTTTAATATTGTTCGCATATCCTGGATTGATTACGCTTGAATACACGTATTCCTCATCTTGTTTCATGACTGTATAACCATTCGGCAGATTTTCATAATCTACTTTATCAATGATTTTTCCTTTATTATTTGTAAGGATTGCAGTTCCATTCTGATAATCGAGTTTAAAATTTGCATGGATTTCATTTATTGCTTCATCATGATTAGAAGTATAGACTATAATGCATTCGTTCGGCATAAGAACAATATCTTCAAATTGCCATTGGAAGGGTGCATTCATACTGTTAGACAGACTATAATTATTTAGATTAATACTTTTATTCGAGATATTTGTGACCTCTATATAACCGCTGTATTCACCATAAGAATCTTTATAGTGACCATCATTTTTGGCAAGTACTTCAGTAATAGCTAATTCATTCCCCAACTGTATAATAGAACTTTGGAATTCTTCAAGACCTTTTAATGAATTTTCAAATCCAGGGGTCGCCGATGTATACTTCACCCACTCGTTTTCACTGTTTCTTGCTAAAACTTCGTTTTTATCTAAAGCCGACAACTCGATCTTATCTATCAACTCTCCACTCGGATTTCTGAGATTTAATACTTCTCCGCCTTCATTGCGCAATTTAAAATTCGCATATAGACCACTTCTATTATCACCGGATAAAAATATAAGCAGATATCCTTTTGATTTAATAATTTGATCACCAAATACCCACTTGATACTGTTTTTGGCATCAGAAAGACCATAATTTTTTAAATTAATATCATTGTTCGTACCATTATACAGTTCTATCCAATCATACAACTGTCCATTTTCATCGGTAATCACGCCTCCGTTTGAAGACATTATTTCATTTATAACTAGCCTTGTCTCAAAACTACCGGATACTTCTTCTAATTCTTCATCTAATAGCACCTGTGCTGATGCATTAAAATTATTTGTAATATAATAAGAAAAAATAAGTATAACAATTATAATGAAAATCGATATAAAAAGAAATTTATTATCTCTTTTTTTAGTTTTGTCCAATATTTACACGCTTCTTACCTTTCAACATATAATTACAATATATTTTAAATTATATCAATTTTTTTTCAGTTGGCAATTATATATTGTAATTAATAACAAAATAATTAACAATTATTTTACATCACTATCATTATTTTTGTTTTTTTCTGTTTGTTTTTTATTATTTCTTTTTTTTAATATAATCCGGACAAATAGGAAAATAACAAGTAATGTTATTATGAAAGGTGATAATTTTATAAGAAATATGAATAAAGCAACCACTGCACTCATAAATACGTTGATTGCATTAATAAAAGCAGATTTTATTTTCTTTCCTAAATCATTAAACGGATTTACTAACGAATTCTGACTAACGTCTTCACTGATACTCAATTCAATTGTAGAGTACTCGATCGCCCTATCAAAATTTTTAAGTATTGATTCATTTTGACTGATCTCAGTATTAATTCTTGCCAATTCATTTTCGATTTCAATAATTTCCGATATCTTATCAGTTTTTTTGTATAAATCAAGAAGACGATTCTTCTGAATTTCTAATTGCGCCAGCATTCCTTCAATATCATTATATTCATAAGTAACGTTTGTGGCATATGATGAGGAGTATCGCACTTGGCCTATCTTTTCTAATTCTTCATTCAAATCTTTAAAATTATCTGCAGGAATTCTGATAATAAAATGACTTGTATAATAATTAAGATTATCGGTAGAGGATATATTTTTATCTTCACTTTGAATGAATCCATTATTTTCTTCAATAAGATTTAAAACATTTTCTCTCGCTAAGCCGTAATCATCTACTTCAATTACAATATTGCTATTATATATAATTTTATCTGATGATAATTCCAATTCAGATATCGCTGTATTATTTTGATTCTTTCTTGTTTCAGAGCCGCTATCATTTTGTTCATCTTCTGTTGCGATATCGATTTCATCTTTTTGTATACCAGAATAGTTTGAGATTGTTGAATTGCTTGAATCCATAGTGCTTTGCGCACTTCCCATTGGGAACATCCCTGTAACAAAAAAAGCATACATTACAATTCCAAGGAAAAAAACAGCTGCATACGAAATTACTTTTTTGACTGCATTTCTATTAAATTTAAATTTCTTTTTCTCCACTTTATTTTCCTCCAGGTATAGGTCTTTTTTTTCAAGTAACTTTTTCAAGTTGATATTTATCACAGGAATATTTTGCGCGGAAGCTTTTAATTCGTTTATTATATCGATAATTTCATCATATTCTTTTTTACAAGCAGCACAATTATTTATATGGAATAGCAATGCTTGTGCTTCATTGCTGCTGAGTTGATTATCAATAAGCGCGTATATTTTGTTTTTTACATCACTGCATTTCAAAGCTCTTCCCTCTTTTCTAAATAATTGCTTCTTACAATAATTTCTTTAAATTTATCGCGGGCCCTGTGTAACCTAACACCTACATTTGATTCATTTATGCAAAGAATATCTGCTATCTCACAGTATGAGTACCCTAACATATCTTTTAAAATAATAATTTGCCTTTCATCACTTTTTAAATACAGTAATAATTGCGCAATATCATATTTCATTTCAATTTCATAATGTGGATCAGCTTCATCCGCAACTTCTATTTTTAATTCAAGTTGCAAATTATTTTTTTTAAAATAATCTTTTGCACAATTTGCTGCAATGCAAAATAACCAGGATTTACTTTTCTTTTCATCTTTGATTGAATGTATATTAAGATACGCTTTGATTAAGCATTCTTGTAATAAATCCTGTGATAAATCCATATTGCCTGTATATGCACAAAGAAATTTGTACAAATTATTAATATTTGGTTCTATTAATTGTTTAAAAATTTTTTTAGAATTCGTTAATTTATTTTTATCATTTAGCAATTTCATTGGATCCTCTTATATATAAGACTTTATTTATTTGATTTTATTACATTATTTTTGAAGCTTATAAATAAAAAAAGCCAAAAGTTAAACTTTCGACCTTTTTTTATTTATTTTAAAATCTCTTTTTATATAAATTATAAGTCCCGCAATTAAAAGAACTATTATTATCGATATTAATAAAACTGCTTTAAATATATGAAAGCTATAGAGATATCGCCCCGGATTTATATACTTATAAAGCGAAAAATATTCTAATTCTTTTGAAAATCCGATAATATAAATTATTAAGAAAAGTATTATTCCGGTGATAACAGAATTTGCTGAAGTTTTTAACAGCAAGGATACAAATAACCCTAAAGTTAAATACGCTGCTCCGATTAGATAAGTATAAAAAATCAAAAGCCATACCTTTTGAGTAAAAAATAACGTTGAAATAAAACTCGATTGCAGCACTGCAATTAAGCAGAAGAATACTATCCATGTAATAAGAAGAAAAATAGTATATAATAGCAAAGCAGATATATATTTAGAAAAATATATCTTACTTCTGCTTATGGGCATTGAATATAAATATTGGATCGTATTGTTCATCTCTTCTTTTCTAAGAATATCTACTCCTAATAATACACAAAAAACACATTGGATCAAAAAAATATACTGATAAAAATAAATAAAATAACTATCAAAATGTGTGTAGTCAGATATCACATTCTCAAATCCTAATACATTTGCAATACTGACTGACTTTAGGAATATTTCTTGATCGATAACACCGCCTGTCACGGCTTGATAAAGCAGCATAAACAGTATACTTAAGATGATACAGATCGACAGCCATATAAAATAGCTTTTTTTTCTTTGTTTAAATTCCAAATTAAATATAGACATCTTTAATCCTCGTTATATACAGTAAATTCTTCTAAGTTGGAATTAGTAATAGATAAATCTGTAACGCTATAATTATTCAATACCGAAAGCAGATCCCCTACATCTCCGCTATAATTAAAGAAAATATATCCGTCTTTTATTTTGAGACTATTTCCCGCAATCTCTTTAAGGATGCCAAGGGGAATATCCTTGCATGAAAGACTCACTTTTTTTACATGATTAGATGATAAATTTTCTTTTTTGGTTTCCGTGATATCTGTTATCTGTCCAGTTTCTATTTTAGCGATCCGATTGCATATATATTTCATTCCTTTTTCATTTTGACTTGTTATAAATATAGACATGCCATCACGATTCTTTGTTTCCATGAGCTCTAATAAAATTTTTGCCGTATCATCATCAAGTTCATAAAATGGTTCTTCCATAATAATCAACTGCGGATTTACCATAAAGGCCAGTATAATAGAAATTTTTTTTATATCCAATTTTGATAGCATTGATATTTGTTTGTGTAAATTAATATTAAACAAATCAGATAATTGGTAGATAGCATCCTTGTGCTTCAAACTATAAAATGATATTGTACTTTTAAAAATATCTAATGGAGTCGCATGCAAATAATAATATGCACGAGAAGGAATATAACCGATATATTTTTTAATTTTGGCACTTTTTTTTGTACTGTCCATTCCCAATATATATGCATTCCCCACGCTTGGAAAAATAAAATTGAGCAGCACATTAACAATCGTGGATTTGCCGGCACCGCTCGGTCCGATTAATCCAAAAATCTCTCCTTTTGAGACTGTTAAATTTATATTCTTTATACCAATATTTTTGCCGTAGTACTTCGTTAAATTATCAGTCTCCAAAATAAACATATTTGCTTCTCCAATTAAATTAAACAACTATTTTATTCTAATTATAACATAATGAAAAATAAAGAAATTTATAAAAATCAAATCTATGTCAAAAATGTTATGTTATTTTAAATATATACTGAAAAACAGGTTCCATTTTAAATAATATGAGTATTGACTTCAAATATAGATATCAATAATTTTTTTATAAATAATCGGACCATAATAATAACAAATTTATAGCATCATAGTTCATCATTCATTTCAAATAGCTCAAATCAAAAGAATTATAAAATGTATACTAAAATATCCCGAATACTTTTATATTCGGGATAACAATACAATCTCTAACTAGATTATAAATCTAACCACGGAAAAGATTTCTATACAATATAATTATAAATCAACAATGATATCATAAAAACAACACCTGAGACTTTTGTAAGCAATGCCAATTTCGCTTCAAAGCCTCTTGCTTTCTTTTTACCAAATAATGATTCGGCGCCTCCGCCAATTTCACCCAATCCTGCACTTTTCCCCGGCTGTAATAAAATACTTGCAATTAACAATACACTTGTTATTATTACAATTACTATTAATACGTTTTCCACTCCGAAACCCCCTTGTTATAACTGGTATACTATTATAGCAAAATTTGATATTAAAAACAATATTATTTTACTGCTAAATAAAAATATTACATGTTCATTTTAAATTTATCCCAATGCAACCACCAATCAGTCCCGTTGCTATGTATAATGGTAATTTTTTAATCAAAATCATGATGTCGCAAGGAGACGATACAATATATGTCAGTCCGTTTATAATCAGATACATACATAACGCGGCTATAATTCCCATCAGCCAACCTTTATTTAGACTATTTTTTGAACAAAGGATCGAACTTATTAATACTCCAATAATTGTTATAATGTAAAAACATATATCGACGATATTTTGATTAATATCGATAAAATACAAAATAACTGATAAAACAACTAAGAAAAATAAAATAAAAATAATCCCAAAAATAAGTGCTTTGATTAATTTCATAAGAACTTTTTTCTTTCCAGCCATCTTATTCACCTTCCTTACAATATACTTTATTAATGCGAATTTTATTTTATGCATAAAAAAACAACATCATGTTTATGATGTTGTTCCCTTAAATAGCTATGCAAATCAAATAAGCCCTCTTCTTATATCGTTCTTATGAAACTCCAAATGTTCTCTGACAACTTCTTCGACTCTGCTTTTATCTTTTGATTCTATTACTTCGATCGTTTTTTTGAAGATTTGATATAATTGCTGATTATCTACGCTTGCTTCTACACGCATACCAGAATAAACCCAGCATCTATACAATCGATATTGCAGATCTTCTATGTAAATATTAATAAATTCATTATCTGCTATTTCCCAAATCATATGATGCATTCTATCATCAATATCCATAATTATTGTCGCATCATTCAAATCAGAATTTTTCATTTCGTCCAATAGCTCTTTTAAATTGTCAATATCCGTTTGTTTGACTTTATCGATTGCAAGTTTAATATTCATTATTTCCAATGCTTCTTTAGCGTCAAATAGATCTCTTAACTGATTAATATCAAACACCGCCACTTGCATACCTATCTTAGGCAATGAATAAATCCATTTTTCTTGCTGTAATCTTCTTAAAGCCTCTCTTACTGGAGTACGACTCATGCCGAATTCATTTGCCAGCATGCTTTCATTCAATACTTCTCCCGGCAAATATTGCACATGAATAATTCTGTGTTTCAATACATTGTATATTTCGTCAACTTTTCCTAACTTAACCATAATTTTCTCCATTTATTACGTACTTTCTTATTTAGTCTGGAGACATTATTATACAACGATTATTTTAGGATTTCAATATTAGTGTACTAAATAAGTTAAATTTTTTGTCATATTTTATTTAAAATTGCTTATTTCTTTAATTAATCTCTCTTTTTTATTCTCAACTTTCTCTTCTATTACTAAATTTAATAAATAATTTAAAATATTACCGATCTCGATTCCTTCGCTGTATCCCAGTTGTATTATATCCTTGCCATCAATATCAAGATCTTCTAACTTGAAACATAAATTTTGATTAAAGATAATTTCTGTTTCTTTTAAAATTATATTATAAATTTTTAGCCGTTCATTTAAATATATGGGATTTTGCGCTTTCGCATCAGCGATCTTAATTTCTAATAACCTAAAAAAACTTCGTCTGCCAATCTCATTTAACCATCGTTTTATTTGGATTCTGTCAGGAGATATTTTTGTATCGTGATAAAAAATCAATTTGTATACATGATAAATTGTATCATTATCATATTCTAATCTCTCAAGTATTTGCTTTGCCATCTCCGCACTTTTTTTTGCATGGTCATAGAAGTGTCCAGAAGCATAGATATTATTCGAGTAGCACATTGATTTGCTTAAATCGTGAAAGAGCATTGATAAGCGAACAATGATATCATTATTTGAACATGCAATGCTCTTTGCCGTATGCTCCCAAACATCATAAATGTGATAAGGATTATTTTGATTATAGCCTATAGCTGGTATTATCTCCGGAATAAGCACAGAAATTACCGAAGAATATTGAAGTAGGATTTTTTCTATGGCTTCACCGAGTAATAATTTATTGAATTCTTTTTTTATGCGGTAAGGATGTAAAATTCGCAATAGTTCTTTTTTATCTAATATAGCACGTCGTGTATTATACTCAATTTCAAAATTATATACTGCTGCAAATCGCAATGCCCGTAAAATACGCAAAGCATCTTCTTCAAAACGTTTTTTGCATTCTCCTATGCAGCGAATAGTTTGATTATACAAATCACGCTTACCCTCAAAACAATCGATAAGCCCATCTTTATCGTTATACGCCATCGCATTGATCGTAAAATCACGACGACTCAAATCTTCTTTTAATGATTTTATAAATTTAACTTCATCAGGGTGGCGATTATCGCTGTATCTACCATCAGTTCGGTAAGTTGTTATGTCATATGTTTTATCATTGAGAACTAAAGTGATTGTTCCAAATTTTATACCTGTATGAATGATCTTCAATCCGATAAAGCAATCAATGATTTCTTTCGGCTCGGCTTTTGTGCAAATGTCCCAATCTTTTGGTGATAAATCAAGTATGCTGTCACGAACACATCCGCCGACCACGAAAGCTTCGTAACCGTGATTGTATAATGTGTTGATAATAAATTTGACATCAGCCGGTAAAATGATTTTCATTGATATCACTCTTCATTTTAATAATAACACTCTATTTTCGAATATATCCACCATGCAGTCTTTTTACATCACTAAGGATAATCACAGCTTCCGGTACTTTAGCTTTAATTTTTTTAACTGCTTCTTCTGATTGTCTACGTGGTATATGCAGAATTAAAACTTTTTTATCGTTATTAAATCCATGCCCGTCTAATACGGTAAGTCCAAATCCTTCTTCTCTAAGATAATGAGCCAATTCATCCCCTGTATTCATCGGGACAATAATCTGTATGCTGGAAAGGCCGATTGCCAGCTTTTCTTCTATGGTTATTCCTACATAATTTCCGATTGCATATGCTAATGCATATAAAAAACATTTAAAATAATTCTCACTTAGGTTCGTAATAATTGAACTAACAATAAATATCCATATCAATACAACAAAAAAGCCTAAAATTGCACCTTTAAGCTTTTCACATCTGTTGATCATTACGATTCTTATAGTATCTAAGGAAACTTCTGCAATTTTGCCAACAAAGATTATAATATACACTATGATATCATTGCCAGATAAAAATTCTGCCATAAATTTGCTCCTACTTTCTTTTAGCAAAATTATTTTCTTTTAAATCGTTTAATATTTAATCTTCATGTATATGTTAAGTCATAAATTTTTCATATTCTGCTATTACCATGTCAGGATCACCTTGAAGCATTACTCTACCATCATGCATCCATAGAATTTCATTACATAAGCTTTTTAAAGTCCCCATACTATGAGATACAATGATCACGGTTCTATTTTCATCACTTATTAATTCTCTCATTCTGTTGTAACTTTTATTTTTAAATTTAACATCCCCTACACTCAAAACCTCATCAATTAATATAATATCCGTCTCTAATGTTGATGTTATAGAAAAAGCTAATTTGGAATACATACCGCTTGAATATGATTGTACAGGTTTCTCTATAAAGTTGCCCAATTCTGAAAATTCTATAATATCATTTATTTTTTCATCTATTTCATTTTTTGTAAATCCTAAAAGCATAGCTGCAAGGTAAATATTTTCACGGCCGGATAATTTAGGCAAAAATCCAACTCCTATAGATAGGAGTGACACCGAATTGCCGTGTATATCGATATTGCCTTTATCTGGTGAAAAAATGCCGGCTATGGCTCTGAGAAGTGTCGATTTCCCACTTCCATTTTTGCCTATGATTCCGAGAATTCTGCCTTTTTCAACTTCGAAAGAGACATCTTGAATAGCCTCCGAAATATCTATTCTCGAACCTTTTTGTCGGCTAAAAATTACACTTTTTAGCTTAACTTTTTTTAATCCTCTATATTTAATATTTAAATTTTTTACTGTAATTGCTGCCTTTTCCATTATATCACCTTCGCATAACTATTTTCATATTTATAAATTATGCGTATACCGATATAGGATAGTACGAGGCCGATAGCCAACCACATAAAATATATTCCAAAATGGATAGAATTTCCAAATAATAGTACATTTCTAAATTCGTCTATTAGATATGCCATAGGATTCACTTTAAGCATAATATCACTATATGGAGCAGGTATTCTTGTCGTTATCGAGAAAAATACCCCGGACATATAAAAAACTAATCTAAATAATACATCTATAATATTTGATAAGTCTTCAACAAAGATACCAAAATGCATTAAAATCGATCCAAATCCAAAAGTGATTACGAATAATAAAATAAGCAAGGGGAAGATATATAAAATATTAAATGTAAATGTCACCTTGTAAAATATCATCATAATAAAAATCAGTCCGAAAGCTATGCTTGTTTTAAATAAATTAATGAAGAGCTTCACGAAAATTAAGATATATTTAGGCATATATATCTTTGATACAATCCCTTTATTAGTTTTTACCAACTTCACACTTGATTTTACAACCTTGTTGAACACGCCCCAAATTGTTAACCCAATAAACACAAAGACCGGGAAATATGGCTCTTTAGTATGAAATACAACTTTTACCATGAGTGTGTATACCATCATCAACAAAAGCGGATCTAATATCCACCAGAGCCAATTCAAATACGAATTGGCTACTTCGGTCCTTAGCTCGGCACCCGCGGAATAGATCATATAAGCAAAATATCTCTTAATATCTTTAAAAATTCTTTTCATTTATTTATAGTCTCCACAAACATACATGGTAAATTATTTAATAATAGGTGACGGAGAAGAGTTATATACTCTTGAAAATTGCGGCACACTTGAAGTCAGCCATACATTCCCACCTATGATACTGTCGTGCCCGATAACAGTATCTCCACCCAGTATGGTAGCCCCGGAATATATAACGACATTATCTTCAATATCAGGATGCCTTTTGATTCCTTTTACCAAATTTCCATCCGTATCTACTTCAAAACTTTTCGCTCCGAGGGTAACTCCCTGATATAATTTTACATTATTGCCTATTACACATGTTTCCCCGATAACGACTCCGGTTCCATGATCGATAAAAAAATGGCTGCCGATATTTGCCCCAGGATGTATATCTATCCCTGTATTTTTATGTGCATATTCTGTCATAATACGAGGTATAATCGGTATATCCTTAATAAATAATTCATGAGCTAATCGATAGGTCGCTACAGCTTGAATAGATGGATAACTGAGCAAGATTTCTTCTATATATCGCGCGGCAGGATCTCCTGCATAAGCAGCTTGTATATCGGTTGTAAGCATTTGCCTTATTATCGGCAATGCAGCAATAAAGTCCGTCGCCATATTCTCGGCTTTAACAAAACACTCTGTATTCTTACATGTATTTTTTTTATCTAATTTACATTGATTGATCAGTACTGTCTTTAAAATATCGTGCAATTTTACTGTAGCATTGATAATATTTCGATTAATTGTTTCCAGAATATATACTTCTTGGGTAATTTCTAATTCATAAGCAGTAGGAAACATAGCCGCCATTAAATCATTTATCAGTTCAATAATCTTTTTTTTCATTCCGAATCCGCTGATATTTTCGTTATGTAATTGGTGATTATTGATCTGCATTAGTTCTTCAGCAATATTTCGTGAATTTTCTTTTAAAAAATTATTTAATTTCATCTAAATCGTTTCTCCATTTTTTAAATAAATCTATATAATTTTATGTTATAATATTTTGAAAGTCAACTTGACAATATAGCAGATTATACTATATAGCAAATTAATAATAAAGTAAACTTTTTTATGTTAATTATAACTATCAATTCGGAGAATATAAATGAAAAAAATAAAAAAAATAAAAGATTTACTCCTTACAATTGCAATAATTATTATTGTAATATCTCTCCTATTGGTATATATCATACCAATTTTATAAACTCAATACTAAGATAAAAATATGAAAGAGACGTTTTTCGTCTCCTTCATATCTAATAAGCTTTTACTTTTGTCCAAATATCCGCATAATTCTGGATAAATTCTCCAACATCTTTAAACGTATTGCATTTTTCTAATATTTCATCTGTCGGGTTATAAGCAATATTATTATTTTCAGGCTGCTTTAGCGTCTGCGAAAGTGCATTTGTATTTGCTGTCGTATAGCCTACTTCTATGGTATTTTTAAGCGCTATATCATCTCTGCATAAATAATTTATGAAGGTTTCAGCCAACTCCTTATTTTCGCACGTATATGGAATTGCTACATTATCAAACCATTTATTGCTTCCTTCTTTTGGTACCACATAATTTAATTTGTCATTCTCACTCATGCAATACACGGCATCTCCCGAATACACAACAGCCAAATCGGCTTCATCTCCGATCATCATATCAATTACCTGATCGTTCACATATGCCAAAACGAGCGGTTTTTGCTCTACCAACAAATCGTACGCTTCATTTAGCTCCTTCTGACTTGTGCTATTAATTGAATACCCTTTTAGTAAAAGAGCGATTGCGATACTGTCACGTTGACTGTCATACATCAATATTTTTTTCGTATATTTTTCATCCCAAAGTATATTCCAACTATCTACAGGGTCAGTTACATTCTCAGTATTATATAATATACCTAAAGTTCCCCAAAAATAAGGTACAGAATATACATTATTTGGGTCAAAATCCAAATTTAATAATCTTGTATCTATGTTTTTTATATTTGGAATATTATCGTAATCAAGCGGCAAAAGCAAATCTTCACTTATCATTTTTTCGATCATGTAATCTGATGGAAAAATAACATCATATGAAGAATTGCCTCCTTTTATTTTATAATACATTTCCTCATTAGATGCATAATTTTCATAAATGACCTTACAATTATACTCTTCTTCAAAATCTGCAAGTATTGACGTATCCATGTATGTTCCCCAGTTGTAAACATAAAGTTTTGCGCCGGATGTGCTGTTACTGCAAGATGCAAATGCCAAAATCATCATAATAATCACGCTAAAAAATAATAACGTTTTCTTCATATTCTTTCTCCTGTTATTTCTCCTTTTATTTTAGTTTTCTTATTACCTCTCTTATTAATTATAAACAATAAAAAGGTTACTACAACGATCATTATTGTCGAAAGTGCATTAATTTCAGGGCTGATACCCCTCTTAGCCATTGAATATACATAAATTGATAAATTAGAAACTCCGCTTCCTGTTGTAAAAAAGCTGATCACAAAATCATCAATCGACAGAGTGAAAGCAAAAAGTATCCCTGTTATAATACCGGGCTTTATTTGCGGCAAAATCACTTTTTTTATTGTATGCCATGGTTTTGCGCCAAGATCCATTGCCGCTTCCACCAAATAAATATTCATTTGTCTTAATTTTGGTAATATCGATAAAATAACATATGGAATGCAAAAAGTAATATGAGCAATTAACATTGTCAAAAATCCATGCCGAATACTAAATGCGGCAAATAAAATCATCATTGAAACTCCTGTTACAATATCCGGATTAATAACAGGTAAGTAATTGATATTTAGTAATAATTTTTGCACTTTGGCGTTATAAAGATAAATTCCTATTGAAGAAATAATTCCAGCAATCGTTGAAATGATTGTGGCTAAAACAGCTATTGCAATCGTATAATATAGAGCTGACTGAATCTCTGAATTTGTGATCAGCTGCCTATACCAAGCCAATGTAAATCCATCCCAAGTGCCCCTTGATTTTGATGCATTAAATGAATAGACCATCAGCACAATGATCGGCGCATATAAAAACAAAAGCATTACATATATATAAACATTTCTTATTATTCTTTTCATGCCATAATTTCCATATTTTTATTTTGAGTTTTATCAAATTTATTCATTACCTGCATTGTAATTAATATGATAGTCATCATTATAAGAGATGCCGCAGACCCGAAGTTCCAATTTCCTGCCTGCAATAATTGCTGTTCGATTAAATTACCAATAAGCATATTTTGTCCTCCTCCAAGTAATGAAGGGATGACAAAAGTACTGACTGCCGGCATAAACACCATCGTGAATCCGGTAATCACACCCGGTATGCTCAGTGGAAATGTAATTTTCAGAAATGCTTGCACATTATTTGCGCCTAAGTCAAAAGCTGCATGCGTGTAATCTTCATCTATTTTTACTAAAATAGAATAAATAGGATAAATCATAAACGGCAGAAAATTATATACCATCCCGAGTAACACAGCGCCTGAGTTATACAAAAGATTTAAATGCGGCAGTGATAGCCTGGAAAGCAATATATTGATGAGGCCGTTATTGCCAAGCAGTGTCATCCATGAATAAGTGCGAAGTAAAAAATTCATCCACATTGGCAAAATAAATAACAGTAATAAAACGCTTCGTTTTTTTTCTGAATATATGCGGCTTATGATATAAGCTACAGGATATCCTAAAAGAAAACAAATAAGTGTAGATACAAGCGCCAAATACAAAGAATTCAGCAATATTTTTAAATATATCGGTGAAAAAAAGTCCTTAAAATTTTGCAAAGAAAAATTGCCTGCATTATCCGTAAATGAATAAATACCAAGCAATACTATCGGAAGGCAAATAAAAATCAACATCCATACAACATAAGGAAGTCCTGCAAAACGCATATTTTTATCCATAGCTAGCCAACCTTCATAATGTGAATGTCATCAGGACCAAAATCCAGTCCGACATTTGCTCCAAGCAAATGTTGTTGCGTTGTATGAACCATAAAACTATATTCGTTACAGTTAATCATAATTTCGTAATGAACTCCTTTAAAAACAATACTTTCTACAGCGCCGTTTATCGTGTTTGGCTTCGGCTCGCCAAGTTTTATATCTTCAGGCCTAATTACTACTTTAACATTATCTTCATTCGGATCGATTTTTTTATCTACACAAATAAACTTTTTCCCTAAGAATTCGACTTCATAATCGTTTTCCATGTATCCGTCAAGTATATTGCTCTCGCCAATAAAATCAGCTACAAAAGTATTGACTGGCTCATTATAAATATCAATAGGTGTACCGATTTGTTGAATTTGTCCGTGATTCATGACTATAATTTTATCAGATAACGTAAGTGCTTCTTCCTGATCATGGGTAACATAAATAAATGTTTTGTTGACTTCTTTTTGTATTTTTTTCAACTCAATTTGCATTTCTTTTCGCATTTTCAAATCAAGTGCACTAAGCGGCTCGTCAAGCAGCAACACTTTTGGCTCATTTGCAAGTGCTCTGGCAATAGCAACACGCTGCTGCTGGCCGCCTGAAAGCGAAGTCACATTTCTTTTTTCGCAACCTTTTAAGTCAACAATTTCTAAGAGATTTTCAACTTTTTTTTCGATATTTTTTTGTTTTATTTTTTTTATCCGCAATGAGAATGCAATATTTTCAAATACATCCATATGAGGAAAAAGTGCATAATTTTGAAAAACCGTATTTAATGGTCGCCTGTACGCCGGAATATCATTTATACGCTTGTCAAATAAAAAAACTTCTCCGCTTGTAGGCATCTCAAAACCGGCTATAATACGTAGTATAGTAGTCTTGCCGCATCCAGAAGGTCCGAGAAGAGTTACAAATTCATTTTCATTGATAATAAAATTTATATTTTTTATAACTGCTATGCCGTTGAACTCTTTATATAAATCTCTAACTTCAATAATGACTTTTTTCATTAATACTGTAGGACCTCATATTTTTTAAATATTAATTTTAAAATAAAGTATATTACTTTTATTATAAATATTCAATAAAAACTATTTATTAAAATCTAAAAATAGATTAATATAATATTCTTAGATTTTTTTAATTTAAAAACTTTTGTATTTTATAATAAACAATAAAGGAGTTCTTCTTATGAATGTTTTTGATATTACGAAAGAATTTTTGTCTTCTCCAAAATATCCAGACTCTTATGATGCCGAATTGAAAACCGCCTCCTCGATTTCAAATGGAGATTGCTATAATTTAAGTATTCTTACCTCCAGCGTGCATTACGGCACACATGCCGATGCTCCACTTCATTTTTTTAATGAAGGCTGTGATATCGCATCAATGCCTCTTGAACATTACATTGGAGATTGCTATGTGATCGAGGTCTGCGAGGGTCCGCTTACAGCAGATTATTTTATGAGCAAATTCCCTTCTGATGCAAGGCGCATTTTGCTCAAAGGAAACGGCAAAGCAACGCTTTCTGAAGACTGTGCAAGGGCACTTGCCGCTAGCGATATCATCACAATTGGCACCGATTACTGGTCTATTGCCGCTTTAGACAATGAATGTATGATTCATAAAATCTTATTAAAAGAAAAAATCGCTATTATTGAAGGTTTGGATTTAACAAATATACTTGCAGGAAAATATTTTTTATCGGCAGCGCCGCTCAAAATCGCCGGTAGTGATGGCGCATATGTTCGTGCTTTGCTTATCAAATTCTAATAACTAAATTATTATTAATTTATTATTCATCATCATAATCATATGATCATTTTAAGACAAAGCAAATACGCTAGACTTTTTTTGTCCTTTATTATATTTTAAATTGAAGCTTAGTTTCATTTTGTAAATATCTGACTTTATAAATGCATCTTGACATTATTTTGCTGGCCGTTTATAATGTATGTGTGTATATACACATACATTAGTATGTTCAAAGGACTTAAAAAATGATTGAAAATAAAACACATAGACAAACAAGCAAGTGTTACTGTACAAAAATACGTCAAGCTTCAAAAGCCTTAACACAATATTATATAGAAACTATGCAACCAAGCGGGCTAAAAATAACTCAATTCGCTTTATTGAGTCATATAAAACGTCTTGGTCCGCTCACGATGAATGAATTGTCTGATGCGATGAATTTAGAACGAACTACTCTCGTGCGGAATCTTAAACCGTTAGAAAAGAAAAAACTAATTCGGATACTTTCACAAAAAAATTCAAAAGCTTATTTAATTCAGTTAACACACGAAGGCGAAAAAACACTGACTAAAGCTATGCCTTATTGGCACCAAGCCCAAGCATCCATAGAAGAATTACTTACTAAAGAAGAATTTGAGATTCTTGAAGAAATCCTTCGTAAATTCATGACAATTAATTAATTTAGTCTATTTTAAAAATATTTTATATAAATATAAAAGTAAAGGAGAAAAATATTTATGGATCAAAATAAAAAGTATGTAATCGACAAAAGAATAGAGCGCACAATAGACAGCCTTACAAAGAATAACATGTATGCTTGCTATGTTGAAAGCAAAGAAGATGTTATCCCCAAGGTGTTAGAATTTTTAAAAGATGGCGATAAAACCTCGTGTGGAGGCTCTATGACTTTGTTTGAAACCGGTATTGTTGAATATTTGCGTAATGGTAAATATGACTATTTAGACAGATATGATCCTTCTGTCCCCGCAGAGAAAATGGATGATTTGTTTAGAGAAGCTTTCTTTTGTGACACATATTTTTCCTCTTCGAACGCAATTACCGAACATGGTGAATTGCTGAACATAGACGGCAGGGGTAACCGAGTCGCACCAATGATCTATGGTCCTAAAAGCGTTATTATTATCGCAGGTTTTAATAAAATTGTAACAGATGTGCATGCTGCATATGATAGAGTTAAAAATATAGCTGCCCCAGCAAATGCTAAACGATTGGGGTATGCGATACCATGCGGCAGCACAGGCAAATGCATGCAATGTGAGGCACCGGCTAAATTTTGCTCCCTCTTTACTGTAATCGGATATCAACTCCCCATTAGAAAAGATAGGATAAAAGTACTTATAGTCGGCGAAGAATTGGGTTATTAAAATTTAGGGGCTGTTTAAACCAGCCCCTTTTTATTACGTTTTAAGTTAATACTACGATACAATTTCTTCTTTTTTATCTCTATATAAAGCACTGTAATCCGCAGGACGTTTATCCACAGCAAGTGTAACAAGCCAAACGACTATTGATAAAATTAATACTGCATAAATCGCCTGTCCCCCAATAATCAGTTGAGGCAAGAATGTTATTTCCAGTGCAGCATAAATAACCCCGATGATCATAACACACGGCCCTGTGCTTTTGCGCGTTGCTTTTGGTACAAATAAAGACAGAACAATCATAATCGCCATCGGCGCAAGCATTGCCAGTAATTTTATCAACGTCGATACAATACCGCCCATTTTTAATGCCGCAAATGCAGCCAGTACAGTAGCTACGGCAATAATAATTCTTGAGACAACAACTTGAGAATGTTCAGACATTTGCGGTTTGAAATATCTGACAATGATTCCTTTCGTTATCATTGATGTCACCCCCATAATACATGCTGATGCAGTTGACACATCTGCCGCCCAAAGCCCTGCCAGAGTAAAACCTGCCAGCCATGGATTGAGCTGCCCTATAACTGCGGGCAGTGCCAGTTTCGCACTTTCTAATCCAGGAAAACTTCCGGCCGCAACCATCCCTAAGTAGGCCGCTATAAACCCTGCAGGAGCCATAATAACTGCCGCTACAATATATCCGGTTTTAACCGATTTGGAATCTCGTGAAGATACGACTGTTTGAAGCGCTGCTTGACCGGAGAATGCTTGCAGCAGCATCGTGAAGATCCAGGCCATGATTGCGCCCATCCCCATTCCTCTTGTAAAATGATTCCAAGGGGTTGCCGGGTCGGTAACCGGCAAGCGAGCTTGGATAGCTTCAATACCTCCAAAATTGTTTATCACTGCAAAAAGTCCAATAACTAGCCCCAACAGTATCACAATAACATTTACAGTATTAGCAAGTGCAGATGCCCACATTCCACCTATTAGTGCTATAACCCCAAATACAACAGCTGAAACAAGTATCCCTGTTGTAAGTGTGAAGATATCTGGAAGTAAAGCTGTAAGGATTGAACCACCGGCTATGACCTGTAGCGCAAAAACACTAAAATTGACGATTACTTGCACAATAACCGTAATCAAACCCGATGCTTTCCCGCATGTTTTTTCTATAAATTCATTGATCGTATAAAATTTTGTCTTACGCATTTTCCCCACAATAAGAACGCCGGATAAAAAAGCCCCGATTCCCCATGCCAGGTCATACCATCCGGCAGAAAAACCGTGTACATAAGCATTTTCTGCAACACCGACCGTAGATACACCTCCGACTGCCAGACCTGCAATCATCATAGCGACTAAAAACCAATTTAGATTTTGTCCCGCAAGCAAATAGTTAATAGATTCGCCTTTTGTAGTTTGTCTTTTTATAAGTTTAGTAGAATACCACGAAACAAAAAGTAATAATAACATATACACAATAACTATTATTAACGCAACATTCATTATATTAACCTCCATTTTTATAGATTTATTTTTCTATTTGTTTTTGATGTTATTAGACCGTCTCATATTGTTCATATAAAGCGAAAAAATCGTCAACAGTGGCATTTACAGGTATCCTGTTATACTTTTTGGCCAAAGTGGTTAAATCCTGTGCTACAACAGCATTAACCGGAATAATCCCTTCTTGCAAGCACTTGACTGTAAAATTATGCTCAATCTCACCGGGTAGGAATATTTCTTCTACTCCCGGTTTTTTACGTGAATTCTTTATTTTTTGATAATATGTATCTACATCTTTTTGATACTCCTCAAACGGCCTGAATTTATTGATATCAATTGCCATCATAAAATATCCCAGTCCTTTCCCACTTCCTCCGGTGGCGCCTCCTGTCATGATTGCCGTTAGCACTTCAATTCCTACTGTCATACAATAGCCTTTCGGTCCGCCCAGCGGAGATAATGTTCCTGTCACAACACCTTTAAAGGGATCACGATTTTCAAAAAAAGCCAATGGATCAGTTGTATCATTGCCGTTCTCGTCCTGTATCCATCCAATAGGGACTTGTTTACCCGAGCGAATAGCCATTTCTATTTTCCCTCCGGCAACCGTGCTGCAAGCCATATCATACATAATGCCCGGCGATTCTTTCCCAGGCGGGAACGACCAGCTGTGCGGGCCATTTCCCAGGAGTTGTTCTGTCCCACCGGTGGGCGCGATCAACTGAACTGATCCTGATGCAGAATAACCGATTAAGCCTTCTTTCACTGCCAGAAGCGAATAATACCCGGCAATACCAAAATGATTGCCGTTTTTTGCTGCCGCCACCCCTATGCCTGTATTCTTCGCCATTTCTATTGCTTTTTCCATAACGAGAGGCGCCACTGTGATGCCGCATCCGTAGTCACAATCAAATGCAGCTGTACTTGCCGTTTCATTTGTTATCCTTACATTGGGCTTGATATTAATCATACCATCAACAATATCACGCTCGTACATTTTAAGCCTGGGAAGTCCATGAGAGCCCACCCCCCGAATATCCGATGCTATCAACACATCCGCACCTCTTGCGGAAGCCTCTTTGTCAATTCCAAATGATTCTAAAGTATCAACCGCTATTTTCTTTGCCGTTTGAATGCTTACAATTCGATCCTTATTCATTCTCAAACTCCTTTTCTTAAAGATTTTAGTTAAAGTGCACTTTACTTTAATTATTATAGCGATTAAAATTTAGCATATTCAATCTATATTTTTTGACGAAAATTGCAATGATATGTTGCATAACATTTTTAAAAACATTCTCATTTAACATATAAATAAAATGGTTGAAATGCATAGCGTTTTGATCATAAAACAAAATTTATCGGATAAAAAAAAGTATTCAAAATACAGTTTGTTTTACTGGAGAATCTAAGAAAAAAATTTTTAATACATTTATTATAATTTTAAAAAGAAAATGTTATAAAAAAAGCCCATTATAGGTTCTTAATATTGATTAATCTACAAAAAAAAGTACTTTCAGAAAAAGTTTAATATAATTTATACTATAATAGAGCTATATTATTTAATGGAGTCTTGCAATGAATCAGAATTTTAGGAATCTGTTAGACAAATATCCTCACGAATCATCTCTTAAGCTAGTATATCGATATTTATACAGAGAAATAATTTCTTTGGATATGCGTCCGGGTGTGAAATTGAATTTAGCAAAATTGGCAAATGAATTAAGTGTAAGCCGAACGACTGTCAGAGATGCTGTGCTGATGCTTACCGAAGAACATTTGGTCAATAAAACTTCCGATAATAAATTTTATATCAGTGAATTAAAGACCACAGAGATGAAAAACATATATGCCGCAAGAAAAATTATAGAATCAGGTGCAGCACAAATTTTATGTGAGCTTATAACAAAAGAACAGATACAGATTTTTCACTCACTTTTAGACAAGATGTATGAATCCGTAAATGCAATCGACTATGAAGAATTTTCAAGATTAGATATGATATTTCACAAAAATATTGTTACTTATTGTGAGAATGAATTTGTAATTTCCATGTACGAACATATTTCTGATCAAATTAACCGGTATATCAATTATACAAGTTTTAATGATTATCCTAATAAAAAATCACCATTTATGCCTATGATATTGCGTCAGCATTCAATGATTATATATTCTTTGGAACACGGCATGCCTGAAAATGTTACATATTTAATTCATAAACATTTTACAGATGCTGAAAAATTGCTTCTACATCCTCAGTATCATTTACCATTTAAAGAATAGATAAAATTGAGTTTGCTAAACAAATAAATAAGGGCTATCTAGCCCTTATTTATTATATATTTATTATAATTATTGTACCTTTGCTTCAAGCTCTTCCGGTTGTTTATATAGATTATCAACCGGTGCCGGTCTCTTGTCGAATACCGCGCAAAGTATGTAGGCAGCCAAAGATACTAAAAATACCGTGTAAATCGGTTGACCTAAAATTGCGAGTGATTTTACCAAGAATTGTGATAATAAGAAGAAAAGCGCCCCTACTATAAACACAACCCATGCGCTTGATTTCCTTACAGTTTTCGGGAACAAGAACATTCCGGTCATAAGAATTGCATATGGTGCAAACATGGTCAGTGCTGCCATCAGCGCACCCAGCACGCTGGAAACTTGCGTTGCTAGAATATATGCCATCAGTGCGCAAAAAACTATGAGAATACGCGAAACAACCAGCTGTTTTTTATCATCCATGCCTTTTGCAAAATATTTAACGATGATATCTTTTGTCCCCATTGTGCTGAGCGTTACCATGAGTCCAGTTGCTGTAGATACATCTGCCGCCCAAAGTCCTGCGAGCAGGAATCCCGCAATTACCGGAGGCACCGCTGCCGTAACAACAGACGGCAACGCCAGAGCGGAATTTTCAAGTCCAGGAAATTGACTTGCCGCCATAATACCGAATAATGCCGATAAAAATCCTGCCGGAGCCATCAAAATAGCTGCGAAAACAACACCTTTACGTGCTTCTTTCGGGTTTTTTGCCGCAACAACACTTTGCATAATCCCTGCATTCGGAACTCCTTGCAGTAACATTGTTACAAACCATGCAATCACTACCGCAGGGCCCATACCAGTCACAAGATTATACCAATGCGAACCATCCCCGCTTATTCCTGCCGGAAGTGCTGCATTAATTACAGACATTCCACCAAACCCTTTTATCGCGGATACAACACCCAAAATAATCCCTAAATAAATAATGATCATGTTAATGATATTTGATAGACTTGCTGCCCAAAGTCCTCCCACAACCGCAACAATAAGGAACATTGCCGCCGATACAATCAATCCGATTGGCATTGTAAAATATTGAGGCAATAATGCTGTTAGGATAGCACCGCCCGCAACAACTTGCAATGCTACAATAACGAGCAAAATACAGAATTGTATGATTACGGAAATGGTTCTGAATCCTTCTCCAAATACGCGCCCCCACATTTCGTTAATTGTTTTAAATGTTGATTTTCTGATTTTTTGTGCCAGGAAAATTCCTGTAAAGAGCGCACCTACAGCCCAAGCCACATCATACCAACCGGCAGACATACCGCCTGTATAAGATTTTTGCGCTATTCCTACGGTCGAGGAGCCTCCAACTGCAAGCCCTGCGATCATAACTCCAATTAAAACCCAATTGAGTTTTTGATCCGCAAATAAAAAACTATTGGAGCCACCTTTTTTCTGCAATCTTGTTGAATACCACGAGACAAACAACAAAGAAAACATATAAATGATAACAATTGCTAATGCGATAGACATTTTTATCCTCCATTTTTTATATTTTAACCTTTCGGTTATAAACTAACTGAATATGCTTTTTTGAATAGATCTTTTAATTGTGCATCTTTTGGAAGTTGATTATATTGGACCATCAAGTTAACTAATTCCTGAGCAACTACTCCATTTAAATCTATTCCTTCCTGTATTCTTTTTTGCGTATTGTTATATTCAATTTCACCGGGCAGATATATTTCATCCACTCCGTCTTTTCTCGGCGAGTTTTTAATCATATAATAATAGTCATCCAAATCTTTTTTAAAGTCTTCCAAAGGCCGGATGATCTGCGGATCAATCGCCAGCATGAAATATCCCAGACCTGCTCCACCTCCTATAAGATTCGGACCTGTCTTCGCGCCTGATAAAATAGATGAAATAAGCTCGATCATCACAATAATACAATATCCTTTCGGACCCGCCATAGGCACGAGAGAACCCAATATCTTACCTGTATCTTTATCTTCAAAAGTTGTCGGATCTTGCGTATCATGGCCTTCTGCATCTAAAATCCATCCAAACGGTACTTTTTCTCCCTTGCGCACTGCCATCTGGATTTTTCCGCCGGCTACCATTGTAGATGCCATATCCATCATCATTGACGGTGTTTCGTGTCCCTTAGGAAAGGCAATACTGTTCGGGCTATTGCCAATCATTTTCTGCTTGCCGCCTGTCGGCGCAACCAATAAAAGCGAAGGAGCGCAGGCAAATCCGATCAATCCTTGTTCGGCAGCCTTTAATGCATAATGCCCGGCTACTCCGAAATGATGACCGTTTATACCTGTGGCTATGCCTATACCTGATTTTTTTGCAAGCTCAATCGCTTTATCCATTACAATATCGGCAGTTGCGATCCCGATTCCGTAATCACAATCGTAATAAGCCGATACAGGTGTTTCTTTTATGATTTTAATATTCGGTTCTGCTTTGATTTCCCCTTTTTTAATACATCTGTCATAGAAAGTAAGTCTTGCCACCCCATGTGAATCTACACCTCTTGCATCCGCAACATTTAAGGTTCTCGCTCCACGTTTTGCAAGATCATCGGGAATGCCGAACGAGGTAAGAATAGTATAGGCTATATCATATAGCTCTTCTATACTTACATGTATGCTACTTGTCATAATTATCCTCCACATTCTTTAACACGTACGGTAATATAATGTTGTCTAGACTGAAGATATTATATCGATTACAAATGTGTTTTTTCAAGACCAAAATTACCCTGCAAAATTGCCTAATACTTAAAGTGAAGCTATTCTCTTGCACTTTTTTAATCGTATTCATAAAATGGCAAAAAAAAGTAACAATTTTTAAAAATATTACAAAATCTTATTAGAAAAAAAATATACTCTTTATATAATCAAATTTGATATAATTATGTATAATATGTATGTATTGATGGAGTTATAAATGAATCCGCGTTTTAAAGAATTAGTTGAAAAGAATCCCTCTGAATCTTCATTAAAATTGGTATACAAGTATTTATACCGTGAAATTATTTCACTTTCTATGTCACCGGGCGCTAAAATTAATCACACCAAAATTGCACATGATCTGGATGTGAGCAGAACCACTGTAAGAGATGCTGTATTAATGCTGCTCAATGCAAATTTAGTCGAACCACTGCCAAATCAAGGGTTTCGTGTAAGTCATCTTAAAGTAAAAGAAATGGGCGAATTATATGCCACAAGAAAAATAATTGAATCCGGAGCTGCTAAAATATTATGTGAAAAGATATCGAAAGATCAAATTCAAAAATTACATTTATTAATTAAAGATATGGAACTATCTTTGACAGAAAAAGACTATGAGGCCTTTGCGTATCTGGATAGCGCTTTTCATAGATCCATTGTTGAATTTTGCAGCATTCCATATCTTGTATCCATGTATCAGAGCATAGCAGATATCATTTCAAGGTATATTGCTTTTACCGCGTACATCAATAATCCGACCAATATTACCCCTCAGACTCCCTTGATGCTTCGTCAGCATAGCATGATCCTCACTTCATTGGAATTGGGTATGACTGAAAATGTTGCGAATATTATAGAAAAACATTTTGTAGATGCCGAAAAATCTCTTCTACATCCGTATTTTCATCTTTCTTCATAATTTGTTTGCAAGAAAAAACTGTATCGAAATGATACAGTTTTTTCTCTTATTTATAATTATCTGCTTTTATTTCAAAATAACTTTTGGGGTGCTTGCATACAGGACATTCTTCCACCGCTTCTTGACCTTGATATTCGTAACCGCAATTACTGCATTGCCACGTTTTTATCTCTTCTTTTTTAAACACCTTGTCTTTCATAACATTATTATATAATTCAAGATAACGTTTTTCGTGTTCCTTTTCAATTGCAGCAACTTTTTCGAACAATGCTGCAATATCTTCAAACCCTTCTTCTCGGGCTTCTTTAGCAAAACCGGCATACATTGATATCCACTCATAATTTTCACCCGCTGCAGCATCTTTCAAATTTTCAGGTGTTGAACCTATGCCGTCATGCAATAGTTTAAACCAAATCTTTGCGTGCTCTTTTTCATTATTGGCTGTTTCTTCAAATATTTTTGATATCTGCACATACCCGTCTTTTTTTGCCTGTGATGCATAATAGGTATATTTGTTTCTTGCCTGGCTTTCACCTGCAAAAGCTTCCAATAAATTTTTTTCTGTTTTTGTTCCTTTTAATTTACTCATAAACTCTCCTCCATTTTATTAATATTAATTTTTAACTTAGCTTAAAGACACTTTTAGGATGATTGCAAACAGGACATTTATAATCATCAGGCAACTCCTCAAAAGGTATATCGCCATCATAAATATAGCCACAGACAGTACATTGATATTTTTTTTGATCAACTTTGCCATCATTATTTTCTATACTTTTACTTTTATTATAAGTAGGTGCGTTTTTTGGTACTGTTCCTTTTTTTATTTTCTTATAATATTCATATGTAAGCGGCTCTCCCTCTCTTATATCCATAGCTTCAATTACCTGACCTATAAATAGTGTATGGCTGCCTACATCAATCGTCTCTATTACTTTCACGCTTAAAGCGGCTAATGCTTCCTTCAAATAAGGATTATACGCACTGTCCGTATTATAATCATACTCTTCAAATTTATTTTTATTGGCACCCGAGGCAAAACCAAACCGAGCAATAATTTCCATCGGAATATTTTGATCTAAAATACTGATACAAAACTGTTTTGCTTCTTTAACTAAATCGTGTGAAAAATTGTTTTTTGATAAAGCTGCAGTGATACAAACAGGGTCGGAACTCACTTGAATCGCCGTATTAATAATACACATATTTTTTGCTTTATTTGATTGTACTCCTAAAGCGTATAATCCATATGATAATTTTGATAAAGCTTCTCTCATAATATAAATTCACCTTTCCTAATTATTCATCTCGGCAATCAGGGCAAATGCCTGTAAAGACAATGTCATAATCAATATTCTTGTATCCTGTTAATTCCTCAACTTTCTTTGCTGCATCACCGACTTCTTCTATTGTTACATCGCAGACTTTATTACACTTGGTGCAGTACACATGATAATGGTTTGCCGTTGTTTTATCAAATCGGTCCGGCGATGAAGCCATCGATATTTTTTTTATCTGTCCCATATTATACAATAAATTTAAATTTCTATATACCGTCGCAAGGCTTATATTACTATTATCCACTTTAATTGTTTGATATAATTCATCTGCAGTAGGATGTGTTGTTGAATTTTTCAACGCATTTAAAATAATCTCACGTTGTTTTGAGTTTTTTAATTGTTTCATATCATCACCTAAATAATAATTATTATCATTATTATAATATGGGTTCTTTTAAAATGCAATAGTTTTATACGTTTTCTCCTCTTGATTTAAACTTTAATAGTATTGGCACCCCTTTATATTTGAAAGCTTCCCTTATACGATTTAATAAATATTTTCGATAAGATGTTTGAAGAAGTTCAACATCATTTACGAAGAATGTAAAAGTAGGAGGACATACATCAGTTTGCGTGCCATAATATATTTTTAATCTTTTTCCGTTTTTAGACGGCGGCTGATGCATCAAAATGGCATCATTTACCATACTGTTCAGAAGACCGGTAGATATTTTACGTTTATATTCATCTAATACAAGTTGTATTTGCGGCATTATTTTATCTGTCCTGCTCTTATTTAAAGCACTGATAAATAGTATCGGTGCATAATCGATAAAATGAAATCTTCGTCTAATTTCATCCGACAATTTTTTCATAGTATTTGTTTCTTTTTCTACTGCATCCCATTTATTGACGATTACAATGACCGCTTTAGCTCTTGCTTCTATTAAGCCTGCTATTTTTAAATCCTGCTCTCCTATACCGGCTATGGCATCCAGCATCAATAAGCATAAGTCACTTTCTTCAATCGCTTTAATGCTGCGAATAGTGCTGTAACGTTCTATATTTTCATATATTTTACTTTTTCGTCTGAGCCCTGCAGTATCTATAAGAGTATACTTTTTACCTTCATAATCAAAATCTGTATCAATCGCATCTCTTGTAGTTCCGGGTATATTAGAGACAATCACCCGCTCTTCGCCGAGCAATGTATTAATCAGCGTGCTTTTGCCCACGTTTGGTCGCCCTGCCAGCGCGATTCTGCAGCTTTCTTCCTTATCTAAAGTTTTTATTGATTCCTTAAAGCGCGCTATAACTTCATCAAGCAAATCACCGATACCCAGACCATGTTCTGCAGAAACAGGTACAGGCTCACCTAAATTAAGTTGATAAAATTCATACATCAAATTTTGCTTTTCATATCCGTCAAGCTTATTGACAGCCAATATGTACGGAGTAGATGTCTTTCTGATCATCGTAGCTATTTCATAATCATTAGCGGTAACCCCTGCTTTGGCATCTACAACAAAAATAATAACATCAGCCATATCAATAGCAAGCTGTGCTTGTCGCTTCATGCTTACGAGCATTTCGTCATTGGTATAAGGTTCGATCCCGCCTGTGTCTATTACCGAGAATTCATGGCTTAACCATTCTGCCTGTCCATAAATCCTGTCCCTGGTAACACCCGGCGTATTTTCTACGATCGACACTCTCTTTTGGACTATTTTATTGAATAATGTTGACTTTCCTACATTTGGTCTGCCTATAATGGCGACAATAGGTATACTCATAGTTTGCTCCTGTTGTATAAAATACTTTTAAGAAATTCCGCTCCATTTTGAGGTACAATTTCGATTTTTACGTTTAATTCATTTTCTATATCATTTATTGTTATATCATCCAGTAACAAATCCGTGTCACTTCGTAGTAATACAGACGGAAGTAATAATTTTTCTCCCAATGTCTTGCCTTTAAGTGTGTTGATAATATCTTGGCCTGTCAACAGGCCTGACGCGGTGATGCTCTTACCAAAAAAATTATTTTCAATTGCGTAGACATTTATCTTTATATTAAATTTATCAGTAATTACATCGCATAGTTCTTTAATAAACGGTGCAATACTAACTCCTGTAGCCACTGAGATATGTACATTTTCATAATCGTTTTTTCTGGCAACGCGCCACTCGTCATAAAACTCTTTCCTTAACGCAGCAATAAAGCCTACTCCGTTCTGATATTGCAAAAATTCTTCATAAAAAGCATAATCGGGCATTTTTTTTTGGGCTTTAATATATATTTCATCTGAACAGTAGACCCAGCGTGTGCCATATAAGTCTAACATTTTCCTCTGGAATTCATTGATTATTTCTATTATTTCCAGCGCTTTTGCCTGGTCAACATTTTTTAAGGGATAAAGATTATTTCTATATTTTGTAAGACCTACATCAACAACGCTTACACTTGATATACCAGGGTAAAAATCTGATAAATCGCGCAGTGTTTTTTTCAATTCCTCACCGTCATTTATATCTGGGCAAAGCACAATTTGCATTTGCATGTCAATATTATGCTCAGCCAAATATTCTATTTTATTCAATATATCTCCCGCACTTTTATTATTTAACATTTTTATCCTGAGAGCAGGATTTGTAGTATGCACTGAAATATTAACCGGACTTAAATGCATTTGCACAATGCGATCCAAATCATCCTGTGTTGTATTTGTCAGCGTGATGTAGTTTCCAAATAGAAAACACATTCGATAATCATCATCTTTAAAATATAGAGATTTCCTCATATTAGCCGGAAGCTGATCTATAAAACAGAATATACATTTATTCCGACAGCTCTTTGGTTGATCAATTGTTATATGTTCAAATTCAATGCCCAAAGGATAATGAAAAGTATTTTTGATTTTTATTGTTTTTTGTCTGCCCTGTTGTTTTTGTATTTGAATATTCAATCGATCATCTGAAGTGGCATACATATAATCCAAAATATCATTGATTTTTTGATTATTTATACTTACAAGATAGTCTCCCTTTTGTATACCTTTTCTATCAGCTATGGAATCTTTTACTACGTTTTGTATTTTATGCATTCTTTTCCTCTTACAATTAATGTCTTACTATTATAACACAACCATTTCTTAAATCATGTACCATGCCCTGAGTTACTTTGGAAATTAAAAGCGAAACGTCATCTCTTTCCTGTGTTGACTTACATAAAAATGTCGCAACACCGCTGTGTAATATTTTATTCTTATCGGTTGTTACAATGGCAACAATTTCATCTTTACTTTGTTCCAATGTCTATTTCTCCTCTTGCCTGTATAGCTTTTTATAAAATGCACTTGGTTTTCGCTTCGCACTTTCCAAAATCGGCGTTCTTGCGATTGCATCAATTAAAATATTAATATTTTCATTCATGCACATAATTAATACCGCAATATTTCCACTCTCGGGTTGCCTTCTCGCAATCGGAGTAAAATCAGGTTCATCAACATCTTTTTTTATACCAAGTATGGTTGCGCAATTATGCAGAATGGCTTGACGTTGTCCTAAATTCGCAAGCGTGACGGATGCATCTTTATTTTTCGGTTTCAGCAATATTCCATGCGCATTTTTTAATATAATCTCTAAAGATTTTTTATTGCCTACGTTAATAAGTACGACATCATCTATTGTAATAAGCGGTCCGTTGTTTTCGACCTTGCAAATAAAAATTTCAGCTATATCACATATTTTGCCTCCAAGCATATATCTATAGATTGCAAACCCTACAGCAATTGTTGCTATGAATGAAGAAACAATAGATAATTGACTGGATAAGTATATATGAATTATATAATAAAAAACGCTAAAACAAAAGGCTGTCATCATTGCTACATAATTTCTGGATTCAAATTTTTTTGCTGTATCTTCAATATAAGCCTGTCCACGCTCTACCAACTCCGTCTCTTCCAAACTTTGAAGACTTTCACGTTCTACGCTTCTGATTTCTCGAAATTGAGTGGCTGCAAGCGCCAAAAAAGTTACAGCCGTATATTCTTTTTCTATAAACGCCGGTGTAGCGACCGCACCTAAAACAGCTGCAATAGCGGCCATAGCTATATGAGATATTAAAGAATGCGGCGAAGAAGGATACTGCCTGTAATCCGATCTGAGCATAACTAACCTAAAAATTAATCCAAGCAGAGAAGCCAAGACACTGATAAGAATATATTGATACATAATCTGCCTTTTTTATGTATTTTTACCGTTTGATTTATAAATTATACAGTATTAAAAAATATGCAATCTGTATATAGCAGATTTACTACTGATTATTAAAAAGAGCCCTTTGGGCTCTTTTTAATAATTGAGGTTTTTATGCGGTTCAATTTTTCAGGAAATAGCAACGCTATCACAATAGCTTGCTAAATGAATTATATACTTAAAAATATGATGCTTCAAATTTTATGCTTTTTATTTCATTATTAACCATGTTTAATGTTTATTTATACAAATTTTATTTATTTGATAAAAAATGCACTCCATATAATGATAATGTATGCTATAATAATGAAAATATATTTAATTTAAATAATGAATACTAAGGTAGAAATGACCAGAGATCAACTAACTAAATACTTGGATGCCAATCCATTCGAACAATTAAATAAAATCGTATTCTCACTTTTATTTGATGATATTACCACATTAAATATAGCACCCGACACGAAATTAAATGTAGCTCAAATAGCTACTGATCTAAATATAAGCCGCACACCTGTCACCGAAGCTATAAAAATGCTGTATAATATCGGATTTGTAGAAACATTGCCAAATAAAAGCGGATTTTATGTTGCTTCTATTAAACATCAAGAAATTGTAAAATTATACGCAGCACGTGATATGATTGAAAGTACTGCCGCATATTTATGCGCAGCACTGCATCCTTGTCCAAATATTCAAGAATTGGAAAAATTTGCATATGATTATCAAGAAGCATTTTTAACAAAAGACTATGAAATCATCAAAAACGTCGATATCCCTTTCCATCAGTTAATTGTCGATTCTTGTGCGAATACCTATGTCCAGCAATGTTATGATTCCTTAAAAAAACAAATCCAGCGCTATCAATGGTATAGTGTGAAAATATCTCGTACAGATATTGAAAACCCCATACGTCAAGAACTGGTTCCTCAACATATGGCTATCGTAAATGCCATTAAACTTTTTTTGCCTGATACGGCAAAGCAAATGATGAGCAATCATATTTCATCGTGTTTAAAATATACTATATTAAGATAAAAACAACCTATATAGGTTGTTTTTCTAATCTTCATTAATGATTTTTACAATGTTCATATTATACTTATTTTTAAACTTTCCCGCTTTATCCACCCTTCTTATAATAAGATAGGTTGCAATTAGAAAAACACATCCGGCAGTAAAAGATACAACAGGGTTATTAGACCCCAGCGACTGAATCGTAATGAAATAAAACCCGATAACACAACCGATAAAAAACATGACAAGTGGTATCACATATATAATAAAAGAAGCGCTCATCAGGGTTTTAAAACTAAGCTCAACCTCCACTTTATCCCCTGCCTTGGCCCCGATAAAATTTGATGCTTGCGCAATGACTGTCTTTTCATCTGCGCCTATTTTGCAAACACCGCATTTTTTACATGCCGAATGGCGTGCAATAACAATTACTGCTTTATTTTCAGAACTTTCTTTAACAACACCTATCTCAGTCATTATCATTCTCTTCTTTAATCAAGTTAATTTTCAGCTCTTCCAATTGCTCGTCTTCGGCAAAGGATGGTGCTCCAGTCATCAAACATCCATGATTTTGGGTCTTCGGAAAAGCAATGACATCTCTTATATTTTCAGTATCTGTAAGCAGCATACATAACCTGTCCATCCCATAGGCAATGCCTCCGTGAGGTGGTGTACCATATTTAAATGCCTCTAGTAAAAATCCAAATTTATCCCATGCTTTTTCTTGTGAAAAACCAAGCTGTCTGAATACTTTTTCCTGGATGCTCTGCTGATGTATTCTAATACTTCCTCCTCCGAGCTCAACCCCATTTAATACAATATCGTATGCTTTTGCACGCATTTTATCAACTTCATCGGTACCAAATAATTTCACATCTTCATCCATTGGTGCCGCAAAAGGATGATGAACAGCATAATATCTTTTTTCTTCCTCGTCATATTCAAACATCGGAAAGTCAGTAATCCAAACAAATTCAAATCCTTCTCTGGCAATCTTCATCACATCTGCCATATGAAGCCTCAGCTGCCCCAATGCCGTTGCCACAATACTGCTTTTATCAGCCACAAAAAGCAACAAATCTCCTTCGTTTGCCTGCATGGTATCAGTCATTTTTTCAATTTCATCTTTTTGAAAAAATTTAGCTATTGGAGAGATGATGCCTTCATTTGTCACACGCATCCACGCAAGCCCTTTTGCACCATAAGTTACAGCAACTTCGGTAAGACGATCAAGATCTCGCCGATTTAACTGATCCGATCCACCTTTTACATTAAGACCTCTCACACTTCCACCCTTTTTGACAGCAGAGGCAAAGACACCAAATCCACACGATGCCGCGATTTCTGTTAAATCTGTAATTTCCATTTTAAATCTTAGATCAGGCTTATCTGAACCGTAATGTAGCATCGCCTTCTCATAAGTCATACGCCTGATCGGCAGCGTTACTTCAATATCAAGCATTTCTTTGAATATTTTTTGAATCAATAATTCATTTACAACAATAATATCATCTTGTGTCACAAAAGACATTTCCATATCTATTTGAGTAAACTCAGGTTGTCTGTCTTGCCTTAAATCTTCATCACGAAAGCATTTTGTTATCTGAAAATATTTATCAAAACCACTTACCATTAATAGCTGTTTAAAAAGCTGAGGGGACTGTGGAAGCGAAAAAAATTTATTTGGCTGTACTCTGCTGGGCACCAAGAAGTCTCTGGCTCCTTCAGGTGTCGGTTTATTTAAAAACGGTGTTTCAATTTCAAGAAAATTATGGTCATATAAAAATTCACGAACAATTCTATTTACTTTGCTTCTTAAAATAAATTTTTGTTGCATCGCCGGCTTTCTTAAATCCAAATATCTGTATTTAAGTCTTTTATTTTCATTTGTTTTATCAAATTCATCTATATAAATAGGCGGCGTCTGTGATTCGTTAATGATCGCAATTGCACCGGCAGAAACTTCTATTGTTCCTGTCTTTAGTTTTGGATTTATATTTTCTTCATCCCTTTTCACAATATTGCCGTATATCTGAATTAAATATTCGTTCTTTACTTTTGATACCAATTCAATTAATTCTTTATTCTCTTCTCCATTGACGGTTATTTGCATTATTCCGCTCACATCGCGCAATTCAATAAATACAATTTGTCCCAAACTTCTTTTTTTGTTCACCCAACCGCAAAGCTTTACTTGCTCATTCAAGTTGCTCTCATTTAGTTCTGCGCATAAATGTGTTCTGTAAATATTTTTCATTCTTTCATTGCTCCTACATGATAATTTATAAAAAATTCTTCGAATTGATGAATATCTATATCTGCTTGCTCACCTGTTTTCATATTTTTGAATTCAGCTTTTCCTGATTTTAATTCATCTTCACCAATAATAAGTACATAAGCAGCATATAGTTTATCCGCGTATTTCATCTGGGCTTTTAAGCTTCTCTGTAGATAATCTTTCTCTGCCTTCACATTCTGTTCGCGTAATTTTCCCACCAGCTCGCTCGCCTTTAAATCTGCTTGTTTGCCTATAGATGCGATATATAAATCAATACCACGGTCATGAACGGGAAGATTCGATTCTGATAATAAAAGTAATCTCTCGAGTCCAAGGCCGAATCCTATACCAGGTGTTTTCGGACCTCCTATAATTTCACTGAGTCCATCATAGCGTCCGCCACCGCATATTGTGCTTTGCGCCCCTAAATCATTTGATACAAACTCAAACGCAGTTTTTTCATAATAATCCAGCCCCCGTACTATTTTGGGATTAATCATATACTCAACCCCCATTTGTTTTAGATATAATTGCAAATCATCAAAATGCTCGCTGCATTCTGCACACAAATAATCCAGCATATACGGAGCTCCTTGCAATGCTATATTGCATTGCTCATTTTTGCAATCCAATACTCTCATAGGGTTATTTTCAAATCTATTTTTACAGTCACAGCAAAGCATATCATATTTTGAAGAAATAAATTCTTTTAACTTCTCGTAGTAATCATTCCTGCATTTACCGCAGCCGACAGAATTAATATAAAGTGCTACATTTTTTAATTTTAATAGTTTAAAAAGCCTGTCTGCCAAGACCATCACTTCCGCATCAATACCAGCTGATTTTGAGCCCATTGCTTCTATGCCAAATTGATGGAATTGTCTGTATCTGCCTTTCTGAGGACGTTCCGCCCTGAAACACGGTGTTAAATAAAATAATTTTACAGGCTGAGCAAACGCATAAAGTTTATTCTCAATATAAGCTCTGACAACACCGGCCGTTCCTTCAGGTTTTAAAGAAAAACTTTCCTTATCTCTATGCATAAATGTATACATCTCTTTTTGGACGATATCTGTTTCATTCCCTACTCCACGTGCAAAAAGCTCTGTTTTTTCAAATATAGGTGTTCTTATTTCTTCATATCCGTATAATGCACACAGCTGTCGTATCATTGTTTCCAAATAAACCCACGCTCTGCTTTCATTCGGCAAAATATCTTTTGTTCCTTTTGGTGCCTTGATCACCATAACTGCCTCCTTAATTTATATATAAAAAAACAAAAACCCCGACGAAATTCGCCAGGGGCAGAATTATCCACGGTGCCACCCTGATTAGTTTTAAAAACCATCTTGATACTTTAACGCATAAACTACGTGAAGACCTACTTTATTCGATCTTCAGAGCTATAAGTGTTGTTCATGCATTTACTATCAAGGCACTTCCAGCTCATGTGCCCTCTCTGAATGAAACAAATACACTACTCTCTTATTCGTCGCTCTATTAACTTTTGATTATTAGAATATTATAAAAAGTAAATATCTTTATGTCAATAATATTTGGCTAAAAACTATATTTTCATGCCATACATATGCATTTTTTTTCTAACTACATCATCAATATTATCTATATATAAATTAATATTTTTATACCCGGCAACTCTTTTAATACAATCATTTTCTCTGTTATACAATTTACCCGAAGCCCCTGCTCCGAGCCCTATGATACCGATGTGTTCTGAGATGATCAACCTGTTATAGATACCTTCAAACCCAGGTCTGCTGAAGCCCGTATTTTCGGCATTGTTTACAGTATATTTCTGTCTATATAAATAATACGGAATATACTTATTTTTTTCAAGCAAATTATATGCATATTCAAATCCATATGTACCTGCGAACAGGCTGTTTTTCTCATTGAAAAGTTCTGAATTTCGTTTATATGAAAGGCAGTGAAGCGTGATATTTTCCGGGTTTAACTCAATGACTTCATTTAATGAAGATAAAAACATATCATCATTTTCACCGCTGAGCCCATAAATCAAATCTACATTCTTAATAAAATTATATTTTAAGGTCATTTCATATGCTTTATAAAAATCTTCAACACTTATATGCCTGCCGATGGCATTGAGTGTACTGCTGTGCATACTTTGAGCATTGATACATATTCTGTTTGCACCGCCGCTCTTTATAGCACATAATTTTTCATCATTGATACAATCCGCTCTGCCGGCTTCAAACGTAAATTCTCTGCAATGATCTAAACTAAAATTATTTTTTATTTCTTTCATCAGAGCATCAATTTGTTCGACCCCGAGTATACTTGGTGTGCCACCGCCGATGTAAATGGCATTGATTTTAATATTGTTTAAATAAAAATATTTTGAAAGCATTTTTATTTCTTTTATTAGTGCATTCACATATCTTTTAATAAACTCTGTATCTTTGGTCGGCTTTGATATGAATGAACAATAATGACATTTAGAAGGGCATAAGGGAATATTGATATATAATGCTCGTTCGTTGTGTGGAAGGCTTTTAATACATTCCCATTCTTTATTAGCAACACGTATACACAAAGATGCCTTTTTATAACTGACATATCTTTCATTGGTATAATAATTGATTATATCTTGATCATCTACATGATTCTCTTTCATTTTTAGTGCTATTTTTACGGGCCGTACCCCTGTGAGGATTCCCCAAGGAAGTGATGTGTTATACAACTTAGCAATAAGTAAATAAACTTTTTGCTCAATTTTCAGCACATCAACATACCTTTGATTTGATAGCTTTATTTCACTTCTTATTTCACTATTGCGATTTTTCAACTTAAGAACCGCTTTATAGAGTTCATACGCAATATCTATATATATCTCCGCATTGTCTATATTTTTTCTGTAAAATTGAGCAGAAATAAAAAACGCATTGAGCAGGCTTTTTATTTCATATTCGTATTTACTTTCAGATAAAGCTAGTACAATCTTCATTTCTTATATTCTTACATAAGCATTATTTTTTTTCTCATATCCAATTGTTGTTCTTTTCCCGTGGCCCGGATATACAATAGTATCATCAGGCAACGTGTAAAGTTTTTCTAAAATAGATGTTTGAATCTCTTTAAAACTCGCGCGCGGAAAATCGGTTCTGCCGACTGTGCCGTGAAACAGTGTATCTCCGCTGAACAGATGCCCCGGTGTATATAGGCACATGCCACCTTTTGTATGTCCAGGTGTGTGAAGGACTGTAAAATGCAAGTTTCCTACGTTAAATATGTCACCGTCAAACAGTGCCCTGTCTTCATAACATTCTTCTTGCTTCAACCCAAACATCATGGCTCCACTATAGAGAGAATTTTGCAAACACTTTTTATCTCTGTCTTGTATATATACTGCAGCCCCCGTATAGTCTTTTAATTTTTTTACTGCCAAGATATGATCGTTATGCCCGTGCGTACAGACGATCAAATTTACTTTATAACCGCTGCTGTCCACCATTTGCTTGATTGTTTCAAATTCCCCCCCCGGATCGACCACCATAGCCTGCTTTGTTTCTTCACATCCTACTAAATAACAATTGGTCATAAAATTTGATACTACTACATTTTCAACATACATTTTTATTTGTTCCCCTTACTTTATATTGCTGTCAAGAATGATTGTTACCGGCCCGTCATTAATAATTTCAACTTTCATATCGGCTCCGAAAATACCTTCTTGTGTTTTTATTCCCTTATCGTTTATCAAATTAATAAATTCCTTATAAAGACTCTTTGCTATATCCGGCTGTTCTGCATTTATAAATGATGGTCTGTTGCCTTTTTTACAATCTGCTAAAAGCGTAAATTGAGATATGATCAATATTTTTGCACCGATATCTTTTATCGATAAATTCATTTTCCTATTTTCATCTTCAAAGATCCTAAGATCAGATATCTTTCTTGCCAAATATTTTGCATCACTTATACTATCTCCTTGACCCACCCCGAGCAAGACATTCAATCCCTTATCAATTTGTCCCACTATTATATTGTCTACAGCAACAGAAGAACGACTCACTCTTTGTACGACTGCAATCATATTATCTCCTTATTTTAATAAAAAATTGGAATTAATGAATTTAATCATTCAGACTATAATCTTGTAACTTTAATCACGTTTTTAAGTTTTTTAATTTTGGTTATCAAATCACTTAATTCTTTTCTGCTTTTCACTTCCACAACTATGTCATAATAAGCAATATCATTATCCCCGCTTTTTGCATTTAGGGCATGTACACTTATTTTTTCGTCTGAAAATATTCGCGCAAGATCCCCGAGCACGCCCGAGTTATCATTCCCTTCCACTAAAATCTTAGCAGAAAACGATGCCTCGGCATTTGTCTGCCATTCCACGTTAATTAACCGTTCATCATCAGTCATATTTATAATATTAACACAATCAATGCGGTGCACTGTCACACCCCTGCCACGTGTAATAAAACCGATGGCTTCGTCTCCCGGCACAGGATTACAGCACTTAGCCAATCGAACCGCCATGTTTGAATAGCCGCCTATTTTGATTGCTTTTTCTATCGCCGAATGACTTTTCTGGGTTGTCTTTTTAATAATTTCTTTTTCTTTGACCGGGAAATCTTCTTCAAAATCTGTGACAATTTTCCGTAATATTTGTCCCGCTTTTATTCCGCCGTACCCCACAGCCGAATACATTTCGGACACATTCGGATAATTATATTTATTTATGATATAATCCCAATACTTTGGATTATTAAATTTATCCGAAGTATATCCCATTCTTTTGATTTCGCGATCTGTGATTTCTTTTCCACGCAGTATATTTTCTTCTCTTTCAACCTTTTTAAACCAATTTCTGATTTTGTTTTTGGCATTCGAGCTTTGTACAATATTCAGCCAGTCACGGCTCGGTCCCTTCGAATTCGGCGAAGTTAAGATTTCAACGATATCTCCGTTTTTTAATTTATAGGATACGGGCACGATTTTATTATTAATTTTTGCTCCTACACATTTATTACCGATATCCGAGTGAATTCTATATGCAAAATCAAGAGGGCATGATCCTGCAGGCAAATTAATTACATCTCCCTGCGGAGTAAAAACATAGACTTCATCAGAAAATAAATCACCTTTTATCATTTCATAAAAAGCACCCGAATCATCAACTTCATTGTTCCATTCCATGACTTGTCTGAGCCATGCGAGCTTTTCATCAAATGAATTTTTCTCTATTTTGCTCTTACTGCCCTCTTTATATTTCCAGTGGGCAGCAATACCATATTCTGCAACTTTATGCATTTCATAAGTTCGGATTTGCACTTCTACAGGTCGTGTCATCGGCCCCATAACTGTTGTATGCAGGGATTGATACATATTTGGCTTCGGCATTGCAATATAATCTTTAAATTTACCCGGCAGCGGTGTAAAAGCCGTATGGACAACGCCCAGAATCGCATAGCAACTTTGTATATCATCGACTAAAATCCTTACTGCGAGCAAATCGTATATTTGTTCGAAATTTCCTACTCTTTGCAATTTTTTATAAATACTGTAAAAATGTTTAGCCCTGCCTTCGATTTTAAAATCTATCTTTGTATCTTTTAATTTTATTTTGAGCATTTCTATGAATTGATTAATGTAGGCTTCTCTTTGTGCTCTGTTTTGCGTGACTTTATTTACGATGTCATAGTAAGCTTCCTCATTCAAATACCGAAAAGAAATGTCTTCCAGCTCCCATTTAATTTTAAATATCCCGAGTCTATGTGCCAAAGGCGCATAGACATCAAGCGTTTCCTGTGCTTTTTCTTTACGTTTAGCCTCAGGCATATATTTGATTGTTCTCATATTATGCAATCTGTCTGCAAGCTTAATAAAAATGACACGGATATCTTTAGCCATAGCGATAAGCATTTTCCTGAAATTTTCAGCCTGCTCTTCCTGTTTTGTTCTAAATTCCAACTTGCTTATTTTTGTAAGGCCGTCTACAATCTCCGCTATTTCCTGTCCAAAATTTTGTTTAATATCTTCATAGGTATATTTTGTATCCTCGACAACATCGTGCAAAAGTGCCGCTGAAATACATACCGCGTCAAATTGTAAGTCTGCTAGAATGTATGCTAAGGCGACCGGGTGAACCAAATACTCTTCACCCGATTCTCGAAACTGCCCCGTATGGGCATCTTTAGCAAAATCATATGCGCGTCTTATAAGCTGTCTGTCTTGCTCGTTCAGATAAGCACTTACCTGATTAAGCAGCTTATCAATCATTTTTCCCCTCGATTATTGTTTATTTACAATATTATTTAATTTTATCATTATTTTACTTTTATGAATATCTTTTTTTCCCGCATTTTCTATTTTATCAATAAAAATACGATCTGTTTTTTCGTCATATGTATATTTTATAAGCTCCATTGAGGCAAATATGTCAATAGAAAGCCTTACCAGCAAATAATTAACTTCTTCATATTTATTCTGTTTTTGCAAATGCCTTATAAATTGATTTAGATCATTATTACAAAGAACTTCAATATCACTCAGCCTTATGTAAACATAGGCTAAAAATTCCCGATTGATTGGATTTTTTTTGTTATGTACCATATTTTTTAAAAATATGCAGTTATTGTTTTTATATAAACCTTCTTCATACGCGTAAAAATAATTGCGTTCACAAACAAATATACGTGTATTTATCGGAACCTCTAGAGGACATATTAAAACATATTTTTTTTCTCTCTCATAGTTTTTAATAATATTGTAACATAAAATGAATTCATCCTCAGCTTTTGCATGCCTTAAATATCTCATAACCCTTTTTTGAGTTTCGTAAGAATAGATGATGATAATATCTCCATGTAAACTTTTTGATATCACTTGTTCTATTGAGATCTCGCTAAACTGGGATTGTGCAGGCAGATATTCTTCTTCATCATAAAAATAAGAAAAATGTCTATATACTGCTTTTAAATATTCATCATAACAATTTGGGTAAAAAAATATATCTTTGATTTCATATTCAATATTAGAAACGTTATTAAAAGTATTTATTTTTGGATACAACAATAAATCAGCAATATCATTTTTACGTATATCCTCAAAACTTTTTTCCTGATTGAAAGCTATGCTTTTTACAACATTATTTTTTTTGACTGCTCTGCAAGATACATGATTCCCGTCAATACCTCTTTTTACAATATTTTCTATTTTACAATTATTCAATCGTATTAATGGTTTTGGATTTTTGTATCCAAAAGGTGATAGGGACTCTATTTGTGAAATGAATTTTTCCGTAAAAATACCATCATTTGATACAAACTCATAATATTTATATACATGAAACAGCTTTTGGATATCTTGTTTTTGCGCATAATCATTTAGTTCTTTTTCTAACTGCTTTATATTTTCTTTTCTGATGCTGAATCCTGCCGCTGCACTATGTCCGCCAAATCTCTCAAGTAGATGCGCCGAATTTTTGATGGCTTCAAAAATATTGAAACCCGGAATGCTTCTGGCAGAGCCTTTGCATATGTTATCATCTTTCGCTATTAAAATAAACGGCCTGTGGTATTCTTCGACAAGTTTTCCTGCCGAAATCCCGATCACGCCCTCATGCCAACTGCTTTCCGAAAGCACCCATACCAGTCTGCTTTGCAGATTGCTGCTTAATACAATTTCATTCGCTTGCCTAAATATCTTTTTGTCTTCATTTTGTCTGAAACTATTAATTTCCGATAAAATTTTAACTTTATCTTTTACGAATTTTCTATCGTTACTGCAAAATAAATGTATTATTTGATTCGCGTCCGTCATCCTGCCTGCCGCATTGATACGCGGTGCTATTTTAAATCCTATATCCGCACAGCCGATCTCACTTGGCACGATATTTGCCTCCAGCATTAATTCTACAAGCGCGGAGTTTCTTGTTTTTTTCATTTCGTTTAATCCGAGAATCGCAATGCTTCTGTTTTCACCTATCAAAGGTACAATATCTGCTATTGTTCCGATCATGGCAAGCGTGATAAGCTCGCCTATATCATATGAGACAAGGTCTTGACTTATCATTGCCAAAGCTAATTTAAAGGCAACTGACGCACCACATAAATTTTCATATGGATATTTTTCGGTTGTGCTTTTAGGATTCAATATTGCAACCGCATCTGGTATTACCTCTGCACATTCATGATGATCCGTAATAATAACATCAATATTGCATTTTTTTGCATATTTTATTTCTTCAGCCGCTGCAATACCGTTATCAACAGTAATAATCAAGGAAACATTTTTTTCTCTTAGCTCGTCTATTACATCGATATTTAATCCATACCCTTGCTTAAATCTATTCGGCAGATATGTATAAACATTTTTGGACATCTTAGAAAATACTTTATATAAAATGCATGTTCCCATAATGCCGTCGGCATCATAATCACCATAGATACAAATTACTTCATCATCACCCATTGCCCGAATTATTCTTTTCAATGCCTTACCCATATCTGAAAACAAAAAAGGGTCCGACAAATGGTTATAATCCGCATATAAAAATTCCTTCACTTCAGATAGTGATGCCATACCCTTATTTTCAAGAAACCGTGCGGTCTCCGGTTCAATTTTAAGTTCTTTTATAATATCCTCTGTCAGCTTGACAGAGGATATTCTCTCTTCCCAAATTGTATATTTTCGCATAATTCAACCTTTGCTTAAATAAAACTTTAAAAATTTTTATTTACTGCAATTTATCTTCTAATTGGTTTGACTTTTTTATTTTTCGCAGATCGTTCTTTAAATATATACCACAATGGGCTCGCTATAAATATCGACGAATATGCTCCCGATACAAAACCTACTATCAAAGGTAATGCGAAGTCTTTAATAGATGCCACACCCAAAACATAAAGTGTCGTTATCGCAATTAAAGTAGTAATTGTGGTATTAATACTTCTGCGCAGCGTCTGCGCTATACTGTCATTAACAAGAGCGGAATAATCATATTTGCCGTAACGTTTTCTGTTTTCTCTGATTCTATCAAACACAACAATCGTATCATTGATTGAATATCCGAGTATTGTCAGCACAGCTGCAATAAAAGGTGTATTAACCTGTATTTGAGAAATTGCATAGACACTGATAACAATCAATACATCATGTGCTAAACAGATAATTGCGGCAACTCCAAATAAAAATTCAAATCTGAAAGTAACATATATTAAAATACAGATAACAACCGCCAGTATCGCCCATAATGATTGTTCTTTCATCTCGTCGCCTACAGTTGCACTTACTTTATCTATAGAAAGCAAAGCTTCATCATCAAGATTATAAGCTTCTTTAAACTGAGAAAACATTTCTTTTCTCTGATTCTCGGTTAGATCCATTTTGGTACTGATCATAACCTGTGTTTTATTTTCTCCTGCATATGTGATATCTGCGCTTTTATCATATTGATCCGTAATGGCCCTTATATCATCCGTATTAAATTCCTGGCCAAGTTCAATGGTTACGATTGTTCCACCTCTAAAATCAATACCAAAATTTAATCCTTTTGTAAAAATAAATATCAAGCCTATTAATATGATACTGAGGGATATGATAAAATAAATTTTTGCATATTTAGTTACATTTACTTTCATTTCGTTCACCCCTTAGCCCCATAATATTTTGGATTTGATAAAATATTTGTTGCATACATTACTTTCATTAATTTCCTTGTGATTACAATTGCCGTAAACATACTGACGACTATTCCTATCATGAGCGTTAGCGCGAATCCTTTTACTGTTCCCGAGCCTAAGACAAATAAGACCAATCCCGCAATCATAGTTGTTATATTTGAATCCATGATTGTTGTAATTGCACGTTGGAACCCTAATTTAATGGATAGCAATACGCTTTTCCCTAATAATAATTCTTCTCTTATTCGTTCAAAAATAATAACATTGGCATCTACCGCCATACCTATGGATAATATAATCCCCGCTATTCCCGGAAGCGTCAAGGTTACTTGAAGCGCCGAAAGTATAAGCAGAGTTATAATAATATAGCACAGTAAGCCTATACATGAGATAAACCCAGGCACTTTATATAAGACAATCATGAATACAAAAATCAGTAACACACCTAACCCTGCGGCCATGATGCTGCTGCTCAGAGAATCTTGCCCGAGTGTAGGGCCTACCGTTCTTATTTCAATCGGGGTAAGTTCAACCGGAAGCGCGCCCCCTTTAATGAGCATCGCTAAATTACTCGCTTCTTCAAGGCTGCTCATTCCTTCTATGACGGCTTTTCCATCGGTAATAACCGCGCTGACTGTTGGCGAAGAGATGGCCTCTCCATCCAAACTGATATCTATCACTTGCCCGTAATATTCTTCTGTCGCGGCCGCAAAAAGCTCTTTGCCTTCGCTGCTGAAAGTGAGACTGACCACAGGTTCCTGAACACCGCTGCTGCTTTGCTGATAAACTCCCTTCGCATCAGCTACATCATCACCGGTTAAAATAACATCTCCGTCGGGTGATAAAAATTCCAGCTGTGCTGTTTTACCTATAATTTCCAATGCTTCTTCCTGATCGGCAATATCCGGTATTGATATACGTATCCTGTTTGAACCCTGCTTTGTAATGGTGGGTTCTTTTACTCCAAGAGAGTCGATTCTCTCTCTTATCGTTGCAATTGCTCTATCGACTGCGTCGCTGTCGGACGCAACATCTTCATCACTTGCTTGAAGCACGACATAGACACCGCCCGTTAAATCGAGTCCGTAGTTTATGGAATCGGTAACCGGTGGAATATCATAATAGCCGACTATCTTGCTTAAAGGCAGTCCAAAAAACATAACCAACAATATCGCTATTAGAACGATGATGATGATTCCAAATTTGACAGTATTTTTGACATTCATATTTAAGCCCTCTTAATATTCAGAATTAAAAAAAATATCTAAAACATTTTTTATCTTTAACAGTAAGATTATAAAACTTTAGCAGTCAAATAGTCAACTCTTAGATAAAATAACTTTTAGCATTAAAGCATATTCCAAGCGTTTTTTTAAGATTTCGCAGGCAATTTTGTCTGTTTTGTGGATGTCATTATGAACTCTGTGGCTTGCAGCATAACATCCGCCTCCGCAATGGTATTTTGCCCAGCAATCCTTGCACTCACTTTTGGTCAAGATATTTGTGTCAAAAAAATCTTGACCAATTTTCTCATTAATGATTCCATCATATACATTGCCTAAATAAAATTCATCATTAGACGTGAATTGATGGCATGGATACAATTTCCCGTCAGCCGATACTGCCAAATAATCTGTTCCGGCTCCGCATCCCGATATTTTTTTATATATACATGGCGATGAATTGATATCAATATTAAAATGAAAATATAAAAATTCCTTGTCTGTTCCTTTTCTTTTTATATATTCTTCTGCAATCATATCATATTCCCGTTCCAGCAAATCAAGGTCGTCATTTTTTAATGCATATTTAAAATTACCTTCACTGCTTACCGGCTCAATAGAAATATTTTTAATTCCCAGATCTGACAAATGAATGACATCATTGGAAAAATCCTTGTTAAGCGCCGTATAGGTTCCACGAACGTAGTATTCTTTATCTCTTCTTTTCTTAACAAAATCAAGTATATGTTTTTCGATAATGTCATAGCTTGGCTTGTTACCGATTTGAGGACGCATTTTATCATGGATATGCGCTCTGCCGTCAAGGCTGAGCACAACATTATCCATATGTTCATTGATAAAATCACTGATTTCCTCATTTAATTTCAATGCATTTGTTGTAAGCGTGAACTTGAAAGCTTTATTGGCTTGTTTTTGTCGCTTCTTTGCATATAAAACTGTTTCTTTAACGACATCAAAATTTAAAAGAGGCTCCCCGCCGAAAAAGTCAATTTCGAGATTATGTCGTTTCCCGCTGTTGTTAATCAAAAAATCGATTGCCGCTTTTGCAGTTTCAACGCTCATAAGCTGCCTTTGCTTATTAAAACTTCCTTGCGATGCAAAACAATATGCACATCTTAAGTCGCAGTCATGGGAAATGTTTAAGCATAGTGCTTTTATAATGCCAAAATTTTCTCCCGGTTTATATTGTTTTTCTTTCTCAAAGATTACTTCTGTATCTATTAAGCTTCTTAGTTCTTCGATCGCCTCTTTTAGCTCTTCAATTTTATATCCACTTTTAAATCTATTGATTAATTGCATATCAGTTTCAATTTGAATATAGTCAATCATTTCATATATAATCTTATCCGCTTCAAATAATACTCCGCTTTCATTATCATAAACAATATAGAGATTATTTTTATAAAATTTATGTACCATTATCTCCTCACTTAAAAACAGCAGTAAATGCGGTGCATTTACTGCTTGTTTTCCTTGTTTTCACAAGATTGGTTCCCAACCGTGCATGAAGTTTTGCAAGCCGACTGACAAGCCGAACGACATTCGCCGCAGCCCAACGTCTTTAATTCTTTTGCTTTATTATTAATTTGTCTTATATGTTTCATGAAATCACCTCTCTTGCAGTTGAATATTAGTTATTGTATCAATATAACGATTAAAAAGCAATATTCAATCTGTCTTATGTTTATTCTTTTGCCATTATATGTTATATCATATTATAATAAAATATATGGCTAAATTTTAATCAATTTTAAAAAATTTTAGTTGTATTTTATATTTTGTTCATTATTATATACTATATATGCAATTTTATTTTTCAGGAGCATCTTTAATGGCAAAACATGTTGGCATTGATATAGGTTCAACCACAGTAAAAGTTGTAGTATTAGACGAAAAATATAATATCCTACATAAATATTACGCAAGACATTATTCAAAAGTGCGCAAAGAAACGCTAAAAGTCATGCAAGATATCCGCTCTCTGCTTTGTGAGGGTCTTTTTAGTGTGTCTATTACCGGTTCTGCCGGACTGGGCACAGCCAAGCAAACAGGTATTGATTTTGTTCAGGAAGTTTTCGCTACTAAAATAGCCGTAGAACAATTTTTACCTTCAACCGATGTCGTCGTAGAGCTTGGCGGTGAAGATGCAAAAATTATCTTCTTGACAGGAGGCGCGGAAGAGCGCATGAACGGCACATGCGCCGGAGGAACAGGTGCGTTTATTGACCAGATGGCCACACTGATGAATATCAGCATTGCCGAGTTAGATAAATTAAGTTTCAAACATGTAAAAATATATGATATCGCTTCAAGATGCGGCGTTTTCGCCAAAAGTGATATTCAGCCTCTTTTGAATCAAGGCGCAAAAAAAGAAGATATTGCAGCGAGCATTTATCAGGCGGTCGTCGACCAAACGATCACGGGCCTTGCTCAAGGCAGACAGATTAAAGGAAATGTTGTTTTCCTCGGAGGTCCCCTTACCTTCCTTGATGGTCTTAAAATAAGATTTAAGGAAACACTCAAACTCGGCAAAAATGCAATATTCCCCGATAACGCACAATATTATATTGCTATCGGTGCCGCAATCCATTCAGCCCAAACGCCGTTTCATACATATGATGATATTATAAACAGATTAGAGCAAGCCGCCAGCGCCAAGACAATCATCGAGACCCTGCCGCCTTTATTTAAAGACGAAGCAGAATATGAAACCTTTAAGAAAAGACACGCAATTACAGATATCGAGTATGCCGACATTTCCGCTTACACCGGGGACGCATATCTGGGCATTGACGCCGGAAGCACCACAACAAAAATGGTACTCATTACAAGTGACTATAAATTGCTATACTCTCATTATGTCTTAAATGCGGGGGAACCCGTCCCGATCGTACTTGATCAGCTGAAAAAGATCTATAAACTCAGCGAAGACAGAATTATGATTAAAGGCAGCGCCGTGACAGGATATGGTGAAGACTTAATTAAAAATGCCTTTAATGTTGATATAGGCCTGGTGGAAACCATGGCACATTTTAATGCCGCCAAACATTTTAACCCCAATGTTGATTTTATTTTAGATATTGGCGGTCAGGATATAAAATGCTTTAAAATAAAAAACAACGCCATTGATTCCATTGTTTTGAATGAGGCATGCTCTTCCGGATGCGGATCTTTTATAGAAACTTTTGCCAAAGCGTTGGGCTATGATATCAAAGAATTTGCATCATTAGCGCTCTTTGCACAGCATCCGGTGAATTTGGGCTCACGCTGTACTGTATTTATGAATTCATCCGTAAAACAAGCACAAAAAGACGGTGCAAGTATTGAAGATATTTCTGCCGGTCTTGCAATCAGTGTTATTAAAAATGCGCTTTATAAAGTGATCCGCGCGAGATCTGTCGATGAAATCGGCAATAACATTGTTGTGCAGGGCGGTACCTTTTTAAACGATGCTATCCTGCGAAGCTTTGAGATTGAGACAGGAAAGCATGTTATAAGGCCTTCTATAGCCGGGCTGATGGGAGCATTCGGCTGTGCGATCGCCTCTATGCAGATAAATAAGGCTCAATCCGATATTCTAAATTTGGAGCATCTTGAAAACTTTGTGCATACATCCAAGGCTGTGACATGCTCCGGCTGCACAAATAAATGCAAGCTCACGATCAATACGTTTGAAAATTCAAGAAAATATATATCGGGAAACCGCTGCGAAAAGCCCCTGCAAGGTTCGGCTCAAAAAAATATTCCGAATATTTATGAATTCAAATTGGATTATTTGTGTTCTCTCACTCCCAAAAAAGGCAGGTTCGGCAAAATCGGAATCCCGTTTGGACTGAATATGTATGAAAACCTGCCGTTTTATCATGCTTTTTTGACTTCTTTGGGTTTTGAAGTGGTGGTATCCGATCTATCGACAAGGCAGCTTTATCAGCTGGGGCAATACACGATTCCATCCGATACGGTGTGTTATCCCGCCAAGCTCATGCACGGACATATAGAGAACTTACTCGAAAAAGGAATAAATGTTATATTTTATCCTTGTATGTCTTATAATTTCGATGAAAAGAAAGGTGATAATCATTATAACTGTCCTGTTGTTGCCTATTATCCGGAACTCATCAAAAATAACATGGAAGTGCTGAGAGACATATCTTACTTGAATCCGTATTTAGGTCCTCACAACAAACGTGCCTTTGAGACAAAAGCGTATGAATTCTTTTCCTCATACTACGATGTTACCAAAAAAGATATCAAAAAAGCTTCTGCCGCGGCGTATGAAGCTTATGAAGCCTATCGCAATGCAGTTATTAAATACGGACAAAAAAGCATGCAGTACGCAAAAGAAAATAATTTGGATATCATTATTTTAGCCGGAAGACCTTATCATATCGACCCCGAAATCAATCACGGTATAGATAAACTGATAACTTCCCTTTCGCTCGCGGTGCTAAGCGAAGACTGTATAAGTCCTTATGTAAAAAAGCATCCTGCAACGGTTGTGAATCAATGGACTTACCACAGCAGACTTTATGCCGCCGCAAGATATATCAAAGATAAAGAGCATATGAATTTGATTCAGCTTGTATCATTCGGATGCGGGCTGGATGCCGTCACGACCGATGAAGTCAGAGAAATTTTAGAGAGTGAAGGCAAAATCTATACACAAATAAAAATCGATGAAATCAATAATCTTGGCGCTGCAAGGATTCGTATCAGGAGCCTTATTGCAGCCGTTGAGCAAGCAAGGAAAAAGGGGGTATAACAAAATGGCACAGTTAAAATACAATTCAAACGGACGTCTGCTTTTTACAAAAGAAATGAAAAAAGATTATACCCTTCTTATGCCCATGATGCTGCCCATACATTTTGGTTTCTTGAAAAATATATTTGAGCTTCACGGATTTCATGCTCAGCTGCTGGATACAACCGGCCACGACGTAATAGAAGAAGGCCTGAAGGATGTGCATAACGATATCTGTTATCCCGCTATTTTAACGACCGGCCAGCTTATGAATGCGCTGAAGAGCGGAAAGTATGATATGAATAAGACAGCGCTTATCATGAGCCAGACAGGCGGCGGATGCCGCGCATCCAATTATATTCATCTCATACGAAAAACACTTAAAAACCATCATCTAAACCATATCCCCGTTCTCTCCTTCAATGTGGTGGGCCTTGAAAAAAATCCGGGATTCAAAATGACTCCTAAAATGATTTCCCAGTTTTTTTATGCCGTTATGTATGGAGATATCCTCATGTGGCTTTCAAACCAGACCAGACCTTATGAAGCACATGAGGGAGATACGCAAAAGATGCTGGATAAATGGATCAATGATATCAACGAACAAATGAAAAGCTCCAAAAGCTTTCTGCCAAGGAAAGCGAAAGTCAATTTTGATCATATCGTTCAGGATTTTGCCGCTATAGAGCTCATACCCACGTCTAAAGTAAAGGTCGGTATTGTGGGAGAAATCTACATTAAATATGCTGCGCTCGGCAATAACAATTTGGAAGAATTTTTACATAACGAAGACGTGGAGGTTGTGGTCCCTGCCCTGCTCGATTTTCTGTTGTACAGCTTATCTAATGTCATTACGGACTATGAACTTTATAAAACAGGTTATTTCAAGGCAAAGGCAGTAAAACTTGGTTTCAAGGTCATCTATTCTTTGCAAAACAAAGTGACCACGTCCATAAAAACGTATTCTTCATTCAGGCCGATGCAGTCATTTGAACACATCAAAGAGCTTGCCAGAGAATATGTGAGCCTGGGAAGCAAGATGGGCGAAGGCTGGCTGCTGACGGCTGAAATGCTGGAGCTCATAGACAGCGGCGTTGAAAACATTATCTGCACGCAGCCTTTTGGGTGTCTGCCCAATCACATCGTCGGCAAGGGCATGATCCGCGCCATCAAAAAAAATCATCCGTATTCCAATATTGTTGCCATCGATTATGACGCGGGCGCAACGAAGATAAATCAGGAAAACAGGATAAAACTCATGCTTTCCACCGCGCGAAAAAACTTGGATGATATTGCATCAAATAAGGATAATAAAAAACAATCTTCCAAGCAAGCCGTGTAGATACAGCCGATAAACATTAACAAAAGACATATTCACAATCGAATATGTCTTCTTTATTTATAAAAAATATTTAGTATGAGATAAATAACCGCACTGATAAAAATAAAGAAATCCGCCAGATTTGCAATGATCCGCTTGCGCCCTATTTGAATGCTCAAGTAGTCTATAACTCCCCGGCGGACTACCCTGTCAATGATATTTGAGGCCGCCCCGCTTGCCATGATGATCAGCATTACTTTTTTAAGCAGTATTTCATCCGCGACCAAACAATAGATAAATAAAATAAATGCCAAAATAACGCTGACTATCAAAACAATCAACGGATGCTTTCTGCCCAGTCCCAAAAACGCGCCTTCGTTTTTGACAACGTATATTCTAAATCTCTTGTTTTTCAACGCATGTATGGCATTGAGTCCGTATTTTTTCAGATAATATCTTTTTACAGACTGATCTATGGCAATAATCAATACCGCAATGATCAAAAATAAAATGAAGCTGGTTTTCATAATTTAATCTTACTTTGACTTTTTATATGGCAGTTTTTCATCAGTCAATCCTGCGAGATAATCAATACTGGTATTATAAAAAAGTGCCAGCTTTACCATGATATGAAGCGGCACGTCTCGCTCTGCCCGCTCATATTTTGAATATAACGATTGATCACATTGAAGATACTGGGCTATTTGTTTTTGTGTTAAATCACGATCTTCGCGTATGTCACGGATTTTTAATCTCATCATTATAGCTTTCCTTAAACAAAAGAGCAGGAATATATACTTGACATTTCTACTTCCATCCCTAGCTTACTTTTTCCCTTATTTTTTATAATTTGATTTTGGATCATCAGTGAGCCCAAGCAAATAATCGGTGCTGACATTATGAAATTTTGCTAATTTTATTAAAATAGCCGTAGGAATATCTACTTCCCCACGTTCATAATTACTATATATACGCTGACTGCAATTTAATATTTTAGCAATTTCTGTTTGCGTCATATCTTTATCTTCACGTAAGTTTCGAATCCTTGAATACATTTGATCATATCACCTCATTAATTACATTTTAGTATAGCGATGATATCGCTATTGACATTTAGCGGTTATTTCGCTAAAATAACCAGTGAGGTGATAAATATGTCAGATTATAAACAAATGTATTTTTCTTTATTTAATTCCATTACAGAGGCAACCGAAGCTCTGAAAAAAGCACAGCAAATTGCAGAAGATTTGTATTTAAATAAAAATGAATCCGCCGGGCAAATACAAAAGCTATCCCAAGTCAACACAGATCAATCATAACAATAATAACTGCCATAAAAATAAAGCCCTTCAACGATTCGCTTCCCGGACTCTACATTTCATATCTATGTATCGTAACCAAAACGTCATTTTATAATTCACAGTAATACGGACAAATATCCTCATACTGCCCGTTTTTCATTAAAAAGCCGCCCGGAATAGTGCCCAGCTGCTTAAAGCCCAGTTTCTCATATAAATGACGTGCCGAATGGTTTGTTTTCACAACCGCGTTGAACTGCAAAATGCGAAAACCGTGCTTTCTGCCCTGCTCCAAGCAATCCTTCACGAGCATCTGCCCGATATGCAGCCCTCTCATCGCGGAAGCTACCGCAAAGCTGGCGTTGGCAATATGCCCGCACCGTCCGATGTTGTTGGGATGCAGTATATAAAGTCCGCCGATCCGCGTTTCTTCACCGAGTTCCGCGACCGCGCAATATGTCTGCCCGGCAAAAAATTCTGTCGCGGATTTTTTGCCCAGCATTTCCGTTTGAGGAAACGCGATCCCCTCTTCTACGATTTCGTTCCATATCTCTATCATTTGATCAATATCACTGTTTTTATATTCTCTCAATGTAATATCCATTGGTTTTTCCTTCCTTGCAGCACATTTTCTTTATACATACTTTATTGCCGCTTTACAACAATACCCCAAAGACCGATCAGATCCGCTGCCTGAAACATGTTAATGACAGCTCCTTTCAATTCAACGGGAGGTGTTGACACGATCGGCGAGGCAAATTCATTATCGGAAAAATCCACTTTTTCTAACGGGGTTTTGAAAAAATTATTCTTCACAAATTTAGACCCCTTCGCTTCAAATCTTTTTAACTTTGCTTCACTCATGGATGAGGCAGAAAAATCGACATGTTCAAACAAGACATCGGATATTTTCGTTTTATCGAAATACGAATATTGAAAGTTTGAATATTCAAAAACCGTTTGTTTTATGATCGTATCAATCATATTGACGCCCACACATTTACAGGAAGTAAACTCGCACCGTTCAAAATAGGTGCCTGCAAAGTTGCTGTTTGAAAGATCGCAGGATTGAAATACGACATCAATAAAGCTTGCATTCTCAAAATCGCACTTCTGAAAGGTAGAATTCTGAAAAATGCAGTTACGTATTTCAAGCTTCGTAAAAAAAGCGCCTTCTGTTCGCTGCTCATAAATTTTCATTCCATACAGCGGTATCTCTTCCAGCAAGCAATCCTGTGCGCTTGAAAGAAAATCATCTATGCCTATGAGTTCATTTGGCAACTGCGGTCTGGTAATACTCATATTAATACTTCCTTCTATAAATTGCAGTCTATATTTTATCACTCATCATGGTGTGCTTTCAATGATAAAAATGAGCACCCGTTATCGAATGCTCGTTTTGTCTATTTTAATTTTATGATTTGTTTATTGAAAATTATTTCTATGTATCTAAACTTATACTTTATCTTTTGACCATAACTAAAAAACTACATTGATAATCTTAAGACCTTTTTGCCTCATATACTTTCGTATCCGATCTTTTCCGTTAAAAGAATATCCACGCACATACATGCAATACATCGAATGCTCAGCCATGTAGCGGTTGCGCTTTTTTGTGCAGTTGTCCTGATACTTTTCCGACACATAGATTATCTCGTCAGCTTCTGCCAGCAATTTATGAAGCAGTTTCTTCTGTTCAGCATTCCAATGCTCATCATGATTTTTGTATGTCAAAGCAAATATCAACCGAATGTTGTTCCCCATCTCCTTCTTTGCAACAATCAGCGAAGCCGCCATCTGATCGAACCCCGGTGCGCCGCTGAATATAAAATTTTCAACGCCTTGTCTGATGAGAGTATCCATTTCGTTATTAAGCCGTTTTAGTAGATTTTCAATGTTTTCCTTCGGCAGTTTCCCGTAACCGAAAAAACAACAGGTTTTATCTCCCATTTGTATACCGCCATTACTTTTATATTTGGCATCACCAAATATGTCAACACCTCTGTACTTTATAATTTTACAGAGGTGATTATATGAAAAAGCGATATTTACCACTCGGTGATAGAAACATCATTGGTGCTCGCGTAACAGAAGCACGAAACAACCTTGGCATGAAACAAATTGAACTTTTGACAAAATTACAAACAGCAGGGGTCGATATCAGCACACCTGCACTCTCTCTGCTGGAAGGTCAAAAGCGTCCGGTCTCGGATATAGAGCTTAATGCTTTGGCAGATATATTAAATGTGTCAGTAGATTGGCTTATGGGAAGAGAATGAAATGTAACCAAATTCCATATTTAGTGGTTTTTAAACAAGAAGGTGAATAAATTGACTCAAAATAAACATATCAGCATTCGAATCAATGAAGACGTACTGAGTAAATTTCATTATGTGGCCAAATATGAAGACCGTTCCGCAAGTGGTCAAATCATGTTTTTGATTAACAACTGCATCAGAGAATTTGAACAAAAACATGGCAAAATAGAATACGGATAAGATAAAAATAAAAGCTCGCTGATTACAAGCTTTTTTCATATTATTATATTTGAAATTTATATTTATTCTCACTCGCTTCTGAAAAGCTCTACTTAAACATTTCAGTTTAGGTAATATGGCTCGTGGTATTTGTGTTGTATCAATTATCCATATCTTTTTGGTCATCTGATTTTTGTTGCCAGATTGTTGCCGAGATATCCTTTTAGGATGTTAGTACGAATAAGTTAAAAAAGCAATTGTTTACACTACTATGTATTGGCGATTTCTGAGCTCTTGCTACCAACATCAATTGAATTTACTTTCTCGACTATGTCCTCAAACATACCAGTGAAAAACTCTAAAACTTGATTATCAGCACCTACCATGTTTTCGGACAATACAGTATAGTAATCTCCAGCAGTAAAGCCAGCGATCTCATATACTCTACCCGCATTGATGCTTCTGCTTTGCGCATCAATTATATGCTTTTCTTCATCATTGACGAAAATACTTATGGATTTATCTGCGTTCATAATCAGTTTAATGACTTTTTCCATAGACCTTTAACCTCTTTTCTATAGTTTCTTTTCCGCCATCCATATTCTTTGCAATAAGGTCAAGAATATCTGTTTGCTCATCTTCATATTCTAAACACCCGTTATTAGTTGAAATATCTCCATTATTGTTTTTAACAAAAATTACATTATCAACATCCAAATTAACAACTAACAATGGATTGTGCGTCACAAAAATGATTTGCTTTTCATCTCGAATAGCATTGAAATATCCAATCAGTTTTTGACTGATGTTATTATTAGATATATTATCTTCCGGTTGGTCTACTATCAATACTCTCCAGTGCTGATCATTTTGTGTAAAGAATTTATAATAAGATAATGACATTTCTCCGAGAGTATTTCCAATTTGCTGATCAGCCCCATCCATTATGTAGTCATTAGTCTTTGTTGAATCACTAATGAATCTCGCAAAGTTCTCTTTCCACTTTACGTTGATATCTGTAATAGACGTACATCCTCTTATGGCGTCAGAGTATAACTCAAAACTATTAATTGTTTGCATCTTTTCTAAACTGCTATACTCTTTTACAAACATTTTAGTATAAAAGCTGTCTAACATAGAAATCCCATTATATGCAGCCTCACGGTTAAAATAAAATCCTTGCTTCGGATTCTTAGTTGCTCCCTCTAAAATGGGAGGAGCCGCAGGCCACTCAGTATCCGTCACCGAAGCTTTGATGGCCGCTATGACAGCATCTATCAACTGCCGCTTTTCCTTGTCATGTTCTTTTATCTCTCGATCCTTGGCAGATGAGTTTTCCTTTACCTTACGCAAATAATCATCTACGGAACCATGTATTATATTCTTAACATTTGCCTCATAATTTACTGTGCTCCACTTATTATCAACATCATCGTTTATTGACTTCAATTCATGAACAACTCGTTCTAACTGGTCTTTGTATGGTTCAAAATAGCCATCACTTAATAACGCGATTGCTTTTTTCAATAAACTGTTAAGATCTTTATGCGCTTTTTCGTGTGGGTTATCTTTGCTTTCAAAGCTTTCATTACCTACAATGTCAATATAGTAATTTTTCGCAATCATCCCATCTTCAAAGGTGATGGTGTACTTAGAAAGTGAATTCAATGTTTCTTGCTTCTCGATAAGAGCCATTATTCCTTTTTTCAAAGCATCAGAATATTTAGAATATGCATCTTTGAACGGCAAACAATCTAATTCCTTGAAATTTGTCTCATCACCAGCGGAAAACAATGTTTTTTCATTGAATTTCTTTATTATTTGTCCTTGTTCAATATATTTGACCTTTTGAGGGTCTATAGAATTATTTGCTTTGAGAGTATTGTCATGCACAAGTTTTTTTACATGTGCTTCTGATGTTTTTCCATTGAGCACTTTCAATAATGTGGTTTTACCAGACCCATTTTCGCCGATAATTGCATTTACCCCATTTACAAGAGGGAGCTGTTGATCTCTTATTTCTATACTATCAATAATACTTGCGTTGTTATTTTCACTACAATTAAACCTTGTTTCTGGAGAAGTAACTGCCATGAGTAAACCTTTAAAAGTAGGTAATATTTTTGCCTTAGAGTGATAGAAGTCCTTATTTTGGTTTTTACAATCATGATATGGATAACAAGACCAATCATGGCAGTCACTACCCGAAAAAAGTGTAATGGGCAGCGATAGTTCTTTCAGATTATTAAGCAGTATTCCCTCGACCTTTGGTTTTTGAAATTCAAGAGCATTTATGTAGCCGACCCTGATGATTTGCTCTACATCAATTGCCGAATCGCTTAGTGAATTATGGTTACCATTTTGATTGTGGATGTCTTTTCTCTGTGAGGCAATTAAAATCGTGTTTAGGCCAATAGCTTTTAGGATATCCTCGAACTCTTTTTTGTTATACGTTTCTTGAATATTTGTTAATAGCTTATTTTGCAAAGCAGCTTTAATTTGTTGAAACTTACCAGCTTCATTATTCGCATCAAATATTGCTATAACATGACATTTATCCATTCCCGTGTCAATAATTACATCAAACTCTACTCCGGCCAAAACAGCCTTAACATTGGGATATAGATGTTTATCTTGTGCCAATATATTATTGATTTCATTATAAATCTCTGGATCAAAACGGTTATGATCTGTTATCGAAAACAGCGTAACATTATGCTGATTCAGTTGAGAGAGCAGCACTCCGAGATTTTCTTTGGTAGATTGATCAACAATACCTGCGCTCTCTTTGTATTCGCTTGCTTTCGAGTGAATATGTAAATCAAACTTTATGACTGAATTTATCATATTAGCCACCAATACAACCTCCATGCAAATTATTTTCCCTTATATTGTTCGCGCCGCCACTGCATTTCTATTTATTCCTTCAATCACAGCCCGCAAGTCCATAAACAACACCACCGCATCATCAAACATCTCACTGACGCTGCCCTGGTCAGTAAATAAGCTTTTCTGCAGCCCCGACAGATCATTCACCATATCATTTAATATATTTGTTGAATAATTTTTGAGTTTTTATACCTATAATAATATTATTATATCACAAAAGCATATAATATGTAATTTAAACAAGAAATATGAAAATCTTAATAAATGATTAAAAATATAGTAACACCGAAGCAACAGATACAGATAAAAAATAAAAGCTCGCTGTTTGCAAGCTTTTTTTATATTCTATTATTTAAAACTGACAATTTATTCCCTTTCGCTCTTGAAAGCAAATAGCAAGCACTATCGTTGAACCGATATTACTGTATTATATCAGTTATCCATAACTTTGCAGCTATTTTATAAACGTATTTTTGACTCTGCTTGATTTTGAATAATAAATGCAGAACAAAATTGATGCGACTATAAAAGGAATACTGCCCGCAAAAGCAAGATCTCCGGGTTTGTTTGTAAAAATATCGAATATGATCTTTTGCATATACTGGATTATTACGATAATTTCGACGGAAATAATGAGCGGCACAAACGTTCTTTTCTTTTGAAACATTTGTATAACCGCAATCACGCTTAAAACAGCAAGCAAGACAATAACGAATATCAAACTTATGGCGTACATATTTGAATAATTTTTAAAGCCGTTTAAACCTCTTGCCCCGAATATTAACAATATCACCTGGAATATGATGACTAAATAGTTTAACGGCATGGCTATGTTTCGAATCAGCGGAATTATAAAGAAGCCTCCCAGGCCGGTTTTCTCATTTTTTATAGCCGGCATCTTTTCCCTATCCTTTTTAAACCAAGCGATAATTAAGACAATACCCACAATCAATACTGATATGAGCAAATAATCTTCCCTTAAAAAAGATATAAAGTAACCCGGCGGAAGCAAGCTCTTCGCCGATATGCCCATTCCAGCGCCCTTTATCGAGGCTTGGATTAAGTGGAATATTGCTCTAAACAATCCTAATGCGGACAATGCCACTACCCCTATGATACTGATTTTTGTTTGGTTTTTCTTTTTACCCGCAATTGCAAGCCCCCATATACACAACGCAATAATCAGAGCGCATACGCTAAAATCAATGATCCATTCTTTCATCCATACCTGCCCAAAGAAATATGCTTCTTTTGCGCTGAAAGGATTATCGTAAGGGCTTAGCCGCTTTCCAAATATAATCAATTTATAGGCGTAATCGTAAAAGATTTTTGACAGATACGCCGCTATCACAGAGAATAGAAATATATTTGTATATGTGATCAGGTTCTTTTGTCTCGGTTTTGTCACTTTTTTGTTCCTCCTAAATATTATTATTTGTCTATCTTGCTCCCTGCTTTTCACAGGTATATACATCGCCCTCGCCCCTGTAATTAAATGCAAGGTTGGCATAGCCGCGTTGCTCCGGCTATTTTAAGCAAACCCTTTATATATTGTTTTGTTTCGTAAAAACCATATTGTCTCTAAATTATTATAAATTGGAAAGATATGTTTTGTATAGAGTGAGCCTCGCGCTCACTTCGCAGAATGCATCTCTCAAATCCTCTCCAAACCGATTTTTCAAGCATTGTACTATATAAAATACCGACCTCTCCGGCAAGCGCAAATTTAAAAATATGTCTGCTATTATTTAGGTAAAAATTAGTATTTTACTGTTGACATGCATCGTGCATTATCTTACAATGATATTTGCAAATGATTTGCATTTGCAAATATATATTACGGAGAATAAAAATGAAAAAGATACGCGCCTTATTAGGCATGATACTTGTTTTTTGTCTTATATTTCTTGCGAGTTGCAGTCCTGCGGAATCTTCTGCAGAGTCTTCAGCCGAAAAACCGATTGTTGCTGTATCTATAATCCCTCAAAAAACTTTTGTGGAAGCTGTTTGCGGGGATTTGGTCGAGGTTATTGCACTGGTGCCTCCGGGAAACAGCCCCGGAAACTATGAGCCTACACCTGAGCAAATGGAAGAGGTCAGCAATGCATCTGTGTATTTTACGATAGGTATTCCAACCGAAACGGCAAATATTTTGCCGGATCTTCCCGATGTTCAAGCTGTCTCTCTTCAAGATGCTGTTGCGGCCGTATATCCCGACAGAGAATTTGAGTCAGGCGGAAGAGACCCGCATATTTGGCTTTCTCCAAAAAGAGTCGAGGTCATGATAAATACGATTGCCCAAACGATGAGTGAAATTGACCAAGACAATAAGGATATCTATCAAGAGAATGCTGAAGCGTATATTGCCCAACTCGAAAACGCCGATAACGAAATATCCGAAATATTTGAAGATGTTGTAAATAAGGATTTCATTATTTATCATCCGGCTTACGGTTATTTTGCCGATGATTATGGGTTGACTATGTACGCGCTGCAAGAAAGCGGAAAAGATGCAACACCCCAGCATTTGCAGGATCTGATTGATGCGGCGAATGAAAAAAACATTAAGGTGGTTTATATCCAGGCAGAATTCGACAGCAGCCAGGCTGAAGCGTTTGCCGAGGAAATCGAAGGGAAAACCACACAGCTTTCTCCTTTATCCGCAAACTACATTGAGGATCTGATAAATACAGCAAGAACAATGGCGGAGAATATGCAGTGAGCACAACAGCGGTTTCTATCGAAAACCTATCTGTATATTACAGGAATACGCCTGCGCTTACAGGCATAAGCCTTGATGTTGCCGACGGGGAATACCTCGGAGTGCTAGGTCCCAACGGCGGCGGAAAATCTACGCTGCTCAAGGCTATTCTTGGGCTGCTCCCCATTTCTTGCGGCTCCGTGCGAGTCTACGGGCAAAAGCCCGGAGAAAACAGAAAAGCGATCGGCTATGTTCCACAGAACACCGCATTAGACGAACGCTTTCCGATTACTCTGTTCGAGGTTGTTTTGACGGGGCGCTTGAAGGAGGGCCTGTCCCCCTTCTTCAGGTATTCACGGGATGATAAAGATATTGTATTTCAACTGCTCAGAAAAGTAGGGATCGAGCACCTGGCAAATCGCCAAATTTCCGAACTCTCCGGTGGAGAATTTCAGAAAATGCTGATTGCGCGGGCGCTTGCAGTTAATCCCAGATTGTTACTTTTGGATGAACCAACCGCCAGCGTGGATGCCTCTTCCCGCGACCAAATCTATGAGTTGCTTGCAGAATTAAACAAAAACATGACTATTATCCTTGTTACGCATGACCTTCTTGCCATTTCATCACAAGTGCATAATCTTGCCTGCCTGAACCGTTATCTTGTTTATCACGGCGAACCGGAACTGACCGAGAATATTGTAACCAAGCTTTACGGCTGTCCGGTTGATCTTATTGCTCACGGAGTACCCCACCGGGTACTAAAGGAACACAGGGAGCATTTAAAATGATAACTGCATTGTTTAAATACCAGTTTTTACAAAACGCTCTCTTTTCGGGCATTCTTGCAAGCATAGTCTGTGGTATGATTGGCGTGATTATCGTCGAGAAAAAGCTGGTAATGATGAGCGGAGGCATTGCGCATACCGCATATGGAGGAGTAGGTCTGGGATATTTTGCGGGGTTTGAACCAATTATCGGAGCTTTTTTGTTTTCCATTTTTGCGGCGCTGGGTATAGGATATATCAATCGAAAAGACGGCACGCGCTCCGATGTGATAATCGGCCTGTTTTGGTCACTTGGAATGGCACTTGGGATTCTATTCATCGCTCTCATGCCCGGATATCCCCCCGACTTAAGCTCTTATCTCTTCGGCAGTATTTTATCGGTCACAAAAATTGATCTTTATATAATGATCATCTTAACGCTTATTGTAGCGTTTGTTATTATAGCCCTGTATCACAATTGGAAGGCATACCTTTTCGACGAGGAATTCGCCTCAATAATCGGCATAAAAACTGCTTTTTTAGACTATTTGCTTTTAGTTCTTATTGCTATGACTGTCGTTGTTTTGATTCGGGTGGTTGGGATCATTCTTGTGCTTGCGTTGCTTACCGCTCCTGCCGCCGCAGCCGGTATGCTGACATCTAGCCTGAAAAAACGCATGATTTATTCGATTTTGCTTGGAAATATTTTTTGCATGACGGGATTATGGATTTCATATAAGTTAAATATCGCTTCCGGAGCTGCTATAGTAATCTTGTCTGTATTGTGCTATTTTATATTATATACAATACGATTAGTCCGCATAAAGCTAAATAAAAAGAATATTGAGGCTGCGGACTGAGGTCATAGATAACTATAAAGGTCTAAGGAGTAAGGAGAATGAAAAACATTGATGGTAATTCTATAAAGATGAGCGGGCTGAGAAATACAAAAAGCCGTTCGGCTATACTTGAAATTCTGGAACAAAGCACTCAGCCAATGTCGGCTGAACAAATATTTCTTGATCTTAAAGAAAAAAATATAACCACAAATTTATCCACTGTTTACAGAACGCTCGATGCATTTGCAGATAAAAAACTTGCAACAAAACTTTTCCTTACAGGTGAGGACAGAACTCTTTATGAAATTAATCGAATGGTGCACAGACATTATCTCATATGTTTAGGATGTAAAAAAATCATGCCTATCGATCACTGTCCGCTGGGAGATTACGAAAAATCCCTTGCCAAAAAAACCAACTATTTAATTTCCGGACACAGATTGGACATTTATGGTTATTGTCCTGAATGCAAACTAAAAATTTGATTAGAGGTATGCTGTCATGAATGAGCATAAATCAAAAAAATGGCAAAACTCGACTATGGAAGATAAAGAGCTTCCTTCTAAAAAGGGTAGCTTCTTTACTTTACTTATAACTGTGCTTATCTTGGGGGTGACAGGATATTTTTTCTACCAGATGATCAATACCATTGACACGATTGATCTATCCTCGTTTAAAACTTTTAACACAATATTTATAAGTATATTGATTCAGGCTTTTCCTTTTATGCTGATAGGAACATTTGTATCGTCTGCTATGCATGTGTTTGTACCGGATGAATTCATCGTAAAGGTTTTCCCTACAAAATACGGCCTTGGATTTATGACAGCAATGTTCGCGGGCTTGTTTTTTCCTGTATGCGAATGCGCTATTGTACCGGTTATGGCAAGACTTGTAAAAAAGGGAGTGGCACTTCCAATAGCAATAACTTTTATGCTTTCCGCCCCTATCATAAACCCGATTGTTATCATTTCCACTCTATATGCATTCCCTGGTCAGCCTGAAATTGCCTTATACCGTGTCATTTTCGGTCTGATTATTGCGCTAATTGTGGGGCTGGTTTTATTTTTCTTTGGCAATAGTCAATCTGTACTTTTGGATAAAAAACAACACCATGAATGCGGTTGCGGGCATTGCATAGACGACGATGCCCATGAATGCTCTTGCCATTCTCAGAGCGCTATCAAACATACAAAAACAGGGGTGGTAAATAAATTCAAGATTTTATTTCTGCATTCCGGAGAAGAATTTTTCAGCGTCGGCAAATATCTCGTTTTAGGGGCTTTTATGACGAGCCTAATTCAAACTCTGTTGCCGAGATCGGTATTTGTAAGCCTGGGCACTCAAAACGGATTATCGCTTTTTATTATGATGGCTACAGCATTTTTATTTTCAGCTTGCTCTACATCAGATGCCTTTATTGCGAGAAGTTTTGTTGACAGATTTTCACTGGGAGCAATCATGGGGTTTTTGGTTTTTGGGCCAATGATGGACGTAAAAAATATACTTATGTTACTGGCTAGTTTTAAAAAAAGCTTTGTCGTAAAACTGGCATTTCTCATTTTTTCCCTTAATTTTCTTATGTTATACTTTTTTGCTTTTTTATTTTAAAGGAGATACTAATGAAAAACTTGATTCATTTTAATGTGAACATTGCCTTAAAAATCTTTTTGCTTTTCGGTTTTGCGGCTTTCTTTCTTATTTCCATATTTACAGGTTTGATCAGTCTGTATGTGCATCCAAGAATTATTCCGTATATGATCTTTGCCTCCGTCGCAATGATTATCATTGCATTCCTCCTTTTTCGGGATTTGTTTAAACCTGAACAGAAAGAAACGAATTCCCTGCCTTTGCTCTTTTTTATTGTCCCTTTATTCATGGCATTTGCTTTTCCTGCGGAATCTTTTAATTCGAGTACCGCAACGATTGGAGAAGTTCAGCTTTCGAGTGAAGAAAGCATCTCTGGTAATACCGTTGATCCAACACAAGAATCTCAAGAAACTGATATGGCCACGGAAAATTCTGCTTTAGATACGGATGATACAGCCGAAATTAAAGAATCTGATACAAATATCCCTTTGCAAAACGGTGTACTAATAATAGATAGCAGTAATTTTTATGAATGCCTTGGTAATATTTACACCGATCTTGATAAATACAAAGGAACACGGGTAGAAGTTGTGGGGTTTGTTTTTAAAGAAGATGAAAACTTTGCAGAAAACGAGTTCGTACCGGCAAGACTGATGATGGTTTGTTGCGCGGCTGATATGCAGCCTGTTGGTCTTCTGTGCCAATATGACCAAACGTTTCAACTTGAAGCCGACTCTTGGGTAAAAGTGAGCGGCATAATTGAAGAAACCGAATTTGACGGGTATACGGTCCCTTGTATCATTGCACAAAACGTGGAATCGGCAGAAGAGCCTGATGAATCCTACATCTATCCATATTAAATATTAACTATTTTAATTAGTGCCGATGGCAAATATACTGTCAGACTTTTATTATGTACAGCTATTGATTTATCAAATCACCAACTAATGTCACAATATTCAGCCAGATAGTATTAAAAAAATAAAAGCTTGCTGTTCGCAAGCTTTTTTATATTATATTGTCTGAGATTTCCACTTTTACTCCCACTCAATCGTTGAAGGCGGCTTTGTCGTAATATCATAAACTATTCTGTTGACATGTTTGACTTCATTAACAATGCGCGTTGATATCTTTTCCAGCACATCATGCGGTATTTTCGCCCAGTCTGACGTCATACCGTCGGTGCTTGTCACTGCACGAAGTGCAATCGTATAATCATATGTGCGCTCATCGCCCATTACGCCTACGCTTCTGTTGCCGGGAAGCACTGCAAAATACTGCCAAATCTCCTTATCCAATCCCGCACGCCTAATTTCATCTCTAAAAACATAATCGGCTTCTTTGAGGATATCAAGCTTTTCTTGTGTGATGTCACCTATGATTCGTATGGCAAGCCCCGGTCCCGGGAATGGCTGACGATCGACAATAAAATCCGGTATGTTCAGCTCTCTTCCCACAGCTCTCACTTCATCTTTAAACAATTCTCGCAAGGGCTCAATAATTTTAAAATTTAGGTTATCCGGAAGCCCTCCTACATTATGATGACTTTTGATAACAGCCGCATCCTTTGTTCCGCTTTCAATAACATCGGGATAAATGGTTCCCTGCAGCAGATATTCGATTCCTTTTAACTTGCTTGCTTCTTCTTCAAAAACACGGATAAATTCTTCTCCGATTATTTTCCTTTTCTTTTCCGGTTCTACCACACCGGCAAGCTTATTTAAAAAGCGCTGTTGTGCATTTACGCGAATAAAATTCATATGAAAGCTGTCTTTGAATATTTTTTCTACTTCGTCACCTTCATTTTTACGCAGTAGACCATGATCCACAAATATACACGTTAAGTTATCACCGATTGCCCTATGCATTAATACTGCGGCAACGGAACTATCTACACCCCCGCTTAAAGCGCAAAGCACTTTACTATCTTTTAACATATTGCTAAGCTCTTTTATCTTTTCTTGCGTAAAGTTTTTCATACTCCAGTTTAATTGCAGCTTACACACATTGACTATAAAGTTTTTAAGCACTTGTGTTCCAAATTGTGTATGTGTCACTTCCGGGTGAAACTGCACACCGTATAATTTTCTTTCTTCATCTTCGAAAGCCGCAGCCTTACAAGTCGGCGTAGAAGCGCTTATTTCAAATCCGCACGGCATATCGTGAACATAATCGGTGTGGCTCATCCAGCAGACGCTGTCGCTGTCAATACCTTCAAACAAAAGGCTTTCCTTTTTTGCGACCGCTAGATTGTTTTTACCGTATTCACGTGTTTGCGGACTTTTTACAAATCCACCGAATGTTTGCGCCATGAGCTGCATGCCGTAGCAAATGCCTAGGATGGGAATGCCTGCCGAGTAGATCTGCTCATCGCACTTAGGTGCATTGGGCGCATAAACACTGCTGGGCCCTCCTGTGAATACAACACCTTTTGGATTTTTTTCTATAAATTTATCATAAGAAATATCATAAGAATATATCTCACAATATACGTTCAATTCACGCAGCCTACGGGCTATCAATTGATTATACTGCCCGCCGAAATCTAATATAATTACCAGTTCTCTATCCATTCGTTAATAATCGCTCCTGCTGTAATTTGACGCTTCTTTTACCAGTGATATACCGTGAGGATGACTTTCCTCCAGTGAAGCTCCCGTTATTTTTATAAACTGCGTATCTCTTTTCAATTCTTCTATAGTCGTAACCCCGCAATATCCCATACTTGCCCTTAAACCGCCAACCAGCTGAAAGATCGTATCGGCAAGGACGCCTTTATAAGGCACTCTTCCTTCAACCCCTTCGGGAACAAATTTCTTTTCGCCCTCCTGGAAATATCGATCCGCACTGCCTTTCACTTCTCCCATGGCACCTTCCGAACCCATTCCGCGGTAGCTTTTAAAGCTCCTTCCCTGATAAATAATCGTCTCGCCCGGGCTTTCGTCCGTGCCTGCAAAGAGCGAGCCGATCATAACACAATCGGCACCGGCCGCAATCGCTTTGGATATATCCCCCGAAAACTTAATGCCGCCATCGGCTATGATAGGCACATTGTATTTTTTAGCCGCTTCATAACAATCCATAATTGCCGTGATTTGCGGCACACCAATCCCGGCGATCACTCTTGTGGTACAAATAGATCCAGGACCCATGCCGACTTTTATGGCATTTGCTCCTGCCTTTATGAGGTCTATTGCAGCATCCGCTGTTGCGATATTACCGGCTATTAAATCTACATCCGGATATTCCTTTTTAATGGCCTTTACCATATCAATCACATTTTTGGAATGCCCATGCGCCGTGTCCACAACCAGCACGTCCACTTTTGCATCAACCAAAGCGTGTACCCGCTGCATTGTGTCGTAAGCAATACCCACGGCCGCACCAACACGCAGCCTGCCATGGATATCTTTCGCACTGTTAGGGAATTTGATGGCTTTTTCTATATCTTTAATTGTAATAAGGCCTTTTAAATTAAAATCCTTATCAACGATCGGCAGCTTTTCTATCTTATATTTTTTCAATATTTTTTCGGCATCTTCAAGGGTGGTGCCTTCAGGTGCCGTGATGAGTGAGTCTTTTGTCATTGCATCTTTGATTTTTTTATTGGGATCATCCTCAAAGCGCAGGTCTCTGTTTGTAATAATTCCAACCAATTTTGACCCTTGTGTAATCGGAACCCCGGAGATTTTATATCTGGCCGTGAGATCGAGCGCATCTTGAATAATATGCTCGGGGCTCAGATAAAAAGGATCCACAATGACACCGTGCTCGGAACGCTTTACTTTATCTACTTCCAAAGCTTGCTGCTCGATACTCATATTTTTATGAACAATACCGATTCCGCCTTGTCTTGCAATAGCAATTGCCAGTTTTGCTTCCGTTACGGTATCCATCCCTGCACTGACGATTGGAATGTTTAATTTTATATTTTTTGTTAAATACGTCGATGTGTCCACATCTTTGGGTATGATATTGCTTTTTCTTGGGATGAGCAATACATCGTCAAAAGTCAAGCCTTCTTTTAATATCTTCATTTTTACCACCTATATGAAAATAGTATAACTTTAAATTGAATAATAAAATGTGTTATCCGTATAATATTTTCTTATTTTCTCTCTTTTATATAAGTATTCCAAATGAGCAAGCGCTTCACCTGTCGCAAACCATTTCTGTTCAGTGGAATATTTATTCCACATATCTTCTTTAACACTCCAAGTCATTCGAGACGCAACTTCATAACTCGTAAACTTTTCGCCGGATTTACTAAGTAAATCAATGATTTCGCTTAGCCTGCTTGCATGATGCTCAAAAAGTTCGTCAATCCGCGCATACATATCAAAATCATTACTTCTATGCCCGCAAAGCAGATGTTCCACATCCATCTGTTTTGCAATAACAAGACTGTTCAGATAGTTTCCTAGCGAATCGAAGCTTTCTTCCCAAAAAGTAATATTGGAAGAGATAGTTCCTAAAATATGATCGCCGCATATCAAGATTTTTTTCTCTTTATCATAAAGCCCTAAGTGGCCGGGCGTATGACCAGCGAATAACACTGTCTCAAAACTATACTGCCCTATATTAAATATTTCATTTTCATCAACTTTTATTATCTCATTTTTTCTGGGCTTTCTGCTTTTCATAAATTCTGCTTTTATTAATGCGTCTACAATTTCAGTAGGCATACCGTATAACTTCGTGACTGTGAGCAGATCGCCGTTTTTTATATCTTTATCTTTATTTTTAAGTGCTCTTCTCTGTAAATATTCCACATCAATTCGGCTTAAATACAAATCGATCTCATGCTCGATTGCATACATTACACCAAGATGATCTCCATGAAGGTGTGTCGCAAAAAAATCGGTGTTATCCATTGCAAACCCCAGAGTTGCCATCGCTTCAAAAAAAGCTGCCCTGCAAGCATCATTGTTAAATCCGCTATCTATGATTAAATTCCTCCCACCGGTTGAGGAACGAATAAAATAACTGTTTAATGATTTTAAAGGACTGTTTGGAAGTGGAATCTCAACTAAGAATATATTTTCGAAAACCTCTTGATACATATTATACTCCGACTTATTTTAAATGAATATATCTATTATATACATAACTTATGGTTATGACAACAAAAAACATATTTTTACACTATATAAATTTTGATTATATAACATATTTACATCATTTAAAAAGTAAAAATTTTACAAATATTCTATTGTATTTATAAAATTTATATTATAATGAATGATAGTATATTATTTATTATATAGGCAGGTACACTATGAAATGTTCTTACTGCAACAAGGATATTGAACCAAGTATGAAATATTGTCCGTATTGCGGAAAACTTGTTGTCCAAAATTCACCTTTAGATGAATATATAGAAAATAATGAAGACAAGTCGGTAAATCCTAAAGATAAATTTGATAATGTTTTTACTTCTTACGAGAATAACATTATAGATGATGCTTCAGATTCTTCTTTAAAAGAAGAAGAAAGTGTCGGCAAACAAAATGGCGAGATCAATCATGATATACCTGACTTGGTACATAAATTAAAAAATACCTCTCAAAATAAAAATACTCAAGAAGACTCAAATCTTAATGATTACATATTACCTAAAATTTATAATCCTAATAATGTGGACGAAGATTTAGTGGATAACAATGAGCCCGAAGCAGAAAAATCTATCCTTGATAAAATTAGATCCGCATCGAATCATATCCCTCATAATATAAAAAAAGAAAAAGAAGAACTTTCCGCAACCGATGTCGATGAAAAAGAACTGGTACTTGAAAATAACGAAAAAGAAGATTTGAATTTCATTTTAATACCGGAAGATCGGCATTCTCAAAAACTCAATACAAATACCGATCCCCTTCCTGATTTAGATTTAAAACGCGAAGAATTAACTCCGATTTATGCAACCTCTCAGAATGGCAACCGGATAAATAACAATACTAATAATCGTAAGCCCAGCTATAAATCACCTAAAGTTGATAGAAAACTGCGCAGAGTGATTATCATAATCGCTGCGGCCACCCTTCTAATTATTATTGGAATTTTGAGCTATATGCATTTCATGCATAACGCTCCATCATTAATTCAAAATACTACAACGATCGAAGCAGGCACCGAAGCGGATTTGCTTTCACTTGTTTCACTTGAAGACGAGGATAGCTATACAGCTAGCGTAAAAACGGATTCAATTGATTATATGGTACCGGGACAATATAAAGTGGTATACACGATAACCAATGAAAAAAATAGCAAAACGTATGATGAAGAATTTATATTTAGCGTTGTAGACACAACTGCTCCCATCATTACCGTTTCGGATAGTATAACCGTTGATAAGGATAGTGATTTTGATATTATGGACAACATGAGTGTCGCTGACAGCGTCGATGGTGTTATTGACAACTCATCTATTTCTGTGACAGGTACAATCGATACAACTGTAAGCGGCACGTATCCGTTAACACTTTCCGTTACCGATGCAGCAGGCAATACGGCAACAAAAGATGTCAGTATCATCGTTGAAGATAACAGTGACCCAGCCGCATTCTTTAATCAAATAGATGCTGTTTGGAAATTTACGGATACACCCGGAAAAATTTTAACCATAAGAAAAGAATCAGGAAAATATATGATGTACGTTGGTTATGAAGCCAGTGAAGGATATGGCGGAGAATTCACATTTAAAACTCTTTCATCGGATAATTCGACCGCTGTATTCAACTGGACATTTATTGATGAAGAAGGTACACAAAATATTGATGTTAATGTCGATTTAGGAACTCCTAACGATAGGAAAATGAAGATAGATTTTGGTACTGGCACTGGTTGGGAAGATCTTGTATACTATAAAGCATTGTCATAAATAATTAATAAAATAAAAAAGCGGGGAAATCCCGCTTTTTTATTTATTACATCATCGGCATTCCGCCGCCGCCCATTGGTGGCATTGGTGGTGTTTCTTCTTTAATATCTGCAACCGCAGCTTCTGTTGTGAGCAACATCGCCGCCGCACTTGCAGCATTTTGAAGCGCACTTCTTGTCACTTTTGTCGGATCGATAATGCCGGCTTCAAACATATCGACATATTCGAATTTATAGGCATCAAACCCTTTGCCTTCATATTCATTTCGAAGTTTATCAACGATGACTGATCCTTCTACACCTGCGTTTAAAGCAATTTGTCTGATCGGATCTTCAAGTGCGCGTCTGACGATCGCCGCGCCTGTTTTTTCATCACCTTCAAGAGATGCGATTAATTTTTCAACTGGTTGAATTGCACCGATATATGCGCTTCCACCGCCTGCAACAACACCTTCTTCAACCGCAGCTTTTGTTGCGTTTAGGGCATCTTCTATTCTGTACTTCTTTTCTTTCAATTCTGTCTCAGTAGCAGCACCAACGTTAATCACGGCTACTCCGCCAGAAAGTTTTGCCAGTCTTTCTTGAAGTTTTTCTTTATCATAATCACTTGTTGTAACCTCAATTTCAGATTTAATTTGTTTGATTCTATCGGCTACATCTTCTTTGCTGCCCGCACCTTCAACAATAATCGTGCTATCTTTTGTTATTCTGATTTGTCTTGCTTTTCCAAGTTCATTTAATCCAGTGTTTTTAAGTTCTAAGCCCATTTCTTCGCTTATTACAGTTGCGCCTGTAAGAATCGCGATATCTTTAAGCATTTCTTTTCTTCTGTCGCCAAATCCTGGAGCCTTTACTGCAACGCAATTAAATACACCTCGAAGTTTATTCAAGATTAAAGTTGCGAGGGCTTCGTTTTCAACATCTTCGGCAATAATCAAAAGTTTGCCGCCATTTTGCATTACTATTTCTAATACCGGAAGAATTTCTTGTATGTTTGATATTTTTTTATCTGTCAGAAGAATAAATGTATCTTCATAAACCGCTACCATTTTTTCCGTATCAGTTACCATGTAAGGTGATAAATATCCCCTGTCAAACTCCATACCTTCTGTGAATTCTAATTCAATACCGACTGTTTTGCCTTCTTCTACTGTTATAACTCCATCGTTGCCTACCTTTTCCATCGCTTCCGCTATGAGATTGCCTATTGCTTCATCACTTGCAGAAATAGAGGCAACTTGTGTTATAAATAATTTGTCATCTCCGCTTTGACTGATGTCTTTGAGATATTTAACGACTTCGTCAACCGCTTTTTCGATACCTTTTTTTATAATCATAGGATTTGCACCGGCAGCTACATTTTTGAGTCCTTCTCTGATAATTGATTGTGCCAATAAAGTTGCCGTCGTTGTGCCATCTCCTGCTACATCGTTTGTTTTTGTTGCAACTTCTTTTACCAATTGTGCGCCCATGTTTTCATAAGCATCTTCTAATTCTATTTCTCTGGCTATTGTTACACCGTCATTTGTGATAACCGGAGAGCCAAAGCTTCGCCCGAGTACTACGTTTCTACCTCTTGGTCCCAATGTTATTTTTACAGTATCAGCCAATTTATTAACGCCAATTTCTAAAGATTTTCTAGCGTCTTCCGAAAATTTAATTTCTTTTGCCATTTTATATTATCACTCCTTTTACTCAGTTACTATAGCTAAGATATCGTTTTGCTTAACTATAAGATATTCCTGTCCGTCTAATTTTATTTCCATGCCGGAATACTTCGAATATATTACTCTATCGCCTACGCTGACATCCAACGGTACTTTTTTTCCGTCGATTACTTCGCCGCTTCCTACTGCTATTACAACAGCTTCTTGCGGCTTTTCTTTGGCACTTTCCGGAAGCATTATTCCGCTTTTTGTCGTTTCTTCTTTTTCTTTGACTTTCAATATGATTCTGTCTGATAATGGTTTTAAATTCACAATAATTTTCCTCCTATATATTAATTTTAATTTCTTTTATTTTATTAGCACTCATAATAACTGAGTGCTAATAATATTTTATTCACATAGCCTTTAATAATCAACCATTATTTTCCTTTAAAAATCTGTTGTTTATTTTATTTTTTTATTTTTTCTTATGTTATCTATATTATGCTCTGAAATACTTCATTTTTCTCACGTTTTATCAAATTTTTACCTTTTTTATCTTGTATGTAATGATATCTTAAATAATGAAATAAATATTGTTGCGCAAAGCCCGTTATTTCTCCCCATTTCTCATATGCGAATTTTCTGTAACCTTCTTCTGTTTTATCTCCTACGTGGTAAAAGTAATCCAGCCCTGCTTTGACCCAAGTATCCACGGGACAAGAACGATATCGCGAAAGCGCAAACAGCAAAATACAATCAGCAACCTTTTCACCGATCCCATGAATTTTTTTTAACTCACATTTTGCCTCTTCATCTGACATATGAAACAATGCACTTAAATCAACTTCTTCATCAGCTATTTTCCTTGCTGCATCAAGCACGCCTCTCGCCCGAAATCCGCATTTACTTTGCATAATTTCTTCACATTTTGCATTTTTTAATGTTTCCGCAGTAGGAAAAGAATAAAATATTTTATCTTTATATATTATTTCATTGCCAAAACACATGCATAGAGACTCTATAGTCTTTTTTATTGATGGAATATTTTTTTGGATCGATAAAATAAAACTGACCGTAATCTCCCAAGTATCCTGCCTTAAAAGATGCATTCCGCTTCCAAATAACACTGCACTTTTCAATAATTCATCATAGTTATACAAATAGTATTCGATTTTTGTGTAATTACTGTAAGAATCCAAATAATTTTCAAAAAAAGCTCTTTCATTTTCACTTGCATTATAGATGCGATAAATAGAATTACTCACATTTTTTATTTCATAAACTTTACTATTTATCACTCCGATATAACTATCTTTTGAATATCTGTTCCATCTGAAACATTGCCCATTGAAAAAAGTAGATTCTAAATTTAAATGATCAATTTTTAGTTCAATATGTTTCATTGTTTGATAATCTTATCAATTGACGGATTGCCATAACATTTTCTACATACAGGAATATAACTTTCGTCTCCTCCTATATGAATTTGTTCACCTGTATATACCGGCTCACCATCAATAATACGAAGCACCATTGTCGCCTTTTTATTACAAAACCAACAAATGGTTTTTACTTCTTCTATCTTATCCGAATAAACTAATAGCGCCTCACTACCTTCAAATAAATTGTTTTGAAAATCATTTTTAAGACCATATACGATTACGGGAATATTCATATAATCTACGATTTGTGTTAGATCGAGAACTTGCGACTTTGTAAGAAAATGCCCTTCATCAATTAAGATACAGTAAAGATCTTTTTCATGTGCTTGAATAATTTCCCGTATCTTTGTTGTTTTATCAAACATGATCGCTTCTTTTTTTAGACCGATCTTACTTGATACGTATCCTTTTTCATACCTGTTATCAAGCATTGGCGCAAATATTAATACTTCTTTTCCTTGTTCTTCATAATTATGTGCAATTTTTATTATTTCAATTGATTTGCCTGCATTTGTACTCGAATATCTAAAATATAATTGTGCCATTTCATCTCCTATGCTTCTTCATTTTTTGCGTCATTATCAACAATAACCTGTGCAAGCTTTTCCAGTGATACTCCTTTATTCATACTCAAATTCTGCATAGCTTTGTAAGCCTTATCCAGTGATATGTTTTTATCTCTGGCAAGGATTTCTTTTGCTTTTTCAATAATTATTCTATTTTTTAATTTTAATCTTAATTCTTCCAGTTCATTTTGCATCTTATATGTACGCTTACTGCTTCTTTGCGCACTCAAAACAAGCTGCTCTATTTCAAAATTATTCAAAGGTAATGAAAAGTATCCGAATATTATTCCTTTTTTGATAAATTCAGGAAGATCGTTATGGTTACTGGAAAACAAGATAACCTCAATAGCTTGCTGCGTATTCTTAATCATATAAAGCAACTCAAATGTATTGATTCCTTTTATATCATCATCCATGATAATAAGATTAACATGTCTGCTTCGTACCGTCCGAATGATGCTGGAGTAGTCATCATTCAGTAGTATAGGTGCGATTCCGTGTTGCGTGACAATATTGCTGACAATTTTAGCACAATGCTCATTAGATATACAAATTATCGCAACATCTTCAATCATTTAAATCTCCTTATTAACTATTATTCAGTTAAGAAATTACTTGACTAGTTTGGCATATATTATAGCATAAGTTAATGGTATTTTCTTTTTTTCTTATCTTTTTTTAAGTGGTTTATTTTATATCATTATCATACTGTTCAATGATCTTTAACATATCATTATAAATTTTTACTGCATTCACACTGCTTCCACCTTCTTCAATCAAAACTGTCATCGCATATTTGGGTATCTCATACGGGAAAAACCCTGTGAACCATCCATGACAATTTTTATCATCCAAATGTTCTGCTGTGCCGGTTTTTCCGGCAGCATACTCACGCACCTTATCGTAACCACTTGCCGTACCACTAACACATACTTGCCTTAAAAGTACCTTTAAGTCTTCGCATGTTTCTTTGCTGAAAATATTTTTTTGTTCAATTTCATTTGTTTCAACCTGTTCGTTTAAGCCCGCTTTTTTTATGCTTTTAATTAATATAGGTTCTTTGACAAGACCATTGTTTGCAATCGCAGAAATAATTTTATTTACCGTAAGCGGCATCAACTGAATATCACCTTGACCTAGCGCAACATTAAAAGTGCCTGTTTGATTGTATATCTGAGCAGTGACAAAATCATAAGAATAATCGTAATTTAAAACAAAATCATTTTTTACAGGGTTATCATAGGTACCTATATTTAACTCTGCCATCTTATTTAACGCTGCATTTCCTAAAATATTCTCGTCCTCATCAGTGATATTTAACATCTTATTAATTTCATAAAATGTACAATTACACGAAGATGCAAATGCTTGCGATAATGTTATAGTGCCATGCCCTCCATTTTTGCACGCTTCTTTTATTATGCCATCTATTACGATTTCACCCGTGCATGTAAATGTACTTTCAAGACTGATCAAGCCCTCTTCAAGCGCGCACCCGGCTGTTATTATTTTAAAAACGCTTCCCGGCTGATAAGATATTACCGCCGTATTCAAATAACTGCCTTGACTGGCAAGGACTAAAATCTCACCGGTGCGGATATCACTTAATACAAGAGCAATATTTTTATAATTTTTTTCATTGATATATTTTTTTAATAACGTTTCTGCCTCATTTTGAAGATGATAATCAATTGTAAGTGTTATTTCACTTTCTATAGGATATGAACCAGATTTTATAAAAACATTACTTGTTGATATAATATCGCCTTTTGCATCCGCAAGCCCCATAATATAATAAGGATATTGCCCTGTTGATAAAATGTCATTATAGACTTTATTGAGCCCGCTAACTCCCTTTACTGCATTTTGTGTCGTATCTGCAGTATCAATCTCAACATCTCCAATAATACATTTTGCGACACTGCAGTTTATATAATCAGTATATAAAATTCCGTCTTTGCTCTGTTGATTTCCTGTTAACTTTATACCGTTTCTATCAAGAAATATACCTCTGGGATAAACCGTTTGGATAACTCCTAACTGTTGATTTGCCATTGATAGTATTAAATCGTCAGATGCAAATATCATGCGATATATCAAAGCGATTATAAGTAAAATAAAAATAACTACAATGATACCTGTAAATACTTTCAGGCGTTTTCTTTGCAATTGCATTTCTTACCTTCATAAACAAATTAATTTTCTTATTATTATTTGAAATAAAAAAAGAAATATTAAAAAATTTATAAAAATAAGAAAATATTAAAGTATCTGACAATTTTTAAAAGCTGAGGGACTTTTTCTGGCCCAAAAGATATATACAAAAAGAGATAAGATTAAAGATATGATGATTATTTTAAACATACTGGAAAAACCAAACCATCTTACCAGAAACCCGCTGATAACTCCCCCCAAGCCCGTTCCTAAATCAAACGCGCAAAGATAGGTGCTGGAAGCAGAACCGCGTCTTTCCGGCGGACAAATACGCATTGCCATGGCCTGCATTGCCGGGACCATGGCTCCGAAGCCAAACCCAAACAATAATGCAGCTGCAACAAACATAACAGATGAGTGTACACAAGATATGATCAATACAGATATCCCGAGTGCAGAAATCGCAAAATACACAATAGGCCCTTCGCCTTTTCTATCGGATAGTTTGCCGCTGAGAATTCTAATGATTCCTGTGCTCAATGCCATTGCCGCAAAAAATAATCCGCCCGATCCAATTTGAATTTTATCTGCATAAAGCGCTATAAACGTGTTCACAGCCCCATACGGAATAAGAAATAAAAACATGACTGTAGAAGCCGGCAATGCACTTTTATTGATAATATTTTTTATAATCGTCTTTATAGATATACTTTCTTTATTTGGCTGAATACTTTTTATACGGGTAAAGAAAGAAATAATGAGCGCAACGGTCATCATGATCGATGAAGCAAAAAATAATGCTGAAAATCCTATATGCTCCATAATATTTAATCCTATGAGCGGAGCTATCGACAAAGAAATCGTCGTTGTAAGACCGAATATACCCATTCCTTCACCGAATCTCGTTTTTGGTAAAATATCGCTGACATTAGTGTTGAGCGAAGTGGATGATGACGCCCAAAACGCACCATGTAGCAACCTGAACATTAATACAACAACAATAATTGGAATAAATGTATATGCAAATGGCAAAATAATTAACCCTGCCAGTCCAAAGAGCAATAATAATTTTCTGCTTTTATTATCTAATATCCATCCTACAAAAGGCCGCATGAGCAGTGAAGATACCGAGAATAACCCGCCCGCAAGCCCTGCAATTGCTTCATCGCCGCCAAGATACTCAATATAAAACGGGAATGTTGAAACAAGCATATGAAATCCGATAAACATTACCAGATTGATTATGCACATGTATATAAAGTTTTTCGTCCATAGCTGGTTTTGATCTTGTATACTCATATAGCTTCCTGCTGCTTAAGAGAATATCTCTACTATTATAGAACTATTTAAATTAAAATGATAAAAAATTAAAACGGCATAAAGATTTTCCTCATGCCGTTTTTTTCCGTCAACTATTATTCTGATAATTTTTTATAAGACTCGTAACGCTGTTTAGATTCTTTTTCAGCTTTTTCAAACATCTCTTTTGCTTCTCTCGGGAATTGTTGTTCCAAAGAAGTGTATCTGGTTTCGCTTCTTAAGAATTCAATAAAATCATCTTTAGGTTCTTTACTATCAAGAAGAAACGGATTCTTACCTTCTTCTGCCAAAACAGGATTGTAGCGATATAAATGCCAGTACCCGCTTTCAACAGCTTTTTGTTCTTGTTCGATGCTTTTTCCCATACCCGCTTTAATGCCGTGATTAATACAAGGTGCATAAGCAATGATAAGCGAAGGGCCATCATAGCTTTCTGCTTCTTTAACTGCTTTAATAAATTGGTTCATATCTGCACCGAGCGCTACCTGGGCAACATACACATAATTATAAGAAATTGCCATCATGCCTAAATCTTTTTTCTTTGTTTTCTTGCCGCTTGCCGCAAATTTGGCAACCGATGCAGTCGGTGTTGCTTTTGATGCTTGCCCACCTGTATTTGAATATACTTCCGTGTCAAAGACAAGCACGTTGACATTTTCTCCGCTTGCAAGCACATGATCCAGCCCGCCATAACCAATATCATATGCCCATCCGTCTCCACCAAATATCCATACACTTTTTTTGCCAAGATAATCTTTATTATCTTTGATTACTTTAAATTGTTGCTTGCAGTCAGATGCTGTGTCTTCCAGTTCTAAAAATTCCAGACCAGCTTGTCTGCTAAGTTCAGGATCATCCATATCGGAAAGCCATTTATCTGCAGCCTGCGCTACTTGCTGATTTTTTGCATTTGATACAATATATTTCATATTTATTTTAATCAATTCTCTGATTTGCTTCACTGCTACAGCCATACCAAATCCATATTCCGCATTATCTTCAAAAAGAGAATTTGCCCAAGCAGGACCTCTTCCTTCTTCATTCACAGTATAAGGCATACTCGGTGCGCTTGCTCCCCAAATCGAAGAACAACCTGTAGCATTTGCAATGATCATTCTCTCACCACAATATTGCGTAATATATTTGGCATAGGGTGTCTCTCCGCAGCCTGCGCATGCGCCCGAGAATTCTAAGAGTGGTTTTACAAATTGACTTGTCTTGATATTTGATCTATTCATGCCTTTGCTCTTATCTTTCAGAGTTAATGCATATGCAAAATTTCCCGTTTCTTTCATTTGGCTTGCTATCGGCTCCATAACAAGCGCTTTTTCTTTTGCAGGACATACCTGTGCGCAGCTTCCACAACCTGTGCAATCAAGCGGGGAAATCTGAATGCGATAATTGTATCCTTCCAATTCTTTTCCTTTTGCTTTTACCGTATCAAAGCCAGCTGGCGCTGTCTGTGTTTCATCTTGAGTCAAAAGGAATGTACGGATTGAAGCGTGCGGACATACAAACGAGCACCTTCCGCATTGTATACAATTTTCTTTAATCCATGTAGGCACGAAAGCGGCAATACCTCTTTTTTCATAAGCACTGGTTCCTGCCGGAAATGCTCCGTCTGCCACGTCTTTAAATACGGATACAGGGATGTCATCACCTTTTTTAGCACTGATCGGTCGAAGAATATTTTTAATAAATTCAGGCTCTTTTATAGTCTTTACTTCTTTTTCTTCAACTGATTTTTTCCAACTATCTTTAACTTCGACTTTTTGCAGAGAGGTAATGCTCCTCTCAATGGCATCCATATTCATTTTGACGATTTTATCGCCTTTTTTACCATAACTTTTTATAACTGCATCTTTTAAATATTTCACCGCATTATCAAAATCAATGACTTCTGATAATTTAAAGAAAGCTGTTTGCATAATCATGTTTGTTCTTCCGCCTAAACCGATATCTTGTGCCAGAGCTGTTGCATCTATGATGTAAAAATTAATATCATTTTCTGCAATATATTTTTTCATATTTGCAGGTAGTTTATCATCAATGTCCTCTAATTTCCAAGTTGTGTTCAGCAAGAATGTGCCGCCTTTTTTTAAACCGTCGAGCAAATCAAATTGATACACGTAAGATTGCAGAGAACAAGAAATAAAATCTGCTTCACTGATTAAATAGGTTGAACGTATCGGTGTTTTGCCGAATCTTAAATGGGATATTGTAACGCCGCCGCTTTTTTTGCTGTCATATTCAAAATATCCTTGAGCATACATATCTGTATTATCGCCGATAATTTTAATTGCACTCTTGTTTGCGCCTACCGTGCCATCGCTTCCAAGCCCCCAAAATTTACATCTTACAGTACCTTTGTTTTCTGTTATAATGCTTTGATTCATCGGTAGCGATTTATTGGTAACATCGTCTACAATACCGATCGTAAAGTCATCTTTAGGATTCTTTGCCTGTAGATTTTCATAAACAGCCAGTATTTGAGAAGGCGTTGTATCTTTCGAGCCAAGACCATATCTTCCTCCGACAACTACCGGCGCATTTTCCTTATTAAAGAAAATTGATTTAATGTCTAAATAAAGTGGTTCTCCCGGCGCTCCAGGTTCTTTTGTCCTGTCAAGAACGGCAATTTTTTGTACTGTTTTGGGCAATACTCTCAATAAATGTTCCACTGAAAACGGCCTGTATAATCTTACTTTTATGACACCTGTCTTTTGACCTTTTTCATTTAAATAATCAACCACTTCTTCAATTGTTTCCACTACTGAACCCATTGCTACGATAATATTCGTCGCATCGGGCGCACCATAATATTCAAACGGTTTATATGCTCTTCCCGTAATTTTAGCAAGCTCGTCCATATAATGCTCAACTGTATTTGCAACATCAATATAGTGCGTATTGCCGGCTTCTCTGCACTGGAAGAAAATATCCGGATTTTGCGCGGTTCCTTTTGTACATGGATGCTCCGGATTCAAACTGCGGTCTTTAAATCTTTTCACTGCATCCATATCTACCAAGCCGCCTAAATCATCGTATTCCAATACGTCGATTTTTTGTACTTCATGACTTGTTCGAAATCCGTCAAAGAAATGCACAAATGGTATGGAAGTAGATATCGCCGCCAAATGTGCTATTGCAGCCATATCCATGCTTTCCTGAACACTGTTAGATGCTAAGAATGCAAAGCCTGTTTGTCTCGCGGCCATCACATCCGAATGATCTCCAAATATACTCAGCGCATGTGAAGCCACCGCTCTTGCAGTGACGTGAAAAACCCCCGGCAAAAATTCACCGGCAATTTTGTACATGTTTGGCACCATCAGCAGTAATCCTTGCGAGGCTGTAAATGTACTGGTCAGCGCACCTCCGGTAAGCGACCCGTGAACTGCGCCTGCGGCACCTCCCTCACTTTGCATTTCAACTACCTTCACTTCCTGGCCGAAAATATTTTTTCTGCCATATGCAGACCATTCATCAATGAATTCTGCCATCGGTGAAGATGGTGTGATTGGAAAGATTGCAGCTACTTCTGTAAATGCATATGCCGAATGTGCGGCAGCTGTGTTTCCATCCATCGTTTTCATTTTTGACATAATGATTTCCTCCTACAATAAACATATCTGCTTGTTTAATTTTAAACTTATGAATAACAGCAGGTGTTATTTATAATAAAACTACTCATAAAGAGTGTTTTATACGATACGGATGTTGATTTGTAAAGATTAAAGCGAATAATTATAAGTAGAATTTTGTGTTAATGATTAAATATTAAATAAAGGTAATCTGATTAAACTGTAAATTGTTTATTAAATATGCAAGCGAATAAGCCGAGTTCTGTATTAATGACCATCTATCTGAGCATACTGTCGCCAGTATGCTTATGCGACCTACCATGAACCACAGCGGGCAACTGCATAAAAGGTTCTTCTTGGTCTTGCTCCAAATGGGGTTTGCATAATATATTGTTACCAATACACTACGTGAGCTCTTACCTCACGCTTTCATCCTTACCGCGTTCGCGGCGGTTTACTTTCTGTTGCACTTTCCTTAAAGTTGCCTTCACCGGACGTTATCCGGCATTTTGCCCTGCGGAGCTCGGACTTTCCTCACACTTAATATGCGCGGTCAAATGGCTTGCCTATTTCATAGTAATAAAAATTATACATTTTATATTTATAATTGTCAAAAAAAATAACAATAAATACGTTTTCAAGTAAATATTGCCATTTTAAAAACACTTTTTAATATCTTTATCACAAATATTTAAGTAATTCGTCATTTTAATAAATGCAATTTGTGATATAATTTTTTTATAATCATAATAAAATAGCAACTGGAGGAATAGGATGATTTGTGTTATTATCCCGTCGTTAAATCCAAATACCGAGCTGATTGATTACGTTCATAATGTGTTAAGCAAGGGATTGAAACCTGTAATTATTATTAATGATGGCAGTGATAACAGCTATGATAATATTTTTGATAATTTAAAACAAATGCCCGACTGCATTGTCTTAAAACATGAATACAATCAAGGTAAGGGCGCCGCTTTAAAGACCGGTTACGCTTACTTTCTCAAACACTGCCATGCCTGTGCCGGCGTTATTACCGCCGATGCCGATGGCCAGCATGATATAGAAGATATTTTAAAAATATCAAAATTACTCCAAGAAAATAATATTAATCAAGCCATATTAGGCCAAAGAGATTTATATAACAAAAAAGTGCCTCTCCGTTCAAGGATAGGCAATGCATCGAGCGCCATTTTATTTTCATTGCTTTATGGCTGCAACATTCCTGACACACAAAGCGGCCTGAGAGGTTTTTCGGCTGATTTGATCCCACTCATGCTCTCAATAAAAGGTGAGAGATACGATTATGAAATGACGGTGCTTTCGTATTTAAAGCTTAAAGATATAAAAACAATCAAAATTCCCATCAAAACAATTTATATTGACAACAATAAAGGATCTCACTACAGAACTTTTTATGATACTGCGAAAATTTTTACTAGGATCATCAGCACTTTTTTGCGCTACACAGTCTCTTCGTTTGCATCTGCGATTACCGATATAGCAGTTTTCGCCATTTGTTTTTTCTGGCTATTCACAGACATTTCGTATGCGCAAAAAGTGTTTTTATGTACTGTTATTGCAAGAATCACTTCTTCTATCGTGAATTATTATATCAATCATCGGGTTGTTTTCTTTTCAAAAATGCCTCATCGAAGCACTGTAGTTAAATATTATACACTCTGGTGTATTCAATTACTGACATCCTACTTTTTGATTTTAGCATTCTCTTCTATAGTGAATATAAATACTGTGCTTCTTAAATATATTATAGATTTATTCCTTGCATTAATCAGCTATCAAATACAACTGCGAATTGTATTTAAAAATAAGGATATTACAATATAATAAAAAATGTTGAGGCAACTATGAGTAATTACGGCCCTTTATTTAGAGTGTTACGAAAAATAAAGATTACTTTTACAAGAAAGATAGCAGTCCCACCAAAAGAAGAATTTACAACTTCTTGTGTTTACATCGGTCATCATCAAAATATGTTTGGCCCGGTAAGTTTTATGACTTTTTGTCCTGTCGATGTCAGAATTTGGGCATTCAGCGCTTTTTTAAACAGGAAAGACTGTTATAAACACTTTTCGGAATATACATTTACAGAAAGATTCAAACTGCATCCCGTTTTGTCAAAAATATGCGCCTTCGGTTTATCTTTCGTTGTTCCGCCTCTTTTAAACTCAATGAATGCCATCAGTGTACACAGACTAGAGAGTCATAACAGAAAACAAATTTTTCAAACAATAGAAGACAGCGTAGCTGCACTTCTATGTAATCAACGCGTTTTAATTTTCCCTGATATTGATTATACAAGCAACGAGCCGGCTTGCGGCAAATTTTACAGTGGTTTTAGCCGAATAGAAAAGTTATATTACGAGAAAACAAAGGAGCATGTTTGCTTTATTCCCGTCTATATCAGTAAATCAAAACGAAAAATGCTTTTGGGCAAAAACTTTATGTTAAAAGGCACCGCTCCAGGTTCTTTTGATTTAAAAGAAATCGTACAAACTATGCAAAACGGTATCAATGAACTTGCAGCCGCTTGCAATGATATATAAAAAATGGTTATAATAATATAAATTAAAAATTATTATTGACATAATTTAATTATTGTGTAATATATCTTTATAATCAAAATATATATATTGCCGATGAAAAAGAAGAGTAATAAAATATCACCGACAGAGAAGGCGGCACAATATAGCTGAAAGTGTCCGCGGGCCAATATTTTATGAAAACCACTTTTAAGGTTTATGTGAAAACAAATTGATTAAACATGAATGGTGATTCCATTATAATCATAAAGCGGGCAGCATGCATGCCAATAAAGGTGGAACCGCGGAAATATTCGTCCTTTAAATATACTTATTTATATTTAAAGGACTTTTTGTATATAAAACACTTATTAGAATTAAAGGAGATGAAATAATGATAAATGTTAAATTAAAAGATGACTCTATTATTACAGTTAATGAAAACAGTTCAATCTTTGATGTAGCAAAAAAAATCAGCGGCTCTCTTGCCAAAAATGCACTGATTGGTCAAATAGACGGTAAGGCAGTTGATCTTTCTACGCCGATTACAACAGACTGTGCATTAAACATTTTTACGTTTGAAGACAAAGAAGGCAAAAATGCTTTTTGGCATACTTCTTCTCATGTTTTGGCACAGGCCGTAAAGAGGTTGTTTCCCGATGTGCATCTGGCAATCGGCCCGGCAATCGAGAATGGATTTTACTATGATTTTGACAGCCCAAAAGCATTTGTGCCTGAAGATTTAAGCAAGATTGAAGATGAAATGAAAAAAATTATTAAAGAGAATTTTCATCCTCACAGAATTGAATTATCCAAAAAGGAGGCAATTGACTTCTTTGAAGCTCAAGGAGAGGAATATAAAATTGAGCTGGCGCACGCAATCGATGACGGCGAAAAAATAAGCCTGTATGAACAAGGCGAATTCACCGATCTGTGTGCAGGCCCCCATTTATTTGACTTATCCAAAATCAAAGCCATCAAACTCACTTCCATTGCCGGTGCCTATTGGCGCGGTGATGAGAATAACAAAATGCTTCAAAGAATCTACGGCATCTCTTTTCCGAAACAAAGTATGCTCGATGAATATTTGACTTTGCTTGAAGAAGCCAAAAAACGCGATCATAGAAAACTCGGCAAAGAATTGGATTTGTATTCCATCATGGAAGAAGGTCCCGGTTTTCCGTTTTTTCATCCAAACGGGATGATTTTGCGCAATGAACTTGAATATTTTTGGAGATGTGAACACACAAGACGCGGCTACAGCGAAGTTAGGACTCCCATTATGCTCGACTGTGAATTGTGGAAACAATCAGGGCACTGGCAAAATTATAAAGACAATATGTATTTTTCCGAGATAGACGGAAGAACATACGCCTTAAAGCCCATGAACTGCCCCGGCTCCATGCTGCTGTATAAAAGAAAAATGTGGTCATACCGCGACCTGCCGCTTCGCATGGGCGAGCTCGGCATCGTTCATCGTCACGAGCTCTCAGGCGCACTGCACGGACTTATGCGCGTGCGTAATTTCACGCAGGATGATGCCCATATATTCATGACATCAGAGCAGGCCACAGATGAGATTATCGGCGTCATAGATAAAATCGACTATTTCTATTCACTGTTCGGATTTTCCTATCACCTTGAATTATCCACAAGGCCCGATAAATTCATAGGCGAAATAAAAGACTGGGATATAGCCACTAACGCACTAAAGACTGCGCTTGACAAAAAAGGCAAAGACTATGTCATCAACGAAGGCGACGGAGCTTTCTACGGCCCGAAAATAGATTTCCATTTAAAAGACAGTATCGGCAGAACATGGCAGTGCGGCACGATACAATTAGATTTTCAAATGCCCGAACGCTTTGATCTGTATTACGTAGGCGCAGACGGAGAAAAACACCGTCCGACTGTGATACACACGGTAACCTATGGCTCTGTTGAACGCTTTATCGCTATTCTGACAGAACATTTTGCGGGGGCTTTTCCGCTTTGGCTTGCGCCTGTTCAATGCGTGATTATCCCTGTCGCAAGCGAATTTGACGGTTACTGCGAAGAGCTGCTGCAAAAATATCAAGACTGTGGCATACGAGCCGAATACGACGACAGAAACGAAAAAATGGGCTATAAAATACGAGAGGCACAGATGCAGAAAGTACCGTATATGCTTGTTGTGGGGCAAAAAGAACAACACAGCAACACAATCGCCGTGCGCAACAGGAAAGGTGATAACACCACATATGGCGTGCAGGAATTTTTAGATAATTTGAAAGATGAAATAGAAAGAAAAGCATATTGATAAAAAGCGGCATATGCCGCTTTTTTCATGTTGCCGAAATGATATTATTTATCAATCAAATTCATGCCTATTCTCTTCATCATTTGTATTAAATATTACAATTTATAAATTAATTGTTTACATTATGATATATTCATATTAAAATAATAAAAAAATGAGGTGTTCTATGAATGGTATTTATTTAAGTTTTATCGTTATAGGGTTAGGTATATATTTCATGATTAAGCCTTCAATAGATAGCACACGTACATACAATAATACTTTAAAAATTGTTAATGCAAAATGCGTATGTATATGCAAATATATAAGCGGGCTACCTGATTTAACAGAGAATATGTCCTGCTATCTTTTTGCGGATGATGAAAAAATTACTGTCGTTCCTACCGATAATAGAAATATTAAAATATCACTGCAATTATCTAAAATAAAGAATTTCAGAATATTCCATGGATTGGTGCTACTTTATTGACTTCACAAGAAAAAAACAGTTCAATTATCATTAACTATGAATCTGAAAATAAAGAGATGAAAGAACTTATTTTTTCATTAACAGTAAATGTTTATGAAAATAAATTCAATAATTATGTTGCATCAGAATGTAATATCTTTGATTTTGTCAATGAACACATTCCCAAACAAGAAAACATCATTGATTTATAAATATTGCTTGTAAAATAGCAGGTCTTACCTGCTTTTTATTTGCTTTGCTTCTTCTCATACTCCCGATTAAACTTGATCGCATATGCACTGAATAATCCGCCTCATTCTTCGCTTTCTTCCCTTTGTCTTTCTCTGTCTCATATAACACTATCGGTTCACTCAAATAACGTTTGTTTGGTATGCTCATCATGGCATCAAAAAAGCGCGGTGTATTCCGCCCTTTATATTTACATATAAAAATATTACCCCAATCTTTCTTTGACCACATCAGCTATTTCATTGGCATAGGCATTGATTTGCTCATTGTCTTTGCCTTCTATCATCACCCGGATAAGCGCTTCCGTGCCGCTCGGGCGAAGCAGAACCCTGCCGTTTTCCTGTAGCTTATCTTCTATTTCCCGCAGCTTATCTTTAATGATATCATCCGTATCTAAAAGTTTCTTTTTTTCATTGCTTACATCTACATTGATTAAGACCTGAGGATAATTGCTGTAAGCCAAATTACACCGGCGTATAGTCTTACCGCTTCTCTTCACGGCACTCAAAAACCGCATCGCCGTAAGGAGGCCGTCTCCCGTTGAATTGTAATCACTGATGATGATATGCCCGCTTTGCTCTCCGCCCAAAACATAGTCATGCTCTTTCATAGCTTCAATGACGTATCTGTCGCCTACCTTTGTTCTGACAGCCTGAATATTTGCTTCGTTTAGCGCTTTAAAAAATCCCAGATTACTCATCACCGTTGCCACAGCAGCATTATTTTTAAGTGCTTCTGCTTTTTTCATATCTTTTGCCAAGGTATACATGATTTTATCACCATCCAAGACTTCCCCTGCTTCATCCACAATTAAAATTCTGTCTCCGTCGCCGTCAAAAGCAATACCGCCATCCGCTTTATGCTCCAAAACTGCTTCAATAAGCGCATTAAGAGAGGTAGAGCCACAATGATGATTAATATTGATTCCGTTTGGATCATCTCCGATAAAAATTGTCTCTGCTTTTAGAGAAGAAAATATTTTCTTTGCCGCTTTACATGTGGCGCCGTTTGCGCAATCTATGATTAGTTTCAACCCACTCAAATCATCATCCGCACAAGACAAAATAAAATCAGTATAGATATCTACAGCTTCAAAACAGTTTTGAGAAATTCCGATTTTTTCGGCACTGTATTGATGAATACCCGATAATATCTCTTCAATTTTATTTTCCATTTCATCGGGTAACTTTAATCCTTGATGATTAAAGAATTTTATGCCATTATGTTCATACGGATTATGCGATGCGGAAATTACAACCCCTGCGCAAGCATGATAATACTTTGTAAGCACTGCTACCGCAGGTGTTGGGATCACACCGACTTTTATAATGTTTCCGCCTTGCGCCATAATACCCGCACATAAAGCATTTTCAATCATATCTCCGGAAAGCCTGGTATCTTTACCCACTACGAATATTAAATCTTTATTATTTTCTTTTAATACTTCGCAAGCCGCGCGACCAAGATCCATTGCCAGGCCGCATGTTAAAAATTCGTTTGCTATTCCCCTCACACCATCTGTTCCAAATAATTTAGTCATATTTACCGCCCAGTATTGTAATTATTAAATTTTTATTATTATACCATGTTATTCATGCACTTTGCAGTCCTTATTTTTCTCTTAAATTTTTAAGATTTTTCTTTTAATAATCTATTTATTATTTATAATAGTATTAGAAATAAAATAAATGGAGGATATAAATGAAGAAAACACTCGCTCGTTCAAGTACAGACAGGAAAATTTCCGGAGTCTGCGGAGGAATTGCAGAATATTTAAATATAGATTCAACAATTATTCGTGTGGCATTTATCTTGCTCATTTTTGGAGGAGGTTTTGGATTACTGCTCTATATTATAGCTGCTATCATCATGCCTATGGATTATGAAGTGGGTAGAAATCATACTAATTACCAAACCCAGAATACATCTTATTCAGACAACACCACACAAAGCAGTAATGAAGACACTGCTACGAATGATTCTAATTCCGAGGTTAAAAATGAGTCAGACATAAATTTAAGTAATCAAGAACAAAAAAAATCAATCTTAAACCCTGCAACGATTATAGGTGCAATATTAGTTGCAATCGGAATTATTTTCATGGTCAATATCTTTTTCCCTTCTTTTGATTTCGGCGTTGTAATCGCCCTTTGTATTGTTGCGGCAGGAGTACTGATTATTGTTAAAGGAGGAAAATAATCATGCGTAACAAAAACCGTTCCATGAATGCCAGTCTCTTTTTTGGTCTTTTGTTTGTTATTATCGGTGTTGTATGGATTTTAAATGAATTTGATATTATTCATATTTCATTATATTTAATCTTTGAATCAATAGGCAGAATGTGGCCGTTGATATTGATTGCGCTCGGGATTTGCCTTATTTTTAGAAACAGAATTGTTACCCTTATTGTATCTCTTTTATATATAGTCATTATTATTTTAGGCGCCTACTCACTTGCAGGCACAATTTATTTTCCGTTTATAAACAATCATACTAATCATCATTATACAACTGAAAATATACAGTATAGGCATATAGAAAAAGTGGATAATATCACTTCCTCCGAACTCAATTTAACACTCGGCATAGCAGAAAATGTTACTGTTAAACCAACTGATACGGACTATTTATTGGATCTTCAGGCAAACTTTATCCCGACGATTGACGTAGAGAACTCATCCAATAAACAGATTGTTGATTTAAATACCAAAAATATTACAATAGAGAATCTTGTTCTTTCTTTAAATAAAAATAATGTATGGGATTTATCTATTACATCCGGCACCAGCGAGTTATATTTAGATTTAGAAGATCTCAACGTTGCTTCAGTGAATATTGAAAGCGGTGTCAGTGATGTTGATGGTATATTCTCTTCTTTGTCCCAAAAGACCATTGTCACAGTGAGCTCGGGCGCCAGTGATATTGAATTCAAAATTCCACAAAACAGCGCATGCCAAGTCATATCATCTTCAGCCGCGACCAGTATAGAAGTTGACGGGACACAGCTCAGCGGCATCGGCGAAAAAACATATGAGTCAGGCAATATTGACACTGCGGAGATTATATTTTATTTTAATGTTTCCTCAGGTGCAAGTGATATAAAAATAGAATATTATTAAACAAAAAAAGAAGCGGCTGACGCCGCCTTTTTTATTGCAATGAGATTGATGGTAAATTACCTAAATTATTGCTTTCTTCTCCATCGGGCAATGTGCGCAAGTATTCGTTTGATTTTCTTTCCGCGACAGCTACACCAGCGATATTTCCTGCTTTTGCCATGCTTACTCCCTGCTGCTTTGAAATTACCTGCCCTGTTGATAATTTATAACCGGTAATTCTGCCTGATTCCTTAACTAGGGCAACGATTTTAGCTGCATCTTTTTTTGCTACCGGTATTACGATATTAATATTTGCAGGTAGGTTACCGATCCTATTTTTTACAAAATGATTGTTTTCCATTGGCGACTCCTTTAATGATTTCAAATAATTTATAGTTTTATTTTTTCTAAAAAACAATCATAATATAATAGGAAAATTTTTATTTTTTTAAAAAATTTGATATTCGCTAAGCAATCTTAAAGCATTTTTATAAAAAATTTTTTCTATTAAAGATTCAATGAAATTTTCATTTTTTAAATGATGATAAAGATGCTGCATTTGTGAGCTGTCAACAATCTGCGGAGTGATTTCAATGCCATCAAAATCACTTCCCAGACACACAATATCTTCTCCGCCTTTATTCATAATATATTTTATATGATGGATAATATCATCAATGTTTGCATTATCGTTAGTTGTTAAAAAAGGAGGGTAAAAATTTATGCCGATGACACCTCCACTGTCGGCTATTCCGCGAATAAATTCATCAGTTAAATTTCTCGGATGATATGCAATTGTTCTTGCGTTGGAATGAGATGCTATTACCGGCATTTTACTTATGGCCAGAATATCTTTTATTCCTCCGTCGGACAAATGTGATACATCAACGATGATTTTATTTTCATTTAAAAATTCTACGGTTTGAAACCCGAATTTTTTTAGACCATTTTGCATAATCGTACTGTTTTGAGAATTCGGATAAGCCATACAATTTTCATAATTCCATGTCAGCGATACCATTTTTATTCCCGCATCATTGATATATTCCAGCCTTGTTAAATCTTCATCTACAAAGGCACATCCCTCACAGCTCAGTAAGGCATACATATCTTTATTTTGGTTTTTTTCTTTTTGTTTGATATGTGCTATATGTTCTTTTGCTAGATCTATTTGTTCTTGGTAGCATGCGACCATTTTTTTGACTTCATCAAATAAGTTTTGATTTTGCGTCTTTATATATCCCTCATCCAAAAAAATAGCAAATGTTTGAATAAAACATTCACCTTTTTTAAGCTTTTCTATATCGACATGAAAATCGTTCGTTAAAATAGTCTCTTTATTCTTAGCATAGTAAAGTTTACTGATGCAATCACAATGTAAATCGATAAATTTCATAATTCAGCCTTTTAGCGGGGCAACCTGCACAAGCTCGAGTCCTGCTATCATCATATCCCACGCTTCCATGAGTTCATGCTGATGAAGGGCGATCCAGCCCATCGCTATTTTTACTTGCCTGTTCGGCACATTTCCCGACACCAATTCAATAGTTTCAATCGTAATAAGTGCCCGCATATTCCCGTAATGTAAGATAATAAACGGCGACATATATTTATTAAAATGCATATAAACTTCCATATTCATAAATTCGCTTATTTTTTCCATCTTACCACCCAATAAAAAATCTTGAATTTATTATATTAAAATATTCCGGCTTTTGCACTAATTATTTCATATAGATATCAAATTAATCGTATAAAAAAATAAACACTTAAAGTGTTTATTTTTTATTCTACATTTTTATTCCGGTTTTTTTAATCTTATCAACAAGACCATACCAACCACGGTTGCGACTGCCGCTATGGCAAAAGACATCGCTGTGCCCATTGATGTACCTTTCACGGCTCGAACAAGGATCGGACAAACAACAGAAGCCAAACCGAATCCTATCATAACAAAGCCATAATTGATTCCTGCATTTTTTGTTCCAAAATAATCCGTAGAAAGCGCCGGATAAGTTCCCAAGAATCCGCCATAGAAAAAAGCCAATAAAACAAAAAGAATGGGGTATAAAAGTCCTTTTACAAAAACGAGCCCCAGGATGGTAGCCGTGCTGCAAACAAAAACAACAAGCAGGGTTGCTTTTCTTCCGACTTTATCCGAGACAGAGGGAACAAGAAGCCTGCCTGCAGCCTGCAAAACCGCGGCAAGCATCACTGCTGTTAGAGCTTGTGCGCTTGTTATTAAGCGTTCCGAGCTCATAAGCACAAACTGAGGATTGATTAACATAAATCCCGGTACCGCTAAAAACATTGATATCGCGATCAAATAATAATTTCGTGTTTTTAACATTTCCCTTGTTTCATAATTTTTGCTTGTAGAGGCTACTTTTACATCTGCCGGCCTATAATCATCCATATAACCTTCGGGAATATTTTTGACAAATCTTCCTCCTATCAAGCCTACCACAAGCGTAGTTATCCCTATTACCAAAAACATAACTGTCAAATTATAATTCTTCAAAAGAAAATTTATAACTGGTGATATAATAAAGCCCGATACGCCTATCATGCACAGGATAGACCCGCTGGCCATTCCTTTTTTATCCGGAAAATATTTCTGCATTGCAGCAATGAGTGTGTTATACACAATCCCCCCGCCTATTCCACTCATTACTCCAAATGTAACACTCATTAATCCAAATGCACCTGTCGGCACCAAACCCGATAACGATAAACCCAGTGTATTTATAATAACTCCAATAAATAATGATTTCTGAATTAAAAATCTACTCTGTAATTTCCCGCCCAATATACTGCCAACAACAAACACAGCCAGGTTTACAGAAAACGGGATGCTCGCAGCCGATGTATCCAGGGAATAATGTTCCATAACAAATGGTTGTATTATGCTCCACGCATAAAGAATCCCTGATGTAAGCTGTATAAACATACCCATAATTAAAATTTTATTGCGGTTCACATTTACTGCTTTACTCGTCTCAATCAAGTACTTCATCTCCTTTATTTTGGTATACTATAATGCTATTTTTGATGTAAGTAACAGTATATCGGCTTTTTTATAAATTGTAAACAATGAAAAGCTTTAAAATATAGACTATTATTTAACAATTAAAAAAGCCGGAATAAACCGGCCTTTTTACTGCTATTTTATACTAAACGAGTTGTTTTTCTTTAAGCTGCGCAATCTTTGCATCATCATAGCCAAGCAAGTCTCTCAAAATCGCCTCATTATCTTGCCCGACAGTAGGTGCACCTCTCCATACTTTTCCGGGAGTGTCGCTGAATTTAGGCGCAAACCCGAATGCTTTGATTGTTTTTTCCAGAGTTTCATCCCTGTATTCAATGATATCTTCTCGATCCAGCCAATGAGGATCCTCCACCACATCCGCAGCGGTCATCACTGTTGAGCATCCCACTTTTGCATTATTGATGATCTCTTCTATTTCGCAGGCATCTCTTTCAAAACACCATTGCTTTGATTTTTCAGCCAACTCCCGCCCTTTTGACGAGCTCACCGCTTGCGGAGAAGATGCGCATTCTTTGAATGTATAATATTCGGGATCAAGCCCAATTGCCTTTATAAATCTGGTATATACACCGGGACCGAATGCGCCGATAGCCACCCATCTGTCGTCTTTCGATTTAAACAATCCATACGGTTGAAATGCAGTGGCATTCGTTCCTGAACGGGATTTTAATATCCCTGCTTCAGTATAGCTCACGATCGTATCGGAAAGTATTCTGCCCATAGCCTCAAATTGAGCTACATCCACTACCTGGCCTTTACCTGTTTGCTGTGCACTGATATAAGCCGCCAAAGCCCCAAAAACTGCAGTTAGCGCCGAAATATAATCGTTTGTCCAAGGTTTTGTAAGCATTGGCGGAGCAGGTTCAAAATCTCCGTTCAGATTCATATAACTGCTGTAAGCCTGACCAATCATATCATAAGAAGCTCTGTTGCAGATTTTAGGGTCTCCTCCAAACTGCGGTCGTCCATAACCACTAATATGAACGATGACCAATTTGGGATTGGCCGCCAGCAAATCTTCATCTTGGATACCATACTTTTCAAGCCAAACCAAATTTTCCATATAAATATCGCTGTCTTTAATTAACGTCATAAAAATTTCTTTTATTTCAGGTATATTCAAATCTAAATTCATCGTCAAACTCATTCTATTTCTGGCATCCTGTGCCCAACTGGTACTTACTCTTTTATCACCATTTTTTGCAAAAGGGGCAAGTCCTCTATACGTATCGCCGGAACCCGGTCGTTCTATATTGATTACTTCTGCTCCAAAATCGGCCATTAAGTTTGCCGCATGCGGCATTGCAACAATGCTGCCGCTACAAAGTACACGCACGTTTTTTAACGGTCCAAAATCAGGAATTAATTTTTTTCTTTCCATTTTATAATTCTCCTTGTTCTTTTTTATATTTTTTTAACTCTTCAACAATTGCCGGCACGATTTCCGTAAGATCCCCAACAAGGCCGCAATGTGAAATTTTAAATATATCAGCATCTTCATTTTTGTTAATCGAAACAATATAATCACTGTTTTGCATGCCTACCATATACTGAACCGAACCAGATAGCCCTACATTGATGATCAGTTTGGGTTTCACTGTCTTGCCGCTCTGCCCTATTTGATCATATGGTTCTATCCATGCATTGTCTACAAGCGGCCTTGTCGCACCGAGCTTGCCGCCGACTACATCTGCCAGCTGCTGCACAAGAGCAATATTTTCTTTGCATTGTATTCCTCTTCCGGCTGTAACAATGATTTCGGCTTCTTCAATTGTAAGCCCGCCGGTTTCTTTTTTAATTGTTTCAAGTATTTCATAGTCAGGCTGAAGCACCGCATCCACCTCTTCCGTAATTATTTTTCCGTTCAAATTTTCTTTTTCTTCCAAAGGGCTAAATACCCTTGGACGAAGTGTGGTCATTTGAGGTCTGTGTGCAGGCATTAAGATTTTGCACATAATATTACCGCCGTATGAAGGCTTTGTTTGAACCAGGTTCCCATCTTCATCAATTGAAAGATCCAGGCAATCAGCCGTAAGACCTGTCTGTAGTTTCGCCATGACTCTCGGTGCCAAATCCTTGCCCAATGATGTCGCTCCTATTAAAAAAATAGAAGGCTTATATTTTTGCGCCAACTGAAAAAGCGTATCTGCATAAGGAAGTGTTTTATATTCTTTGAGATTTGGCGAGTCTACAATAATGACATTATCGGCACCATGATTTAACAATTTTTGTGCAAGAGAGGCTATATTACTTCCAAGAAGGATAGCGGTGATATCTTCTTTTGTTGCTTCTTTTAATTTTACGGCTTTGCTGAGCAATTCCAGCGGCACATTTGATAGAGCTCTATCAGTTTGCTCTGCGTAAACCCATATGCCTTTATAATTATTTATATTCATATCTGCTCCTCCTACAAGCGCTTTTCTTTCTGACAAAGAAGATATACGAATTCTTTTGCTATTTCTTCCGGTTTGCCCGTAAGTATAATTGTATTTATTTTTTTTCTCTGCGGCTCAAATATTTCTTTCACGATCGTTGGGGATCCTTTTAAGCCAATGCGTTCTTCATCACATCCCAGATCTTTATGATCCCATACGATAATTTGTTTTTTTGCCGCTTTCATAATATTGATCGGAGTAGCATATCTGGGCTTATTTAATTCTTTTGTAGCCGTAATGACAACGGGCAATTTTGCTTTTACTTTTTGTGTACTATTCTCCAACAACCTTGATGCATACACATATTCGTCTTTAATCTCTATACTGCTTGCAAAAGTAATCTGGGGAAAACCTAAAAACTCGGCCACAATCGGGCCGGTCTGTCCGGTATCTGCATCTACGGCATGACTGCCAAATAGCACGATATCTACATCACCGATTTTTTCAATTGCTTTTGTCAGTGTATAGCCTGTTGCCAGCGTATCCGCCCCGCCAAGTTCTTTGCTCGATAGAAGAATTGCATCATCACAACCCATTGCCAATGCTTTTTTGAGCGATTCGCTCGTCTGTGGTGGCCCCATGCTTACAACAGTAATGCTTCCGCCATGTTTTTCTTTGATTCTAATAGCTTCCTCAATAGCGTTATTATCAAAGGGATTTATGACTCCTTTAATATTCGTTCTATCTAAATTTTTTGTTTTGGGATCAATTTTAACATCGACTGTATCCGGAACCTGTTTTATACAAACAACAATTTTCATAAAGTTTCTCTCTTATCATTAATTTTTTTCAGCCAATACTGTATTTCCTATTACCATCCTAAGTATTTCGCTTGTTCCTTCCCCTATTTCAAGAAGTTTTGCATCTCTGAGAAATCTTTCAACGTGATACTCCTTACTGTATCCATATCCGCCTAAAACCTGAATAGCCTGACTGCACGTTTTCATACACATTTCTGATCCAAACACCTTTACCATTGCGGCTTCTTTTGTATGTCTTTTCCCTTCTGCTTTGAGTTTCGCAGTACTATATGTCATTAGCTCTGTTGCTTCGATACCGATCGCCATATCCGCCAGCTTTTCTTGAATTGCATATAATTTTGCTATAGGTTTGCCAAATGCATATCTTTCATTTGCATAATCTCTTGCAATTTTCATCGCATGTTCCGCAAGCCCTGCCGCAATAGCGCCAATGCTTATCCTTGCACCGTCAAGTGCAATCATTGCAATTTTAAATCCACTGCCGATTTCCCCTAAAAGCTGGCTTTTAGGAATACGTACATTGTCCAATATAAGCTCTGCCGTATTTGAACCACGCATGCCCATTTTGTTTTCTTTTTTACCTACCGAAAAGCCGGGCGTGCCTTTTTCAATTATAAAAGCAGAAATTCCTTTTGCTCCTGCATCCGGATCAGTTTTTGCAAGCACAACACAAACATCGGCAACGCCGGAATTTGTGATCCATGCCTTATTGCCATTTAACACCCACTCGTCGTTCTCCAACTTAGCCGTTGTTTTTATACCCGCTGCATCCGATCCCGCGCATGGTTCAGTCAGTGCAAATGAAAAGATGCTCTCGGTTGCGGCTTTATACAGATATTTTTCTTTTTGTTCTTCTGTACCATGATATAAAATCGTATCCGCTGCCAACCAGTGAGCATCTAAAAACAATGCTATACTTGCACTGCCCTTTGCAAGTTCATGAACTGTAATTGCACTTGTAATGGCATCTCCCTCGGCTCCACCGTATTTTTCCGGAAAATGAATTCCCATAAGCCCGTTTTCTTTCATTTTTTCATATAATTCATGCGAAAATCCATGCTCGTCCAGCTCTTCGTCTAAAGGTGTGACTTCATTTTGCGTAAATTCTCTCACCATGTCTCTGATCATCAATTGCTCTTCTGTGAAATTAAAATTCATTTTTTTACCTCCTTTATATCAATGTTTATTGTAAACATTAACATTAATATCATTATATAATAGATGCTTTAAAATTAATTAAAAAATTTGTAATATGAAAAAATCATAAAAAAACGTATTTTTATAATACTTTTATAAAAAATAATATAAAAAAGCACTTCTATTATTTGTATAAATTTTTGAGATATTTAAAGAAATATAATAAAAAAACAAGCAAGCAAGGCGATGAAAAAAATCGGTATAGAATAAATACCTGTTTTAATGATCTTTTTTTGCTATCCAAATTTTTATAAATTCGTAAGCTTCTCTTCTTTTACCATCTTCTTGACATGTAATAAATATAATGGTATTTGAAAGATATCATATACGAACCTATACTGCATTGTCTTTTATATCATTAACCTGTAAGATTATTTCAAATACGGTTTTCTGTATAAGTCCTTTTTCTTCAGCCCGTTTTTTCGCGCCAACGAGATCCAGCCTCTCCCACCCATGAAGTAATATAGCTTTTTAGGAAATTTAACAGAAATGGATATATTATCCACCGATTGGTATGTGCTTTTTTGTATATCCTCTTTCACAAGATCAAAAGCAGCGCATAATTCTGTGTTTATTCTTTTCATAAACGGCGCTTCTTTCGCTTCTAAAATCATTGGCCCTCCTCCTATAAGTACAGCAAAACGGAAAGAAGCATGTATTTTTGCACAAAAAGTTTGAACGACTCCCACTGCCTGACTGTTGATTTCGGGTTCCGGAAAACCGCAGTTTACAACAGCATATACTTTTGTGTTTTGTACCTTTTCCTCATGTTGGATATAATATTGATAATAATCTTGCAAATATTGCATTAAAATTCCGGGCAGGCAAAATATGTAGAGAGGAAATATAAAAATGATCGCATCCGCGTCAGCTATTGTGGCATAATCTGTTTGTGTGCTTCCTGCCAATATATTTTTCCTAACATTCAATCTGCTGACAACAATATTTTTTTCTTTTACTCGATTTTCGCCGAAATCGGCTAAGTACTGCGAAACAGAATTATCTGCTGTTTTAGGGCTTGCATTAATGAAAACAATATTTTTTATCATTGCTGTCATAATACTCCATACTCCCTTCTTAAATCAATGTTATCTAAACTTTTCATAATTTGCGAATCATAATCTCTGAAAATCAATACTTCCACATTAGGCCGGTGTTTTTTTATAATATCTGTAAAAAGCTGTGCATCGCTATCAGATAAATCGTCCCCATAACCAATCATAATCTGCTTTGGATAAGCATCATATCGTGGTGGATGCATAGTTGAGCCATCGGGACGCTTTTCAAAAAAAGGCAACATATTGGGCAGCCATCGGTCGATTGCATTTTTAATATTTGCCGAAAATTGTCCAAAAACAATTGGGCAAAGATAAATAACAACATCACTGTTCACAAATATTTTGTTGATTTTTGACATTGCATCATTGATGACACATTCTCCTGGCTTTTTAACCCAACATCCGAAACATCCTGTGCAAAAAGCAATGTCTCCTCTGCCAAGTTGTATCTGTTCTATCTTAAAATTTCTTTCATCAAAGTATTCATAGACGAGCTGACTAAGATGAAAATATATTTTTGTTTCATATTCCTTATCGGATAGAATAAGAACCTTCATCATAAACTCCTTAGTATTTTAACCAAATTATAAATTATATCTTTTACTAATATATGATACACTATTTGCATAAAATCTTTGTTAAATTAAAAATATCAGGGTAAATTTTGTAATACATGTCATTTTCCGTATAAATCTTACATGTTTTAATTTATATACGCTGCCATAAAAGCTGATTATCATTAAAGTGCACTGTTATCTTATCTATGTCCTTCAGCCATGAAAGATAAGAGCGGATTGTGCTTCCTACTAACACATACTGTTCAAAATTCATTTTTAGATGATATTCCTTAAAAACCTTCTGTAAAATAACTTCAAAGTTTAACGGCTGACTACAAAATAAAATCAGCTTCTCTGCAATTTCATATATCTTATCTCTATTCAGGTATATTAGATCTTTAATATCCTTTGTCGCTTGCGCATGTGATGGCACAAAGAACTTTGCCTCCATTCCCTCAACCATATCCAATGTTTTTAAATAGGCAGCGACATCATACATAAATGAAATTTGATACTTTTCTAAGGTGTTTTTACTGCTGATACAATCCGCAAGAAACACAGTATTATCGGGTGTGCGAATGCCTATCATATCGAAAAAATGCCCGGGCAGTGGAATGATTTCTAATTCTTTAGGAAAACTATCATCCGTAATATCTGTGACATCACTTTTATCCGCAAGCAGAAATTTATGCCGTAGATCTTTACAAGGATATCCGCCATAAAGAAAAGATGCTTCTAAAATCGGGAAACTCGTAAAAGCGGCTTCAATACCATTTGCAAATATTTTACACTTCATTTGTTGCTGTAAATAGCGGTTGCCACCAATATGATCCGCATGGCAGTGTGTATTGATGATCGCTTTGAGTATCCAGCCATTTTCATCTAGTATTTTTCTCGCTTTTCGTGCCGTGTCTTTATCGCCTCCGCTGTCGATCATGTATACATTTCTATCGTCGGCCTTATATATACCTATTTTAACGGGGCTATTGATATAATAACTTTTTTCTCCGATTTTAACTAATTCCATCATGCTGTGAATCTCGCTTTCGTCCATTACTTTAATTAATTCATTATATCAAAAATTAGCCGTAAATAAATTTAAATTGTTTTACTTTACTGTAAGAGGCAAACATTTATTTCATCAAATATCTATAGTCACCCTTTAGTCGTAAGATGCGTTGATATAACTTTAATTGCAAAAAAAAACGCATATATATGCTTTCTAAAATTATAATAAATTATATGAATATGTCCGAAAACGGCTAGTAACGACCTTCATGAATGATATAATGGATCATGTGCAATAACTTTTTAAATGGAGATAATATGATGTATTATACTTACATAATCAATTCGCCTGTCGGGCGCTTAACCGCCGCAAGTGATGGCTGCAGCCTTACCGGGCTGTGGATGGAAGGGCAAAAGTATTTTTGTCACGGCTTAAAATGCAGTACTGAAAAAGCCGACCTTCCAGTCTTTAACAGTGTACAAAACTGGATTGAAGCGTATTTTGCCGGCAAGCAACCCCAAGTTGATTTTCCCCTTGCTCCTTTTGGCAGTAATTTCAGAAAAGCCGTTTGGAAAATTCTTTGCGAGATACCCTATGGGCATCTCACAACTTACAGTGCCATTGCAAAACAATTTTGTGCACAAAGCGGCAGAACTGCCATGTCTGCACAAGCAATCGGCGGCGCAGTCGCTCATAATCCTATCTCTATTATTATTCCTTGTCACCGTGTCGTTGGTTCAGATGGAAATTTGACAGGGTATGCAGGAGGCATTGATACAAAAATCGCATTGTTAGAATTGGAAAATGTGCAAAAAGACAAATACTACATTCCTTCAAAAGGCACTGCATTGCGAAGGACAGAAATGACGCCATGAGAGTATTGGAGGACAGAGAAGCCTGTTATGCCATTTTTAGCGCTCATGATACTCGGTTTGACGGACGAATTTTTGTTGGTGTAGCCTCCACAGGCATTTATTGCCGGCCTATTTGCAGGGTAAAAATGCCCAAAATAGAAAACTGCTCTTTTTATAGCAGTGCAGCCGCAGCGGAAGCGGCTGGATTCCGACCATGCTTAAAATGCCGCCCCGAACTTGCTCCCGGCTCCTCTCCGGCAGATGCTTCGAGGCGGCTGGCTCGGAAAGCGGCGTTTATGATAGAAGAAGATGCTCTCTCTGATAGCAGCATATCAAAGCTGGCGGATTCTCTGAACATTACACCTCGTCATTTACGCAGGGTTTTTTCAGCAGAATTTGGAGTCTCCCCTGTGCAATATCTTCAAACACGCAGGTTGTTGCTTGCAAAAAATCTTTTAACGGATACAAAACTTCCCATTACAGACGTAGCCTTTACGGCAGGATTCGGAAGCCTTCGCAGATTCAATGATCTATTTAAAGACAGCTACAAGCTCACGCCGACAGCATTGCGAAAAAACAAAGAAACAGCAGATCCAAGTACAAATCAAAGTATTACCCTTCGGCTTGGATACCGGCCGCCATATAACTGGGAACAACTTTTATCTTTTTTAGATTTAAGGGCAATAGCGGGTGTTGAATCCGTTGAAAACAACACTTACCGCAGAACAGTATCTATACGACACGCTGCAAGCACTATATGCGGATGGTTTTCGGTAGAAAACGACAGCCGAAAAAATATGCTCCTTTTAACGATCAGCCCTTCCTTGATTCCTGTCATTTCAAAGCTTTTGACTCGCATCAGGGTTTTATTTGACTTGGATTGTGAACCATTCGAAATTTACGACAGGCTTTCGGTCATGAATGAGCATATTGCGGGGGTGTGTGTTCCCGGCACCCGTCTGATTGGATGCTTTGACCCTTTTGAAATGTCTGTTCGTGCAGTATTAGGACAACAAATCACACTCAAAGCCGCCCGAACATTGGCGATACGCATGACCTCTGCTTTTGGCGAAAAGATAACAACTCCATATGAAGATTTAACACATATTTTCCCGGACTCAAAAACAATTTGCAATCTCAATTCTCCGATTGAAGATCAGCTTGGGCCCATCGGCATTACAACAACAAGGGCGCGTTCTATTTTGGCATTGGCACAGGCAATTGAAAACGGCGTACTCACCTTATCCCAGTATGCTAATGTGCAAAAAGAAATAACCCACCTGCTTACACTGCCCGGAATAGGCCCATGGACAGCCGGCTACATTGCCATGCGCACACTGAGCTGGCCGGATATTTTTTTACACACGGATTACGGCGTAAAAAAGGCTCTTCATGGTATGAGTCAAGAAAAAATACTCAGTATATCAGAGTCTTGGCGCCCTTGGCGTTCCTATGCAACGATGAATTTATGGTATTCTTTATAGTATAAAAGGCATTTTAAATTACAAAATATAAAAAACCATATACAGGCTTAATCCTGTATATGGTAATGATGACTGTATTGGCGCACCCGAGAGGACTCGAACCTCCGACACACGGTTTAGGAAACCGTTGCTCTATCCTGCTGAGCTACGGGCGCACTTTTTCCGCAGGTTATTGTAACATATATTCGTCAAATGTTAAACCACTTTCGTAGATTTTTTTTGCTAGGGTAACCCCTACGTAGCGCAAATGCCATGGTTCGTACATATAACCTGTGATGTCTTCCTTACCTTCCGGATATCTTATAATCAAACCGTACTTATAAGCATTTTCAGCTACCCACTTACCTTCTGACGTATCTCCAAAATCTTGCCCTAAATAGCTTAAGCTTGAACATGAGATATCCATGGCTAAGCCCGTTTGATGCTCGCTTTTGCCCGGCTGCGCACTGATTCTTTGCGCATAGCTGAGTCCTTTTGATGAAACGTACGAATTATAGATTCTGTTTTGCATATCATAAGGTCTGTAGCCCGAGATACCGTAGAGCGTGTAGCCCGCCTTTTTTGCCGCCGCAAATAGCTCTTCGATTGCTTTAGCCGCATCACTGCGCATTTGCTTTACCGTATCGTTTGACTGTTTGAATTCTATGTTTACTTTAACTAAATCCTGTGGTACGTAGTCTTTGGGAAGTGAACGGCTTTTTGTGACCAATACATCGGTTCGAGTCGGATCTAAAATAACGCCGTTATCATCGATGCTGTCTTGTAGAGAGTATTTCACAGTATACGTGTAAGATTCGCTGACTTGTGCATCATCGGATGAATAGGATACATCTACTTCAACTTCCTGCCCTGTGAGCGCATCTTCGTCAACACGTATACAGCCTTCATTAACAAACACGGTCGCAGCAGATTCTATGTCAATTTGCGGAACATATTCCTCTTCTTTTTCTTTGCCCAATTTATTTTTATATAGGCAATTTATCGTATAGCTGACGCTCTCTCCCGGCGCTATGATATTCTCTTGCATATCGCTTACTATATTGATTTCGGATACTTCATATTTGTTTAGAAAATAATATACAACAGTGCAGGCCATTAAGAATAATAGTATCAGCCCTGCAATAATAGCTTTTTTCATAATTCTCCCAGCTTATTTTTTTGTCCGAAAATTACCTCGAAGTCTCGGCTCTGTATTTTTGATAATTCTTCTTATATTATCTTTATGTTTATAAATAACGATTATGCTCGTAAGCATTAATACAAAAAATCCGGCCATAAACTGTGTGCCGTTGATGATTAAACTATAAAAAGGATAAATCAGTACAACCAAGACCGTAGAAATTACAAATCGATCTGTAATAAATCCTAAAATAACAGCTGAAATTCCAAAAACAACGCCCGCGATCGGTGTTATGGCAACAATCATTCCGATATAGGTGGCAAACCCTTTGCCGCCCTTAAATTTTATCACAAACGGAAAGATGTGCCCAAGTACAGCGCCGCATCCCGCCACTGCCGGTGCATAGGTTAAATCCTGAAAAGACACACGTGCAATCACAACAGGCGCCACACCTTTTAAAATATCTACAATATAGGCAACCAATGCATATTTATACCCTACCGTCACAGCAACATTACTCGCTCCGGCATTGTTTGTGCCATGTTGCCTTATGTCAATGCCTGCTTTTATTTTCCCCAGGATGTACGAAATAACAATATTCCCGAATAAATATCCTGCTATAAAAATCAGTACATATTTCAGCGCAATCACTTAAGTACCTCTTTAGTTTAATATTCATTTTATTTTATCATAACTACGAGCTAATCTCAATAAAATCAAAAACAAATCAACGTATAATTCAATTAAAAAACTAAGGATATTATGCTGTAAAATCCTTAGTTTTATAAAATACATTTTTATTTTGTTTTATTAATCTTCTGCGGCAAATTGCTCAATACCAATAGATTTTTCGGGTTTACTGTCTCCATGTCTGACAAAAATCAACGTGATAAAAGATAAGACAGAAAAAAACAGTGCATACGGAAACAATGTTCGATATGAAATATGTTCAAGCAACATGCCTGATAATATAGGCGTGGCAATTTGCGCCGCCATAGAAAAAGTGTAATAATATCCTGTATATTTGCCTACATCAGCGCTCTTGCTCATATCCACAACCATAGGATACGTATTGACTGTAATCGCCGCAAACCCTATTCCGGCAAATGCAAACACAAAATAAATAACAAAAGAAAACGCCGTGCATAAATAAGCTACGAAATACACACTTGAAAGAATTAAAATACCTATCATCACCGTCTTTTTTCTTCCTATTGCGCCGGCCAGAATACCTACCGGTAAAAATGCCGCAATTGCAAAAAACGTAAACACAAGCAGGCTGTTTGCAAAGGTGCCCCCACCAAGCCCCCAGATTTTAAGCGCATATCTCGAAAAAGCCGACATAATCGCATTAAAACTCATATAACAGAAAAAGACGGTGATAAGCATAAAATACAGGCTCTTTTTTACATTCTTATCAAGGGACCCTGAAGCGTCATGCCGCACATTTTCTTTCGGCTCTTCTTCAACTCGTTTTAATTTATTTTCTTTAACGGAAAAAAGCAGTATAAGCACAGAGGCCACCATAAGAGCTGCTACGGATATAAAAACCGGCAGATAATTGGGATTGGCTTCATTGGGTATTAAAAATCTAATCGTCACAAGCGCAAAGACACCGCCTAATGTGCCCATCAGATTTATAATGGCGTTTGCTTTGCTGCGCAGCGGCTTTGGCGTGAAGTCAGGCATCAGCGCCACCGCAGGCGAGCGATAGGTTCCCATTGCAATCAGCACGATCCCAAGAGATATAATAAAGAGCGCCAGATTATTTCTGTAACTTGCGACGGGAATAAACATTAAAAAAACAACGGAAATAAAAGTGCCCAATAAAATAAATGGCATACGCTTGCCAATTCTTGTATTTGTTTTATCGGATATTGAACCAAAAATTGGCAGTAAAAACAAAGCCAGAACATTATCGGTGGCCATAATAGTGCCGACAAGCGTTTCTTTGAGATGAAATGTGTTTTGAAGAATCAATGGTATTAAGCTATCGTATATTTGCCAAAATGCAGATATTGACAAAAATGCAAGGCCAATAAAAATAGTGCGTTTATAGTTTAACTTCATCTTCCACTCCTTATTTAATTTAAGAAAACCCATCGGAGTGAAAGATGCTGATCATGTTTTCCAACTTTCCCCGACTCGCTATATTATTTTTTTGGTATATATTTAAAGTTTGCATGATAAATGCTATATTATCATGCAAACTTACAAACATTGTTTTGTGCCAAAGCCAAGCATACAGTCGACTATATTTCTACTGTTCTTCCGTTGCCTCTTCTGCCTTCTCATCATCGAATGGCAAGCCGCCGTCTTTTTCCTGCTTTTCATTTTCGATATCCGCAAGCAGCAGCACCTGATCTTCTTTATTTTCCTGCGGCTGCTCCAACAGTTTTTGCTCCTGCTCGGTCTCGGCTTCCTCTTCGCTAGGCGCGGCGCTAACAATCGATTTTTTCTTAAATTTATCTTTATTCTTACTGTAAACATTGCCCATCACAAAGCCGATAACAACCGCAGCGAGCATAATCAAAACGACCGATATATCTATCATATAAGATGATGCGGTAAATGCGGCTACATCATCCTGTATTTCAACGGAATCATAAACTGTTGCGCCCTCAATTGTTTTGGCGGTAATGATATATTCTGAACACATATCATTTTTATAGGCAAGCAGGCCTGCCTGCTGCACAGAAGTATCTTGGGCTATTAAATAAAATTTATCTTCATCAAGACTGTATTTATAAATATTGTATATATCGCCCTGATTTAAATTTGTCATCAAATAAAAAGTTGCATATCCGGGCAAATCTCCTTCGTAGCCGAATGAATAGATAATGCCGTCTTCATCCCCCGATTTCTGCTTGATCAAATCCGCATATTCACTGCTGTATACAAAAGAGAAATCATAATATTCGGCCTTTATTTCCTCGCTGATATCAGAGCCTTTAAAAATAATTTTTGCATCTCCCACATTAATCGTCAAAGTGAGATTCGGGTATTTTTTCAGTTCTTCAAATACCTGAGCAGGAACTTGCTTACTGGCAGATGCGCTGAGATCTAAAAGGATGTTTTCCGTGGCAGTCTCATCGGAATTCTCCGTACTGCCCAATTCTTCAAACTGTGCTAAAATGCCCTCTACATTTACCAAATTTTTTTCTTGCGTTCCGAGGAATGAAGAAGCACGCTTAACGGTGAGGGTGTATTCTTTTGTAGAGCCATTCTCCGCACTGCATACCACACTTACCGTGTTGTCGGCGCCGGCTATAAGGTCTTCTCCGCCGGATACGCTCACGCTTGCTTTGGAGTCCTGCGGCTTGCCTGAGGCCTTGATGCTGTCCACCTCATAAGGAAGCCATACAACATAACTTGTATTGTCTTTATCAAATACGGGCGAGAGGATCCCAGGGCTCACGCTGATGGATTTTAAATAGTTGTTATCACTTTCCACATAGTTTGGATCCTGCTCACGTGTTGTCTTTATCGTATATGTTTTTTTATTGCCTGCCGCAGCTTTAACCGTGATATACACATTTGTTGTTCCGCCTGCTTTTAATGAGTTATTGGAAATGCTCACTTTCGCCGAGGAATCCGCGGCTTTGGCGCTGATTTTCAGGCTTGAAATTTCATATCCCACACTTGCCTTATACGATGTCGTCGAAGATGAGAAAGAGGGCGATATCTTTGCATTGGAAACACTTAGAGAGGCCAGATTCGCATTTGTGGAAAGCGGTGCCGCAATGCTTTTGGAATATGTGGAGCCGCCTACACCGACATCGCTGTTATTGACCGATATTTTAATACTCGATGAACTGACTGAAAATTTTGTTCCCGTTGACCCTTTAACAGAAAATTTTAATGTACAGACTGTTTTTGTTCCGCTTAACGGAGAAGTCTGATTATTATCATAAGCAATGATCTTTATGCTTGAACCGCTTTTACTGCTTTCTACAACCCATGGAGATGATAGATTTTTACTTACACTTTTATACGTTAAAACCGAGCTTGTATAATTGATCGTTGCTTCAATGCCTTCTACATTACTAAGCCCGCTTAAAGTAAATTTAACAGTGATGGTATCCCCGCTTCGCACCGTGCCCGGTCCGCTCATGGATGAGCTTGCAGCCAGCACCTGCAGAGGAACCAGCGCCGTAATGATCAGGCTTATGATTAAAATAACCAAAATTCTTTTTAATTTCATAAAGTTGATACTCCAATTATTCGTCAGACTTTTTTAATGATATTTTATTTATTTTCCAAGTAAAACCGCTTTTACCATGACAAAATCACTGATAGAAACACCGCCGTCCCCATTCATATCTCCGCTGATTTTCGGTATTCCGCTCAGCGTGCTTTTGGCAAGCAGATGAGATTTGACCATAACCAGATCGGAAATAGAAATAACTCCGTCGGCATTTAAATCCCCTTTCACAGATATCGTTAACGTCTGCATCAGCGTACCGTCTTTATAAAGGTTTATCGTCATGCTGGTGCCAACGTATCCGCTTGTCACCTGCGTTAATGATTTGTATACTTTTGCCGTTGTTCCGCTCGGTAACACAAGATTATTCAGAAAAGTGCTTACACTTGTTTTTTGCGTAATATTTTTAATCAGTTTATTTGTGCTGTCTACCGTGTATGCATTTGATGAAATAGATGTGACATTGACTGTGATTACACAAGATGCTTCTTTGCTTACGCGCGAATCATTACTCTTTGCATAAATGGTTGCCTGCCCGTTTGCCTTCGGTGTTACCACCCCAGCAGAAGACACTGTGGCAACCGAGGTATTGCTCGATGACCACGTCACCGTGCGCACGCTCGCGTTAGAGGGGCTTACAGTTGCTGTAAGCTGTATGGTATTTAAATTTTCGACACTGACAGATGTTTTGTTCAGAGCAACAGATGTGACCGCTACATACTCTACCAAAGCATCGTAAGCCGCCTTTAAATTATTATAAGCGGTATTCACTTGAGCCTGTGTGACATTATCTTTATCTCTTACAATCACTGCCGCATCATAAGCGTCTTGCAGATCCTCAATGCTGTCTATTGTGTATTTACTTTCATCCACGGCTTCCGTCGTAATGATCATATTGGTCAAATTGGTTTTATCTATAAAGGATACCGGTCCTTTGATTTCCACCGAAGATTTTTTTACATAACCCACATCACTGAAACTATACTGTTTAGACCAGTCTGTAAGCCCGGTATCATCATTAATCGGCATATCGGATTGTATTTTATAATATGTAGAATTGCTTGCATCTAAAATAATAACGGGTATGCCCAATGGATATGAAGTGGATTTCATTGCGAGTTTATACATCACTCCGGAAGAGGAAGACGCATTATAATACACATTATCCGCAACCGTAGTGATTGCGAGGTCATATACGTTTTTATCTTTATATCCCAGTTTTCTGTCTACTTTATAAAAGCGTCCGGCAATTTTTTGTCCCCAGTAAGGGTCTGAGGCATACTTTACATTAAAGCCCTGTTGCTTATTGCCCAAATTCGCGCCGAAATATCGTGTATCTGTGTTCGCATCGCAGTATCCTTGTGAAATCATTCTTCTCGCCATATAATCCACGCAATCGGCCACAGTATCAAAATAATCAGCTTCATCAGGATTTGAATCTGTTGCATTAATACCAAACAAGTTGTTACGATTTACCGCATAATAACTTGTGCCAAAATAACTTTCATGAAAAGCGATACAAAGCAAAAGCAGCGCATTCACACCATATGTATTCTGCGCGTCGATGAATGCTTGTGCTTGCCCGTTGAGTACGCTTGTGGGCATATCAAGCAGGCTGATATAGTAATTGAGCTCAGCTGCCGTGTATTTTGTTTTTGAGCGCACAGGCAACAGGCTGTAGTAGTCGACTAAAGTTCCCGCCAAATTTTTCAGCTGCGGATCCGTATAAAAGCTTCGACCGTCAAGAGAATAATATTTTACAGACTGCTCCATAAAGGAGGGAGCTTTTAAATAGGTATAACTTGCATAAGAAGGAGTTCTCGAAGTGCTTCCAATCGTGGCTATTTTATGTATGATATCAATATCTCCGTCAACATAATAATAAGACTGCCCCACCACCTGCACACGCGGTATGAGGTTTAACTCTGTTATATCGGCTTCTCCGATATAGCCTGAAATACCCACTTTAACCTTTGAAGAAGAAGTAGTTGAATAGTAAAACAACACTTGTTTAGCCGGAATATATGTATATGCGGTACTTGAACCCGATATGTAGATATACATCGTCGAGCCTTCGGGCACGCTCACCGCTATACCATCCTTCATGGCAACAACACCGTTATAGGATTTTGCGCTGCAAGTCACAACCGTATTCGCATCACTGCTCGCCTTCATGGCTGCAAGCGCATCACTAAAGGAAGAGTACGATTTTATGGTCGTAAACGTACCGTCTGATTTGGCGGTTTTTGTATAATATGTAGTTGATAATGTGGTCATCATCAATGCATCTTCTTGCTGTTCCTGCGCTTCTTCTTCCAGTTCCTGCTGCACAACAACATTCTCATCCTGCATTTCCTGTGCGAGTATGTCTGCAGGATACGAAACTGTTATGAAGATAAGTAGAAAAGTACTGATTATTAATAATCGTTTTTTCATTTTTTACCTTAAACACTACTATATTTATATTAGATTTATTGTTTGCTTTATCTTTTTTGATTTTTTTATAATTATACTAAGCTCATCAACGTTGACAGCCTGATTTGCATCACTTAAAGATACAGACGGATTTTCATGGACTTCAATCATAATTCCGTCAGCACCGCAAGCAGCTGATGCATACGCCAAATCGGCTACGACATCCGCCCTGCCCGCAGCATGCGAAGGATCGGCAAAGACGGGATACTTACAGCCTTTTTTTAAAATACTGATTGCCCCTATATCAAGGATATTGCGTGTGGAAGAATCAAAACTGCGGATACCCCGCTCACAAAGGATGATTTTTTCATTTCCGTCTTGCGTTAAATATTCACAAGCTTTTAAATATTCATCAACAGTGGCACTTATCCCTCTTTTTAAAAGGATCGGCATATTTGTTTTCGCCAATGCTTTTAAAAGCGGATAATTATACATGCTTCTGGCGCCTACCTGAATGATATCTGCCAATTCGCAAAACAAATCTATATCTCCGCTGTCTACAATTTCACTGATCACAGGCAGCCGATAGGCTTTGCCTGCATCATGAAGCATCTTTAGTCCTTCTTTGCCGAGTCCCTGAAAATCTTTGGCACATGTGCGCATTTTATAGGCACCGCCCCGCAGAATATCTGCGCCCGCCTTTTTAATCTTTTCCGCAAGAGAGAAAATCATCTCTTCGCTTTCCACGGCGCAAGGTCCGGCAATGATGTTATAAGAACTATTTAGTATTTTATCATATATGTCATGCATAGTTCAAACCTTTGAAAGCTCGAATTTTATTACTTTCTATATTTAATGGATTATATCATAAAATAGAAACAGTTTATAGCCTTCGTGTTTTATTTCATAAATTTATTCTTCCATATACCATTTTTGCCCTTCATAAAAAAGATAGGTAATTTTATTTTTAATTTTTATCGTATAACGCAGTCCTATGCCACCGGCTTTTAAACTCGCGGCACGTCTTTTATCTAAAATTTTGTCTATTTCGTAGGCTCTGCCATCCCTCCAGATAATAGAGACGGGATGCATATCTCCACAGGTATCAAAACGCACCAATGTTTCAATAAAGACTTTTTTATCATGCTGTGAATTTATCATAATCAGGAAACCCCTTTTCTAAAAAAGCTTTCCGGATGAACGATATGATCCTCTTTAGGATTAAGAGCAGAAAGAGCCGTATCGGTCATCATCACTGCGCGCTGTATTTCATCGTGCCCAAAACGCAAGCGAATATCATCAATTGCTTTCTCTAACTCTTCCTGCTTTTGTGTGGAGATGATATGCGGCAAAAAGGAGGTTTGGCTGATATTATCTTTCACAAGACCGCATGCCCGAACACCGATACTTCGAATCGGTTTCTGCATATGCGGATTATAATTTTTTTTGTATAATTCAAATGCTTTCGCAAACAAATTTTCGGATGCGGATGACGGCAAGGCAAGCACGCCTTGTCTTTGATAAGTAAAAAGATCATTTTCGCGTATACTCAGCTGCAAAGTCGCAGTTTTTAGGCCATGCTGCCGCAGCCTCGCGGCCACACTTTCACAGAGCACATATAAAGTGATTTTTACATCATCATCTGAGACTAAGTCCCTTGGCGTTGTTGTGCTGTTTCCGATACTTTTTATAGGCGGATCATAGCTCTCATGTGCCACCCTTGAAATATCAAGCCCGTTTGCAAAAGACCATAGAGTCTGTCCGTTAACGCCAAGTAAGCTTTTCAGTTTCTCTACATCTGTTTTTGCCAAGTCTCCTATTGTGCGAATGCGAATTGCCTCAAGCTTTTTTGCCGTGGCTCTGCCTACATAAAGCAACTCACTTGCAGGCAGCGACCATACAATTTCTTTAAAATTTTGCCTTGTTATGACCGTCGTGGCATCAGGCTTTTTCATATCGCTTCCCAGTTTTGCAAAGATTTTATTGAAGCTTACCCCGATAGATGCGGTAATGCCGAGCTCCGCTTTAATTCTGCTTCGTATGGTATCGGCAATCTCCTTTCCGCTGCCAAAGATTTTGCTCGCCGAGAGATCGAGCCAGCATTCATCCGGGCCAAAACTCTCTATATGATCAGTATAGTCTGTATAAATTGCTCTCGCCAGCTTTGAAAACTTCATATATTTTTCAAACTGTGCATCAATAAATATAATATCCGGGCATACCTGGCGCGCCTCCCATGTGGGCTGGCCTGTTTTTATGCCATAGGCTTTGGCAATATAATTTTTTGCAAGCACAATACCGTGCCGCTTTTCAATATCCCCGCTGACAGCCATGGGTCTGCCACGCAATTCAGGATGATACAAACACTCTACAGACGCATAAAAATTATTTAAATCCACATGCAAAATCACTCTGTCCATCATATTTTCTCCAATAATAAAATAGAACATATGTTCTATTTTATTATACTACTTTTTATTAAAAATCATAACTATTTTTTTTGACATTTCTTTCCAATGCGATTTTTGATATACTGAAGATAATCATCAGGAAAGGAACTGCTTATGTGCGGAAGATATGCTTTTTACACGGACCCCGAAAACGCCGAACTTACAAAAATAATTGAACTGGTCAGTAAAAAATACGGAGAAGGAAAAGTGCCCGGCGGAGAAATTTTCCCTTCAAATATTGCGCCTGCACTTTTAAACGAAAACAATAGCATTAATGCCGAACTTTTGACATGGGGATTTTTGCATTATGATAAAAAAAATTTGATCATCAACGCACGTGCCGAGTCCGCCTCTGAAAAAAGAATGTTTGCAAAAAGCCTTGCTTCAAAACGCTGTGTCATTCCATCCACGGGTTTTTATGAATGGAATTCCCATAAGCAAGTACCCGAAAAGCAAAAATACCTGTTTACGCTACCGGATGAAGATATGTTATATATGGCAGGGCTTTATAATGAAAGTGAAGACGGAAAAAAATTTGTAATCCTGACTACAAGCGCCAATGAAACCATGAAAGAGATACATAGTCGTATGCCTTTGGTGCTTAAAAAATCATTTTTAAAAGCATGGCTTTATGACGATAATTTTGCTCTTTTCTATCTAACCCAAGCACCGCCGGCTCTTATGAAAAGAGCCGTATGAATAAAATTTTTTCGAGCATATGTTTTCTTTTTTTATATGCTGTAATCCTCTTATAAAATATTTCTTTCATTAGCTTACTCTTCATGCTTATTTTTTATTGCGATTCCGATCAAATAATGAACTTAAATAACCTTCTTCCCGCATTTATTGCAAAATTGCGAACCTACAGGTAATTTTGCTCCGCACTGTCTGCAGAATTTTGTATTATTGGAGGATTTTTCCGTCATTTCGGAAACGAAAACATTATCTTTTTGCTCTTCTTGTTCATGCAGCATACCGGCAGATGTGCTCTGATTTTGCACCTCTGGTGTGAACTTGCTCTTTGAGATATCAATAAGTCTTTGCGCTATTTTTCTGACAAGGTTCAACTGCCCTTCTTTTTGGAAATAATAAAGCAATAAATACCCCAGCTGTATATCTTCAATTGAAAGAGCCCTATCATCGATGGTATTCCAATTTATCAGTGCATCAAGATAGCTGTTTTTTGTTCTCAACTTTTTCTTTTCATCATCCAAAACAGCAGGATACTTATAAAGCGATATTGCTTTATCAAACAATGCCTGCGGTCCGGTGCAAATAGCAATCAGCCGTTCGGCAATGCGCTGCGCTGTATCCAATTCATCTTCATCGCTATAATAATTCATCAGTACATATCCTTTTTTGAGCTCTTCCTCGATAATCTGACTATCATCTATCCTTTCCCAGCTGGCAAGCTCGTGTTTTATGTTTTTGTCCAAAATTTTTGCTTCCGCATATTCGGAAAGTTTGTTAAATGTATTATATCTTCTCGCTTTATTGATCAATTCTATCTGTTCTTTCGGCGTAAGATAATGATTGGCTCGGTTGACTTCAAGCATTTTTTGTGCAATTGCCTCCGATCTATTCGGCATGCTGTTTTTAAAATAATTCAGCAGAAAATAACCCAACTGCACATCATTCTTACTCATATCTTTTATGTTTATATCCATCCAGTAATCATATTTTCTATCTAAATTCCCAGAGGCAAACTTTTCCTTCGCTCCTTCACTTGCCTGCATGTTGATGGGCAACGCCAAGGCATCATCAATCACAGACCAATTACCCTTTTGTATTTCATGAACAACAATGAGTTTCTTTGCTATCTGTTCGGCGATGCCCAGATTATTGTTTTGAAAATAAGCAAGCATAATAAATCCTTTTTTTACATCTTCATCTCTCATAGCATGATTACCGAGCGTCTTCCAGTGATCAAGATATTCCATAAGCCCGTTCACCTCTTCTTGGCTCGGCTGATTCAAACTCATTTCATCTTGACGATAAGAACCACTCTCCCATGCCTTACCGACTGTTTCCATTATCTTTTCACGTTCGCGACGTTCTCTTTGATCTTTTTTGGTTTCGTTATCCGGATTATTTAAAAAGTTTAATTTCCTTTTGATCCATAAACCCGCAGCCGCAAGGATAGTGCCGCCCAAAACAACGATCGCTCTTACGGCAATCTTTTCCCATATATAGCTATGCGGATTGATCACATTGTCGATATTTATGTCATTTGGCATAGGCTGCACATCATAAAAAGATATTCTATCAATTAAATTTTGAAATGTATCTTTTTGTGACTGCGTGGGTATTGCTCCATCGATTGTAAACATAGCAATAGAAATTTGTTTTGAATTAATAATGGTTGAATATGATTGCGAATCTACCTCATCAATACTTCTGTCTGCGTAGAAGTATGAATAATTACGGTTGCTGTAATAGCCTATATCTTTGATATTGATATCATACGATGTATTATTGTTTTCAAGTTGATCGGCCTGTTGTTTGAAAAGATTCAATAACTCTTCTCTTTGATTGTCGGTAGCTGCGCCGATAAAGTCCGTAAGATTGACAATAGATTTAAATTCTTCATTTTCAATAATTGCAAATAAGATATATGTATTATTTCCGGGAAAGACCCATAGATACAAACCGTTGTTTATCATATCCTGACGAAAGGCATCAAAATCATAAAAATAATCTTCTACATCGCTGTCCTTTTCTGTTGTATCGCGTGTAAATACTGCCCAGTTATTTGGGATCGTCACTGTCATATTTGCTTCTTCTACCGTGTATTTACCACCTCCCGCAGCAAAAACAGGTGCGGTAAAGCAAAGCAGAAGAGCCACACTGATCAAATACAATAGTCTTTTTTTCATTCTTATTTTTCCCCATTTACTCTATTGAAATAAATAAAATCACTTTTCTCTAACAATAATAACATTTTTAAATAAATAATAATACATATTTTAATTTTATATATATTGATGCATATAATGATACACAAAAAAGCACCTTTCGGTGCTTTTACTCCAGACTATATGTACTGCATATTACGCCATAATTATTTGGTTGAATGCCTCAATTCGTCTGACGGCTTCTTTGATATTTTCAAGAGAGTTCGCACATGAAAAGCGGATAAATCCTTCGCCGTTTGCGCCAAACGATGTGCCTGCAAGTGCTGCCACTTTGCCCTCGTATAACAGTCTGTGCGCATATTCCGCACTGCTTAGTCCTGTTTCTTTAATGTTTGCAAATACATAGAATGCGCCATGCGGCATTCTGCACGACATACCTTTAACTTCATTTAAAGCCTGCGCCATATAAGCCCTTCGCTCACTGAAAGCCGCCGCCATTTCTTCCACTTTGTCCTGAGGCCCCGTGAGTGCTTCAATAGCCGCTATTTGCGAAAATGCAGCAGCACAGGAATTGGAATTTACCATCAACAGCTCAATCTGATCAATGATGTCTTTGTTGGCAACTCCGTAACCGATACGCCAACCCGGCATAGCATATGTTTTTGAAAAACTGTCCAAAATAATGGTCTTATCTTTCATATACGGCAGTGCCGCCATTGAAAATGTTTCGCCTTCAAACACAATACGGTCATATACCTCATCCGAAAGCACAAAAATATCTTTATCTTTGATGATTTGAGCAATCTGGATAATATCCTCTTTTGTAAGCACACCGCCCGTGGGATTTGTGGGATTATTTAAAATAATCATCTTGGTTTTATCGGTAATCAAATTTTTGAAATTTTCTATATCAACTCTAAAATCATTCTCTTCCAGCAGCGGCATTGGCACCGGCACCCCACCGGCATACTTGATACAAGAACGATAAATAGGAAAACCCGGATCAGGATAGATAACTTCATCCCCTTTATCAACAAGCGCTAAAATCGAAAAAAAGATAATAGGCTTACCTCCGGGAACAACCACAACTTCTTCAGCGCCTGCGGGCACTTTTTTATGCTTTTGCACATATTCGGCAATTGCCTGCCGTGTCTCCGGCAGCCCCACTGTGGGCGTGTAGCCCGTAAAGCCTTCATTCATTGCTTTGTAAGCCGCATTGATGATATTCTCAGGTGTTTTAAAATCAGGCTGACCTATTTCAAGACGAACAATATTATGTCCTTGTTTTTCTAATGCTTTTGCTTTGGAAAGTACTTCAAAGGCCGACTCGTTTTCCAGCGGTCTGGCTCTTTGTGCTATGTAATTGGGAATCATTTTTATACCCTCTCTGTTAGTGTAGTATTTCTTTCAATTGTTTTTTATTATAAACACTTGTGTTTACTTTGGCAACATCTATTTTCATAATCTTTATTTTAAAATAAAAGAATGTTTTAAATTTTAAAAAAAGACTCGGTTGATTATTGGCATATGTATTTCGTAATGGTATAATAAAAATATAAAAACGGAGGTTTAGTTATGGATATTCAAACGATACTAAACCATAAAGACTGTCCGGATAAATTTGCAGAACATTTAACTAAAGAAGATATTGCTTTTCTTTTCTCTCTCTTATCAAGTAAAAACGACGAGATTCGCTATATTTGTTTTTTAACGCTTCAAAGCAGAAGCCGCACGCATAATGACGTCTATGCGTATTTTGATTTGCTTACACAAAAACTTACAAACCACAACTCATATCAAAGAAATATTGGCCTTGTCCTCCTTGCGGAAAATATAAAATGGGATAAGCAAGATAAATTTGCAGCGGTTTATGATGAATACGCCAAGCATTTTAACGACAAAAAATTTATTACTTCACGCCAGGCCATTCAGAATATTCCAAAATGGATCGCCTATCGACCCGACTTGATGACAAATGTCGCCGCAAAACTTATGTCTATTAAGCTCAGCCAATACAAAAGCTCGCAATCTCCGTTGCTGCTTTGCGATATCTTCGAAGCCCTCATAACAATATATAAAATTCAGCCATCCGACAATATAAAAGACTATTTATTAAAAAACTTAGATACTGGTATTTTAAATAGCACAAATGCAAAAAAATTCACAAAGACACTTTCTACATTATAACGACCTGCTCTAAACAATCCCGTATCTACGATAAATAATAAAAAAAACAATTCATCATTACATGTAAAATTTTTATAAATTTTCATATAGATTATAGGAGGAAAGAATGAAAATCGTCGTATACTCAGAAATGCCGAATGCAGAAGTGTTATATCGGTTAAAAGAAGACTTCCCGCAATGTGAAGTCGCTTATCCTGCCAATCAGCAGGAATTTGAAAAGGAAATAGCTGATGCCGACATCTACGCAGGAAGATTTATTACAAGTGATGTGCTTGCCAAATCAAAAAAACTGCAGTATATCAGCAGCTTTATGGCAGGTGTAGACAAACTCCCGCTTCATGAAATTAATCAACGGGGTATTATCCTCACAACAGGCAGAGGTATTCATCCTGTACATATGGCAGAATATGCTATAGCAATGATGATCCTCGATGCAAGAAATCTCGATAAAGTGCTTTGGAATCAGCTCACACAAACATGGCACTTATATCCTCAAGATCAAATCAGCGGAAAACGCATTGGCATTTTAGGACTCGGCGCCATTGGTAAAGAAGTTGCCAGAAAAGCATCAGCAATGGGCATGGAGATTATTGGCATCAAACGAACCATAGAGCCTGTTGAATATGTGCAGCAAGTATATGATATCAAAGATTTAGCCATCATCTTTAGGACCTGTGACTATATCATCAATCTGCTTGCACTTACCGAATCTACAAAACATATCATCAACAAAACATATCTTCAAATGCTGAAGCCCTCTGCGTGTATGATCAACATGGGGCGAAGCGGCACCACCAGCGAAGATGATATTTATGACGCTTTAAAAAATAAACTTTTCAGACGTTATATTGTCGATGTATTTGATACGGAACCGCTGATGCCGGATCATAAATTCTGGAAGCTTGACCACATCGTGATCACGCCTCATATGAGCGGACACAATATTCAATATTTGGCAAAGGCATATGAAATCTTAAAAAGCAATCTTCAAGCATTTCTTGATGGACGTTATGATGATATGCAGAATAGATTTGACCATGAACAAAATTATTAAAACATGAAAATTCTAAAACAAAAGGGTGAAGCAATTTAATTGCTCCATCCTTTTTAATTTTCATATAAAACAATTAAATTCCAATTTGATTTAACATAAAAAATTATGCCATACTATAAGGTAATTGAGGAACCATTGAGGAACCAATGAATATAAAAGCATATTTAAAAGCATTAATAAAAAATAAAAAATATTTTGTATTGCTGTTTTGTCTGGCTGCTTTTGTTTGCATTGCGGAAGATATATGGCAAAACGAAAAAGCAGTCGCTGATATCTATATTTATAATAGCTTAACACATATTGTTTCAGAGCAATACACCGTATTTTTTAAGTTTATAACAAATCTTGCAAATATATATTTTCTTACCGTGTTATGTATTTTACTATTTATTTTTATTAAAAACAAATTTTACGGCATCCTACTTGCAATAAATGTAATCAATACAGTTTTTTTAAATCAAATTCTAAAAGTAATTTTTATGCGTTCACGGCCGGATTATTCAACATTTATTGATGCGAGCGGATATTCTTTTCCTTCCGGACATGCTATGATCGCAGTAAGTTTTTATGGACTTATTATTTATTTGCTATGGAAAACAATAAACATAAAAAAGAAATATAAAGTAACAGCAACTATAATTCTTTGTATTTTAATAGGCCTGATAGGATTGAGCAGAATCTATTTAAGAGTTCACTATGCCAGTGATGTTGTTTCCGGATTTTTGATCTCTGCCGCTTACTTAATTGGTTTTACAACAATAATTTCCATTTATTTAAGAAAACAAAAATTAATTTCTTAACATTAATAAAAACAACAACGTATCTATTCTTATACGTCTTTTTGCGCGTTCTTCTCTGCCGTCTCTTTTGCACCATGCATAAAGTAATAAAGCACAATGCAACCAAGTAATATTGCGGAAGCAAAAAGATAAATACCCCTGTAACCTATAAGCGGAATCATAAGTCCTAAAATATACGGTCCCACACCAAGGCCTAAATCCATCGCAATAAAATACGTGGATGTAGCCATGCCTACGCGCAGCGGCAATACCTTTGCGATCGCTATCGTTTGGCCAATGGAGTTGATGTTTCCAAATCCAAATCCGATTAAAACTGCTCCCGTGAACAATACGGGTGCACTCTGGGCTCTGCTGACGATTAAAAGACCGGCAGAAAATATTACCAGCACGGGGTATGTAACAATGTTGGCTCCGCGCCTGTCCATTAATTTCCCCATAAAAGGCCGTGTAAAAATCGCGCCTGTTGCGTGAAATACAAAATATACGCTCGCAGCTTTTAATAAATCAATCTCTTTGGCATATAAGGGCAGAAATGTCATAATCGACGAATAGGCAATTGATGTAATCAAAACGACCGCAGATATTGGAAGAGCAAATTTTTCAAAAAAATCCGAAAATTTTAATTTTTTTGTAGATGCTTCATAAACTGCCTGTGGCGGCCTGCTTTGATGCACCTCGGGCAGTTCCGCTAAAAAAGCAAGCACAAGACAGGCGATGCCCAAAAACAAACACAACAGATATATCAAAGAAGTGCTTCCTGACTGCTGGAGCAATATGCCCAGAAACGGTCCGATTGCAGATGCCAGCATACCGCTTGACATAAAATTTCCAATTCCCTCCGCACGCCTTGTGGGCGGAATCACAAAAGCGATCATTGTGGGCAGCACGGTAGTGGCAACGCCGGCTCCGATGCCATGCAAAAAGCGAACAATGAGCAGCAAAGCGACATTATGTACAAAAAAATATAAAATATTTACCGCTACGCAAAAGGCTAATCCAAGCAATAGTATGCGTTTCCCACTTGCATAAGCTAAAACCCTCCCCGTTCCAATACGAGCAAATGAAGAAGATACGATAAAAATACTGGCAGCAAGTCCTGCAATACTGGCTGAGACGCCAAACTGCTCAGTTGCATACATCCCCATTGTCGACATCAATAAAAAAAAGACGACAGACAAAAGAAAAAAAATCAATGTAATTGCAACATAATTTCTTGTCCATAATTTCTGTTCCGTCATTACTTTTCTCCTTCATTTACATTTCTATTACATTGGAATTTAACTTATTTAATATAGCATACTAAAAAATACGGTGCAATATTTTTACACAAAGTTATTTTTGGCGTAAACAAGATTATATCTAAAATAGGTTATTTTTACTTTTTTTGAAAAAATATTATTTGAAATTGACATAAAATACATTTTTTAGACAAACTTCGCATACAATAAAGTTTAATAAACTATATAAAAAAGAGTGCCGTTTATAGCACTCTTCATAAAATATGTTTTAAAGTTGCATCAGGACTTCTTCAACATCCGGTAGCTCCGGAATTTTATATTTTTTTGTCCATATAACAATTCCATTCTCGTCGATGAGGATATTCGCCCTTTTAGAAGCGCCGTATTGTTCGCTAAAAATTCCGAATTGCCGTGAAATCTGGCCTATCGGATTAAAATCCGAAAGAATTTTCATTTTTTCTATTGCAATGACTTTTGCCCATACCGATTTGGAAGGTAGGGGATCCACACTAAACCCTAGCACAACCGTATTTTTTTCTGCAAATCTGTCATAAGCCCTCTCCAGTGAACGCATCTGGTCCATGCATACACTTGCCCATGCGAGCGGATGAGAAGATACCAGCACTTTGCTCCCTTTAAACTGACTAAGTGTTACAGATTGTCCGTTTTGATCAGGCAATGTGAAATCAGGTGCTTTTTGACCAACTTGAATTATTTCTTCCATACGATTACCTCCAAAAATATTATCTTTCGGCGACATATTGTCACCTGTAACAATAGGATATCATGTTTTAAAAGAAGTAACAATGTTTTATTTAAAGCAAGAACGACAATAGTTTTTTTATCAAGACCTTTCTTATCTTTCATAGCATTCATAAAATAAAAAAATTATGATATAGGTGAAATAGTAATAAAAACTTTTAACAAAAAAAGAATCTTTCCCGTCAATCGATAAAAGATTCTTTTTAAATCTTAATTTAAACAGTAAGCAATTTTGCATTGCTTTGCAGTAGCTGTGTTAGTGGCACGCCCCATGCAATGACTTCAATATCTAATGCTTCCAGCTCATCGTTTACCCCAAGGTTTTTGGCACAGGCAATACATGCGGAAAACTTCACACCCGCCTGCTGTGCCTTTTTTACAGCTTCCTGAATTTCCTTATTTTCAGCAGTAAGCTTTGCAGTGGCTCCCCAGATAATAACCGTTACCGTATCCCACCAGTCTCGCAGCTTCGCATTTGTTGCATACATCATGACCATCTGAAGCGATGTGGTTATATCTGCATTGGCCCATAAAATATGCAAATTTGTTTTCTCTTCCATCAATACCACCTACTTTGTTTTCTTTGTTTATTTTGCTATGGATGAATCTATGCTTAAATATCCCATGCGGCCATAGGATTTTGTGTCGCAAATTTGCCGCCTGTGATCTCAAGGCAGGTTCCGCTGATATAAGAAGCATATTCCGATGCGAGAAACACGATGCCATAAGCCACATCTTCGGCTGTTCCAAACTTTCTCAGCGATATTGCCTCAAGCAATCTATCACGGTTTCTTGCAATGCTTTCATTATTGATATCAGTTGCGATCAGCCCCGGTATATAGCCCACAACACGAATATTATAAGGTGCAAGTTCCGACGATAGAGTTCTTGTGAGACTGCTGATTGCTGCTTTGGTTGCCGCATAAACACCCGCATTTACCGAAGGCATAAGGCTTGCAAATGAAGCTGCGTTGATTAGCACTCCTCCGTTTTTCATCTTATCTTTTGCAATTTTCGCACCAATATAAACCGATTTAACATTAATGTTAAAATAATCGTCCCAGCGCTCTTCAGGTGTATCCACGATTTTGCCCAATGTCATAAATCCCGCATTGCTCACCCACACATCGATACCTCCCAGTGCCTCTTGCACATCATCTGCAAAGCGATAAAGCTGATCACTTTTGCCTACATCGCACACACCTCCATAGACAGTTGTACCGAATTCTTTAATTTCCTCAACCGCTTTTCTTAGTTTGTCCTCTCTTCTTGCACACACAGCTACATTTGCTCCGCACTGCGCAAATACTTTAGCCGCAGCCAATCCTATACCGGCGTTTCCTCCTGTTATAACAACATTCTTACCTTTAAAATTCAGTTCCACTACTACCACTCCTTTACAGGTATTTTCTTTCAATATATCTCGTAGCATCAAGTATGTCAACCCAAATGATACAGCGTTATAATTATAACGATTTTATGTATGTATAAATCCTGTTTTAAAGGCAATTTCAAAGATAGCGCGTGTGAGATGTAATTGATTATTTAAGAAAACAAGAAATTTTTCTTCATTATCAATACTATTTTTAAAAGTTTTCATAAAAAAATCTTCCGAAAATTTTATATACTCTATATCATCCATAATCGCCTCATGGTAATAGATTTGATCGGCAAGCAACTCAGCTATATCATCATCGGAATAATTTTTTTCCTTAAATACCTGTTTTGAAATATCAACCACTTTTTTACTTAATATATCTATCGGCCTGATAGAATCAAACTGAATGATCAAAAATAAATATAGTAAAGTGAGTTTCATCGGAATGATTTGTAAACCGAGCTCCTCTATTTTCGAATCGCTTAAAGCTGGATCATATTCTTTGAGTGATTTTTTTGTATATAATGCCGATACCCCCACAACCCAATGCACGGCTTCATAAGTATATGTATCAATATTTATCTTTTCTTTGCGACCGAACATAACACTTTCCTTTTTGCATATCTTATAACATGCCAAAGGCATTACTATTAATGTATATGTCACCTGTACATATATTATCATTTATTAAAAATATAAAAAAAGAACGGTCCATTCCGCTCTCCTTTTATTATGGCTGACGATTTTAGCCTATTTTATAATTCTTTATTTGTATAAATTTTAATACTTGCCCAAACAGATATGATCAATGCAAGTAAAATGAAGATAGGCAGTATAAATTTAAGACTGCTCATAAATACCTCGCTCGGATGCGATACATTTAATTTAGACATAAACACAGCAAATAGTGCCGGAATCAAAAACACAATCAAAATAAGCATTCGTCCTTTTTCCACGCCAAATTTGTACATCAACGGAAGAACAATGGAGAAAATTAGAATACTGATTCCCCAATACACAGCAGACGCAGAAAGACTTTCAGCAAATGCTTTGGATATTACTATATTAAATACCAGTGAAATCATAAATCCTACCACGGATACAGCCAATGCAAGAACATATTTACTTAAAACAACTTCTTTTTTTGAAACCGGCATCGTGAGTGAATATTTATCCCATTTTGCTTTCTCATCATAAGACAGCGCCGTAATCGGAAGAAAAATTGCAAATACGCAAATAAGCATACCGAAAAATCCTCCGTCCTTACTTGAAATACCGATTACAAGCCAAATAGCGATAATTAAAAGATACACTTTAGCCTGTTGTTTTAAATTGATGATATCTTTTAAAATTAAACCTTTCATCTCGTGTTCTCCTTTACACAAAACAACATAATGTCTTCGATCGAAGCAGGATCAACAATTAAGTCTGCACTTGCTTTATTTTTTAAGACAAGTGCTTCAACACCAAAACTGTTTTTCCTGTATCCCTTTACTATGTTTTTATCAAGTTGCTCAAACTGGGAAGAAGAGCATTTTAAAATACCATACATATTTTTTAAGGTGTCTTTACCTTCACAAAAAAACAATCTGCCGTTATGGACAAAAGTAATGTAATCACATATTTTCTCAAGATCGCTGATAATATGTGACGAAATCAAAATACTATGTGTTTCATCCTGAATAAATTCTAAAAAAACATCTAAAATCTCATCACGGATAATCGGATCAAGACCGCTGGTGGCTTCATCGAGTATCAGAAGTTTGCTATCATGAGAAAGCGCGACGGCAATGGAAAGCTTCATCTTCATTCCTCGCGAATAGTCTTTAACAGCTTTCCTTTCCGGCAAAGCGAATTTAGTCGTATACTTCATAAAACGATTTTTATCCCATGTGGTATAGATATTTTGCATAATAATATTGATATCATTAATGCATAAGTTGTCTGGAAAACCACTTTCATCAAAAACAACACCAATGTTTTCCTTTATACGTATTTGACTGTCATTTAAAATATTACCAAACACTCTGACTTCACCGCCGTCATTATGAATTAAATTTAAAATTAGTTTGATAATTGTGCTTTTACCTGCTCCATTTTCTCCAATGAGCCCCATGATGCAGCCTGCCGGCAGCGAGAAACTTACATGATCTAAAGTAAAATCCACATATTTTTTCGTTAATCCTTTAATTTCTAGTGCATACTCCATTTTTATTCCTCCCTATATATAAGCGAAAGCATTTCTGTCAGCTCTTCTAAGTTTAGACTGCAACTCGAAGCAAGCTGTACAATCTCTTGCATAATCATCTCAATTTTTCTCAAATATTCTTCTTTAATAAAATCAATATTTTTACTTGCAACAAAACTTCCTTTTCCCGTGATGGATGTGATGAATCCGTCACGCTCAAGCTCTTCATATGCCCGCTTTGTCGTAATCACACTGATACGCAGCTCTTTAGCAAGCAGCCTCATAGATGGCAGCGCATCGCCTTCTTTTAATTCTCCGGATATGATTTTATTTTTTATTTGAGAACTGATTTGATCATATATTGGCTGATTATTTGAATTCCTGATAATGATGTCCATTGCCCACCTCTATATAATGTATATATCTATTATATACATTATATGCCATATGTCAAACATAAAAAAAGCATCTTAAGATGCTTTTTTTATGTTTTTAAAATTATTACTTCTGATTCATCGATTCAAGCTGCGAATTAATTTCCTCTGCTTTCATTTTCTCAATAATCGATTTGAGCTCTTCTATCTGTTTTTCGTAGGATATTTTCAGTTGCTCTATTTCCTCATTTTTTGCTTGTTTTTGCTCCCGCGTTAAAGCCTGCAATTCTTGTAAATGTTTATTTTTACTCCATTTTTGAAACGCAGATTTGTTTGCAATAATCAGTAAGACCAACAGCACAATCGCAAGTGCGGCAAACAAAGCCGCTTCGATCCATTGAAAAGTAACCGTAAAACTGCTGTAATCCTGTACCTTAATAGCAGCAATATTTTTATACTTATCAATTGCCATAATCACACATGCAGCAATAAATGCCAAAACGATGATGAGCCCCAGTAGTTTTTTAAAAAATACACCGACTGAACTTACTTTATTTTCATCATTCATTACTACACTTCCTTTGGCAGACTATTTACAAAATTATTGAATATACAGTTATTCATCAATACATTAAATTTATCATTTGCAGCATTCATTGTCAATTTATTTTCTGTAAATGCAACAAATATGTATAACATATTCATATTTTAAATTTGAATTCCTTTACAATTACGTTTACGCCTTGTTTTTATATGTGTCGTTCATATATACTAAGCCATATTGCTTTTATCAATACAACTCTATACAGTCAGGAGAAACAATTTATGAAACTACTTAAACAATTCGGCATTATTATGGGTGTATATGTAGGCTGTGAAATTTTTCTGATGTTTATTCCAATTCGTTTTCCTGCCAATGTGCTTGGCATGCTGGTCATGTTTGCCCTTTTATGTGCAAAAATTGTAAAATTGGATCAAATAGAAGAAGTAGCAGGTTTTCTTACAACTAATTTAGGATTTTTCTTTATCCCTGCCGGCGTCAACATCGCTTCTAATTTCGGGCTTGTCAAAGAAATTATTTTCCCAATTTTAATCATTTGTCTGATCGGTACGGCGTTGGTATTTACGGCTACTGTTTTTACAGCACGCGGCATACAAAAACTCTCATCGAAAAAACATATAAAAATAAATAAAGAAGGTATTGATGTATGAATTTCTTAACACAAGTATTTTCTTCCCCTGTTGCGGGAATTTTGCTTACAATTTGTGCTTACGTATTTACCACGTGGCTTCATAAAAAAACAAATATACCTTTTCTTCATCCTATGTTTATGTCTATCGTATTACTTGTGGCTTTTTTACTTATATTTAAAGTTGATTATTCGGTTTATGAAAACGGCGGAAAGATTATAACGTCTTTTTTCGGTCCTGTTACCGTGTGCCTTGCTGTTCCGCTGTATAAAAACAGAAATAAACTGAAACAAAATATCCTTCCAATACTTATCGCAACAACTATCGGCAGCTTTGCATCTATTGTCTCTGTTGTTTTACTCGGTAAAATACTAAATCTTGATACACAGATACTTTTATCTGTAATTCCCCGAAGTATCACAGCCCCGATTGGTCTTGAACTGAGCACTGAAATAGGTGGAATCATGTCGATTACGATGCTGTCCATCATTGTCACAGGCGCACTGGGTACCGTTATGCTGCCTATCCTGTTTAAGTGGTGCCGTGTTCAAGATGAAGTAGCAAACGGGCTAGCATTCGGCAATTCCGCACATGGTATGGGTGTTGTCATCGCAATGGAAAAGAGTGAGCTCATGGGCTCCATGGCCAGTCTGGCAATGGCTACTACTGGTGTGGTAAGTATCTTTATCGCAAAACTTGTCCTTCCTTTTGTATAAGAATTTTTATTTAGTATATTAATATATTAAAATATTTCTTGACAACATAGATTTTCAATGCTATGATTATAAAAATTTACTTTGGAGAAAGAACAATGGCAAACTATATTTTAAACAATATTCTCGTCATTATTAGCATTATCGTCATTATTAGCCTCGGTAATGTCATTTTGTATTTGCCAAAATCTTTTTCACGACACAGAGTAAAAACTTAACTATAGTCGAGAAAGAGCCTTTGGCGAACAAGTCGCCAAAGGCTCTTTTTTTATAAATAAAGGAGGTATTATAGTTTGAAATTAACAGGTGCACAAATTCTAATTGAAGTATTTCGACAACAAGGCATTGACGCTGTGTTTGGTTATCCTGGCGGAACAGTGCTCAATATTTATGATGAATTATATAAAGCCGCGGATAAGTTAACACATTACACCACTTGTCACGAACAAGGTGCCATTCATGCCGCAGATGGTTATGCAAGAGCAAGCGGAAAAGTCGGAGTTGTCATTGCCACTTCCGGCCCGGGCGCAACAAATCTTATTACAGGTCTTGCAACCGCATTTTTGGATTCTATTCCCATTGTAGCCATCACAGGCAATGTCGCCTGTGAAATGATTGGAAGTGACAGCTTTCAGGAAGTCGACATTATCGGTGCAAGTATGTCGGTCACCAAATATAACTACATTGTAAAAGATATCACTAAACTGGCATCAACCCTTACGGAGGCATTTTTTCTGGCGCAGTCAGGCAGACCGGGCCCGGTATTGGTCGATATTCCCAAAGATATTCAAACAGCTTCATGCGAGTATAAAGAAGCAGCTCCAAAGCAGCCGCAAAGGAAAATTTTTAATAACGATTCGGCATTTCGTACAGCCGCAAAAATGATTGAAAATTCAAACTGTCCATTTATCTACATCGGTGGCGGCGCCATTACTTCTCAATCTTCGAATGAAATTATTGCTTTGTCCGAAAAGCTAAATGCGCCTATGGGCAGCACTTTAATGGGGCTTTCCGCGATTCCGAAAACGCATCCTCTTTTTCTGGGAATGACGGGTATGCACGGCACATATGAATCGTCAAAAGCAATGTGGGAGTCTGATTTAATACTTGCTATAGGCACACGATTCTCAGACAGGGCTACCGGAAATAAAAACGAATATTCAAAAAATAAAAAAATTATCCATATTGATATTGATCCGGTAGAGATCAGTAAAAATATTCCTTGCGACCTTGCGCTTGTAGGTGATATGAAAAATATCTTAAATAATCTTTTGCATTTAATTCAATCTACAAAAACAAACAATTGGTTTAAAAAAATCGAATCATTCCATGTATTCTCCAGTTCAAACACCGACAGCGAGAAACTGACTCCGAAAAGAATAATCGAAGCTGTCAGTCGTGGGGCTGATGATGATTGTATTGTTGCAACCGATGTCGGTCAGCATCAAATGTGGACAGCCCAATACTATCCGTTCAAAACACCCCGTACTTTTATATCCTCGGGCGGTCTTGGCACCATGGGTTTTGGTATGGGTGCGGCAATCGGCGCCTGTATAGGCAAAGGCTTCAAACGAACAATTTTATTCACCAGCGACGGAAGCTTTCATATGAATTTAAATGAACTGGCTACAGCCGTATCAAATGATTTGCCTCTCATAGTCGTCGTTTTAAATAATAATGCCTTGGGTATGGTCAGACAATGGCAGACATTATTTTTCGATGGACGCTATTCAAATACCGAATTAAACAGAAAAACAAACTTTGCGGAGGTTGCCAAGTCATTTGGTGCACATGGCCTGTATGTTGAAAATTATTCATCCTTAAAAGATGCCCTTGATTTTGCCTTCGCGCAAGAGGGCCCCGTACTTATAGATGCTTTTATCGACAAAGAAGAAAGAGTGCTGCCCATGATCCCTCCCGGCGGCACAATAAATGATGCTATATTAAATTAAACAAGGAGAAATTATTATGAATACTAAAGAATTTATATTATCAGTTCTTGTTAAAAACCAACCTGACTCACTTATGAGAATTTCGAATTTATTCTCACGCAGGGCTTATCCTATCAAGAGCATCTCTGTTGGAGAAGCGGAAGCAAATTCGCTTTCGAGGATCACAATCGTAAGCGAAGGAGAAGAACACGACCGACTGCAGATAGTTCGTCAGCTGGAAAAACTATGGATCGTTGAAAATGTAGAAATCATGACCTCGGCAGATATTTTCACGCGCGAGTTGATGCTTGTGCAGATGAATATAATGCACGAAAACAAAGAAAGTTTGAAAAGCATTCTTGACCAGAACAATGCACGGATCGCAAGATTATCGTCTACTTCAATGATTATTGAAATTTCCGGCGAGACATTTAAATTAAACGCATTTTTAACTGCGCTCAAACCCTTTCAAATTACTAAAGTCAGCCGTACAGGTCTAACGGCGATTTAATATAAAGGAGAAAAAAATGGCTAAATTATTCTATGAAAAAGATTGCAATGTAAATTTATTAAAAGGAAAAACCGTCGCGGTTATCGGCTATGGAAGCCAGGGTCATGCACACGCATTAAATTTGAAAGACAGTGGCATTGATGTTGTTATAGGACTTTATGAAGGAAGCAGATCAGCAAAAAAAGCAAAAGAAGACGGATTCGACGTTTGCTTAACAAAGGACGCCGTACAAAAAGCAGATATTGTTATGCTGCTTGTCAACGACGAAAAACAGGCTCAATTATACAAACAAAATGTAGAGCCTTATTTAAAAAGCGGTATGATCCTTGCCGTGGCACACGGTTTTAATCTTCATTTTAATCAAATCGTTCCGCCTTCCGACATTGACGTCATCATGATTGCTCCCAAAGGCCCAGGCCATACGGTTAGAAGCCAATATTTAGAAGGCAAAGGAGTACCTTGTCTTGTAGCTGTAATGCAGGATAATTCCGGCTCGGCACTTCAAACCGCTTTGTCCTATGCTGCGGGTATCGGCGGTGCAAGAGCCGGTATTTTACAGACAACGTTTAAAGAAGAAACGGAAACAGATTTATTTGGCGAACAAGCTGTATTATGCGGAGGTGTTACTGCGCTTATGAAAGCCGGATTTGATACATTGGTTGAAGCAGGATATCAACCGGAAAGCGCTTATTTTGAATGCTTGCATGAGATGAAACTTATCATTGATTTGGTTGTTGAAGGCGGACTTTCTTATATGAGATATTCTATTAGTGACACCGCTGAATACGGCGATTATATGACAGGTGAACGTATTATTACCGCGCAAACTAAGGAAGAAATGAAAAAAATTCTTACCGAAATACAAGATGGCACCTTCGCGAGAAATTGGATTCTGGAAAATCAAGCCAACAGACCCGGATTCAACGCGAAAAGAAAAGCAGCTCAAGAAAGTCTCATTGAGCAGACAGGCGCTGCACTCAGAGAAAAAATGAGCTGGAAAAAATAAAGCAATATTGAAAGGGAGGTGCTTTATGCATTCCGATAAAATAAAATCAGGTTACGAACAAGCTCCGAAACGGGCTCTTTTAAAAGCCTCCGGCTATACGCAAAACCAAATTAAAAAACCTCTCATCGGTGTCGTTAATTCGTTTAATGAAATCGTCCCCGGTCATGTCCATCTAAGCAGTATATCTCGTGCGGTAAAAGACGGCATCTTATCTGCCGGCGGAACACCGATGGAATTTAACACCATCGCCGTCTGCGACGGCATCGCCATGGGGCACGAAGGAATGAAATACTCACTATGTACAAGAGAGCTCATTGCCGACTGCATCGAATGCATGGCAATAGCTCATGCATTTGATGCTCTCGTCTTTATTCCTAATTGTGACAAGATTGTTCCAGGCATGCTCATGGCGGCGGCAAGGCTCAATTTACCTTCCATTTTTATCTCTGGCGGTCCCATGCTCTCAATACCCCATTATGAAAAAAAAGATGTCTATTTGGATCTTAACAGCACGTTTGAAGCTGTGGGAGCTCTTAAGGCGGGAACGATGAATGAAGATGAATTAGAGCACATAGAAGATCTGGCATGCCCCAGCTGCGGCTCCTGCTCCGGAATGTTTACCGCCAACTCCATGAATTGCCTCACCGAGGCGCTTGGATTAGCCTTGCCAGGCAACGGAAGCATTCCCGCTGTTTACTCAAGACGTATTCACTTAGCCAAAAACAGCGGTGAGCAGATACTTAAATTATTAAAAGAAAACATACGCGTTAAAGATATTTTGAATGAATCCTCTTTTAAAAACGCACTCACTGTTGATATGGCTTTGGGCTGCTCAACGAACACTGCACTACATTTAGCTGCTGTCGCGCATGAATTGAATTTACCGTTTGATTTAAAAAGTATTAACGAAATCAGCCGTATAACACCAAATTTATGTAAATTGTCTCCAGCAGGGACGCATCATGTACAGGATTTGGATTATGCAGGCGGAATCTACGCCGTGATGTCGGAATTAAATAAATTAAATCTCATAAATACATCATGTATGACTGTGAATTGCACCAGCTTAAAAGAAAGTCTTAAAGGCCGCTATGTGAGAGATCATAGCGTTATTCGCAGTATTGATAACCCGTATAGTTCATATGGCGGATTAGCAATCTTATTCGGTAATTTAGCGCCAAACGGCTGCATTGTTAAAAGAAGTGCTGTTTTGCCGGAGATGATGTGCCACCACGGCTGTGCAAAAGTATTTGAATGTGAGGAAGATGCGGTAAAGGCAATCTATTCAAAAACAATACAGAAAGGTGATGTCGTCATAATCCGCAACGAAGGGCCTTCAGGTGGTCCTGGCATGCGTGAAATGCTTCAAGCCACATCGGCAATAGCAGGTATGGGGTTGGATGCGGACGTGGCACTTATTACAGACGGGCGGTTTTCGGGTGCAACAAGAGGCGCTGCGATCGGACATGTTTCCCCTGAGGCGGCACGAGGCGGACTTATCGCGTATATTAAAGACGGAGATATGATTGCGATTGATATCGAAAAAGAAAGTATACAGCTTGAGATATCTGAAGATGAATATATAAAACGCAAAAAAGAATACATACAAAAAGATACGCAGTTACACGGCTATTTGAAAAGATACGCTCAAAATGTGTCTTCCGCAGATAAAGGAGCGGTATTCATTTAAAATAATTCAATTGATTTAAATGAATATAGTGAAAAATGCTAACAGTAGAAAAGATACGCGAGGCATCAGAGATGTTGAAAGGCGAGGTTCGGAGAACGGATATGCTGTTATCATCGAATCTTGCAAAGGA